>JAVEYK010000011.1:0-63214 GCA_034003505.1 Anaerolineaceae bacterium | reverse complement strand
TCAATTTGAGTCTTGCCCAACTGGCAGTCAAATGGACCTTACGCAACCGGGTGATTACCTCCGCTTTAATCGGTGCTTCGCGACCTGCTCAAATCGAGGAAATCGTCAGTGGAGCATTGCAGCCAGCCTTATCCAATGAAATCATTCAAAAGATAGAGCAAATCCTTTCCGGGTAAAACGTCTGGTCAACCTCACTGCCATAACCAATTTTTTGCAGATCTACCCCTGGTTGGGGACTGCCGGGATGCCTGCCGCTGATCAAATTTAATTAATCGCTAACCATGGTTACGAAGTCGTCATCAATCTGACACAGGATCAATCACCGGGAGCTATTCCAGATGAACAGGCGATTGTCACTGCTCTCAAAATGAAGTATATCCATATTCCTGTCGTTTGGGAGCAGCCTCAACCATCCGACCTGGAACACTTTATTGCTGCCATGCAAAGAGGGCGTGGACACCAGGTTTTTGTGCATTGTGTCTTGAATATGCGCGTTGCAGTGTTCGTGTATTTATACCGGTTGCTCCACTTTCCAGTAAATTCCGTTTTCTCTTTTCATCAACCCAGTGTCAATCAAGTCCCGTCGTAATTGAGCATAATCCTCGTGATAACGTTCCAGTATTTGATTCACTTCTTTTTCTGGGTATTTTCGATCGGCTTCAAATTCCGGCAAGATGTATTTTAAAATGGCCGTCAGTTTCTTCATCTGACCCGGAATCGCTTTTAACGTTCCATCCGGATTGGTAAAATTCTTGACTACTTTTTGATCATATGCGTCCATGTCAATCTCCTTTACAAATGTAGGCAGCTGTTCAGGTGTCAATAATTCTTTCGATAACGAGGCAAGCTTACCTGCATTAAGTTGGTATATGTTGTAATAACCTTCAGCCCGGGCTGATACCAGGCCTGCTTTGTTTAACCGCGACAGGTGGTGGGAGACCGTTGAAGATGCCAAAGACAACATCTCCGCCATCTGCTCGACTGACAGATCCTGTCGGGCGAGTAAGCCAATAATTTTCAACCGATTGGGGTCCGCCAGGGCTTTGAAGAAATTTAAAAGCTCCTGAATCTTCTCATCATCATTCATATAGATTTATCCGTATAGATTCAATTCGATAACTATCGATTTAATTTTATACAAAATGATTAATTTGTCAAGGGAATCGTCAAATCAGGCTATTTTCCGGTAATCGCAGTGGTGATGATTGAAACAGCAGCTTTTATTTCTTCCCGAGTCGTTTCACGCCCGACAGAAATCCGCAATGTCCCCCGCGCCCATTCATCTGGAACCTGCATCGCCTGGAGCACCCCTGAAATCGACAGCGAGTCTGCATGACAGGCTGAACCAGCCGAAATAGCTACCTGCGTGTTGATCTGATTTAACAATTGATGTGCCTCAACCCCACGGATACCCAGGCTGAGCGTATTCGGTAAACGGTGGATTGGATGTCCATTTAAATGTATGCGCTCTGATCCTAAAGCCTTAACCAACTCGCTGTGCAAAAAGTCGCGCATTGTCATGAGATGCTTCTGGTTACTGGCCAGATCACGGGCAGCGATAGCACAGGCTTTTCCCAACCCCACGATCTCCAGAATGTTCTCAGTGCCGGGACGTCGACCATTTTCATGACCAGCCCCGTACATCAGCTTGTTCAGTTCTATTCCACTGCGCACATATAGCGCTCCCACTCCCTTCGGGGCATAGAGCTTATGCCCGGCGATCGAAAGCATATCCACATCCAGGTCCTTCACGTTCACCGGAATTTTCCCCGTCGATTGGGCTGCATCGGTATGGAAAGCAATGCCGGATGACTTTGCGATCGCAGTCAATTCTTTCAGTGGTTGAAGGCTGCCCACTTCATTGTTGGCATGCATGATGCTGATTAGAATAGTATCCGGCCGAATGGCGGCTTTCAAATCGGAAGGATTGACCAGCCCATACTCATCAACATCCAATATTGTTAACGCATATCCTTTTTTTACAAGATACCGGCATACTTCCAATACTGCCGGGTGCTCCACCGCTGAAGTAATAATGTGCCTGCCTTTTTCCTGATGTTGCTCACAATAACCGCGAATGGCATGATTATTGGCTTCTGTTCCACCGCTGGTAAAAATGATCTCCGCCGGTTGGGCACCAATCAGTTCTGCCACCTGCCTGCGAGCCAGGTCAATCGCCAGTTTTGCCTGCACTCCAAATAAATGACCGCTGGAAGGATTTCCAAAATGATCATAAAGATAAGGCAGCATGGCATCTGCTACTTCTTTCGCAATCGGAGTGGTTGCATTGTAATCCAGATAAATCGGTTTCATCTTAGTCTCCCTTAATCCTGGAAAAGCCAATCTTCGGCGCTGGGCAGGTCTTCAAAGAAGCGGATCTCGCGACTGCGCTTGTGTTCGTAAATCAATTCATGAAAACGTTCACTGTCAATCTTTTCCATTTCGATAATAAAGGCTGTCTTCACACGATAATTCGATAATTTCAAGAAGATATTACCTAACAAGCCAGTTTTCAGATTAAAAAAATCCGGATGAAGATCCGTGCTATGAATGATCACACGATTTTGCTCCAGCTCCCATCCAACCGCCAATAAATCTAGAATATCCTGTTCAGTTGAAATCAGACCGGAACCTGGTTGGCAGATGATGTAATCCCCCAAATCAGTGTGGATTAAAATACCATTCATCGAAACTTATTCCTACTTTCATTAACGAAAACAATCAACATTTATTTCGAATGAAGAGATAAATCAACATTCTTTTTTATCATAACAAACCAGATTGATTTATACAAAGACTTATAGGAATGATTGTCCTATCAGATGGAGATTCACCATTCGAACACTCGTTCACAACGCTTTAACGGCATTTTTCTGCCTTTCAATTTTCGTGGTAATGTTCTCAGGTTATTTTGAAAACTGCCATGGAGAAAGTTTTCGCTCCAGCCAATCAACCACAAAATATAACCCAAACCCCAGTACACTCATGGCTACCACCCCGGCATACATAGCCGGATAATCGAACAGGTTGGAGCCTTTCAGGTAAATGTAGTATCCTAACCCTTTCTGTGTGGCAAATAATTCAGCCACGTACAGAACAGCAACAGCCGTCCCAACCGATTGACGCAGTGCGGTCAGGATCGCTGGAATGCTGGCCGGCAAATACACATAGCGAAACAGTGCTCTGCGTCCCGCCCCCAGGCTGCGAACACTCTGAATCAATTCAGGGCGTAATGCGGCAGCCTGATCTCTGACCAGCACCAGGATCTGAAAGAACAAGATCAAAAAAATCATGAAAATCTTTGATACGTCCCCGATCCCTAAAAACAACACCACAATCGGCAGTAAAACCACTTTAGGGATGGGGTAAAGCAAATAGATCAATGGGGCAAAAAAACGGTTCAACGGTTTGGATTGTCCTAACATCAACCCCAAAGGCGACGCAAACACAATCGCCAGTAAGGTGCTGGCAAAAACCCGCCAGAAGCTTGCCAGAAAATGACCCGGCAAATCACGTCCCAGTTCGCGAATCAGTGCTTGCCCAACTTCCCACGGGGAGGGCAAAATCGCCAGATTTACAATCCATGCCAGCAACTGCCAGAGCAAGAGCAACATAACCAACGCCAAAAACACCGCTTTTGCACGCATTATTTTGACATCTGCTCCCTTAATCTTTGACATAGTTGCAAATAGTCCGGGTCAGAACGAACTTCTGGTCTTCCAAAGCTGGGATTATGGATGACATGAGCTGCCAGGTTAGGTGGATCATTTAACAACAGAATTTTTTGACCCAGAATGGCTGCTTCTTCTATCAGATGCGTGACGGTAATCATGGTCAACTGATGTTGCTGCCATAAGTCGATCATCAAATTTTGTAAACTTTCCCGCGTGGGGGCATCCAGCGAAGAAAATGGTTCATCCATTAATAAGAGATCCGGTTTTAATACCAGCGTGCGGGCAATCGCACAGCGTTGGCGTTGTCCACCGGAAATTTGCCCCGGAAATTTTTGAGCCTGTTCTTTCAATCCCAACTGCTCCAGCCAGAACGTCACATCTGTCTCGTTTACCTGAGTATCCAATGGCGCATGTTTACCATCCGGGCCATAAAAACGTCTAATTTCCAGCCCGAGGGAAACATTATCGCGCACAGTTGCCCAGGGTAATAACCCATAATCCTGGATAATCAACCCACTTTGCGGACGTGGCCTTAATAGCAAGCTATCATCGACCAGTATCTCTCCTGAAGTAACCTGCCGCAGCCCAGCGATCAGATATAAAAGCGTGCTCTTCCCACAACCAGAAGGCCCCAGGATTGTCCAGGCTTCTCCCTTACTCACAGACCAATTAAAATCCTGAAACACAGGTTGTTGGGGGGCATATTCAAAATTGAGATTCTGGACTTTTATCATCTTTTCATTTTGATCATTGGCTACGGCAGAAAATCAGGACTGATGCATTGCTCATAGGGTACATACGCTGAAACCAGACCTTTTTCCTGAGCCCAGTCCATCACATCTGCATATTGTTCCATACTGGGCACACCCGCAGTGATAAATGTAGGCACCTGGAAATTTCCCTGTAACGGTGCAGGCAGTATATTATTCTCCACCAGAGTGGGTTCCCATCTGGCTGGGTCAGCATTGATCAGCACAACTGCTTCTTCGATGGCAGCCAGGAACGCCTTAACCCCATCCGGATCGTTTTCTACATAAGCATTTCGAAACGCAATGGTGCTATAACTGTATTCGGGGTATTGATTATCTGCCAATACCACAGTCGCCCCTTGTAAAGCCAGGAGCGAAGCGACCGGCTCTGGCATGGTGCCCGCATCTAATTCTCCATTGCTGATCAAGGTGACCCGATCAGGAATTTTGGGAACAGCAATCGTCACAATTTCATCCTGTGCAAACCCTTCCATCTGTAATATGCGGTCAGTCAGATAGGCAATCACCGTCCCTTCCGATATACCGATCGGAACGCCTTTTAGCTGATCAACACTGGTAATACCACTCTGGGCGGAAGCCACTATGCTAAATAAAGGTGTATTAACAGAAGCAGCGCGTGCAAAGCGTACAATGACGACATTTTTGCTGGTACGATTATTGAGAATGGTGGTCAGGACTTCATTAATCATCCCATCAATTTGATTAGCAGCGATTAATTGATCGCGTTCCGGACCGGAACTGACCGGTACCAGTTCCACCTCCAGATTATGTTTTTCGAATAAGCCTTCCTGCTGAGCAACATACATCGGCAATGAGTCGAGAATTGGTAATACTGCAAATTTAACAACCTTTTTTTCAGTTACTGTAGGAGAACACGCGCTCATCCACAAAAATAAAACGGAAAAGAACAGAACAAATTTAACCCCTTGTGAAAATTGGCTGTTTTTGATCATCATTCCTCATCTCCATTTTTTATTGAATCACAAGGAAACCCCACTACCTTGCACGATTATTATACCTTACAGGTCCTTACTCAAAATCAGAAAATCAAAGAAAATCCAGGCGGTTAAATGGTTTCATTTTTCCATCAACATTGCTAAAATAAAATAGTCCTAATCACTAAAGGAGGTCAAAAATGTCTAATATTAAAACCACGCTGACTGGATACGCCAGTTACCGCGGAAGGGAAGGGCATTACAGTTTCCTGTTGCATCGCATCACCGGTCTGGGAACCGCACTTTTTCTGACCATCCACATTCTGGATACTTCATTTGTCTATTTTTTCCCGGATTTGTATCAACATGCCATCAATCTATATCGGTCTACAATTTTTGGTATTGCAGAGGTTGCTCTGGTCTTCAGCGTCTTATTCCATGGGGTCAATGGTCTCCGGGTAGCGTTTTTTGATCTGATTGCTCCCAGATTGTGGAGTATCCCCAAAGAACGGTTTTCTACCAAAATTACTTTATTAATCACGTTGTTGATGTGGGTTCCAGCATCCAGCATTATGTTGTATAACATGCTGCGCCACAATTTCGGCTGGTTTGGGGGATAGGAGGATATGATGACCACAAATACAAGAACAATATCCAGGCCAAAACCTAATTTTGATACAAAAGCCTGGATGTTCATGCGCTACAGCGCGGTTTTATTGATCCCATTGGTCTTTGGACACTTAATTCTACAGGATGTGATCGTCGGGGTTCATCGTATCGATCTGGATTATGTAGCGTTACGCTGGGCTAGCCTGGGTTGGCGCATCTATGATGCTCTTCTTCTGGCGTTTGCCTTTGCTCACGGTGTCAATGGTATCCGGCAGGTACTCAATGATTACATTCTCTCAGACAAGGGAAGAAAAATCATGCAAACAACATTGTTATTGTTCTACCTGCTGATTACCGCGATTGGTGCCATCGCATTGATTGGCGGCGTTCGCCCCATCTCCTGAGGAGGGTTTATGACTCAAACACATTCATACGATGTAGTAATTGTTGGCGGCGGTGGAGCTGGGTTGATGGCTGCCTTATATGCTTCTCAAAATGCAAAAACAGCGGTTGTCAGCAAACTTTATCCAATCCGTTCTCACACCGGTGCTGCACAAGGGGGGATTGGTGCCGCCCTTGGTAATTTGGAAGAAGATCGTTGGGAATGGCATGCTTATGACACTGTGAAAGGTAGCGACTACCTGGGTGATCAGGATGCCATTGAATTCATGTGTGAACAGGCTGTCCAGGCTGTTTACGAACTGGAACGATTCGGATTACCATTTTCACGCACCCCTGAAGGACGGATTGCACAACGACCCTTTGGGGGACATACCAATAACCAGACTGGTAAATCAGTGCGGCGTTCCTGTTATGCTGCTGATCGCACCGGTCATATGATTTTGCAGACACTATTTCAACAATGCGTGAAAAATGAGACTGAATTCTATAATGAATTTCATGTGTTGGATCTGATTTTGCAGGAAGGCAAAGTGGCAGGATTTGTGGCTTTAGAGCTGGCTACCGGTGAACTGCATATCTTTCACGCCAAAGCAGTGATTTTTGCGACCGGTGGGCATGGCCGTATCTGGGAAATTACATCGAATGCCTATGCCTACACCGGCGATGGCGCTGCCGTTCTGGCGCGTCGAGGCATCCCCCTGCAGGATATGGAATTTTTTCAATTCCATCCTACCGGTATCATCAAACTGGGCATATTGATCACCGAAGCGGTGCGTGGCGAAGGGGGTGTTCTCATCAATGGCAAAGGCGAACGCTTTATGGAACGCTATGCCCCCAATATCAAAGACCTGGCCTCCCGGGATGTCGTCAGCCGGGCAATTTACCTGGAAGTCAAAGCCGGGAATGGCATCAATGGTAAGAATTTCGTGCACCTGGATGCCCGTCCGGATGTCATTAATAAATTCGCTGCTCAGGATGGCCGTACCCGCCCGGATGGCACACCCTACCGGGTGACAGCAGACGAAATTACCCGCAAAATTCCCGATATCACCGATTTCTGCCGCACATATCTGGGTGTTGACCCGGTTAAGGATCCCATGCCGGTGCAACCAACCGCCCATTACGCCATGGGGGGCATTCCGACCAACAAATATGGGGAAGTCGTGGTGGATGAATACGGCACCATCCTGCCAGGCTTGTATGCCGCCGGTGAATGTGCCTGTGTCTCTGTGCATGGCGCGAACCGACTCGGTACCAATTCCCTGGTCGATCTGGTGGTTTTTGGTAAACAAGCCGGGATAAAGGCTGCCAACTATGCCCATGGGATTGATCTCCAACCACTACCAGAAGATGTGACCAGCTTCACGCTGGAGCAAATCGAAGGTTTGCGCAATGGCAGCGGGAAGGAGAATCCAGCACAGATCGGACAGGAAATGCGCTCGGTGATGATGGATCATGTAGGTGTTTTCCGTACTGAGGAAGGGCTGGCTGAAGCGGTGGAAAAGATCAAGGAATTGCGCCAGCGTTTTAAAGAAGTTCGCACGCAGGATGCCAGTTCGATCTACAATATGGAGCTGCTCAACACCTGGGAGTTGGGCAACATGCTTGATCTGGCACTTGTCACCGCCGAATCCGCGCTGGCTCGCAAAGAAAGCCGTGGTGCACATGCCCGTGAAGATTACCCCAAACGCAACGATCAGGAATGGATGAAACATACTTTAGCCTGGCTGGATAAAGAGCGGGTACGCCTGGGGTACAAACCCGTCAGCGTCACCCACTTTGAGCCACAAGAACGGAAATACTAGTTGGTTTGCTTGAAGATAAAAAGCGCCCCAAAGAGACCTTAAGGAGTACCTTATGCAGATCAAATTGAAAGTCTTTCGCTATCTTCCCCATACGGGCAAAAAACCGCATTACGATACCTATGAGATGGAGGTTGATCCGAACGAACGAGTTCTGGATGTCCTTGAACAGGTTCGGGCCGATTCAGATCCCGGGTTGGGGTACCGGCGTTCCTGTGCCCATGGTGTCTGTGGATCAGATGCAATGCGCATTAATGGTCGCAATATGCTGGCTTGCAAAGTGTTGGTTAAGGACTTAAACAGCTCACAAATTACCATCGAACCACTGTTAGGGCTCAAAGTCCTGCGGGATCTGATCGTCGATATGGAACCCTTCTTTGAACATTTCAGATCAGTGATGCCTTATTTCGTCAATGATGATCCCATCCCGGAAGATGGGAAAGAACGCTTGCAAACTCCCGCACAACGCGAGCGCTTTGATGACACAACCAAGTGCATCCTGTGCGCTGCCTGTACCACGTCCTGCCCTTCCTTCTGGGCAAATGGAAAATACGTTGGGCCAGCAGCCATCGTCAATGCACATCGTTTCATATTCGATAGCCGCGATACGGCTGCCTCTGAAAGACTGGAAGTGCTGAACGAATCAAATGGTGTCTGGCGTTGTCGCACCGTCTTCAACTGCACCGAAGCCTGCCCACGGGACATCGAGATCACCAAAGCCATTGCAGAAGTAAAACAGGTAATTATTAGCGGAAAAATAGAATAGAAAAATTGATACTTTAAAACCAATCCCTAACAGTGTATTATATAGGTAGGATCTCTCATCTCGATTTTGAGATTGCTTTAGTGAAGGGAGTGATATGTTCGTTACAATTTTGTCAGGCCGTGTTGCCGAAGAAAATTGGCGTACGCTGGAAAAATCATACGAACGCGCCATTCGATCTGCTAGCAAAGGGATTTTGTCTTCGATGCTGATCCAGTGTCAGGCTGAGCCTAAACGGTGGGAAATCATCACAACCTGGGAGAGTGAAGAAGCCTACAACATTGCTCATGAGCAGAAAATAGCCCATACCTGCGTAGACCTCTTCTGTAACGCTGGTACCACGCCACATCGCAATGAATATCATGTATTTGGCCACTATACACGCGTCTGATCTCTTGACAAAAATAAAACCATGGTAGAATTAACCATCAGCATGGCTGAATTGCAGTTTATCTTAAAGGTTATCTGAAAACAGGTGTTCAGGCTCCCATTTCCTGGGCACAATCAATTTCTCCTTCAGAAGACAAGCAATTTTAGGGTTATAAATCCCCTGAATTGGTTGGAATAACCAAAAATGAAACTGCGGGGATTAAAAGGAACTTCATTATCATAAATATCGACAGCAATTTCAACTTTTAATTTTTTTCTTTAGATTATTGGCAGGTAGCGCAACTACAGGCTTTAAGGTTTTTTCACATTGATGGTTAATGCAGATATAAGTTATTCTAATAAAATAATGAGAGGTTTTTAGGGGCATCTATGGTATTTAAGACGAGCAACCCTACTCAAGGGTACTGGATATCTTTTCTCATATGTGGGTAATTCACACACACTGGCAACCGCCACGAAAACCATCTGACCAGGGTGGCATCTTATTTTGGGCTGAAACAGATGAAAGCCCGGCGCCACCTTATTGGGATGGGGAAATCCCTGAATCTCCAAAACCAGAAGAACATCCTTACGCTTTAATGCCTGAGCTGATCATGGACCGCATAGGTCTGGGAACTCCCCTGGAGAGTGCAAAACCCAATCTGATCACTTTGCATATGCCTTCCACCCGCACCGGTCCTATCCCCTCCCCGGTGTTAACACATGTGTGGGAATTGGATCTCGAAACGGAACCATTTCTGGCACCCTGGCGTATTGATGGCTTATTCCTGCCGGCAGCCACCGCTTTCAGCGTTCTGATCAATTTACCCGAGGAAAGCCCTTTCAGCGACTTCATTCTCGGTCAGGATGCCATTTATTGGCAAAACGTCAGCAGCCTGGCTTTGGAAATTCTGTCAGAACAGAAAATGATGCCCATAATGGTTCCTATCACCCCCACTAAAGACGTCTTCCACGCCCGCTGGCAGCCTGTCCTGGATGGAAAAAATGATGGGCCACGCATGGCAAAACTGGTGGAAGCAATGCCTCCGATTTGCCGGGCGGAATCTTTACATGGAGACCGGATTTATCCCGGATCACTGCCACCCGCCCGTGCGCTGCTGGATAGTTTCCTGAATACCATTTGTGATGCCCTGGCACGCTCCTGGGGTGGCAGTTCTGAGGCAATCCGTCTGATCCCTGAGAATCCATCAGCCTTTGAAGCCTGGGTGAAAGCGCTGTTCAGCCCGGATGCCACCATCAAGATCTCTCCGGTTCAGGCAACTGCCCTTTACAGCAGTGTACGAGCCTGGATCCGTAATCTCCAGGCGGCTGGTGACAATTATTTCCGGGTCGCTTTTCAATTAATTTCCCCGGTGGAACAGGTTGAATCGCTCGATGATTCCAACTGGCAAATTCGTTATCTCCTGCAATCGAGGGACGATCCCAATCTCCTCATCAATGCTGATCAAATCTGGAACACACGAACAACCGCATTGGTTGTGGACGGGAAACGCTGCGAATTACCACAGGAAAAGCTCTTAATGGGGTTGGGATATACAGCCCGCCATTTTGAACCAATCGCGGACAGCTTGCAAAACCGTTACCCAACCGACGTAAAAATTAATACACATGAAGCCTATCAATTCCTGCGCAATACGGCTGTGCTCCTGGATGAGGCGGGGTTTGGTATTCTCGCACCAGAATGGTGGGATACCACCGGAGCACGTTTGGGAGTGCGTTTACAATTATCCCCTTCAAGCACTCAATCGCAATTTCAATTTAAAGCAGGTGGGTTGAATCTTAATACTCTGGTGGATTTTCGCTGGGAGCTTTCTCTCGGTGATACCCGTCTTTCGAGAGCAGAGTTTGACGCTTTAACCTCGCTCAATGAACCATTGGTGCAATTAAACGGCAAATGGGTGCAATTGGATAGCGATCAGGTTCAGGCAGCCAAACGCTTTTGGGATACAGAAGGTCATGCCGGTCAGATGGGTCTGGTTCAGGCAGCACAATACGTTTTGGGCGGTGAGACGGGAGCAGAAGGCTTACCGATTGATGGTGTGGACGCGGAAGGCTGGGTGCAGGAATGGCTGGATGGTCTTGACGGACACGAAAAGATGATTGTCCTGCCACAACCCGAAACCTTACGTGGTACGTTACGCCCTTATCAAACCTATGGTTTCTCATGGCTTTCCTTCTTCCAGCGCTGGGGGCTGGGTGCTATTCTGGCAGATGATATGGGCCTGGGAAAAACGATTCAAGCCCTGGCACTGCTGGCACATCAAAAAGAAAACAATGCCGGAAAATTACCAGGACCGGTTTTGCTGGTTTGTCCTACTTCGGTTGTAACCAACTGGCAACGGGAAACCCGTAAATTTGCACCCGGTTTAAAGATATACAAACACCAGGGTCCAACCCGATTACGTAATCATGAATTACTTCAAAGAGCAAAAGAAACCGAATTATTCATCACCAGTTATCCATTAATCCGGCAGGATTTGGAAGAATTACAATCCATTCAGTGGCATGGTGTCATTCTGGATGAAGCCCAAAATATCAAAAATCCGGCCGCCAAACAAACACAGGCCGTTCGCGCCCTGAAAGCCAGCTTCCGCTTCGCTCTGACCGGTACCCCGGTGGAAAACCGTTTAATGGAATTATGGTCAATCATGCAATTTCTTAATCCTGGTTATTTGGGATCTCGCGAACACTTCCGCCGGGAATTTGCCATTCCGATTGAACGTTTCCACGATCCGGAGATTACAAATCAACTCAAAGAATTGGTTACACCATTCATTCTGCGGCGTGTCAAAACTGATCCCAACGTGATCAATGATCTGCCAGAGAAGATTGAGGTGAAAGCGTATTGCAATCTCACCGAAGAACAAGCCAGTTTGTATCAGAATCATGTCAATGAGGTCATGAAGAAAATCAGCGAAAGTGAAGGCATTGAACGTCATGGTCTGGTACTGGCGATGTTAACAAAATTGAAACAAATCTGTAACCATCCAGTTCAATATCTGCAAAAGATCAATGGACATGTTCCGGTCGCCCGGGAAATTCATAACCGTTCTGGCAAGCTGAAACGCCTGGTAGAGATGCTGGAAGAAATTGTCGCTGTTGGCGATCGGGTTTTAATTTTTACCCAATTCGCTGAAATGGGTAAAATATTGAATAGTTATCTCTCCAGCACTTTGAACACACCCACCATTTTCTTGTATGGCAACACACCGGTGAAAATGCGTGACCAGATGATCAAGCGCTTCATGGATGATGAAAACGGACCGCAGATCTTTATCCTCTCCCTGAAAGCAGGTGGCATTGGACTCAATCTCACACGGGCAAACCATGTCATCCACTTCGATCGCTGGTGGAATCCGGCAGTGGAAGACCAGGCTACAGACCGTGCTTTTCGGATTGGTCAGAATCGCAACGTCCAGGTGCATAAATTTGTGTGTGTGGGTACCCTGGAAGAAAAAATCGATGAGATGATCGAATCCAAAAAAGGTCTGGCGGAATCAGTCATTGGCGCCGGCGAAGCCTGGATTACCGATCTCTCCACTGATGAACTGCAAGATTTGGTACGCCTGCGTTATCAGGACTAGGAGTCTGATATGGATGAATTAGAAAATAAATCAGAATTGAAAGGGTCCTCAAATAATAACAACCCTGTTTCGCAACCAGAAGCAGATTCTTCAAACACAGATAAAAAATCCCCCAATACGGCCAAGTCAAATCGCTCCCAAAATCGCAATCCGTCTAAACGCCGGAGAAGGACCAATCAACGCAGTCCAAAAAATCAGCAAAATCAAAACAGTAATCAAAACGGAAAACAATTCCCAGCAGTCAATAACGGTGAAACAAAAAACAATCAGCGTGTGGATAATAGACAAAGAAACCAGAATAACCCACGCAACAACAATACTCCCTGGGGCATGAACCCACTACCGACCCAAACTGGCATTCAAACCCGCAGTCAACGTGGGGAGTTTGCCAAAAATTGGTGGGCACGCCGCTGGCTGGAAGCCCTGGAACGCTTGATGCAGGGGGTGCGCCTGTCGCGTGGTCAATACTATGCCCGGATTGGACAGATTGTCTCACTGGAAGAAATCAAAGGTGGTATGCTGGCACGTGTGCAGGGATCACGTCCTAAACCCTATCGTGTCACTATTCAGTTGACTCCATTTAATAACAAACAATGGGAAAAAGTACTGGATCTTCTGTCTGAGAAATCGATTTATATGGCGAAATTGCTGGTGGGTGAAATGCCTAATGATATTGAGGCTGTTTTCAATCAGGCGGGCGTCAGCTTGTTCCCGGAACACTCTCTGGATTTACAAACCAAATGTACCTGCCCGGATAAAATCACCCCTTGTAAGCATGTTGCTGCTACGTATTATATTCTCGGTGATCGCTTTGACGAGGATCCCTTCCTGATCTTCCGTATGCGCGGTCGCACCCAGGATCAGATTCTGGAAGCGTTGCGGCAACGGCGAGGTGCGGAAGCTGACCTTTCGATCGATTATGCCGAACCACTTTCACGCTCAACCACCCCCGAAGCACCGCGCTTTCCTGAGACACTCGAGCGCTTCTGGGAAGTTCAAGAGGACCTGACCCAGGTGAATGTCCAGGTACGGATGCCAAACATTCCACAACCATTGCTAAAACGTCTGGGAGAACCTGAATTCTCGTCCCAGTTAACCCTGCAAGGCCAGTTGGAAGAATCCTACGACCTGATCAGCCAGTTTGCGATCATGATTGCCTATGCGGATACATCTGGTAGTCCAACCAATGGGAATGGGGAAAACGAGTAAGTTTCGATTTTCGAATTCCGATTTGTATATTCATTGAGCAATTGCATTCATAAATACATCTTGACAAATCAATTGAATGTAATATAATCATTACAAACTGGTTTTCTTTACAAACTTGTTTTCAGGAGTTGGTCATGACTATTGAAAAAACAGATATTGAAAATATCATTCGAAATACCAGAAAATATTGGTATGTGGATGGATTATCCGAAATTGCTGGTGGATTGGTCATTTTTCTCACCGGGCTGACCTATTGGCTGATCTACGGCATGGCAGATAGTAGCACCAAAAATTTTTTATTAATCCTGGCCCCGCCTGCTGTAATTCTTCTGGGTGCCTCGCAGGTTCGAAAAATCTTACCACAACTTAAAGAAAAATTAACTTACCCACGCTCAGGCTATCTGACGTTTAAAAAACCAAACCGTACTATACGCGTGAAACGAGCAGTGTTCGCCGGTTTACTTTCAGCCATCATCAGCGCAACGGCTGTGATGGTTTTAAACGGTTTACCGCAGCGTTTCATTCCCCTATTCTCAAGTTTCTTGTTAACTCTTTTCTCAATCTATATTGGCTATCAGGTTGCTGTCCCCCGTTTTTATTTGACCGGCTTTCTGATCCTCATGTTAGGCAGCATCATTTCATGGATCAACCCAACCGGTGCTCTTCCGTTTATGCTGCTATTCAGTGGCATGGGCATCATTTGGATCATTTCCGGATTAATCACCTTATTCCTTTATCTTCGTAATACCCAACCCATGCCGGAGCAGCCATGAAAGAGCCGGCTCAAATTCTGGAGGTTGACCGTCTGATCCATGAGCCTGCCCGGCTCCTGATTGTAACGATCTTATCCACGGCGGAGAAAGCTGATTTTCTCTTCTTACTCAGAGAGACCGGATTAACCAGGGGAAATCTTTCAACCCATTTATCGAAATTAGAAGCAGCCGGATACGTCGAAATTGAAAAAACGTATCGAGGAAAGCTCCCATTAACCTTATGTTCGCTAACTTCAACCGGTCAGTCCGCCTTCGAAAAATATCGCACCCAAATTCATCAGTTCTTGAAAAGTAAGTAGACTCTTCAATCTGGTCATCTTCTTTCAACGGATCAAATTACTTCGGAAGTGTGATCGGTTTATTTTTCATGTTTTGTTACAAAAATTAAGTTTGGTCTTGACAAGCTCATTCTTTCAGGCATAATTATAAAGAATAAAAATCCGTAATCAGCCATGACGGAGGAAAGTAGTACGGTGAAAGTTGACAGGAAAGCCTGGGCTGTGACTGAAACCCTCGCCCAATGGAAACCGCAGGAAGTTCCCTCCCGAGCTGCTCAGGTGAACGTTCGTTTGAACCATTAGTCGGAGCCGGAGAGCCACCGTTAACAGGCTACCTGATCGTACGCTCAAAATCGTTGCCGTCAGGGATAAGTGCACCAGCAATGGTGAATGTGGGTGGTACCACGGGTCAATTTCGCCCGTCCCTTTTCAGGGACGGGTTTTATTTTTACAGGAGGTATTATGTCAGAACAACCAATCATCCTCATAGAACTGGAGCAGACAAAACAAAAAGCATTGTCACTCCTGGCAGAAATCCAGGATGAAGAACCCTTGCAAGCCTGGCGGCGGGAATACCTGGGAAAAACATCCGTTGTCATGTCAGCTTTCAGCAGTATTGGCCAACAGCCAAAAGAATTTCGTCCCCAGGTGGGGCAGGTTGCCAATCAGGTCAAACAGGCTTTGGAAGCATCTCTGGAAGAACGGGCTAAAATCGTTTCGGAAACTGCCCTGACACGCAAAATCACCGGCGAACGCGTGGACGTCACCCTACCCGGCCGCCAGCCAAATGCCGGTGGCTTGCATCCACAAACCCTGGTATTACGCCGCATTTTTACCATTTTTGCTGAGATGGGTTTTCAGGTCTATCGTTCGCGGGATGTTGAAAGCGATGAGTACAATTTTGAATTGCTGAATATCCCGGCTCATCATCCTGCGCGCGATATGTGGGATACCTTCCACATTGACCAACCCGGGGTGGTTTTACGCACCCACACCTCGCCAGGGCAAATTCGCGTCATGCGCGAGCAGGCCCCCCACCCCATCCGCGTGATTCTGCCAGGCATGTGCTACCGCTATGAGCAAATCAGTGCCCGGTCTGAGATTCAATTCAATCAGGTGGAAGTATTGGCGGTTGGGAAGAATATTACCTTTGGAGATATGAAAGGCACACTCAACGGCTTTGTGCGGCGTCTCTTTAACGCCGACGTGCGCACGCGCTTGCGGCCCTCTTACTTCCCCTTCACAGAACCCAGTGCCGAGATGGACGTGGAGTGTTTCGTGTGTGCGGGCAAAGGCTGTTCGGTCTGTAAAGGCAGTGGCTGGCTGGAGATCCTGGGTTGCGGCATCGTGCACCCAACCGTGCTGAAAAATGGTGGTTATGACCCCGAAGTCTATTCCGGTTTCGCTGCCGGTATGGGTCCGGAACGCATCAGCATGTTGCTGCACAAAATTGAAGATATCCGCTACTTCTGGGGCAATGATGCCCGTTTCCTGGAGCAATTCTAAAGATGAGCAGTCCGTTTATGAAACAAGAAAAGAAACTAGGAGGATAAACAAAAAAATGAAAATCCCTCTTTCATGGTTAAAAGATTATATTGACATCGATCTCTCTCTGGAGGATTTAGCGCGTACATTAACGATGGTAGGTCTCGAAGTGGAAGAGATCAGTGTGATCGGATTGCCGTTTACGGGAAGCAGCGATCACCAGGAATTCAAGTTCACCGGGCTTGCCTGGGACCCCGAGAAATTTATCGTGGCACAGATTGATGAGGTCATGCCGCATCCGGACGCAGATCGCCTGACCCTGTGCCGCCTGCATGATGGCACCCGGGAATGGATCGTGCTCACCGGGGCACCCAATCTATTCCCCTATAAGGGCACTGGCACACTGGCAACCCCCCTCAAAGTAGCCTATGCCCGCGAAGGTGCTATCCTGTATGATGGGCACAAGCCTGGTTATGAACTGACCAAATTGAAACGCACCAAAATCCGGGGAGTGGAATCCTTCTCCATGGTCTGTTCTGAGAAAGAGTTAGGTATTTCAGAAGAACACGAAGGCGTTATCATTCTTGACCCCGATGCGCCAACCGGCATCCCCCTGGCAGATTACATGGGCGATGCGGTCTTTGAAGTCGCCATTCTACCCAACATGATCCGGGATGCCAGTCTGGTCGGGGTTGCCCGTGAATTATCGGCAGTAACTGGAAAACCATTAAAAGTCCCCACCCGAACAACGGATGCCAGTGGTCCAAAAATCGATGCCCTGGCTGCCATTCAAATAAATGATCCCGATCTCAATCCACGCTTTGTTTTAGGTTTGGTGCAGAGTCTGGAACCGAAACCCAGTCCCTATTGGGTACAGCGTCGTTTACGGCTGGCGGGCATGCGACCGATCAATTCGATCGTGGATGCCACCAACTATGTCATGCTGGAAACTGGTGAACCGTTACACGCTTTTGATTACGACGTTCTCGTCCAGCGGGCAGGCGGAACAACCCCTACTATCATCACACGCGCAGCCACACACGGTGAAACCCTGATCACCCTCGACAATGTGGAACGAAAGTTGGATCAACATACAATTCTCGTTTGTGATACCGCAGGGCCGCTCTCGTTGGCAGGCATTATGGGTGGTTTGGAGAGCGAAGTCACCGAGACGACCCGGAATGTATTGCTGGAAGGCGCAAGCTGGAATTTTATCAATGTTCGCCGAACATCCTCGCGCTTGCATCTCAGCTCGGAAGCAGGTTACCGCTTTGGGAGGGGTGTCCACCCGGCTTTAGCATCCTGGGCGGTGGATCTGGGTCTGGAGCGCATGGCTGCCTGGAGTGGCGGCAGCATTGCTGCGGGCCTGGTGGATAATTATCCCCAACCGCCAGTTGATCCATTGGTAAGCATCAGTGTCCAGGATGTCGAACGAAAACTGGGTGTTACCATCTCTGCTCAAGAAATTGCAGAGATCCTGACCCGGTTGGAATTTCTTTGCAATGTCTCTGGGGATAGCGTTGAAGCTCAGACACCTCCCCTGCGACTGGATATCGGCGAAGGGGTGATCGGGAAAGCAGATTTGATCGAAGAGATCGCCCGCATTTACAGCTACAACAACATTCCCGAAACCAATCTGGCGGACGAATTACCACCCCAGCGTAACAATTTGGAATTAGCCAACGAAGAGAAAATCAAGGATATACTGGCTGGTTTGGGATTGCAGGAAGTTATTACTTACCGCCTGACATCTGTAGAACGGGAAACCCGTGCTTATCTGCAAGGACAATTCTTGGATCCCGAAAACTATGTGCGCTTACTCAATCCCATCGCCCCCGAACGTTCAGTCATGCGACAGAGCTTGCTGGCGTCAGTTTTGGAAGTTTTGGAAAGAAATGCCAGAATTCGCGAACGCCTGGCGTTTTTCGAAATTGGACCAGTCTTCATCCAGGAACTAGACAATCACTTGCCGAACGAACCACGTAAACTGGTCATTGGCATAAGCGGTAAACGAGCTATCCCCACCTGGAACCAGAAGGACAGCGGCAATCTGGATTTCTATGATCTTAAAGGTGTGCTGGGTAGTCTTTTGGAAAAATTGCATCTGCAGGCTGTTTCCTACCAACCGAGCCAACATCCATCGATGCACCCAGGGAAAACAGCACAAATTCTGGTCGGTCAAACCCTCATTGGTGTGCTGGGTGAATTGCATCCGCGGGTGAAACAAAATTATGATTTTCTGGCACCGGCGGTATATGTAGCCGAGATCGACCTGGAAGCGTTGTTGCCTTTGATCCCCTTGCGCTTCGAATCGCAGCCGGTTTCCGTCTTCCCGCCCGTACTGGAAGACATTGCTATCATCGTCGATGAAGACATCCCAGCCGATCAGGTGGAAGCCCTCATTCGTCAAACTGGTGGCAAGTTACTGGCGGATGTACGACTCTTCGATGTTTATCGTGGGGATCGCATCGGCGCAGGCAAGAAAAGCCTGGCTTATAGCATGACCTACCAGGCACAGGATCACACCATTGAGTCGGGTGAATCCACGGCTTTACGCAACAAGATCGTCCGCCGCCTGGAACGCGAATTAGGCGCAGTCTTACGCGATAATTGATTAGGAGTGTTGAGTTTTGAGAATTGAGGGTTGCGATTCAAAAAAATCTCATTCATAGATCAAAAGTTTATAATGAACTGGAGGTGGAGAGTAATTCTCCACCTTTTTTTTGCCTAGTTTACTTTTTTTTAATTTTTTGATAAAATGACATTGGTACAATTTCTACTGGTTTTCCGATAATATGAAAGGGGTAAAAATGTTAAGTAGGAAAATCTCTATCCCATTGATCATCATCGTAGCCACAGTGGTTGTTTTGGTGGTGTCCATCAACCAGCCATTCCAACGTGCTGAAGCGATTGAAGAGCAGGAACTTGCTGTCCCACAACAGCCCACCCAGGAACTGCTACAGGCAGTTCACGAAGAGCAGCCATCCATTGCGGATACCGTTGCGCCGACATCTGACCCGGACCTGCCATCGGTAAGAGTAGAAGAACCCACCGATCTGGTTAGGGTCAACGAAATCTTGAAGGAAAAAATCAACGCCAGCCTGTTACAACCCGGGTGGGTGCAGGTCACCAAAGAATACATATCCTTCATTGAAAGCGAAGAAACGACAACAGTCCCCGAAAACGGACAGGTTATCCCCAGGGATTACATCCTGGAACAATGGTTACTGGTCGCTGAAGACCTGACCATCACCGTTCAGTACATCCGCGGCACATCCCTGTCCGGTGAGGAATATACCACCACGTTGTACAGCAAAGACCCACGCTGGCCAACGACGGAGACCACTGCATTGGATACGCTCGATCTTCCATCCGTGCTGGAGACCAGGGCATTGGACGATATCATTGCCATGGGGTTCGCCGGGGAAACGAAAATTGAGTACATCGACGAGGAGGGGGCACGCCTTATGACGATCACTACCATCACCCAATTCCCACGTCCGATCGGTTTCAACGGTTGGGAAGATGCCAGGGTAATGGAATATGCCCAGACCTATTTTTACGATTGGGAAACCGGGTTGCCACATCGCATGGAGGAACTGATCACCCGGGAGGACGGTACCCAAATGCTGGCTGGTGTGAGTGTTTATGCCGTGTCACATGTAGATGAACTCCCAATGGATTTAGTTTCAAGATTAGATGTTATGGGGGGGGTGAGATGAACCAAAAAAAATTGAATCTCATTATCGTTGTATTAGTAATGTTGCTTCTTACACTGACGCATTTAAAAAATGTTGACGCATATACAACATCTTTAAGTGGTTCAACAGGAGGTGTTTCTTATACTGCGTACAAGTCTGTTTTAATCTTACCAGGTGGGTATTATGGTCAAGTGGAATCAACTGCTGTCTCATCGATGGGACGTATCGGTATCTCATATTGGACATTTGACCAAAAATGCACGAACGGCCAATGGTCATTCTATTACAATCTTGGCGGTACAGTGAATCTAAACTCGACATATTTCATGAGAGACATGTTTTATTCCTCAAGTGAAGGTTGTTATGGAAAATTTGGAGTTTCAACGACATATACACGTAGTACTGGAAATCATGAGTTTAATATGGGAACCCCGGTCTATCGGTTCCTGGAAGCCAAACTTTAGAATTCTTAATTAGCCAGTAAGAGAAAGTACCGAAGAACTTTCTTAGTAATAATTTTAATGCTAAGAAGGTTCTTTCTATCTAATAAATCCTATTAACAGATTAGGTTATGCGGGTAAAATCTACTATAATTCGATGACGCTCAATAAAATTTTGCATGGATTGGTCTGACAATGATGATTGCTCACACATATAAAAAATTTTTTCATATGACGACGCTGTTCGTAATCCTCGTATTAATGCTTTCTGCCTGTCAACCAAAAAATCCAGATTCAGCTTTGCCATCAGCAACCAATACCACTCAAAAAACAGCCACCCGTACGCCAACCAAAATACCTACTTCGACCCCCACCCATACGCCTCCCCCAACCTGGCTGGTTCCACTGACGGAATTAGAAGAGACAGAATTGCTCTTTACTCATCCCTGGACAGGAGAGATAGCACGCACGATCGATAAACTGGTGGATCAATTCAATCAGACCAATGAATATAGTATTTTTGTGAAAGTCAGCGCTCCCGGCAGTGCCCAACAGGTTTTTCAACGAAGTGAAGCAGCGATTCGGGATGGACAGGGTCCAAATGTAGTGATTGCGCCAATTGAAGAATTGGCCTACTGGCACAAAATGGATAATCTGATTCCCCTGGATGGCTATCTGAACGACCCCCAATATGGTTTTTCCACTGAACTGATCGAAGATTTCCTTCCACTCTTTTGGGATCAGGACATCCTCGATACACACAGGCTGGGGATTCCAATCTCACGCAATGCTAATTTTCTCGTGCAAAATACGAGCTGGACGAAAGAGTTGGGCTTCGATATCCCAGCCATGACGCCACAACTTTTCCGCCAGCATACCTGTCTGGCGCGCGATGAACTCCAAAACGATAATAACTGGCAGAACAATGGGTTGGGTGGCTGGATCGTTCAGCAGGATGAATATACCATTCTCAGTTGGCTGAACGCTTATCAACTCGAAGAATTTCCGGTAACTGAAACACCTTATGCATTTGAGCAAGCTGCCACGCTAGATGCCTTCACTTTTTTACGCAAGCTATTTGATGAAGATTGTGCCTGGAATGCCAGAAACCCGACCCATTATGAATATTTTGCCAACCGACAGGCACTCTATATCAGCGCAGATGTTTATGATCTTGAGCCACTCCAGAAAACTTTTGCACTATTGGGAAGTGAAGACCAGTGGCAGGTTACACCTTATCCGCATAAACAGGCAAAACCGGAATTAATCACCCATGGTGAATCGATGGGAATTTTAAAATCGGATCCAGCACACGAACTGGCATCCTGGTTATTCATTCGCTGGCTTTCCCTGCCAGAACAACAAATTCGCCTGGCAACAGTCAACCCTGGCATTCCTGTCAGCCAATCCGTTATTGCGCAACTCGAAACAAAACGAAGTCAACAATGGAATCAGGTCGTCGCTCTATTGGATAACGCCAGACCTGCTCCGCGTACGGCGGAATGGCGGGTGGCCCGTTTTGTCCTGGAAGATGCTGCTTACCAGATCTTTCTGGCAAATATCACACCTGAGCAATTCCCTGAAATCATCACCATGCTGGACACCATCATCGCAGATCTTAGCCAACAACCAGCCTCACTGTCCTGGGAATGAAAAAAACGCCATTTCTGGCGTTTCTGACCGATCCATTCTTTATCTAGAAGAGGCGACGACGAGACTCGAACTCGTGATGAGGGTTTTGCAGACCCTTGCCTTGCCAACTTGGCCACGTCGCCGCGATGTAGTGTTCAGAGCGGGCAACGGGATTCGAACCCGTGACCTTCTCCTTGGCAAGGAGACATTCTACCAGCTGAACCATGCCCGCATTACGATCTGTTGCTTGTAACCGTTATTTTAACACTTCGAAAATGAAACGTCAAGGGCTCAGCGTGGGCACTGGTGTCGGCATGATCTTTTCAACCCGCTTTAACAACAAATCTCCATATTCAGGATGGGTAATTGTCAGCGTTTCATCATTACAGACATAGTTAACGGATAAGGAAGCCTGTTCATTGGAATTTTCATAACCTTCTGCTGGCAAAGTGTCTGTTTGTCCAAACACATTATAAGTTCCACCGCCTGGCATCAGATTTACTGAAAAAGGCACTCCGTTCATGAACGCCTGAACCTGGTTGACATAATCATTCATATCGAAGAAATCCAATTGCTTTCCATCCCGTGTTGAATAACTTCCGGTTCCCTGA
Organism: Anaerolineaceae bacterium; assembly: GCA_034003505.1. Lineage (GTDB taxonomy): Bacteria > Chloroflexota > Anaerolineae > Anaerolineales > Anaerolineaceae > UBA6170. Next base: position 40,156 of record JAVEYK010000011.1, on the reverse strand, counting down.
GAATCAATCACTGACGTAAACCCCGGATATCCCGTTGCCCCGGTTGTTACACTTAAATTATCTCTACGGGATAACAGGTCACTGTCCTCTTTGAATTCCATAAGGTACGCGCCTTCAACTTCCATAAATAGTTCTGATCCTGGGGGAAATCCTTCCACACCGCCTTGCGAAGCCATTGCCCCTAAAATATAGTTTTCAAAACTATCATTATCGATCTGCCATACCCCCAGCAGACAGGGGTCGCATTCCGCTTTTTCTACTTTTTCAATATTGGCAATAAAGTTAAATTGTCCGCTTGTTTCTGTAGTTGTCACCACCAGGGCATATAAGATATCCTCATTACATTTAGTTCGAATTTCAGGAGGTAGAGAACTCCAGCTGGTTAAATCTTTGCGAAGATCAAATTCTGCAGTAGAGTATTTTCCATTTCCATCTTCTTTTGGTGATTGCAAAAATCTATTTTCTTGTTTGAAATTCATACGAAAGCGACCGGAAACAAAAGGCTGAATTGAAAATTTTTCTTCTTTTTTCGTATCAATTATCTCCGTTTTGATGACCGCAGGATTTTCCACTAAAATCATTCCGCCGCCTGAATCTTGAATTCCAGTGCTCATATAGGCAACTACGAAATCCTGAAATGTATTCGCCATATTATCATAAGCTGCTAATGTGGTTATCGCCCCATCTGTGGTCGCCAATGATTTTAGTAAATTAATGACTTCTTTTTCACCATAAACATTTCCTAAATGTTGAAAAAAAAGAAAGTTTTGATAATTCATTTGATGAATAGGTTTTTTGATGGAATCACTATCAAACTCACTCAAATTTTCATGCTCGTAATTAATAGTTGGATATACTACATTACTGAAATACTCTGCAGAACCTTCTATCCACCATTCATTCGGGTCATATTCTCCGTAAGGGGCATTCCAATCCTGAAAACAATGAAATGCTTCATGTGCAATCGTTTGCTTGAGATTATCCATCCCCACCGAACCTGAAAGCTTAAATAAAGTTATCGGACAAGTCGATCTTCCAGAGATTGGATGTTGAATTGCTAATGCCTTTTCATTATTCTCTACTGAGTACTCATTAAGACTGATCGTCATATTGATATTATAAAATCCCCCATACTGAGAAAAGGTTTTCGCCGAGGCAATTAATGCAGATAATGCCACCTTCACTGCATCCGTTTTTACTTGATTTCCTTGCCATTCACTCGGATAGTAAACTCTATAATTCATTCCATTATGCTGCTCAAGTACAAATATATAACAAGGTTCTCCTTCAAAATGTGAGGGATCGAAACCTAATCTTTCTAAATTCGCACATGCAGCCGCGTTTGTTTGTTTTTTGATCATCGCATTTTTTGCTTTACTTGGAAATTGTACCTTGGGCGCAGCAATACTGATTAAATCAAGCACTTCTTCGGATGGAAGAAATTGCGCTAAAAGGCGATTAAGTTCATTAACAGTCTCTATATCTTGAGGATTCTCTGCAATATACTCTCGTGCTAATCTTACCAATCCTGAGCCACTTTTCTCATGTACATATTCCAACTCATCTAAATCTTCAATATCAATTTCAAATGAAAAATATCGTAATAATTCAACCAACCCCTCAGATTGGGTCCATTCACCTTTCTCAACTTTAGATTCCAATAAGTCCGAAAAACTGGAATAAACTCTTGGAACAACTTCTTCTGTTCCATCCAACCGAAAGACAGTAATTGTTTCAGGCTCTTGATTCTGTTCATTGATTTCTTGATCTATAGGCGTACTTAAAATCTCAATATCCACATCTGAACCATTTAATAAATTTATAGTTGGGGTTGGATCAGTTTCTCCATCTTTATTAAGAAAGGATCCAAAACCACCGGCTGAGAGGATGAAAATCAAAATCATCATACCGGGAATAATCCTCAGGTGTATCTTCTTTGTTGTCGTCATTCATTTCTCCTGATTATTGATAAAGTAGACAATCATTATACGATTTTAGATTGTATTATTTCGTTTCTGTATAACTGATCTGAAAAGTCTAAGACAATCTCAGTCTAAATTAAATGAATATATCTCATAGAGGATACTCTCCCCCTTCAAATTCATGCTGGTTTGAAATTTTACATTAACAATAAATTTCTTGTCAGATACTTTGACCAAATCGTTCGATCAGATTACAGGTATCACGGGTAGCCTTTTCAAAATCAACGCACCGTGCAAACTGACGGCAATTTTCCTGCAGCCTGGGATTGTTCAGCAAAGCTGCTAATTTCTCGGCCACATTCTTGGGTTTGAATTTTCCAGGGATTATTGAATCTCCAACACCTAATTTCTTGATACGGGCAGCATTATCCGGTTGATCCAGACTCATCGGCATAATCAATTGAGGGACGCCGGCAGCCATTGCCTGAGCCAGAGAACCAATGCCTCCGTGGTAAATAAATGCCGAAGAGAGCGATAATAGTTGATTCAAAGGTTCAAATTCAGCGTAGTGAATATTTTCTGGCAGATGCAGTGGTATCTGACCTCTCAACCTGGACAATAAAATAGCCCGGCGATTGAGTATCTGGCTGGCTAGTATAGCATTTTCAAAAAATTGATTGGCATGCAACATAGCTGTCCCGGCGGTAAACACCAGGGGAGGTTCCCCTGCCTGAATGAATTGTTTGCTGGCTTCACTTAGGTGGGACTCTTCGATCTTATGTGGAATAAACCCTGTCAGCCTTGTATTTGTTGGCCAGTCTGTCTGAGGAGGAGCGAACCAATCGGGAAAAAGCCCTAAATTCAATTGTGGCGAATGAATCCAATGCGCAAAAAATCTGGTGATGGCAGGTAATCCGAGTTCTTTCCGAAACACATTCACAGGTGCCAACAACGGATCAATAAAGAATCGATCCATGCTTTGGTAATATGCTTTTACCAACCAGGCAGGTGTCCACGCTGGAAGTGCAGGGTTACTTAACACGGGTGGAGCTACAGCTGAGCGGATCAGACTCGGTTGTAAATGGAAAGTACAGAACCGATATCCATGGGATTCGTGGGCAATATGGGAAGCAAATAAAAAAGCGGAAGAGACGATTATCGTATCCACAGGATCAAATTGACGTATGATTTCATATAATGGTCGTAGCATCCGCAAAATACCATATTCAACCACCAACTGAAACCCGCGCGTAGGATGCCAGATATTGGGGTCATTAATCTCGTCATAGTAATCTTGTGCTTGTCCTAATGGAATAAAATCCAGACCTGCTTTCAACACGATTGATTGATAGATCGGGTTGGCAACAATGATCGGCTCGTGTCCGCGTTGCTGCAAATTTCGCCCCAGTGTGAGTAATGGGTAAACGTCCCCATAACTGCCCAATGTTGGAAAAAGGATTTTCAATTCGTTTCCCTCACGCATTTATCTCAATTAACAAAATGTGCAAAAAGTAGTAGAGATCCAACACAAATCCATATTTTGCTTAAATTCCATTATAGAAGAGAATTGTTTTACAAATTCGAGTATCATTTCAAAAATCACACTGCCAAAACCATATTATTGAGTTGTTACAAATTCGAGATAATTTTTGGGTGTGATGAAAGTAAATGTGGAATTTTTATATGTATCAAACCATAAGGCTGGAGGGGTAATTTTATCCTTATTTTCTGACCATTTTATTTCATAACCATGTAAAATTCCTTCACGATCTTCAATTAAATCAATTTCTCCTGATTGATATGTTCGCCAGAAATACATATTTGCATAAATTTCTTGATAACTTCGATATTTCAGACGCTCAACCATCATAAAATTTTCCCATAATTGGCCCTGGTCATTTCGAAGTGCAAGTGGTTTATGTTGTTGAATAATCGCATTACGAATACCATTATCGAAGAAATAATACTTAGCGGTTTTGGTAACCTCATTTCTTAGGTTTCTACTAAAGCCTCCCAGTCTGAATATAACGAACGTTTTTTCCAGTAAATCAAGATAACGTTGAACTGTATTTATACTAATACTCAATTTATTTGCCAGTTCATTGTATGAAACTTCACTTGTGATTTGAAAAGCTAAAAGTTGCAATAGATTCAATAAACTTCTGGAGTTTCTAATTCGATCAAAAGCAAGAATATCTTTCAACAAGTAAGAATTAACCAATTCCTGCAAAATTTGAGTTTTTTGTTTGGTTGTTTCAGCAATAACCACCTCTGGATAAGTACCAAAAACAAGATAATTTTCCAGTTTCTGCTTTAATTCGTAGTTATTAAATTGTGAAGATAATTCACATTGAGCGAATGGAAATAAGGTCAATGTTCGTTTTCTGCCTGTGAGGGGTTCACCAATCTGACCAGATAGTTCAAATGAAGATGAACCTGTTGCGATTATCTGTAAATCCGGCTTATGATCCACTAGAATTTTCAAACCTGAACCTACTTCAGGGATTTGTTGTGCTTCATCTATTACCAGTAACTGGTAATTTTCCACCAACTCAAGAATTTTTTGAACATCTTTGGATGATAACAAATGTTGCATCTGGATATCATCACCCGAAATAAATAAATATTTTAAAGAAGTTTTTGCTAAAAAATATTTTACTAAAGTAGTTTTTCCTGTTCGCCTTGGCCCATAGATGATCAAAACCTTGCCGGGCGAAAAATAATTTTCGAGTTGCGAATAAAAACGAGTTTTAAACATCCCAGACTCCTAATTTGAATGACTAAGTAACTCTAGTATTACACAAATTGATTATATTTTCAATAATTTAATCAGTACTACTGAATGAATTTATAATAATTTAATCAGTAGCAGTGAATGAATTAATCTAAATTTATTCACCCCCTATTGGTCCCCTCCCCTTCAAGCGCTGGTTCAATTCCCATAAAGCTGTTTTATCGCCATCATATTTGAGCAACTGCTGTGCCTGTTCATACAAAAACCAGCCGAAAGAACTGTGTTCCTGCGAAAGTTCAATCTCCCAATCCGATCCTTCAACCCCGAAACAAAATTGCGGGATCACATAAACGTTCTCCCCCCAAAGCGGGCTATCTTTGAAGGCTGTTACCGGAACTGATTCAATCGTGTCCAAATGTAGAAAATAAGCGCTGGGCTCAATCCCTGTTTCTTCAAGGGTCTCCCTTTTGGCAGCTTGCAGCGGAGACTCACTATCCTCACCCCCTCCAGTGATGCCCTGCCAAAAGCCTGCATCTGCCCTTTTCAGTAAAGCATATTCATAGTCATTTTTATTTTTTCTATATGGGTAGACCAAAATTTGAAAAGGGGCTCTCGTCATCAGAAAGATTTTCCTCTATTAAACCTGGTCTTACCCTACGATATAAAAGCCGCATTCATTGGCAAGATCCTGGATGGTTGCTGGATCACGCTTATCATTCAGAATATCCTGTAATCTTGCCGCTCTTTCCGGATAAACAATCGTCTGAACGGTTTCCTCCAGCGCGGGTATTTCCAGAGGTTGGTCAAAGGGTTTGCGTTTCAAGCGGTGCGGTAATGCTAACTGCGCTGCCACCTGAATATCCTGTGCTTTCAGGTGGGTACGTTTGTTGAAAACAGCATGTGCACTGGCAGTTTTTTGGATCACCAGATCAGCCCGATGACCTTCAATTTTAAATTGGCTGGTCACCTCCGCAATCATTTCAAGGTTCTCATGCGTAATTTTCATTCGTGGTAACAGATCGCGTGCCTGAACGATCCGGATAGAGAGTGTCTTTTCGCAATTTTCCCAGGTTTTCATAAAACGCTGTGGGTTGTTCTCAAAATCCAGCACGCGTTGTAAAATCAGGATTCTGCGGCGGATGTCCGTGATACTTTTGACATTAACAGACAACCCAAAGCGGTCGATTAATTGCGGCCTCAGTGTGCCCTCTTCCGGGTTCATCGTCCCCACCAGCATAAACCGGGCCGGGTGAGAGAAGGAAATCCCCTCCCGTTCAATGATATTGACGCCCATCGCAGCCACATCCAGCAGCACATCCACCACATGATCATCCAGGAGGTTCACTTCATCAATATACAACAACCCTCGATTGGCTTCTGCCAGAACGCCAGCATCAAAAGCCCGCGTACCGGAGCGGATGGCTTTCTCAATATCCAGTGTGCCCACCACCCTGTCTTCGGTGGCTGAGATGGGCAGGTTGACAAAAGGAGTGGATCGTTCCACCATATCCGGTTTCTCTGTTGCCAAAAAGCGCTGGTGACATTCACTGCACCAGGTGCTGGGCTTCTCTGGATTGCATCCAAACCGGCAATCCCGAATCACCTGAATTTTCGGCAGCAAGGCTGCCAATGCACGCACGGCAGTCGACTTGGCAGTTCCTCTTTCCCCTTGAATCAGGACACCACCAATTCGGGGGTTGATCGCGTTCAATATTAACGCCAGCACCATATCTTCCTGCCCAACAATGCCAGAAAATGGATATATGCACCGATCTGTGTTAACATTGGTTATCATCTCCTACATTGTACTTTAATTTAGACTTTGTTCTTGCAGTTTGTCAGGGTAGTTTGTAAGGTCAAACTGGTTGTACCTTTCAAGTTCTGAAAGTTTGCTTGACAGTGTTTTTTGACTATGCTACAGTAATTAACATCTACACATATCGATTAAATAATCCCTCAAGGAGCGTCATTTTGACAAAATCAAGAACTCAACTCATGGTAGAAAGGCTAAGAGAGCTGCAGGCATCCTCACCGGATATCGAAGCTTCAGCAATTGTCAGTGTGGATGGTTTAACCATTGCCTCCGCATTACCACAGGGGGTAGAGGAAGACCGGGTTTCAGCTATGTCAGCCGCCATGCTTTCACTGGGTGAAAGAATAGCGACAGAATTAGGACGTGGCAACCTCGAGCAAGTCTATATCAAAGGGAAACAGGGTTATGTTGTCTTAATGTCCGTGGGCGAAGAAGCTGTTCTCACCGCGCTGGCCCGTGAACAAGCAAAACTTGGCCTTATTTTCCTGGATATGCGGCGTGCGGCTGAAAATCTGACCAAGCTGATTTAGCTCTGGTTTGATATGGAACCCATTCCAGTCAGCGGTCTTTATTATCCAAACAAAATTGCCAATATTGCTCTCAAAGCGCTGGAAGATGTGATGGGGAAGAATGGCGTGAATGCCATTCTCAATCTGGCTAATCTTCAACATTTGATCGATCATTACCCACCGCCGAACCTCAACCGGGAATACGACTTTGCATATTTTTCATCCATTTGGGGTGCCCTGGAAGAAATGTATGGCCCTCGCGGAGGGCGCGGATTGGCACTTAGAGCAGGCAGAGCAACATTTGCAGAGGGTTTAAGAAACTTCGGAGCATTGGCAGGCGCCGGTGATCTTGCCTTTAAGGTGTTGCCCCTGCACATCAAGATAAAAATTGGCTTGCCTGCCATGGCAAGAATCTTCACCCAAACCAGTGATCAACATTCGACGGTGGAAGAAAGAGAAGATCACTTCATCTATACCATCCACCAATGCCCGGTCTGTTATGGCCGCCATATCGATAAACCCGGCTGTCATGTCGCTACCGGTTTATTGCAAGAAGGATTAAAATGGGTATCAGGCGGATACGAATTCCGCGTGGTTGAAACAAAATGTATCGCCGTCGGCAATGATGTTTGTGAATTTGTAATCATGAAAGAACCAGTAGGCTGATCCGTGGTTGTAACCCAGTCAAATGCATCCATTCTCATCATTGATGATGATCAGGAAATCGGCGAAATGCTCAATTCCTATTTTGAGGTGCAGGGCTATCAAGTAACCACCAGTAATTGGGGTCAGGATGGATTAGATGCCTGCCTGGAGAAAATTCCGGATATCGTATTGCTCGATATTCGCTTACCCGATCTGGATGGTTATGAAATTGTGAAGCGACTGAAGAACAATCGCCGCACACAATCCGTCCCCATTATCTTCCTGACCGAAAAACGTCAACGCGAAGATCGTCTACGGGGTTTGTCCATGCAGGTCGAGGATTATATTACCAAACCGTTCGATATCCAGGAACTGCGTTTGCGGGTTCGCAATGTGTTAATGAGATACCGGCGCAGCTCGCTCACCAATGCCATCAGCGCTTTGCCGGAGAAACAATTACTGATTGAAACCATCGAAGAGCATTTACAAATTGGAAAATTTGGTATTATTCTCATCAATCTGCAAAAATTAGACCAATATCGTGATCAGTTCGGCTTTGTAGCTGCCAATGAATTACAGCGCAACATTGCTTTGCTGCTCAGGGAAACTTTTTTTGTCAGCGCTGACCAACAACCATTTCTGGCACAATGGGGCAATGCCAATTTTATTCTTCTTACCCAGGCAGATCAAATCGATCAGAACGAGAAAACCATTTACCAGTCCTTGTTTCCCAAACTGGAACAAGCATATCCAGTGAGAGAAAATCAAAGCAACCGCATTGATCATCAGTTAGGTATTCGTGTTTATAAAAAGCATATTAATCCCCACACAGAGAGTCTCCAGAAAATCATCATCGATCTCGAACGTCTGATCCATTAGGTGAAAATTGAAAACAACATTCGTTATACCCACATACAATGAAGCAGAAAATATTCCAAAACTGGTTAAAGCAGTCATGGAATTACCGGTAGCGATTAATTTATTAATCGTGGATGATAACAGCCCGGATGGCAGTGGTGACCTGGCAGAACAGATGAAAAAAGAACATCCTGGGCGCATTCAGGTACTGCATCGCAAAGGAAAATTGGGATTGGGTAGCGCTTATATACAGGGCTTCCGTCAGGCGATGGCCGAAGGTGCTGATTTCATCGGTCAAATGGACGCTGACTTCTCTCATCCGATCGATAAAATTCCCGTTTTAATGGACAATTTATCTACTTCTGATTTTGTGATTGGATCACGCTACGTTCCGGGGGGCAAGCTGGATGATAATTGGCCGTTCTGGCGCAAATGGCTCTCCGGATTTGGTAATTTTTATGCCCGCACCATTCTGGGATTGAAAATTAAGGATGTGACCGGGGGATTTCGTTTATGGCGCAAGGAGACTCTTTCCGCCATGCCATTGGAACGGGTAAAATCCAATGGCTATATCTTCCAGGTGGAAATGTCATATCTGGCAACCTTGCTCGGGTTTCAATGTGCAGAAACCCCCATCTATTTTGCAGATCGACGGTGGGGACAGTCCAAAATGTCGCTGCGTATCCAGCTCGAAGCTGCCTATCGCACCTGGCTCTTATTGGGATTTTACACCGACCTGAAGCGGGGTTAGGGGCTGGGGGTTAGTTTTGAGGGTTGAGGATTTAGGTTTTTGGATTTAGGTTTTGAATGATGTGTGTGAATCACTTCTAAACAATACTCAATACTCGAGACTCTGTGTGTGGCTTTCGGCTACCAACTACGAGCTACGAGCTATGAGCTCATCATAATATTCCGTCAACTTTCCCCATTCATCCAGGCTCAGGGTTTCTGCCCGGCGGGTGGGGTCAATTTCATTCTGTAACAACATATCCTCGACCACAGGCACCGGCAAGCTCAATCCGGCAGCCAGTGATTTGCGCAGCATCTTCCGTTTTTGACCAAATCCCGCCCGGGTAAGCTGGAAAAATCTGTCCAACATCGCTGCTTCCACTAGTGGCTCAGGGTATAAATCCACCCGAATGACTGCAGAATCTACCTTCGGAGCGGGATAAAACGAACCGGCCGAGATTTTTGCCACAATCTTGGCCGTCCCAAAGACCTGCACACTCAATGCCAGCAAGCTCATATCGCCTGGTTCAGCACAGATTCGTTGGGCGACTTCCCTCTGAATGGTCATCACAATACGACGCGGTTTGCGTTTGGCTGCCAGTAAATGCCGAAAGATGGCTGAGGTAATGTAATAGGGGATGTTTGCCACCACCAGATATTGATCGACAGAGATCAACCGGGCGGGATCAAGCTTAAGGATATCTCCATAGACCAGCTCAACATTTCCTCGCGACCCCAAAACCGTCTCCAGAATCGGAAGTAAATGGGAGTCCAATTCCACTGCCACCACTTTACGTGCCGTAACGGATAAAAAGCGGGTCAGAGAGCCTAATCCAGCTCCAATCTCGAGAACTACATCTACGGGTTCAATTTCAGCCGCATTAACCACTTTTTCCAGGGCACCATTCTCCACCAGAAAATTCTGCCCAAGGCTTTTTTTCGGGATAAGACCATGCTCCCGCAACAGATTGCGCACATTCAGGGGGGTGGGGATTAAGGCAGGATCCATGGGATGTTGTCCGGAACCGGGGTTAAGAAATAGGCGGTAACATTATGATACCAGGCGACCCAATCATTATCTGAATAGGCCAGATCAATCCAATACTTTCCAGGGATGCCGCCGCCAATGTCACCAACAACCCCAATCCCATAACCTGGCACATACAGGCGCTGACCGACCATCAGGTTGTACCATGCACGCGTTACAGCAATCACACCATGCTGGGCTGTCAATCCACTGGCGGTTCCCGAGGAACAATAATTCTCAATCCCCAGACGGCAGGGAGAATACGAAGTGGCATAAACATTAACAGCCCGCCAATATTCGATCGGGCCATTGGGGGTGTCCATTGTGCGCACCACCACTTTCGTGCCCAAACCGGTTAACTGCTCTTTTGGCTCTTTAGCCACCCAGGTAACCTCTTCCACCCGGCTGACTTCCTGGTCATCTTCATAAATCACGCGGGTTCTGGTCACTTCCACACCAAATTCACCAGCCTGAACCACCTCCCGCTGATCGAGTTCAACCTCACCTGATTGGATGTAATCCACGCTGAAAGGGATATTGGTTTGGGTGAGCGTAAATTCTTCACGAACCCGGACGACGCGAATTTTTCCATTCGCTGGAATAAGTGCCTGGGAATCCGGGATGCTGTAATCCGCCGCCTGCAAAGCCAGACCGGCTTCTACCAATGCTTCTGTTACTGTCTTAGCGGCTGTATTCAGCTTAATTACTTCGTCTTTCAGTTCAATCACAACCGGCCTGGCCCGTTGAATTGATAGCTCCAGATCACCCACCAGAACCGTTTCCGGTTCAGGTTGGACGCGGTCACCTGGCTTGAGAAAAATCCCATTTTCTTCGAAAGCCTGCGCCACTGTTTCAGCACTGGTTAGAATGCTGGTTGCCTGACCCTCATCTTTAATTTGGAGACTGACTGCTTTGCGTACAACCAGTGAATAATCCCCCTGATACGGCAGTGCCTGAGTCGGATCCACCTGTTCACCAGCCACTAACAATTGATCCTTCTGCCCCAGTTCAATGCCAGCTTCTTCCAATAACCTGGCAGGAACCCGTTCCGCTGTAAATAGATCAACTACCTTAGAAGCTGGTAAAACTCGGATGTGCACCGGCCGGGCCAGTTCAACTTCAATTTCTTGCACACCCAGCAGGAGACTGTCCTCATCGGGTGAGATCTGATCGGATTCTTCCAGCACAAATCCGTCTTTTTCCAATGCAGCTGAAACGGTCAACGCATTGGTGTTCAGATATTGTGTTTCGCCATTAATCGTGACCGGAATGCTTCTGGGGATACCGAGCAAGCCCAGCACGGCAACCAGCACCAGCGCCACCCCAATCATTTGTATTTTTCGTTTACTCATAGAAACGATTCTAACCGAAAATGGAGAAAAAATCAGGCGCCATCTCTGGCGCCTGTGTGCCGAGTCGCAGAATCGAACTGCGGACACCACAATTTTCAGTCGTGTGCTCTACCAACTGAGCTAACTCGGCTTTGTGACCAAGATTCTAACCGTTGAGCCTAAGAATGTCAAGCAAATCGGCTGCCAGGATGATGAAAAATTAAGGCACAATTTCTATCTCTGTGATATGGATGCCAGAGATTTCTGATGCGTTTTTGATAAATATTTCTTTATCCTCATGCAGAATATTGATATTCTCAACCACCAGACGTAGATAGAAACCACCATCTGGCATGGTGTTATTGACCGAACGTACGATATTCCCACCGGAATCGGATATTAATCCAGCCAATTTAGCCAGCACGCCTGGCCGGTTGGCATGAGAACCGGATTGAAAATTAATGGTTGTCCAGTTCAAATCAACCCGGGAAATACCTGCCTCATCCAAGTCTTTTTCCATATCGACATTTCGGATGGCACCACTGCCAATGGCTGCATACATATCCTGCAAATTAGCGGCACTGGTTGCTTCCAGTAATAAATTGATTCGTTCCGGGTAAATTGCCTGCACATCTTCCAGCGCTAAAATGCCACGTTCATTCAGTATTTTCCGTAACTGCTGCTTGCCGTTATCTGCTGCCCGGCGTAAATCTTCAACTGCCAACACCGATCTCAGAATCCTGGCTGTGGCAGGGTTTACAAATTTCAGCCAGCTGCTGTCCGGCGGTAAACGGGTGGTACTGGTAACAACCTCCACCAGATCACCCGGCTTGACTTTATCCGACAACATCGCCAGGTTACCATTGACCTTAACCCCGCTGATTTTATCCAGTAAGAACTCCTGCTGAATCGATGCGACTGCATCCAGCACCGAAGAGCCTTCCGGTAAGAAACGAGCACCACCCGTGGGTGTAAAAATCTCCACCGGCCGGTACTCACTGATATCTTTACCCTGTTTCAAGGCATAAATGACACCCCAGGTGTTTTCGCCTTCCATCTCTTCTGTGGCAATCGCAACTTCGATGGCACCAAACTCCGGCAACCAGACTGTAACCTGCAGTGCACGATATCCATTCTGTGGATGAGCGATATAGTCATCAAACCGATTCTGATCCAGGTAGGGACCAAAGAAGCGGTTGACATGCGAAAGTAATGTATAGGCATGAATTGGGTCGGGATCATCCAGGATCATGCGGAAACTAACCAGGTCATTCAGCGCTTCGAAAGAATCCATGGATGATTTGCGCACCCGTGCCATGCGGCGAATCTTCTGCCATGACTGCCAATACCCATTGACCGTCAGAGATACTTTTCCACTCAAGCCTGCCTTATCCATTAGTTCCGCCAATTGACTCAGCATATTATTGACAAATTTTAGTTCCAGGCGTTTGTCACGATCAATCCGCTGACGCACAAAAGCATAGGTTTCAGGTTCAGCATGCGGAAAAGCCATATCCTCCAGCCAGCGCCGCCAGCGATAGCAATTTAAAATACCGGCTAATTTACCGTAAGCACGAATAGCTTCACTGGCTTTCCCAATCCGTTTGTTTTCCGGCATAAATCCAAGCGTCAACACATTGTGACTCTTATCGGCCAGCTTCACCAGAAAAACACCAGGATCGCGGAAACGGGCAATTTTGCGGAGCGTCTCCATTTCCCGTGAACTGCCGTCACGCGGATTACTGATCTTGGTGACACCATCCACGATATGCGCCACTTCCATTCCTAACACCCCTGGGAAACGTTGCCGAATAGTTTCAAAACTGCTTTCCTGATCTTCAACACTATCATGCAGGAGAGCTGCAATCGTCCAGGCTTCCACACCAGCCAATTTGTCAATTAACCCCGCCACCCAGGCACAATGGGTTTCGAAATACGGTTCACCGCTCATGCGCAGCTGTCCGGCGTGTAATTCTTTGCCCCAAAGGTACGCTTCGGCAATGGCAGGTGTTCTGGGAACGAACTCACCCGGTGAAAACTCTGCATCAAAACTGGGGCGAATCTCGTGTATACTCTCAATCCGAACCATTCAACTCTCCTATCAAATCCTCAGATCCAGGATAAATTAAAGTATACCGAAAATTAAGCATTTCAGGAAGCTGTCCGGTCGTTCTTCAAGTACAATGTCATTTTGAGTGAGAGATGATCATCGATCCCAAAATTAAATCAATCGAGCTCCTCAAGCCTGACACTCTTCCACGTTTTTTCGTGCGCTGATTGTTCGATCGCTTCACTCACCAACATGCCATAATGCCCATCGGTAAAAGTGGGAAAACCCGGTTTTCGTTGATAATCCCCGGCCAGTAAATAAGAGTAAACTCTGCGATAGAGTTCGTTAAATGTGTCCGGTGAGGTTTGTTTTTCATCTTCAGATGACAATTCTTTTTTCTGGTCATTTTTCAGAATCTGATTCTCCTGATCCCGGTGACCCAGCCATAATTGATCCCCTTGTTCCGCATTCCAAGCAATCGAAGCTTTGCTGCCATTGATTTCAAAGAACAGCCGGTTCTTATGACCGGCACATAATTGTGAAATACTTAAAACACCCTGAACTCCTTTTTCAAAATGAATCAGGATTGAGGCGTAATCCTCGGAGTCGATATTAATTTCCTGGTTTCCTCCACCCACGAGGGGCCTAAAACGCTTATCATGGAAGGTCTTGAAATCGGCAAATACTTCCTGAATCCGCAAGCCACTGATATACGAGACCAGGTCCAACCAATGGGAGCCAATATCCCCAACTGTACGTAGTTGCCCCCCAGCTTTGGGGTCCAAACGCCAGTTCCAGTCGGTTGGATATAAAAGCCAATCCTGGAGATATGAACCATGAATGATGTAGGGGTCTCCAATTTCACCATTGCGCACCATTTCGCGCGCTTTTTGTACCATGGCGGACATTCTGAAATTAAAATTAACTGCCGTGACCAGGTTCCTCTCCCTGCCCAGTAACATCAACTCTCTCGATTCAGCAGCCGTCATGGTGAGTGGTTTCTCACAAACTACATGTTTCCCAGCCAGGATGGCAGCTTTCGCATGCAGATAATGCAAATGGTTGGGAGTGGTCAAATGGATGACATCAATCCGGTCATCATTCAGCAGCTGATCAAAAGATTGGTAAGCCTGTGGAATCTCTAATTCTGCAGCTTTCATCCTCGTCTTCTCATAGCTACTACCGAGGATTCCTGCTACACGAATGCCATTCCATTTTAATGCCCTGGTATGCGCCACACCCATCAAACCAGTGCCAACAATTGCTACGTTTATATTTTCAAGCGTTAATGTTTTCATGTGCCATCCTTTTCCATCTTTAACCATTTATGATTGTAGCATTACTTAAATAACGATGCCTCTTTTCTAAAAAATGAAATTTGATGTTTGATGAGTAGTGAGTTTTCAATCAAGCTCATGCTTGTCATGATTGAATCTGGTGTAACAATTTCATATAATTGGTTTGAGAGACAGTCTTTAAGAAGGAGGAATTTATGGATAAATCCATTCTTATTAATCATCTATTTATTTCATTGGTTGCCTGGCTTGTTGGAATGGCCCTCGGTGGCAGTAGCGGATATTTATTCGCTCACAAGTTTTTTGATCAAACCAATAAAAATCCAATAGCAGATTGGAAAACAATTCTATTTCCTTGGCGATCTCTAATTTTTGTAGTCATTTTATTTGGTTGGTCTCCATTCCTGGTAATCTGGTTAGGTCTTGGAAACTTAACTGGTACAGTAATGGTAGGATTAACACTCAGTTTATTGGCTTTGACAATGACAATGACAACGATTTTTCATAATGAGCATCCATTAACAACCAGGGTATTGTTCATTTCAAACGCCAGATCACTCATATTAATCGCTTTATTTGCAACTCTCGGGGTTGGGTATGTTGGTGCTGGTGGCTTCGGATTTTATTTAAGCCAACAATTAAATTTATTAAACTATGACAAGTTGATTGAGGGTATTTTGATTTTGAGTGGGATTGCGCTAGCCCTTGATCTGATTCTCGGTTGGATTCAATATTTGGTAACTCAAAAAACAATGATTTCCCAAAAACAATAAATTTTGATTCAATTTGCTACAATAATCAACAAAATCCTTGCATTATTTTTAAAATCATGTAAAATATAGTCAATCAAACGCTTGGGTGCCCCCCTCACCTTGGCGTTTGATTCTTAAATAGGAGGAATGAAATGGAAACTTTAAATCTAATCTTTTTGACCTTGCATAATATTAGCCGCTGGGTTGTTCTTGTTTTGGGCATTGTGTTGGTGGTGCGTTCATTTTTAGGCTGGTTCAAAAAATGGGAATATCAGGAACGGGATAAACAATTAACCCCGTTTTATGCTGGTGTTTTCGATTTACAAATTTTATTGGGCGTTATCCTGTTTTTCACCAAAGGTTGGGGTAACGTACTGATGAGTGCTCCCGGCGAAGTGATGAAAACCTCAGCCTTGCGCTTCTTTGCTGTAGAACATTGGCTGTTGATGATCGTGGCGGCTATTGTCATTCATGTTGGCTCGGCTCAGGTAAAAAAGACGGACGAAAGCTTAAAAAAATACAAACGAGCTGCCATCTGGTTCACAATTTCATTGGTATTAATGCTGGTGTCCATTCCCTGGCCAGGCATGTCAGCCGCTCGCCCGCTGTTACGCTTTTTTGGTCTGGTATTTTAACAAGTCTTTCAATTAATAACAGAGCTCAGGAAATATTGAGCTCTGTTTTTGATTGAGCGACCATCCGCTTTATTTAAGAATTGTCATCAATTCATAGGTGTGGTTCAAAATCATATCTGCCCCTGCCCGACGCAATTCTTTTTCTGTCCCAAATCCACACAAAACACCAACTGTCTGTGCTCCGGCTGCTTTTCCAGCCCGGATATCCACCGTAGTATCCCCAACCATCAGGCAATTTTCAGGAGGAATGCCTTTGTCCCGCGCAGCCTTTAAGATCGGATCTGGAAAAGGTTTGGTAAAAGTGCAGGTTTGGGCAGTCACGACGCTATGAAAAAAGTGTTTTATTTCAAATTGATTTAAGAAAGCCAGTGTACTTTTTTCATCTCGGGCGCTCACGATGGAAAGCGGGTATCTTTGGTGGCAATATTGAATCAATTCCATTCCCTGAGGAACCATCCAGAAGTGTTTTGGCTTTCTTCCGGCTTTCCGTTGTGCCAGCCAGTTATAAGCATTGGCTACTTCATCATCCAGATGGATGCGATCAAACATCTCATAAATCAAATTCCCAGGCGATTCCAGAACCATCACCATCCAGCGTGCGAACGGTCTCAAATCTTTTTTGGTGGAAAGAATTTTTAGAAATGCAAGCCTGGCAACAAAATTTGTGACCCATAAATCGTCCGTGTCACTCAAGGTACCATCCACATCAAAGCAAATTGCCTGAATCCGGTTAATATCCAGGGGCATTTTTCCTCCTATGGAAACAGAGGAAATTGATTACTCAATTCCTGTGCCAGTTTCGGGTTGGGCGCAATGATCCACAACACCTGATCTGCCTGACGGCTGATGATCACTGTTTCAGATGCCAGCTCCCAAACCATTTCAGTGCTGGTTTTCTGAATAGTGCTGCCCCAACGCTTCAGGGCATACCGGGTGAACGCCTGCCAGTATTCATCCGCATCCGTTTGGGTATCCCATTCACTCACAGAAATGAGCACATCTTCATCGTTTTCAACTTGATGATAGACCAGATATTGATCACCACCCCAGCCTTCGGCTGCAACCAGTGCTTCATCTTCTTGCAACGCCCATGCACTGGATAAAGGTTTCGCTAACATGAGGTACGTGTACCATTCTCCCAATGTATTACGCTCAATTTCTTCCCAGCCAGCGCCCAGCGAAGAAGTAAAGTCATCCAGGGTTATCTCGATGGGTAAATCTTGCGGGTATCGTTCCGGATGTAAAATTTGCTCGGTGGTAACAGGCGGATTGAGAAAAGCATCATCCACAGCAGCATAGCCGCCTTCTTCAAACAAATAGGTCACAAATTCCAATCCCTTTCCGTAAGGAAAAATTAAATCCTCCTGCAAAAAGACCGGTGTGTTATCAAATATAGGGCTGGTGTAATCCTGATAATATTTCAGCACTTCCTGTTTGTCTTTCAGACTGGAATGCTCCAAAAACCATTGGGTTTCTGTAAAAGACGCATCCCCTTCCACCAATGCGGTGACTGCCGCACAGTACTCAGAGTCAATTTTACAGGTTTCCTCGTTCAAATTTAAGCCATCACTTAAATCGTATTGGGCATCCTGGAGCGCATGGGTGTATTCATGTGCATACGTCATGCGTTCTGGTCCGGCAAATTCCTCACCCTGAATTACAACCATTTCCCTGGTTTCATCATCATAAAAACCAGCAATCTGCTCACTGTATAATTCCACAAATAAATCATAGAGGTCATAATCGCGCTCAATCAAGCCAAATAAATTAAGGATCAACGCATCCTGGCGAACGTCCTCTTCCGTGTAGTCACTGAAGAAATCATCCATCACCTTCTGCCGCAGCTCTTCGGGGCTTAATGTTTTTCGATCCAGATCGGTTGCCCGCGGCAATCCGCGCAGAGTCTCCACTTCCTGCTCAATTTTTTCCATCTGTGACAGGATATTGGGGGGAATATTGGTCTGGTTATTCTGGGTGCTGGGCGGGCTATCCTGCCCTTCGTTATCTGGATTAAGATCGATCGTTGGTAAGGCGATCGCTTCTCTGGTGGGAGAAACGATTGATTCGGTAGGCACTTCGATGCTTTGGGAAGACGCATCTGTTTGTAGTATTGCATAGGCAGCGCCAGAAGCCACTAGAATCGCACAGCAACAAATCAACACCAGTGCCAGAATAATGATTAAAACGATCCAGATATTTTTCTTTTCCATTTTCTTTCCTAATTTTCATTGACGTAATTAATAGCATAGGTAGCATCTTCATATCCCGGATGGGCTTCCAGCGCTTCCAGAAACAGTGCAAGAGCTTCCTGTTTTTTGCCAGCCCGGTACATTCCCCAGCCCTTCCACAATAAGGCTTCTTCAGAATTTGGCGTTCGATCCAGCGCATACTCAACCAACACCGATAAATCTTCATTTCGTAGTGAATGAAAATATGCCATAAAGGGCGTGAATTGATATCGCAGCATGCGTTGTGGCCAGCCAATCTCTCGCGCACGGTCAAACGCGAGAGTCGCTTCACGATATTCGCCAAAGTATGTCAGGTTGGTTCCCAGATTAAACCAGGCGAATACATTTTCGGGATCAGCCTCAGTTTCCAGGCGGGATTTTTCCAGAGCAAATTGGCGGTTTGTGTCCCGGTCCCATTGGTCAGCGAGGATATTCCTGACTGTCTCTTCCTGACCCGGGAGATTAATGATGATATAGACATAATTGAACGCCTGCCATTGTCTAATCAGGTCATCATAATCCACCCAGCGATCGGGTCCATAATAGGAATCCTGCCCCATGAAAGCATCCAGTTGATCATCATATCCATTTACCAAAAAGTAATGGCCTGCCCATTTATCATCATTGGGCCAATAACTTTCATCGAACTTAAATGCTTCTTCGATCATGACCGGTATGCCGGCAGCAATCAGTTCTTTCAACAAACCGATATCACCGCCCACCCGGTAATTGATCTGCAGCCAGCCGGCATAATTCCGCACATAATGATCCAACTCCTCCACATTGACGTTTCTATCCTGTGGAATGGGTTTTATTAAATCCGAGATGGTAAATTGATCCCCTTCCCAGCCATAATAGCGCAAATACAATGCCAGGGTGGCGGGACCACAATTATTGATGTCCTGTTTTTCATACGCTGGTGAGGAGAGTATCACGCGTTGCGGGATGGGCGTACTGGTTGGCGTCGGTAGCGCTGTCTCAACCACGATGGGAGTTTCGGTCATGATGGGTCTGGTTGCTGTCAGCGCAGCAGTGGGCAGAACATCAATGACCGTCAGATTTTCTTCCGTTGCAACCTGTACAGCCGTGGGAATGGAACCAACCGGATTAATCACACCGCGCACATAGGTTTGGAAAACTTCCCAGCGCCAGGAGGAGCGCAAGTTCAACGCTAACACCAAAATCAAAAGCATCGCTGCTACCAGTATGATTGCAGCCAATCCATAGATTTTTGAAGGAGTCCACCTATTCATGGGCTCGATTCTAACAGGGTTTTATAAAAAAATGCTGTGTTTATAACATCTTTGACGTCTGACTCAATCACCAGACTGCTCGTCGAATTGTTGGTAAGAAATATTTCAGCCCATTTAATGGTTTTTTTGCAGAAATTCTATGATCACGGGAGTAACCACATCGGCTTTTTCATACTGCGGTAAATGCCCAGCTTCTCCAACAAAGTGATATTGCGTGTCTGGTAGACGCTCCAGCAGCGCTACAATTGCTTCGTAAGATACACTTTGATCCTCCTCACCCCAAATCAAGAGGGTCGCTATCCCGGTTTTTTGAAGGTTTTCGTAGATTTCCAACGGATTAAATTTCACCAGGTTGCGAATGGTGGAGAGAATGGCGTATTTAAAACCCTTGTATTGCAACTGCTCACGATATTGTTCCTCCCAGCCAGGAAAATCCTGCGGACGGTAAAAATCATCCAGTTGGGATTGCGGTAGATTAAATGGAACCAGGTAAGTCCCTACAATCCATTCTCCTATCAATGGCACGTTCATCGGAAATATATCTTTTTCGGTGACCGGCAATACCTCTGGCGCGATGAATGTGACACTTTTGATTAAGTCCGGATGATGATTCGCATAGGAAGCCACAATCGGACCGCCCATCGAAAGACCTATGATGTGAAAGGGCTCCCCAGGGACAAGTACAGTGGTCAGGTCTGAGATTTGCTGCTCAAAAAATACCAGATCATACTCAACTCTTGGGCGATCCGAATACCCTCTTCCATACAGGTCATAGCGTAAAACCCGGTAACCCTCTTTCAGCAATTCATCTACCGTTGGATCCCACACATAATAAGGCACCGAAAATCCATGCACCAAAACCACCAGATCCCCCTCAGTGGCACCACTCAACTCATAATGAACAAAACCTGCGGGTAATTCCACAAATTCACCCACTGCCAGTTTGCGAACATTCGCATCCAACTTTTGCTTTTCCAGGTTAAGGAATAGAAAGGCAGCCAGCAGAACCAAAATGATCAGGTCAAATATGACAAATATTTTTAATAATTTTTTTGTTTTCATGAGTTTCCTGTTGAATAAATTCGCTGTGCGCCCAAAGAATCAGGGCGGATACGAAATTGTCAGATAATACGATCAAAGAAATTTGATGACTGAATTAATTATAGGCCACACATTTATTTTTAATGAGGAAAAAGGGGGTAAAGCTAAATAGGACTGATTTAGTAAACTTATTTCTTGATTCTGTTATAATAGCGCACATGAAATATCATATTTGGACAGAAGGTTGCCAGATGAATGTCGCCGATTCAATGCGGGTGGCATCCTCTCTGGAGAAATTAGGCTATCATAACACGGCAAAACCAGCCGATGCAGATGTTATTATTCTTAACACCTGTGTGGTACGGCAGAGCGCGGAGGATAAAGCCATTGGCAGGTTGAGCTCAATCAAACCTCTTAAAATGAAAAATCCTGACCTGGTGATCAATCTGATGGGTTGTCTGGTCGGTGTTAAAGATAATCCACGTTTGAAAAAACGCTTCCCGTATGTGGATGTATTTTCCGCTCCCAGTGATCCGTTGCCCCTCATTCAACATTTGCTGGAAAAAGAAGGCAAAACCCTCGAACTGGATGAAACCCTGCAGCGCTTTGCCTACATGGATGGTGATCTGGTTATCCCTGATCGTGATCAGGGCAATCTGGTATCCAGCTTTGTACCGGTGGTATTGGGTTGTTCCCATGCCTGCACCTATTGCATCATCCCCTATCGCCGCGGTATTGAAAAAAGCCGGCCGCCTCAGGATATTATGGCCGATGCACACGCCCTGGTGCAACAAGGCGTTAAGGAAATCACACTTCTGGGTCAGATTGTGGACCGCTACGGAGCAGATCAAACCGATTATCCCACGTTGGCAGGCATGTTACGCCGCTTGCATGGGATTGATGGGTTGGAACGGATCCGGTTTTTGACATCCCACCCCAATTACATGACCGATGAGCTGCTGAAAGTGGTGGCTGAATATCCCAAAATCATGCCGCATATTGAGGTTCCGATCCAGGCTGGCAATGATCAGGTTCTTGAAAATATGCACCGTGGCTACACCAATCATCAATATCGCGAGCTGGTTGCGCGCATCAGAGCGCATATCCCGGACGTTTCCATCGCCACCGATATTATTGTTGGTTTTCCTGGTGAAACAGAACAGCAATTCCAGGACACGTTTGACCTGTTGGCAGACTTGAAACTGGATGTTGCCCACCTGGCGCGCTACTCCCCCCGAACCGGAACCGTCTCCGCACGCCGGATGGAAGATGATGTTCCCGATGAAGAAAAATGGCGCAGGTTCCGCTTATTGGAAGACTTGCAGGAAAGCATCGTAGCGGATATCCACGCCAGGTACCTCTCCACAACAGTACCGGTTCTATTCGAAGAAAGAAGCAAGAAAGGCCGTTGGCGCGGACGCACAGAAACCAACAAACTTGTTTTTGTGGAAAACCCGGATAACTTGCGTGGACAAATACTTCCCGTTAACATTGATTGGACAGGCCCATGGTCAATGTTAGGTCATCTCAATCCTTGAAAAAATATCTAATTGTCATCTTCTCTTTCTTCTTTGTTGGTCTGGTCGTTATAGCCTATTTTTTCCTTATCAAACGACCAGAATCAACTTTACGTTCCAGCCGGGTCATGGAATGGATTCGCTATCCCGAGAAACATCCCGAATGGGCAATTCAGGCCGCTGAGCGCTGTGAGAACGCCCCCTTCAGCATGCCCACCAGCGGCTATATTGGTTTTCTATGGGACGATTCCTTTCGCCCTGGTCATCATCACACCGGGCTGGATATTTTTGGCGGCACGGATGTGGGCATCACTCCCATCTATGCTGCTTATGATGGCTACCTGACCCGGCAACCAGACTGGAAATCAACGGTCATCATTCGCATTCCGCAAGACCCCCTGCAACCAGACCGCCAAATCTGGACCTATTACACCCATATGGCAGATCAACAGGGCAACGATTTCATCTCGGGTGATTTTCCACCAGGTACCAGTGAGGCTTTTGTGCCAGCCGGGACTTTACTGGGTTATCAGGGAAATTTCTCTGGCACCCCAGGTAACCCAACTGGCGTGCATTTACATTTTTCCATTGTTAAAGATGATGGAGATGGAAATTTCCTAAATGAAACCATCCTTGAAAACACACTCGATCCTACCCCATATTTCAATATCGTTTTGAATGCCAATCAATCTCCGTCAAATATTCCTCTCTGCCCCTGAGGTGGAACGTAAATTCTGGTATCGCAATTCCATTCTGATTTATAATTAACCCGACAGCCAGATTTCAGCATGCGTTTCTCCAGGAGGGAGTGTCAGTGCTTTCATATCGTGATTTAATGATAGGCTTTAAGCAATTGGGAATCGATCAAACCAAGCCGGTCATCCTGCATGCTTCGCTCTCATCATTTGACGAGGTGCGCGGTGGTGCTGAAACCCTTCTGGGCGCAATTCTGGCGACTTACCCATGCGTGATCGCACCCACCTTCACTTACAGAAGTATGATCACTCCCGAAACTGGCCCAGAAGGCAACGGGATCGATTATGGATCAGGCCGCGATCAGAACAAGATGACCGAATTTTACACACCTGACATGCCAGCTGATCGTTTGATGGGTGTCTTGGCTGAGAAAATACGTCTACATCCTCAAGCAAAGCGCTCAACCCACCCGCTGCTTTCTTTTGCAGGCATTCAAATCGCTGAAGCTATTGAAACGCAAACCCTGGAAGAACCACTGGCACCCATTCAATGGTTGCTGGATCACCAGGGCTATGTGCTATTGCTGGGGGTAGATCAGACCGTCAACACCAGTATTCATCTGGCGGAACAAAAAGCTGGCAGAAAATCATTCGTTCGGTGGGGGCTGACTCCACATGCCATTTATGAATGTTCCGGTTTTCCGGGTTGCTCAGAGGGATTTAATCAGGCAGCAAAATATCTGACGGAAATGACCAGCGTGACACAGATCGGGAACGCAGACATTCAGGCAATACCCATTCAGGAGATGGTAGAAGTTTTGCTCCCTGTTCTAAAAGCAAACCCATTGGACTTGCTTTGTGAAAAAGAGAATTGCCCACGCTGCCAGGCTATCCGCCATCAACAAAATGATTACATGGTTAAGGCCAGCAATGCTTAATGCCCTTTATGCTATACTAAAACTCAGAAAACAGGTTCGAATAATCAGGTAAATTTCACGTGAAACCAAATCTAAAAACAAACGATCCCCCCTTTTTTCTGGTTGTGTTTCTTAACGATAGGGATGAATGATGAGCCAACTTAATACACAAACTTCATTGGAATTAATTCTAAGGGTTAGCCGGGAATTGGCTACCACATTGGAGCTTGAAGAAGCTTTATCCAAAGTGATTCAATTATCAATGGAGAATGTCGGGGCAGAACGTGGAAGCTTAATTGCTGTCAATAACAATCGCGAACCTATTGTAGCAGCCATTTTTGCGGATGGACATTTGATTCCCTACACAACCGAACAGGTGCGAACGATTTTAAGTTATGGACTTGCCGGACAGGTGATTAAGAGCCAGGAGCCGGTCTGGATCATTGATACCAGCAAAGATGAACGCTGGCTGCGCAGACCGGACGATGCCGCTAATAAGACCGGCGCAAAATCTGCCATCTGTATTGCCCTCAAGGCCCGTGACCAGCTGGTTGGTGTGTTAACCATCGTCCATCCCAGACCAAATTTTTTCAATCAGGATCAATTTGAATTATTACAAACGATTTCTGACCTATCAGGGATCACCATTCATAACGCAATCCTGTATGATTCTCTGACCGAGAGCAATCAGCGCTATCAGGAACTATTTGATGATAGTATCGATCCGATCATCATCACCGATTGGGATGGAAGAATCATTGAAGCAAACCGGCAAGCCCGCAATTGCGTGGTATCTGGCTTTAATGGTCCTTTTTCGATTTCCATGCAGGATATTCATCTGGTCAATTGGGAAGAAGTGGGAGAAAATTTTAGTCACCTGCAAAATGGTGATACAGCTAATTATGAATCTGAATTTCTATGTGTAGATAAAAAGATGTTGCCGGTGGAAATCCATGTGCGCAAAGTAATGATCAATGAAAAAGAATTAATTCAATGGACATTGCGTGATATCTCCGAACGTAAAGCCCTGGATGCCTTACGGGAAGATATGATGTCCATGATTTATCATGATCTGCGCTCTCCGCTGGCAAATATTATCTCCAGCCTGGATATTCTGGATACCCTGCTGCCAAAAGACGCATCCATCGCACCCGTTTTCCAAATTGCGGTTCGATCCACCGACCGCATGCAGCGTTTGATTAATTCATTACTGGATATTAAACGTCTGGAGGCAGGCCAACCCATCACCAATCCAAAATCAGTCAATATGAACATCCTCATCCAGGAATCAATTGAGGCAGTAGAACCAACCATTACCAGCAAGCGCCAAAACTTAGAATTAGATATTCAGGCTGATTTACCGCAATTATCCGCGGATGAGGGCATGCTCAAACGGGTTATTATAAATTTATTGGAAAATGCGATAAAATTCTCTCCTCTGGATGGAACCATTGCCCTCTCAGCCAAATCGGAGGATCAACAATTGTTTATCTCGATCAAAGATAGTGGCCCTGGTATACCAGATGAAGCTAAGGATCGCATTTTTAACAAATTTACCCGTTTGGATGCGAAATCATTCCCGAAAGGAATTGGGTTGGGACTTGCTTTTTGTAAACTGGCTGTCAATGCCCATGCTGGCAAACTCTGGGTAGCAAGTACAATAGGACAGGGCAGCCAATTCAACATCCTGCTGCCGCTACAAAAAGATCAAACAACCTGAAGCATAGAGGTAATTAATGCAAGAAATAGTCAATCGAGTCTTTATTGAAACCCATTATCCGGGCGTTACACTGGGTGCCATCAGCCGTGAACACGGCCTGATATTGGTGGATTCGCCCTTCCGGCAGGACGATACCCGTTCCTGGCGCTCATCATTGCACAATCTGGGTGGGGGAATTGCTCGCATCCTGGTGCAGATGGATGCCCATATCGATCGCTCCATGGGAGCCAAAGCCATGGAATGTACCATCCTCAGCCATATTGAGGCCGCGAATGTGTTTCAAAATCGTCCTGCTTCGATCAAAGCACAAACACTCGATGCCGGCGCTGAATGGGAAAATTATAATGGGCTGGGCAGCATTCGCTGGGGTACACCCCACATCACTTTCAGTGACCGTATGTCCTTGCATTGGGATGAAAACCTGGTGGAGATTGAGCACCGTCCCGGTATCGCCGACGGTTCTATCTGGGTTGATCTTCCGGTTGAAAAGGTAATCTTCCTGGGTGATGCCGTAGTCAGTAAGCAATCACCATTCCTGAGTGATGCCAATCTACCCCTCTGGATAGAGCATCTGAAATCCCTCTTCTCGAAAAAATACCAGGACTACTTTCTGGTGAGTGGTCGTGATGGGCTGGTGACCCTGGAAGATGCACACAACCAGATTGAATTTCTAAGCGAAGTGAATGAAAAAGTACAGGATCTTGCCTCGCAAAAATCGACACTGGATGCGGTGGCAAAATTGGTTCCAGACTTGATGAAGAAACTGTCTTACCTGCCTGCCAAGCATTACGAATTACACGAAAAACGATTAACCTATGGTTTACAAATGTACTATGCCCATCGCTATCTGGAAAAATCATCCAAAAAAGAGGCGAGTTGAATCATCCTTCCATTCAAACAAATCCAAAGCCAGTGGTTGACCCACAGTCCTTTTTACCGGTCGTCTATGCCACGCGTGGAGATCTGATTGAATCCATTCATTGGGGAGCCATCGCCGTTGTGGATAAATTTGGAAATCTGATCGCTTCCTATGCTGACCCTGAACTCGTTGCCTATTTGCGTTCCTCCTCCAAACCGATTCAGGCACTGCCATTGATCGAACTTGGCGGGGCTGAGCAGTATCAATTGTCCGATCAGGAAATTTCACTGATGTGTGCTTCCCATCGTGGGTTGGATATGCATGTCGCAGTTTTAGAGAACCTGCAGGCGAAGATTGGCATTCTGGAATCCGATCTGTTGTGTGGCACACATCCAGTCAACGATAAACCCACGGCGGAAGCCATGTTATTGCGAGGTGAGAAACCAGGGCAAAACCGGCATAATTGTTCCGGAAAACACACCGGATTTCTGGCACAAGCAATCTTGCGTGGAATTACCAAGGAAAACTATATTTCTCTTGATCATCCGGTACAGGCACTGGTTGTAAAAACGTTTAGTGAGATGTCGCATGTGCCACAGGATGAAATTCAGATCGGCATTGATGGTTGTTCAGTTCCTGTTTTTGGTGTTCCGTTGCGTAATGCCGCCTGGAGCTTTGCCAGCTTATGTGATCCGGGTGAACTACCTGCTCAAAGAGCACAGGCTTGCCAAAGAATCACCACCGCCATGACCCATGCCCCCGAGATGGTGTCTGGTCCCGATCAATTTGATACCGAATTAATGAAAATCGGGCGCGGAAAAATCATCGTTAAAGGTGGGGCAGAAGGGTACCAGAGTATTGGTTTATTACCAGGTGCTTTAGG
This sequence comes from Anaerolineaceae bacterium, assembly GCA_034003505.1. Taxonomy (GTDB): domain Bacteria; phylum Chloroflexota; class Anaerolineae; order Anaerolineales; family Anaerolineaceae; genus UBA6170. The sequence goes on along the minus strand of JAVEYK010000011.1, from coordinate 12,743 downwards.
GAAAGACAGCCCAGCCTTGGGTATTGTCTTCAAAATAGCCGATGGCGATAGCATTGGACGAGCTCGCCCCTTGGTTGGTATTGAAATTCTGCGCCAGTTGGGTGCACTGGATGAGGATCAAATTCAGGCTTTATCAGCCTTTGATATCCGGCCCATACAGAACTGGCGAAAGTTAAACATCGGTCAATTGAAACCTGTTTTTCAATTGAAATTCCATGATAAATCTTTTCAAAGAAGTTAAGTCAGGAACAGGACGAATGAATGCCCGACCATCTTGATCCTTTGCGGGAAAAAGCCAGCCTCGTTTATGAGCGTCTTTTAACCCTATTCGGCCAGCCCGAATGGCGTGATCCCATGCCGGCTGTGGATGAACTGGTTTGCACGATCCTCTCCCAGAACACCAATGATAAAAATCGTGACGTTGCTTATCAAGCCCTGATTACCAGATATCCCACCTGGGAGGCTGTTCGGGATGCTGACCCGCAAGATTTGATCAATCTGATCCGTCCTGCGGGGCTCGCCAACCAGAAGGGTCCCAGAATGCAACAGGTGCTGCACCAGATCACAGAAGAACGCGGTGAGATCGACCTGGATTTTTTGAAAGAATATACTGCCGAAGACGCCCTGGCCTGGCTAACCCGCTTCAAGGGGGTCGGTCCCAAGACCGCATCTATTGTTCTGCAATTCGCCCTGGGGATTCCAGCTTTCCCCGTCGACACCCATGTTTACCGGGTGAGTGGCAGATTAGGATTACGCCCCGAAAAAATGACCGCCGATCAGGCACACCCCCATCTGGCATCTTTATTCGCACCTGAAACTTATGGGACTGGTCATCTTAATTTAATCCGCTTGGGACGTGAGATCTGCCTGGCACGCAAACCAAAATGCGATCAATGCCCCCTGACCGATGTGTGCGTTTATTACAATACAATCGTAAAACCAGCTCGAAAACCCTAGATTTCTTCCAGATCAACCCCATCCAACTGTTGCAGCCATTCTGATTGTTCCCCCATTAATTCAGGAATGGCATTCGCATCCACCCAATAACACCGAAAAACATTACCCTGATCCGATTCAATTTTCCAGTATTCGGGTGTTTGATCTTCAACCTTTAGCAGAAAAAAATGCCTGCGAATTTCACGTGTCAATGCATCTGAGGGTAACCAACCTTCCAACTCCGATAAAAGTAGCGGCGGGTCTTGATGATAGTCATACTCAGCATACCTGACGTGCGTGAAACCAACTTTCCGCTCCAGGGTCTGCATCAGCAACCCACGCGTACACAATGGCCCGTTACGCTTGGCTGCTTGTGCTGGCCAGGAATAGCAACGCAAAGTTTGCGTCAGAAATGCTTCATTTTGATCAGTAAAATGCAAAGTTTCGCCCAGCTTGCGCACTAACTTACATTTGGTTAACCCTGTTTCTTCTTTCACTTCTCTGAACAAAGCAGATTCTAAGCCTTCATTCTCTTCCACAGTCCCGGACGGAATCTGAATGCCCGCACTGGGATGTGAAAAGACCAGCAATTGGGGTAAATCATTCTTTTTTCGAACAACAAAAGCAGCAACTTTTTCAATCATCACTTACCTGCTAAAGCAACCACCGTTTTGAAGGTCTGGAAAGCGGTGGGCATATCCTCCGCAACAAAAACAATGTCTTTGGCAGAAATCCGCTGTACACCGGGAACAATCTGCGCCCGGTCAGCCAGTTCAGTCGATTTGAGCTCTATTTTTGCTTGCACGGGTTGTTTTACTTTAAACATCTCAGGTCCTTCACCGTTCTGAAAAGCTTGAATGGCCATCCGGGCACCATCCTGAATTAATTTCTGTGCTTGTTTAGGGTGCAAACAATTAGCCGCATAGCGACCGCTGGCTTGCTTGACCACAACTGTCTGAATTCCGGGGATAAGATCCCTGGCTTCTTTATTCACAGCCTGGTCACCACTGATCAGTAAAACCGGCACATTGAAATGACCTGCGAGGGCTGCATTCAAACCTGTTTCCCCCACGATCTGCTCATTCAGCCAGACATTGCCGACCACGATATTCGACCAGGTATGGTCAAGGATAGCGGCCTGAGTCCCTACCCGGGCATGAAACCCGATGAAAAAGACGGCGTCCACCCCCTGATCAATCCCTTCGACCATGGAAAGTGGTCTTGGGGTGCCATAGTTGTAGGTCGCTCTGGGATTAAGTAAATCGATCATGATGTTATCACTATTCCAATGACCATCCGACACCATGATTTCTTCAACACCTGCTTCCAGTGCCCCACTGATCGCAGCATTCACATCTTCCGTCATAATCCGGCGAAAACGCTGCCATTCGGAAGTGCCTGGTTTCACCTGTTCCCAGTTAACAACGCCACTAATACCTTCCATATCTGCAGCAATTAAGATTTTCATCGCACTCCTTCATACCATTATTGCGTAGTAGTTTTGTTCATATTCAAGTATACTACGCCCGAAGGTTTCATGACGATTCATGGATAACTCAGACTATTAATCTCCAGAATAGATTTTTCAACCCATTTTGGAATCCTCACTTCCTCCTTTTCCAGCTGTGATCTGGCTAATGGTCTATAAAATATTTGTTAGAAACAGCGGGGGCATCTTGTATTTTCCTTTTAAAGTGATACAATTTCAAATCGGAAAGTTAAGTTTTAAATAGAGGTAAAAATGCCAGTATATACCTATCGCTGTGACAACTGCGGTGTACAATTTGATCGAAAACAATCTTTCACAGATCCACTGCTAAAAGTGTGTCCAGATTGCGGTAAGAAGACCTTACACAAGGTTTACACGCCTGTGGGTATTGTTTTCAAGGGCTCAGGATTTTATGCCACCGACCATCGTTCCCCCTCCGGTCAAAACAAGTCCAAGACTTCGCATGAAGAAAAATCTTCCTCAAGCAGTGCCAGTGAATCATCCAGTAGTGAATCCAGTGCCAAATCCAGCTCTGAAAGCAGCGATTCCAAGAGCACCTCACCCGCCAATACTGAAAATAAATAAACAAGGGTGATCAAAAAAATTTGATAGAACCCGGTTTCGCCGGGTTTTCTTATTAATGAAAATCTGGTATGATCCTACCCAGGTGGGATCCACCTCAGAAATTTAAAATCACCCTCCTTTTATGGAGGTATGACACTTGAAACAAATGAATCGGGAAGTAATTGTCGGTAAATGATAGTGTTTGATAGCGAATTGTGGTCATTTTGATAGTCATTGCATGGGCAAGCCCTTTATCCTGAACGAGGTTTATATGAGCAAGAAAACAGAAACAAAAAAACAATACCGGCTTACAGCAGAAGATCGTGAAAGACGAAGACGCCAGATCATGTTTGGCATCTTTGCCGCAGTATTGATCATTTCCTGGATTGCTTCCATGATCGCTGTGCTGTAAGCTCCTCGCAAAGGAGTTCCATGATCAAAAATACTTCCCGATTCTTAATAGCAGGCTTGTTCATAGCCTGGTTGGTTGATTTCTTCTTCTATAAAAAACCATTTGGTATTGCGTTTACCCTATGGGTGTTCATGGCAGTGGCCGTTTTATTCATCATTAGCTATCTGGAAAAAGTAAAACCCCACTGGCTCTCTTTTTTATTGGCTGGCTTCACCATCGCCCTCTCCAGCGCCAGCTTTTTACGCATGGAGCCCTTTACCCAGGTTATCTCAGCGCTGGCCAGTTTGGCGTTGTTGATCTTGTTAACCATTACCTTCCGCAATGGCAATTGGCCTTATTTCCGGTTGGTGGATTACGTTCTACAGGGTTTTAAATGGTTGTTTCTCATTTTTAGCAGATCCTGGCCGGTCATTTTCCAGGGTCAGAAGAAAAATCTTCCGGAGGATGCCGAAAATGCTGAACCTCCTGCTCAAAAAAAGAAGGCTGTTTGGCCCATCCTGCGTGGATTATTATTATCCATCCCCATCATTCTGATTCTGGCCGCTCTTTTGGCATCCGCTGATCCCATTTTTGAGAAGAATCTGGTTGATGTTTTGGATTTCTTCCAAATTGAAAACATAGTCGAATATATTTACCGCCTGGTTTACATCCTTGTGATGGCTTACCTGTTCATCGGGGTTTTCCTGCAAGCCATTTATCCCAAAAATCAGAATCCACGACCGCAACCCAATCAACCCTCATTTTCCAAATTTCTTGGATCTATCGAAACCAAAATTGTTTTCATTAGCATCAACCTTTTATTTGCAGCGTTTTTGGTTATTCAGTTCCGCTATTTTTTCGGTGGTCAGGCGAATATCAGCGTCACCGGGTTCACCTATTCAGAATACGCCCGCCGCGGATTTGGGGAAATCATCACCGTGGCTGTTTTGAGTTTACTCATTTATTACGCATTCCACAGTATTACCCGCCTGGACTCCGTCAATCAGAAAAGATGGTTCACCGGATTGAGCATGGTAGTTTTCTTACAGGTATTGGTGATGCTGGTCTCCAGTTATCAACGGCTGGTTTTGTATGAACAAGCATACGGCTTTTCGCGCCTGCGCACCTATTCGCATCTCTTTCTACCCTGGTTAGCCGTTTTGATTTTCGTTGTCATCATCCTGGAAATCCTGCAAAAACAGGGCCATTTAGCCTTTACCCTCATCGCTGTAGCAGCAGGATTTGTTGCTACTTGCATCATCTACAACATTGATGGTTTTATTGCCAATCAGAATATTCAAAGAGCTATGATCTCTGACCAGGAAGGTTATGCCCTGGATTTTTACTACCTATCCGAACTCAGTTCAGACGCAGTGCCGGTGATTCTGGATCGCTACCTTGCAGATGATCCCGCGACGAAAGATTTGTTGGGTGCTAATTTGTCCTGCCGCTGGCATAAAATCCAGGATCAGGAAACATTACCCTGGCAGTCATTCAATATTTCCCGCACACAATCCATAAACCTATTGCAACAGTACCAGCAGGATTGGGATCAATATCCAGTGACTCAGGACGAAAATGGCTATCAGTATGTCGTCGAGGTCAATGCTGAAACCTACTATTGTTCCAATGCCGACCTCTTCATGGACTGAACAATATTTCCCCTCTTCTTGATGCTCATCATCGCGCATTGAGTGAAATGCTTTCTGGCACCTGTTCACCTGCCTTAACATGGTAAAATCGATCTAATGAAACGTTGGCAGCTTTGGTTGGGAATTCTCATCAGTGCAGTACTACTTTACCTGGCACTACGTGGATTAAAACTCGCTGAAGTTTGGGAAACTCTAAAAAATGCCCGCTACATCTGGTTATTACCGGGTATTGCTGTCTATTTCCTGGGGGTATGGGTACGGTCCTGGCGCTGGCACTACATGCTGCGTCCGCTCAAGAAAATACCCACCCGCAGCATGTTTCCCATCGTTACCATTGGTTATATGGGGAACAATATCTATCCGGCCCGTGCCGGAGAAGTTCTGCGAGCGGTGATCCTGAAACAGCGTGAGGATGTGCCTGTCTCGGCTTCATTGGCTACCGTAATTGTTGAGCGAGTCTTTGATGGCGTCGTGATGCTGGCTTTTGTGTTCCTCAACCTGGGTGAGCTGACCAAACTAACCTCTGATTCAGGGGTCGTTGGGAATATTCAACAGGTTGCATTCTGGGGAGCGATTGTGTTCATCACTGCCTTACTTGTTTTTCTTCTGGCTGCCATGTTTCCACAATACACTCAAAGGATTGCAGATTGGTTCATTCATCGTTTGATGCCCACCCGCTTTCGTGAAAAAACCAGCCAGATCGCTGGCAAATTTTTGACCGGACTGGAATCACTGCGCTCCCCACAGGAAGCCTTGATGATTTTCTTCACTTCGGTCATCATCTGGCTGTTAGAAACCGGTAAATACTGGTTTGTGATGCATGCTTTTGATTTTGAAGTAAGTTTCTTTGCCTTAATGTTGATGAATGGTATCGTCAATCTGGCCACCACCATCCCCTCCGCGCCGGGATATCTGGGCACCTTTGATGCGCCCGGTATTGCACTCCTGAGTGCCTATGGGGTTCCCCCGGAAACAGCCACCGGTTATACGCTGGCATTACACGCTGCTTTGTGGTTCCCCATCACTGCCCTGGGTGCTTATTACTATCTGCGCCAGCCACTGCGTTGGGGTACCAAGGAAGTCAAAACCATAACGGAAAGTAATACAGGAGAACTGACATGAAAATCGCCATCGTTGGTGCTGGCATCGCCGGACTGACTGCTGCCCATGACTTGATGAAAAAAGGTCACCAGGTCACCATTTTTGAAGCTGCGGACCATGTTGGTGGACTGGCAGCCGGTTTTAAGGAGAGCCATTGGGACTGGTCGGTAGAGCGTTTTTACCACCACTGGTTCCAATCTGATTCCGCCATGTTGGGTCTGATTGATGAATTAGGTTGGAGTGACCAACTCGTCTTTCCCCGTCCGGTCACCGTTATGTATCATCAAGGCAAGTTCTATCCATTCGATTCCATTCCTTCTGCATTGCTGTATCCAGGTCTGGGATGGGGTATCAACAAAGTGCGCTTTGGTCTGGTCAATCTGGCAATCCGCTTTACCAATAACTGGCGTTCACTTGAAAAATTCACAGTCGATCAATGGATGCGGAAATACGCCGGTGATAAAGCCTATGAAGCCGTGTGGGAGCCCATGGTCATCGGGAAATTTGGCGAACGATATGCCCGTCAGGTCAATATGGCCTGGATGTGGGCCCGTTTAAAAGCACGCACGCCTCGTTTAGGCACGTTCAAGGGTGGTTTTCAGGCTTTTTCCGATCAATTCGCTGCCTATTTGAAAAACAAAGGTGTTCAAATCCTGTTGAATACCCCGGTGAAGTCCATCCGCAAAGACGGAGAATCAGGGTTGCTGATCACCACTGCTGCCGGAGAGCAGATCTTTGAGCAAAGTCTGGTGACCAGTTCACCCTCCTTGATGGCCCGCATGGCTCCCGAGCTGCCGAAAGAATATCTGGAAGGCTTGCTGAATCTGAAAAGCCTGGGTGCTGTTGTTTTAACCCTTTCCATTAAACAACAACTATCCAAAGAAGGCTACTATTGGTTCAATTTACCCAAAAAAGCAGGCTTCCCCTTCCTGGCATTGGTGGAGCACACCAATTACCTCTCTCCGGATTACTTTGGAGGTGACCATATACTATATTGCGGTGATTACCTGGAAACCGATCATGAATACTTTCAGCTCACCCAGGAAGAAATCATCCAACGCTTTACACCCAGCCTGCAACGCATCAATCCGGACTTTCAACCGGATTGGATAAAGAATGCCTGGCTCTACCGTACACAGTACGCCCAACCGGTGCCTTTTATTAATCATTCCAAAAATATCCCTGATATTCGTACACCACTGCCAGGTTTGTTTTTTGCCAGCATGAGTCAGGTCTACCCCTGGGATCGCGGTACCAATTTTGCTGTTGAAATCGCCCACCGGGCGTCCGCGATGATGGGCTAATAGTTTGGTACAAACCCGTAAGATTAAAAACCTTAAATTTTTAAATCAAAATAAGATTCAGGATTCAACATTAAGACTCAGCGATTCATCAAATAGAGTCAACCAGAAAATTTTTGGATTCCACCTGTATTTAGGCTAATTATATTATTCACAATTAATACCACCATATGTGGGGGGTAGAAAATCTCAATCAACCGCATATATGGAGAAAAATTGACTGGACAACATGACGAATTTCTTTTTTCTTTCCGACTTTTTCTTAACATTAAAATTCTTAAAGATTCTGAATCTTTAAAACTAGCGTCATGTTTTTCGCTTGTTTGACCCTCTTTTTTCTGTTAGAATGATGAGTGTAATCGGGGCAACCCAACAGCAATTTTTCTCGTCAAATTTGACGATAACAAACAACAGGGCGTTTTTTCCCACTGCGCAGTTAGCAGTGGGCTTGCTTACCTGTTACCTGTCAGCGGTTTACCTGAAAAGCATCACCAAATGGAGGAGGTAGCGTTAATGAACGCTCAGCAAGCATGGCAGAATCTCATCGGGCAATTGCAAATGGAGATGTCCAAAGCCGCTTTTGATACCTGGGTCCGCAGTGCAGAGTTGGTAAATTATGATGAAGAAATTTTTACCATTGGCGTACAGAACGCTTATGCCCGTGATTGGTTGGAAAGTCGTCTCTCCAGCACCATTACCCGTCATCTCACCGGCTTAATGAATGAAAAAATCGCTGTCAACTTCATTGTCTGGCATAAAGATGCTGTGCCAACCGCCCAAACCCCCATCGAGACAGCCCTTCCTCCAGTAAACATAAACAATACCGAAAAAACCACCCATTGCAGTTTCCTGAATAACCGCTATTCATTCAACAATTTTGTGGTGGGGCCTTCCAACCGCCTGGCGCATGCAGCCTGCCTGGCAGTCGCTGAAAACCCCGCCAAGGCATATAACCCGCTTTTCCTGTATGGGGGTGTCGGAATGGGGAAAACCCACCTCTTACATGCCATCGGGAACACCGCTCTCAATGCTGGTCTGAGTGTGTTGTATGTCTCTTCAGAAGAATTCACCAACGATCTCATCAATGCCATCCGCAGCCACAACACACAATCCTTCCGGGACCGCTATCGCAACATCGATGTCCTGCTGATTGATGATATCCAATTCATCGCCGGGAAAGAGTCTACCCAGGAAGAATTCTTCCACACCTTCAATACCCTGCATGGTCAGGATAAACAAATCGTGATCTCTTCCGATCGCCCGCCCAAAGCCATGAACACCCTCGAAGAGCGCTTGCGCTCACGTTTCGAGTGGGGACTGATTGTAGATATTCAACCACCTGATTTGGAAACCCGCACAGCCATTTTGCGCTCCAAAGCTGAACGCAGCGGGCGCCAGGTTCCGAACGATATCCTGGATTCCATCGCCAGGCAGGTTCAATCGAATATTCGCGAACTGGAAGGTGCTCTAACCCGTGTGTTGGCATACTCGGAATTGAGCAATCAACCCTTAACCATGCAACTGGTCAATGTTGCCCTGGCTGATCTTTTACCCAGACGCGATAAACTATTACCTGACCAGGTGTTATACGCAGTGGCAAATGCTTTCGGCATCTCACCGGAAAAGATTCTGGGGCGCGAACGCACCCGCGATATCGCTTTACCCCGCCAGGTCGTCATGTATTTGCTACGCGAAGAAGCAAACATTTCCCTGCCGCAAATCGGCGAGGCCATGGGTGGACGTGATCACACCACGGTGATGTACGCCTGTGACAAAATTTCAGATTTGATCGAACGGGATGACCGTCTGCGTCGCCAGCTGATCCAGATCCGCGAACAACTCTATGGCAGACACGCGCTGGCAGTCTAAAATCAGAGGTTTTCTTCACCCTTCTGGCAAATTTTGACAAAAGATGCGTGCTGTGTTAAACTTAGTTCTGTTAATGAAGAGTGGTAATTCGCCGCAGAGCGGCTTTTGACGTGAGAAGCTATTGGTTTATTTGAAATGATCGATCTAATCCCCCGGCTGAATACCACCGCGGGGATTTTTTATTCTCACCATAAATTGACCTATACACAGAAAATACTGTGATGAAATATAGAACTTTACAAATAGAAAAGGAAATTTTTACAACAATGAATTCTTTACCATTACGAATCATTCCCCTGGGAGGTATGGGGGAAGTGGGCCGTAACATGATGGTCTATGAATATAATCAGGAGATCTTGATTGTAGACACAGGCTTAATGTTCCCCGAAAATGATATGCTGGGCATTGATTATATCATCCCGGATATCTCATATCTCAAAGACAAAAAGGATTGGGTCAAAGGTATCTTCATCACCCATGGGCATGAAGACCATACCGGAGCCATCCGACATATATTAAATGAAATACAGGCACCGATTTATGCCACCCCACTCACTACCGGTTTATTGGAAAACAAACTGGCACGGGGCGGCATGTTAGACCGTGCTGACATTCACACCATTAAAGCTGGCGACATCGTGCAGGTTGGCAGTTATTTTAGCGTTGAAACTTACCACGTCTGCCACTCCATCCCGGATGGCATTGGCCTGGGCATTCAAACCCCGGTTGGACTGGTTGTTCATTCGGGCGATTATAAATTTGATCACACCCCGGTGGATGGCTGGCCCAGTGATTATGCCAAACTGGCAGAATTCTCAGAACGTGGCGTTTTGGCTTTATTTGCTGATTCCACCAATGCAGAACGAGCTGGCTGGACCCCATCCGAGCAGGTCATCGATAGCGCTTTCGACAAACTCTTTCGGGAAGCCAAGGATCGCATCATCATTGCCAGCTTCGCATCTTTAATCTCCCGGATGCAGCAGGTAGCCAACACCGCTGAACGCTATGGCAGAAAAGTTGCCTTTGCGGGTACCAGCATGGTTGACAACGCAAAAATTGCCCGTAAACTGGGTTATTTGAATATTAAAGATGAATTAGTCGTCCCAATTGAACAGGCATTAAATATGCCCAGGTCCAAAGTGGTGATCATGTGCACCGGTTCACAGGGTGAACCTACGTCTATCCTGGGTCGTCTGGCGGTTGGAAAAAACCGTCAATTCGACGTCATTCCAGGTGACACAATTGTGCTCTCCTCGCACCCCATTCCTGGCAATGAAGAGAGTGTCAGCCGCACCATCAACAAGCTTTTTGAACGGGGCGCGAATGTGATCTATGAAGCCATCGCTGCCGTGCACGTTTCCGGGCATGCCAGCCAGGAAGAAATGAAGCTGCTTTTGCACCTCACCAAACCAAAATTCTTCATTCCCATTCATGGTGAATTACGTCACCTTAAACAACATGCACGCATCGCCCAGGAAGTCGGTATTCCGGCAGAGAATATTGAAGTCATTCTGAATGGTCAGGCCATCGAATTAACCCCACACCGTTTGAAACGCAGCAATAATGTGCCCGCCAGTTACGTCTTCGTGGATGGGGCAAATGTTGGCGATATCAGCAATGACATTATGCGCGAACGGGAAATGATGTCGCAGGAAGGTGTGGTATCAATCAACCTCACCCTCACCAAAGATGGTGATATCATGGGTACACCAAACATTACCACCAGCGGCTTTTTGATGTCACAGGATGAAGAAGAGTTCAAATCCTTGGCGCGCACAAAAATTGAGGATGCAGTCTTATACGCCAATGGCCATTTGCAAAAAGATGTTGAAAAAGCAGTCCGCAACGTGATTTATTCTGAAACCCGCCGCAAACCATTGGTGGTGGTCTCAGTTAACGAACTCGAGTAAGGCAAATCCAAGCCGGATCTTCGTGGGTTGCACAATTCATAATTGTGCAACCTTCCATCATCAATGAACCATCGCATTCCTAAGCAAGCTGGATATTTAACAATTCCGCTTGCAATTTTTTTTTATTCACTATAATTATTTTGGAGAGAAAATTATAGAAGATGAATCAACTTATTCCCGCACTTCTCCTCATTCCAGGTTTTTGGCTGGGTTGGAAAGTCAAACCTCTACTCGTGGACTGGCTGCAAAACAATCCTAACCACCTCATCCAGCTTTCATCAGGTCACAAAATAATCTTGTGGTTAACGGTTGGTAGTTTATTTTCAAATACCTTACTGCGTTTGTATGGATTGCTCTATCCTTTGGTTACGATGCTCGCCATTCCGGGTTGGTGCAACACACAACCCAATTTCATGACCAGATTCGGCAGTATTGGATTTTGCCTATATAACCTCCCGTCCATTCTCATTTACCTGATCATATTTGGTATTGTCTTCTCATCTGGTTATTCTTTTTTCAGCAACCAAACAACAAAAATCAACAAATTTTATATAATTTGTTCATTGCTAACCATCTCAACCATCATCAACCAGATGGTTTACTTCCTCTTTAATCAACTTTTTTGGTCACCATAAAGGTATCGATAGGTCGTTTCAAGTGCCAGTGGGCTATTTGATAACTGAATGATTCTCTCACCCCGATCTGGTTAACGATTCATTTGACATTTATGTACAATTAATATAACCTTTCAAGAGAAGAATCCTTAATCGCTGGAGGGGCACAAGATGAATCCATTGGTTCGTTGTCCACATTGTGGTCATTATCATCAAGCAACACTCGAATATTGCCCGGATACCGGTTTACCAATCTATATCACTACCAAGCCTGAACCTCAAAAGGATAATAAAAGAGTCCTGGTTGGTCTGGCAATTGCAGCTGGTGTTTTAGCGCTGATTGCCTGCATTTTGTTATCCATTTTTGTTCTCCCTCGTTTCCTGGGTGGTAATTTTTCACCTGGTGAACAGGCACCTGTGATTGTGCCCTCTCTGACATTAGCACCTCTGGAAACCAGGTTTGCAGAAAACAACACACCCGTCCCCACTGCGACGGAGGAACCAGTCGTGGTGGCCACATCCACACCGGAGCTCTCCCTCTCTGCAACCCCAGCTGCCTGGGAAGCCTGCCCGGGGTATGATTATCTTTCCCAGCTTAGGCCCGGCATGCAGGCACAAATCGCTCTAGATCCACCTTTACCTAATCGTGTGCGTGAAAAACCGTCTACTGCTGCCGGAATCGCCGGCTATATTGACCCGGGCGGCAAAGTTGAAATTCTGGAAGGTCCTGCCTGTGATGAGGGCTGGATTTGGTGGAAAGTACGCGATATGGAAACCAATCTGGAAGGCTGGACAGCCGAAGGCGATATTAACGGATATTGGGTCATCCCCATTCCATAATTAAGAGTCTTGCGGAAAATGAATAAAATTCTGGTTTCGGGACTGATCAACATAGAAACAACTTTAAAAGTTGATC
>JAVEYK010000010.1:0-65595 GCA_034003505.1 Anaerolineaceae bacterium | reverse complement strand
GGGTTCCGCTTCAAATTGAGAGAGCACTTACCCACATTCGTAAATATCAAATGAAAGAACTTAAAGAACGAGCGATTTTCTTAGGGGAATCTGACACCCAGAATACAAACAATGCTGATGAGAACACTTTTACTGAATAATAATAAAGACAACTAAGCTAATCGAACCATAATAAAAGAGCATCGAAGCTTCAGGACAATCGCAAATCAGCCTAAAAAAAACAAAACTGTTTTCCGGCTGATGGATACATTATCGGGGAGGCGTTTCTGATGGCAACCGTGTCGGTGTTTCTGATGGCCAACGAGTATCCGTAGGCCTGGGTGTTCGTGTACGGGTTGGGGTAAGGGTTCTGGTAGCCGTATTCGTGATAGTAGGCGTCCTTGTGATGGTAGCAGTAATTGTTCTCGTTGGAGAGGTACTTGCAGTAAACGTTGGCAAGGGGGTTTTGGAAGCGGTCGCTGTAAATGTACGTGTGATCGTTGATGTGGAGGTAAGGGTAGGTGTATTTGTAGGAGGATTTCCAACCACTGCAAATCGACCTGAGGTTTTCCAGGTTGGACCTACAAACAATTGAACTTCATAAAAGCCTGGTTGCCATTCTGCAGCATCCTTCGAACATTCGGTGTATCCATATCCCCCAGTGCCTCCATTCCATGGAGCTGTTTCGAAGCATAAAATTTCTTTATCACTCAGGCGATACCAAATGGAAGTCCATTGACTACCAGGAACCATATTAACATAGCTATAAGTAGCATAGAGAATTGACAAGGGATGATCAAATTCTTCCGAGGGGTCGATTGGCTGCAAGTTCTCATCTATATTTTTCGAGAAAACAACCGGACTGAAGAGAGCATCGGGGTTCGGGAAAACAGTACTTTCAAACAAAGCTTCGATTGACTCAGGGATGGACGGTGTTGGACTGATGGCTGGCGTATAGGTAATTGTCGGTGAAAGGGTTGTAGTAGGTGATAGAGTAATTGTGGGTGTCAGTGTGATTGTAGGTGTTAGCGTGATGGTAGGGGAAGGTGGAAATATCAAGTAAATAGCTGGTTCGGCAAATCTGTTAAAAAAGAACGCTGATATTCCAAACACAATTCCAACAAGTAAAAAACGGAGTGCCTTCCATTGCATTTTTACCCGTTTCTGATAAAAAGGCATTTTTTGAGCAAGTTTGTAATTCTTCACCATTAACCACAAACTTGATAAAATACCTAATATTGCTAAGAAAAAAGCAGTTTGAACAGCTGTTTTGATATCCAAATTAAACATTTGATAAATACCTTAATTGATTGAATTATTATACCCTGATGGATAATCACAAGGCGAAAAATTAAAAAATCAATATAATCAAGTAAACTACCCGATAAAGGTAACCATTGGATGCCACTTCAAATTAATAGTTTAATTCAGGAACGTTACAGAATTACCAAGATTCTTGGCCACGGCGGAATGGGTTCCGTGTATATGGCAATGGACGAGAACATCCACATCCCCGTAGCAATAAAAGAAAATCTGGTATTAACGGAGAATTACCTGACTCAATTTAAAAAAGAAGCTGTTATTCTCGCCAGTTTACGTCATCCCAATCTTCCCAGGGTTAGTGATTATTTTGATCTCCCTGGTCAGGGACAATACCTGGTCATGGATTATATTGATGGCGAAGATTTAAGAGAAAGAATTGAACGGGAAACAAAATTGCCAGAGAAAGACGTGATAATTATCGGCTTGATGATGTGTGATGCATTGATGTATCTACATAACTTGACTCCCAAAGTAATTCATAGAGATATCAAACCCGGTAATATCCGTATCACCCCGGAAGGAAATGTGATTTTGGTCGATTTTGGTCTGGTAAAAGTTTTTGACATCAATCAACAAACAGCTACCGGCGCTAGAGCAATGACCCCTGGATATTCCCCTCCCGAGCAATATGGACGAGGTCCCACTGACGAACGCTCTGATATTTATTCATTAGGCGCAACGTTGTATGCCGCACTAACTGGAATGATTCCAGAAGAAAGCTTAAATCGCCTGGCTGGAAAAGAGAAATTAACACCGATAAAAAAATATCGTTCCTCAATCTCAGCAAGTTTTGATCAGATCATTCAAAAAGCGTTGGAAATTGAACCGGAAGATCGTTACCAGACTGCAGAAGAATTCTATCTGGCATTGTTAGCAGAAGGAAATTTTTTACTATCTACCAACAATATTGGCCTGGTAACGCCACCCCCCTCAGTTAAATCAAATACTTCCATCAAAACAGCTGTTTCACAGCCGCTTATTAGATCTTTTCAAATAAATAACAATCCTAAAATCAAAAAATCATCTAAAAGAAATTTATATTTAGGACTATTAGCACTTTTATTAATGATCTTCGTATTTGTAATTATGCAGAACAAAAGCCTGATAGGTAATTTGATAAACGAAAGTCCCGGAAGAATGGAGGACGAATCAGGTATTCCACTCGGTCAGGATCAGGTTACCCCTGTCGTCAAAAGTTCAATGACACCTTCAATTAAAAGTACTGAAATTTCAGTCCAGATACCTGTTTCCCAATCCACACCAGATCAATTATCTTTTTTAGGAGGTGGTTCAGGTTATATTGCCTATGCCTCAAATTTCCAGGATTCAGTCATGCAAATCTGGATGATGGACATTGAGGGGCAGGATCGGATTAAATTAACTGATCTGGCAGATGGTGCTTGCCAGCCTGATTGGTCACCCGATGGTAATCAAATTGTGTTTATTTCACCTTGTGTAGCTAAAAAAGAAACTTACGAGGGAGCCAGACTTTTTATCATGGATATATCGTCCAATAGTGAAATTAATCCGGTACCCATACCGCTTGATCCTTCTGGTGATTTCGACCCTGTATGGTCTCCTGATGGCAATCAAATAGCGTTCTCCTCATTTCGCCCTGGAAACCACCCTACTTCCAAAGAAAAAATGTTGCATATTTACACTTATAACTTGAATACCGATACGCTGCTTGAAATAACGAATACCCGATGGAGAGATCGTTCGCCATCCTGGTCAGTCGATGGCACAAAAATTTCCTTTAATCGAAAAATTGCTGATAATGAAATCTGGATCCTGGATTTAATTACTGCAGATGAATTTTCCTTTGCTGCAAATAGTAATATTGATTTTTTATATCCGCATTGGTCTGTAAATAATCAGATTATTTTCTACACTCATCAGAACAATTCTTCAGGAAGTCTGCCCTACATAGTCGGTAAAAGAATTGAAGATGCCGGTGTAAATATTGAATTTAGGATTCCACCAATTGGGCAGAAAAGTTTCAGCCCCTCGGTCGATTCAGTTGTTTCGCCTGATGGTCAATGGTTTGTGTTTGAAAGTTGGCCGGATGGGGTCAATCATGATCTCTATATTGCTACCATCAATGGTGCTAACTTAACTCAACTCACTTCCGATAAAAGTTTTGAATTTAGTCCGGATTGGCGGCCTTAGTGATTTATTCCAGTTCTTTTTGAGTTCTTCGGAATCCAATTTTTCTCATCACACCCAATAATTTTGGTAAAACAAAATGATAAAAAGAATAACCTAACTTCCGGGTTGGATAATCCCATGCACCGATGGTCTTAATAAAAAAGCCACCGAAACCCAACTTAAATTTATAGACTCCCCACATTCTGTCACTTTCTTTTAGTTCGTCAGGGGCACCCCAAAAATCGTAAATTTTACAACCTTTCTCTCTTGCTCTTTGAATCGCTTTCCATTGGAGTAGATAGGTCGCCATCAAATTGCGATTTTTATCAGAAGACATCCCATAAACATAATAAGCCTTCCCGGAGAAATAATAAATAATGACGGCCGCTAAAATTTCCCCATCTAATTCTGCGATGATCGGTTCAGCCAAGCCAGCTTCATAGAATTTATTCCATAAGTTGAGATAATATTTCTTAGATCGGATAACAAAACCATCGCGAAGTGCGGTTTCAGCATACAGCTGAAATAATTTCTCCATATCGGTGCTATTGCCGATTCTTGTCTCAACCCCTTTTCGTTGGCTTAGTCGGATGTTATAGCGCGTTTTCTGCTTCATTTCCTTCATCAATTGATCATCTGATTTTTCCAGCGGGATGATTATCGTATTGCGAAATTGGATTTGTTCTTTTGATTCAACCCAATGATTCGATTTTAGTAATTGTGGTAAATCTGGATCAAAATTTAAGAAAGAATAATCACCAATCTCATCGGCCTGAACATTTGTGACGAAGTCGGGATCAATTTTTATAAATAACCCATTTCTTTGTTTTGAAAATGCTTGCAACCCATTCAGGACCCCTGTAATTATTTCCTGGTTTTTCGTGATAAACAATGGTCCTTTCGGACAGTAATGAACTTTTACGGAAATAAAATTAATGAATTTTTCAGTCCGCTCTAGAATCATCACACCTGCAAGTGTGTTCCCTTGCGTATCTTTCCAAAGCAGATAAAAAGGCATCCAGCCGTTTTCTCGTTTTACTGCTGCCCATAAACTGGTTTGCAGAAAATGAGCATCTGGAAATTCCTTTATACATTCCTTCCATTTATTTTCATCCACTATTTCATAATTTATTGATAAATTCATGAATTTTCCTGAAAGTTCAATTTTCTCGTCTGTTTTCCGGCTATTTAGTTAATACCACCACGAATTTTTTGAACAAAATTGATCATTCTATATAAAACCGGATTATAAATTCTATCGTATGCGGGAACTGCTTTTTTTATCACACCGCCAAATCCACGTTTAAATCGATACACTCCCCATAAACCATCAGATCTTGTATCGAAATCCTTTTCCAATGTTTCTTCTGGCTCATCAGGAATGCCCCACAAATCATAAATATCACATCCATGAGATTTTGCCCATTTCATTGCTTCAAATTGTAAGAGATAGGTAGGCATCCTGTTTCGCTCCATATTATTAGAGGCACCATAAAAATACCAGGAACGATTTCCGCTGCAAAAAACCATTAATCCCGCTAAGGGAATATCTTCATATTTAGCCAAAAGTAATGCTACATTCGAGGGTTTAAACAAATCGTATGCCAATTGGTAGTATTTTTTTGAGTGAACGCCAAAGTTATCCCGCTTCCCTGTATCCAGCATTAAATCATAAAAAGTTGAAATGTTATCCGCAATTTCCACAATAATTCCCTTTTTTATTGCCAGTTTGATGTTGTAGCGGGTTTTTTGTTTCATGCGACTCAACCAATCACCCTCATTACCCTGCAAATCAATTTCTATCGTACTGGCAGGCTGAATAGGTTTCGCTTTTACAAATCTTTTGTTGGGCTGGTTTATGTCAAAATCAGATGCAAAAAAATCTGGTTCATGTTTGAGAAAAACAACTTTATGGGATTTACAAAATTCATCAATTCGATTCCAAAGGGATTCATCCTCAAATTCAATCTTACTTTTTGGCAAGTACCCAATTTTAATCCCAAGTGGCAAGTTTCTCATCAGTAATTGAAAAACGCTACCCTTATGTTCAAATCTAAAGGGAGTCCATCCAAAATTTGATTTTAATTCACCCCATTCAAAGGTCTGGAGAATGTGTGGGTTTTCAAGCTTTGAAAAGTATTGCTCCCATGTATTTTTGTCGATTAATTCCATGTCAACTTATTGTATTCAAATCTGCTGGCGGGGTTTTTCGAACCTGGGCTCCCGGGATTTTTTCGTCAAAAATACTCACAATTTCTGATATATTTCCTGTCTTTGCCAGATTGACCAGGTCATCCACTAATAGATCTAGATCTTCCGTTGATAAATCGTCCTGATTGGATAAGTGGTAAATATCTGGATGATTGGTCCGTTGAAAAGTTAGGCCTTCATCCCATAAATCCTCTTCCAATTTTTCTCCAGGTCGGGAACCTGTGAAAACAATTTCTATGTCTCTCCCCGGCTCTAATCCAGAAAGGCGAATCAGATCCTCGGCGAGATCAACAATCTTAACTTGATCCCCCATATTTAATACAAAAGTCTCCCCCCCCCTGGCCATTCCCGCGGATTGCAGCACCAGATATACTGCTTCAGGAATGGTCATAAAGTATCTCTTCATATCCGGGTGTGTGATCGTAATCGGTCCACCTTTCACTATCTGCCGTTTGAATAATGGAACGACACTACCTCTACTACCTAAGACATTTCCAAATCGCACCACACAGAAAGATCTCTTACTTTTTTGAGCGGCCCGTAAAACGATCATTTCTGCAATTCTTTTTGATGCTCCCATGACATTTTTAGGTCTGATCGCTTTGTCTGTTGAAATCATAACAAATTTTGATACTTCAGCTTCCAGGCAAACTTCAACCAGATTTTTCGTGCCTAATATATTATTGGTGACCGCTTCTTCAATATTCAGCTCCATCATCGTTACGTGCTTGTGAGCAGCCGCATGAAATACAATTTGCGGTTGATGCTTCCTGATAACCTGCTGTAATCGATTTTTATCGCGCATATCAACAATAATAGGTGTAATCGAGAGACCTGAAAAACTTTCTTTCATATCTAAAAGGCTCTCAAATATACTATTTTCACCATGTCCCATCATAATTAATTCAGACGGCCCCCAGCGCGCAATCTGGCGGCATAATTCTTTTCCGATTGACCCACCTGCGCCTGTTATCAACACAATCTTTCCACTTAAGGAAGACCCAACAATTTCTTCATTCATATTCGTCGGTTGCCTTCTTAACAGGTCGGTAATATCAACTTCTCTTAATCGATTCACATTTACCGAACCGCCTAATAATTCGTAAATACCAGGCATCGTTCGAAATGGTTTATTTTTCAATCGACAAATATCCGCCACAAGACGGACTACCCTCCCTGGTGCGCTCGGAATCGCAATTATTACTTCGTCTACACGAAGTTTTTCCAGTATCTTTGGGAGGTCTGTGATCGTTCCAACCACCGGAATGCCAAATATTTGTTGTTTCTGCTTAGCTGGATTGTCATCCAGAAAGCCAACCGGTAAAAGGTTCATCTGTGGGTTTTTTTGAATTTCTCGAACCACCAAAGCACCCGCATCCCCTGCCCCTACTATCACCAATCTACGTTGGTTGCCATTCTTTGATGAGGCAGTTCCGGTCGACACGGAATCGCCGAGAATTCTCAAAGAGAAACGAATACCGCCAACAAAAACCAGAGATAAAATCCAGTCTATCACCAAAATCGATCTTGGTAATCCTTCAAAAACACCAAACGATAATAATGAGATGACAATCGAGGAAACCACGACACTTGCTGTGGTTACAGAGACGATGATCAGTTTTAATTCCTGAATACTGGCGTACATCCACATGCGCCGATATAGACCAAACAAGTAATACACAAGTGGTTTTACAATCAGAGATGTTGCAACGATCCAGGTAGCACTGGGAAGATATTGGAAAAATTGTGGACCTAATTCAAATCTAAGCGCATAGCTGCCTAGGACGGATATCAAGATTAAGACAAGATCACCAAAGAGAATGTATTTATTTCTAATGCTCGGACGACCTCTCATGGTTAGCGTCCTCGCAACCCGATCACTGAACTAACTGTTAATAACATTATGGAAAGATCCATCATCAAGTCTCGGTGTTTAATATAATAGAGATCATATTCCAATTTCATCGCATTTTCCTCAACCGTTGAAGCATAACCATAATTTACCTGAGCCCATCCCGTCAAACCGGGTTTCACTATTAATCTTCCCCGGTAGAATGGGATTTCTTTTTGATAGTTTTCCACAATCATGGGTCTTTCTGATCTCGGACCAACCATGCTCATTTCTCCTTTGAGCACATTAATAAATTGTGGGATTTCATCCAAATGACTTTTCCTTAATATTTTGCCTATTGTGGTAATTCGCTCATCATTTTCTTCAGCAGGTCTTACAATTCCATTTTTTTCAGCGTCAACAAACATAGTTCTAAATTTATATATATTATATTTTTTACCATTCTTTCCCAATCGAGATTGAGAATAAATGATAGGTCCCCAGTTATCAATGATTATTAATAATCCGATTATGGGAAATAACAGTAGGGTTAATAAACAGCCCAAAAGCCCAACCATTATATCAATTATTCTTTTCACCAGTTCATAAAAACGATTTACATGTGCGTAATCGATAAAACTTCTCAGTAACCAGTCTGGTTTTAATAGATAAATTGGAACCCGGCCAGTTATTTCTTCATACATAACAGGCATTGAAGTAATTTCAATCCCAGATTCTTCCGCCTCCACCAGAATATTTAATGTATTCGGGTCCATCTCTCCGGTGATGGAGAAGACGACATTAGAGATTTGAAATTCGTGAATAAGATCGGGTAAATCTTTAATCGAGCCTAAGATCGGGAATGTTAATATTGAGCTACCGATCTTTTGTGGATCATCATCAACCAGACCAATTAATTGAAAAGGTTTCGGGGTTGAATTTTTAATGATTTCAACCAATGCTTTCCCTGAATTTCCAGCACCAACGATAATAACGCGTCTTTCAAAACGAGACCCGGTGAAAATTTTTATATAAATCAATCGCCACAGAGTGGTTAAGATGGCTGCACAGATGAAAAATAAAGCCACCCCCAATCTGGGAAGTGTATTCGGTACAGAAAGGAAGAAAATTATTAAATAAAGTGAAATACTGAGAATGATTGATATTCCAATTCCACTGATTGTTTCAGAAATTTTATGAACTTTTCTTACATCATATAAACCAGACAGGAAAACAATCCATATGATCGGTAATAGATAAAACCAAAAAGGCGGCCGTTCAACCAGAAACTGAAATGAAAATTTAAGCCATTCATCTGGTTCTACCGACCAAAAATAGAGGGCAATAAATAATGATAGAAAAGCAAGCAGTAGATCACCTGTTAAAAGGATCAATCTTCTCTCAGAAGGTCTTAGTTTCCAGAACCCTTTTTGATTTATGTCTCTATCAACCATACTTTTCTTTCTTGATCATTCCCGTTGTGAAACTATAGAGAAACCCCAAACCCCATGAAAAATGCATAACAGCAATTGCAATTGGTATCCCCAATAAACAAAAACCATTCGCTTTTTTGCCTATTACTGATAAGGAGCCGAATACTAAAATTAATACATACAAAAAAAAGATGGAACCCAGGGGAATCCAAACGATTGGAAAAAATATCGCCATAACCGTCATCAAAATTATACCAGTCACAAAAACAGGAGGGATTGCCTGCCGCCACCTCAATGTACCTGGGTACTTGGTTAACATGCGAAATTTCCAATATCCATATCGCCAATATTGGATGGATAAATTTTTAATCGAATCTCTGGCTATGTATTGGGTTTTGATTCTGGGATCGAAGTAGATTTTCTTTCCCGAATTGCGGATTCTCACGTTAAATTCATAATCTTCGTTCGCTAATAAATCCTCGTTAAAAAATCCAATTTCATCAATCAACGTTCGATAAAATGCTCCATAAGGAACGGTATCAACATATCCTGGTTCAGAACTATAGCGATACTTGGCATCACCCACGCCAAAAGGGTGTGAGGCAGCCAGAGAAATGCACTGGCCCATTTTTGATTCGGAACCAGGAATAATGATCCACCTTCCACCAACGTTTGCTCCCAAATCATTTTTCAGGTCCTGAACGCATATTTCTATATAGCTTGAATCGGGAATTGAATGCGCATCCATTCGGATGATAATTTCACCTGAACTATTTCTAATCCCAATATTCAACGCTGCAGGGATGTTTTTTTTAGGATTTGGTACAAGTTTAATGATTAATTCGGGGTATTTTTCTTTTTCTGAGTTGATAACTGCAACGGTATTATCAATAGATTGACCATCGATGATTATTATTTCAAATAATTCCTTGGGGTAAGTTTGCTGGTTCAGCGCTGCAAGTAAAAACCCTATATTCTTTTCTTCGTTGTAACAAGGCACTATAACTGAAACAAAGTTCATTTAGGGGTTTTGTCCTTCAATTATATTTTTTCAGAAAAATGACTGATTTATTTAATTATTTTTCTTGACTGCAACAGCTTCAATTTCTACAGATGCATCTTTTGGTAAAGCAGCTACCTGAAATGCAGATCTGGCTGGAGGCTCACTGGTAAAATACTCACCATAAATCTTGTTCATGGATGAAAATTCATTTATGTCTTTAAGAAAGACTGTTGTTTTTACAACTGAATCCAAATTTAAACCAGCAGATTTTAGAACTTCTCTTAAATTTTTTAAAGCCTGGTGTGTTTCAGCTTCAACACCACCCTTTACCAAATCACCCGATACAGGATCGAGACCCAATTGACCGGAGGTGTAAACAAAAAAATCTGTCTCAATTGCTGCCGAATACGGACCTAACGCTTTTGGAGCCTTTTCAGATATGATTACTTTTTTCATTTTATATCCTTTTAATTTTTTTTATGCGATAGATTATTATACCTTGCAATCAATCCCCTTTATTTTGAAAAATTCAAACTAATAATGGAGACTCTCAGGATCACTCGAGATGCGCCTGCGGAAAATCCAATAGGACCAGCCTTGATAACCAATCACAATAGGGAGAAATATCAGCGCAATGATCGACATGATTTTCAACGTGTATTCGCCTGACGCACTATTCATGATAGTCAGGTTGTACATAGGATCAATACTTGAAATCAAAACTCGTGGATAAAGAATCATAAATATTGTACTGGCAGAAAAAATAATTGCTAAACTATTCATGATAAATGCCCAATAATTTTGTTGGATTTTAATAAACCACCCTACTGCAAACAAGGATAAAACCGCACCAATTGGTACCACGCCAGGGTTGACACCAAGCTGGTCAATAATATCGGTGAAAAAATAAGTTTCAATAACAAATAAAATCAATACGATAATATTCGGGATCCAAAGTTTCATAGCCAGACGATTGATTCTCTCGGCAAACGAGGTTTCCAATTTCATAGATAGAAAGATGGCACCCTGCACGATAAAACCGGTTAAGGTGACCAGTCCTCCCATGATTGAGTAAACATTAATTAAATCCCAAAAGTTTCCTACAAATCTGAAGTTTTCTCCGATCGGTACCCCTCTAATAAAATTAGTAAAGGCAACCCCCCATAAAAAAGCTGGAATAAGACTTCCAACAAAAATCGACCAATCCCAAAAGTTTCTCCATCTTATGGATCCAACCTTGCTTCTAAATTCAAAAGCAACACCCCTAATGATTAAAGCTATCAACATGAGGAATAAGGCAATATAAAAACCGCTGAATAATGTGGCATACCAATTAGGAAACGCTGCAAACATCGCTCCACCGACAGTAATTAACCAAACTTCATTTCCATCCCAATGAGGTCCAATTGTATTGATAACCATTCTTCGCTCTGTGTCACTTTTGGCAACAAAAGGCAATAAGATGCCAACGCCAAAATCGAAACCTTCCAGTATGAAATATCCAATAAAAAGAATAGCAATTAAAACGAACCATATTGATTCATAATTCATCATTCACCTCGATCATTCCCAATAGGTTTTTTCTTCTTCGGTACGTTTTGGTTCATCATCATTAATTTTCTGCGCAAACTTAGCCAGTAGGTAAACATCTACAACCATTAAGGCACCATACACCAAAGTAAAGCCTATGACCGATAACCAAAGCATACCAACTGTCAGATTGGGGGAAATGGCATCACTTGTTTTTAAATATCCAAAAACAACCCATGGTTGCCGGCCCACTTCCGTTAATATCCAGCCAGATGAATTTGCCAAATAAGGTAAGCCGATCGCCAGTGGAAAAAACCTCAACAACTTAGCTTTCAGAATTTTCCTGGTCATAATCCAATAAAGTCCTAAAGCGGTTAGGAAAAACATCAGGAAACCAGAACCAACCATCGCCCGAAATGCCCAATAATTCAAGGTGATGGGAGGGATGTAATTTCCAGGCCCAAATTTTTGCTCATATTCGGATTGGAGTTCTTTTATTCCTTTAACTTCCCCTTGAAATCGATTGTATGAAAGCAAACTTAAAACCGCTGGAATCCGTATTGAAAAAATATCTTTTTGATTCTTCTGATCTACAAATGAAAGAATTGAAAATGAGGCTGGATTTTCAGTTTCCCATAAAGCTTCGGCCGCTGCCATTTTCATTGGTTGTGTTTGTACCATGTGCTGACCCTGAGTATGCCCAACTAATATGACCAGAAGAACTGAAATAACCCCAAACAGAGCTGCAATCTGAAAAGAGCGTTGAAAAAAGTCAACATGTTTTTTTCGGTATAGAAAATATGCGCTAATTCCGATGATAAACAATGCACCGGTTGTATACCCACCTAAAACTGTGTGTGGAAATTGAACCCAAACATTTGGATTTGCCACCAGGGCACCAAAATCATTCATGATCAAGCGTCCATTATCGACTACAAAACCCATCGGTGCTTGCATAAATGAATTTGCAACAAGAATCCAAAACGCTGAAAGAGTAGACCCGATTGCCACTAACCAGATTGAAAATAAGTGCACCTTCTTTGAAAGTTTGTCCCAGCCGAATATCCAGATTCCAATAAATGTAGACTCTAAAAAGAAGGCTACCAGGGCTTCTATCGCCAGAGGTGCTCCAAAAATGTCACCAACGAAGCGTGAATATTCTGACCAATTCATGCCAAATTGAAACTCCATCACGATACCTGTAACAACCCCCATCGCAAAATTGATTAGAAATAATTTCCCCCAGTATTTGGTCATTTGTTTGTAGATCACATCACCTGTTTTGCAATAAATGGTCTGCATAATTGCTACCATTAATGACAGACCTATTGTTAAGGGAACAAAAAAGAAATGATAAACGGTCGTTAATGCAAACTGCCACCTTGATAAAGTAACCACAATTTCATTCATCGAAATTCTCCAGTAAAGTGATACTTAGTTACGCTTAAAAAACTTTTAAATTCTTATTTAATCATGTGAATTATCGCACAAAATAATAAATTGGGCACAATCCTTAACGGTGGTTTCTATCAGCTTGTAAAATCTGTTTGGGGATATAAAAACCAATCATAAAATGGATTCGTATTGGAACCCATTCAGGTTGTAAATATTTTTTTCTTTTTTTTGGAAACAACCACTTTAATTTTTACTGGTTAATTGAGTTCAAAAAACCGTCAATGATGATTGTTTTATCTGTTTTTAATGATTCTAATGCAGCCAGTGTTACCAATGATGATTCAAATATTTGATCAAACCCGATTGGTGTTTCCGCATCCTTTTCAATTGAATTGACAAAAGATTGCCATGCTTCCAGATGACCCTTATCTTGACTAAAACGGCTTTGAAAGCGCGTTTTCTTACCATTAGTAGTTAATATTAATTTCCGGTAATCAAATAATTGAACTACTCTTCCCCCACTAAAAACCTCCAGGGTTTCCTTCTCAATACTCTTATCACCGTTGGCTAAATATTCAATCGTGGAAACTGATCCATCTTCAAAAACTATATTTATGATGACATTATCATCATTGTATTTTCCAAGGTTAGGCAAACCAAGCGTTTGGATACTAACTGGTTTCGTGCCAGCCAGGAAAATACACAAATCGACAAAGTGGCATCCTTCGCCAATGATCCTTCCCCCACCCAGTGTAGGATCGTGCACCCAATGGTTTGACGGAATATAGCCTGCATTAACCCGGTAATGGATCATCTTCGGTTCAGCACTATCTTGAAGAAATTTTTTCGCCTTTTGAATAAATGGCGAAAATCTTCTATTAAAACCCAGCATCAATTTAGTTTGCGAATTTTCCCAGGCTTTTTTAACATCCATCAGTTCAGTAGTAGTTAAGGCTAAAGGTTTTTCACAATAAATATGTTTGTTGTTTTGCAAGCCATTAATGATCTGTCTTGCATGTTCATTATGCCTGGTTAATAATACGACCGTATTAATCTGATCGTTATTAAAAATGTCATTTTCATCGGAACATGCAAATTGAAAAGAAAATTTTTTAGCTAATTGTCTGGCATTTAATCCTTTAGCACTGCAAATACCCAGTTTTTGAACAGATGTTGTTTTTTGAATGATCGGTAAAAACACGGCACCTGCATACAAGCCTGCACCCAGTACACCAACTGTGACATCACTTTTTTGATTAACTTTTTCTGATTCATTTTGTAAGAAAATCCTACGATCGACTTTTTCAGAGGGTCCAATTTCAGGATAATGAATAAGAACGCCAAGAAAATTCTCATTTGTTTTACCAGTGATCGTTTCATAGGCCTTCTTCCCTTCTTCAATTGGAAATCGATGGGTAATTAATGACCTGACATCAATTTTTTCATTGGCGAGCAGATCAACAATTGCAGAAAGGTTTCTACCTTCGGTCCAGCGCACATAACCATATGGATAGTCATGACCTTGTTCTTCGTAAACGTTATCATATCTTCCCGGCCCATATGATCTTGAGATGAGAAGGTTAATCTCTTTTTCATAATAAATTTTTCTGGGAATTTCCAACCCAACAGCACCAACAGCGACAACTGTGCCTTTATCCCTCCCTAATTGTCCCGCCAATTCGATAGGATCATTGGAAATCGTATCAGCACATATAAAAATTACATCAAATCCATGGTTATGGGTAAAATTCAAACCCTGATCTAAAGCTAGATCTCTTTGAACTGCTACGACTCCCCTATTGATTGCAAGTTCAACCCTGTCTGAGTCCAGATCGATTCCAAATACTTTCAACCCGGCGGCTTTGCAAATATCGATCATCATCAAACCTAATAATCCCAGGCCGATTACTGCAACCTTTTCACCAATTTGAGGGGCAGCAATCCGAAACCCATGTAAGGAAATCGCCCCTAATGTTGAAAAAGCGGCTTCTTCATAGCTTACGGAGTCTGGGATCCTGGCATATAAATTTTTCGGGATCAGAACATATTCAGCATGGCAGGCAAAACCTCCCCCAGCACAGGCTACCCGATCTCCCGGTTTAATATCCGGTACGTCTTCTCCGACCGATACAACCTCCCCGGCAGAAGAATACCCCAAAGCCATCGGCGTATCGAGACGATTCAAGGCTGCCTGTATGGTTGGAATGACACCCTCACGTTGCGCTTTGTCAATAACTTGTTTTACCAGATCAGGTCTGGATTTTGCTTTCATCAATAAATTTTTCTCAGCAAATTCAACCACCATTCTCTCAGTTCCGGCGGAAACGACTGAAGCATGGTTTCTAACCAGGATATGACCAGGTTTTATTGCCGGAATAGGCACTTCTACAATCTCAGCAATCCCCTCTTTAATATTTTGCAATAATTGTTTCATGGATTTTCCTTAAAAAAACTGATACAGGTTGATTTGCCTGTATCAGAATTATATTTCATTTTTTGGAGATTTTTATTTTGCGTAATCAATCGCTCTGGTCTCTCGAATAACTGTCACTCGGATCTGACCGGGATATTGCATATTTTCTTCGATCTTCTTGGCAACATCTCTGGCAATTCTCAATGCATCCAAATCATCAATATCTTCTGGCCGTACAATTATTCTTACTTCACGACCAGCTTGAATGGCATAACTTTGACTGACGCCTTTGAAAGAGTTGGCGATATCTTCTAAGGCTCGCAATCTCTTGATGTACTGCTCCAAATCCTCGCGACGAGCACCCGGGCGTGCACCTGAAATTGCATCTGCTGATTCAACAATAATCGCTTCTAATGATTCTTGTTCAGTTTCGTGATGATGAGAAGCAATTGCATTCACAATCTTCGGATTGACCCCATAACGGCGGGCAAATTCAGCACCAATGAGTGCATGTGTCCCTTCCGTATTATGGTCCATTGCTTTTCCCAGGTCATGTAATAGTCCGGCTGCTTTTACAATCTCGATGTCTGCGCCTAACTCGGATGCGATAACCGAGCCCAATCTTGCCACTTCAACAGCGTGCGAAAGTTGATTTTGACCATAAGATGTTCGGTATTTTAACCTTCCCAAGACTTTCAAGATTTCAGGTCGTATGCCTGAGACACCGGCATCATATGCAGCTTGTTCTCCAGCTTCTTCAATGGTTTTATCTACCTCTTTTTGCTTATCCTCGAGAACTTTTTCGATGTGTGCCGGGTGAATTCTTCCGTCCAAGATAAGGTAATCCAAAGCTCTGCGCGCAACTTCTCTTCTGACAGGGTCAAAACAGCTTATCGTTACCGCTTCTGGAGTATCGTCCACGATCACATCTACCCCGGCTGCCTGTTCAAAAGCGCGAATATTCCTGCCATTCCGTCCAACAATTCTACCTTTCATTTCCTCGTTAGGTAGAATTACAACGGATGTGGTTACTTCATTAACATGCTCTGAAGCGACCCTTTGAATAGCATCAGCAACTATTTCCTTGGCCCGTTTTTCCCCTTCTGCTCTCGCTTCGGCTTCAATTTGGCGAATAATTCTGGCCATATCCGCCCGGCCTTCTTTCTCTGCCTCTTGAAGCAGGACTTCTCTGGCTTCTTCAACACTCATTTGGGCTATTCGTTGCAATTCACCCAATTGTTGGGCATACATTTTCTCTAATTCATTGGATCTTTTGTCAATTAAACTTTGGCGCTTATTGATAGTTTGATCTCTTAATTCAAGTCTCTCAATGCGATTATCAATTTCGCTTCTTCTCTTATTTAGTCTTTCTTCTTCCTTAAGATTTTCATTTCTTCTTCTGGTTATTTCGTCTTCTGCGTCTTTAAGAATTTTGATGGCATTATCTTTGGCTTCAATCTCGATTGTTTTTGCATTTTCCTTGGCATTCGCAATCAAAGAATCAGCTTGATCTTTTCTATCCCTTTGTAACCGCTCTGCGTAGTAACGATTCAAAAAGAACAAAACAACTGCGATGACAAGCACGTCACCGATAATCAAAAAAAGTGCTAAAAGTCCTTGCTGCCCCATCTATTCACCTCATTTTCCATTTGAATTTTCATAAATTTGAAGGCGGTGGTCATTCCATACTCTTTGAACTGTCGAGTAGACAGTAGAATAAGAAAATCCTCGCCGTATTAAATATCCGGATAACCTGCGGGTAAAAATTTCTTCTTCAAATCCGGATAATCTCCTGGCATATTTTTCTGCTGCCAGGATTGCTAATTTTTCTTCTGGCAACATCTCACCAGTTACTTCACTAATTATTTCTTCACTAATATTCTTGTTTTTTAATTCCCATTTGACTAATTTTATGCTTCTTGGTTTATTAACGCTTCTGTTTTCAACCCAATTTTTAGCGTATTGAAGGTCATCCACATATTTTTTTTCGGTGAGCTTTTCGATGACAATAGCAATCACATCATCCTGCAGTCCGATCCCTTTTAATTTCTTAATCACTTCATTGGTAGTTCTTGGTTTGTATGCAATAAATCTAAGGGCTTTTTGAAAACCATCTTCAATCTGATCTTCCTTCAAAAGTTGATCGATTACGTTTTGAGAAATTTTTTGCCCCACTTTAAGATGCCCTGCATTTACGATGTATAAACCGAATGAAAAAACACCATCAAGAAAAATGTTCACTCGATTTGGGTTTTTTTTCTGAACCGTTAATGCCGTTATGGTTTTTTGCATTCTTTAGCCATCAAATCTCTGTGCGGATTCGGATGACCTTGTTTCTCAACCAGTAACTTTCTCAGATTTAATGATTTATTTCAGAAATCGATATGAATTCATGAATTCACAGATGCTTTGCTTCATTTCCTGAAAATTTCCATTCATCAATTGTTCAATCGTATACCGATTGTTATGTTTTTATTAACTCCCATTCATCATGAGAGAAAACAATTTCAAGATCAAAGAGTGATCCGCAATGATAATAATCAAATAAAATTAATACATCTATTATAACCCATTTTACTTTATGAAATCAATAAATTATTGATAGTTTTTTGGTAATTTAAAAATTACTGCTTTTCAAAAGTTCAGCGTATTTTCCAATTTTTTTCAACAACTCTTTATGGGTGCCCTTTTGGATGACTTTGCCTTCTTCCAAAACATAAATTTGATTGAAAATTTCCATATTAATATATCGATGGGTAACAAAAATAATGGTTTTGTCCTGAAATTTTTCTCGGATCAGTTGATCAATTTTGAATGCCGATTCAGGATCTAAGTTGGCAAAAGGTTCATCAAATATCTGAACCGGGGCATCCATCAAAATGGATTGGGCAATCGCCAATCGTTGAACTTCCCCACTTGATAAATTCTTCCCGAACTCATCCAATTGTGTATCTAACGCCAGACTTGGGGGATGGAACAAATCCACACTCTGCAGTACTTGCATGAGCTCATTATCATCAGCGTTTGGCTTTGCCAAAAGTAGATTCTGCCTCAGCGTCGCTGCAAACATAAACGGATTTGCTGGTAGGTATCCGAATGTTTGTCGAAGCATATTTTTGGGAATTTTTGTTAATTCCTGGGTTCCTAATAATATGCTCCCACAATAATTATCTCGAAGACCTATAAGGAGTTCGATTAACGTGGTCTTTCCTGAACCATTCATGCCAACGATCGCGATTTTCTCCCCTCTTGATAGTCCAATATTGATATTTTGAACTGCCTGAACGGACGGATGGCTGTCGTAAGCGTAAGAAACGTCCCTGAGTCTTATTGGAAAAATATCCTGATAGATATCTTGAAAATTCTTATTTTGAACGGCTGAAATTTTTTCAATTTCTTGAATTCTACAGCTGGCACGCTCAATATCTCCATAGAGATAAGCCATAGAAGGAATATTTGACAGTACCTCGAAGCTGGTTAAAACGACTAGAAAAATCACGCCAACCATTAAGAGATCCAATTTCTCATTGTTTGCCAGATAGATACTGAAAGCTAATACCAGTAAGAAAATTGCTTGTATCGAATAAAAACTAAGCAATTGCCACACAGATTGCCAGATAACCGTCCTGGTTTGTTCTTTTTCTAACGTCAGGGTAGCCTTTTCTAAATCTTTTTTTAATTTTGATTCAGCCTGATAAAATATTGCTTCATCCAAAAATTGATTGAAATTGATTAAGGAAGATTGGAATTTTCTCTGAGATTCTTCCAATTTCCCCTTCGAAAGTCGGCTCATTTTTATAGAGAAAAAAGGGATGGCAATTCCAATAAGTACATACCCAAAAAGATAAACAAATAATATCTCAATTGCCTGGAATCCCAAAAAGATACCGACCAGTATGCTTATTAACAACGCCACGATTGCCGGAGATAGCAGGCGCACAAATAAATTTTCCATTTGATTAATATCATCGATGACTAGGGTTAAGAAGTTCGAACTTGTATGTTTATCTATTAATTGATAATAATGCTCTGAAAGTTTTGAAAATATGGATAATCGTAGATTACCCAGGATACGAAAGTTGACTTTATGTGTCTGTAAGCGTTCGAGGTATCTGAAAAGGCTACGAGAGATTCCAAAAAATCTGACACCGACAATCGATACTTGCAATAATGCAATCGATGGATGAAACCCTGCCAAAATGATTAAGTAGGCTGAAACACCCATTAATGCAACCGTGCTAAGGATTGTCAGGCAGGCTAGAATAATGGATAAAGCTATTCCAACCCAGGAAGATTTTGCAAAATGCCAAAAATTCTTAATCATTCAAATATTCCCCGAAATAAAATTTAATAAAATTTCGGAAACTTTCGTTTTCTGCAATCAAACCATCAAAAGAACCTGTAAGTACTGGTTTATCTTTCTGAAAAAATAAAAGCGAATCAGCTTGCTTTACGGTATGAAGTCTGTGCGCAATCGTGATTGATATTCTTTCTTTGCGGAAGCATTCAAGTCTTTTTGAGATGAGCTCTTCTGATATGGGATCCAAAAATGCGGTTGGTTCATCGCATAAAATAATAGACGGTTTACGCAACAATAACCGCGCCAAGCCAATTCGTTGCCGTTGACCGCTGCTGATCGTTTTCCCAAACTCCTGAATTTCAGTATGATATTTAGTGGGGAAAGTATCAATAAAATCATTTATCCCAACAATTTCAAGAATATTCTCAATCTCATTTTGATCCGTTTCCATGTTTGCAATTATCAAATTCTCCAGGAAACTCCCATTGAATATGGCAGGATCCTGCGGTAACCAGGCGATGTGAGAATAATAAATTTTTCGGTCTAGGTCATTGATATTTATTCCATCAATTAAGATTTTTCCTCTTAAAGGATTACTCAAACGGAGTAAGCTGCGGAAAAAAGTAGATTTCCCCGTTCCATTAGCACCAACAATAGCATAATGCTTGCCCTTTTCAAAATCAAAAGAGAATTTTTCAATAATGGGACGTGTTTGATTTAGGTATTGCAGGGATAAATTTTCAACCCTTAATATTTGCACATGTTTTTCATGATAAGGTAAATTTTTTAGATCATTTACCCGTTCTGGCTGGGTAATTAATGAATGGATTTCCTGGTAAGCCTCAACCCCATTCATAGCTGCATGAAATCGAAGCCCTAAATTTCTCAATGGTAAATAAAATTCTGGGGCAATGAGAAGAATAAAAAAGGCTTGTTCGAAAGAAATCTTAAAATATAGCAGCCGTAATCCAATTTCAACAGCCACAATAGCAATTGATAACGTGCTGACCAATTCCAGAATGAAGGCTGACAAGAACGTAATCTGTAGAACAGCCATCGATTTTTGTTGATAATCATTGTTTGCCCGTCTTATTCTTTCAATGTGCTCATCACGTTGATTAAATATCAGGATGGTCTTTAAACCCCGAATTGAATCCAAAAAGAATGTGGTTAATTTACTTAATGATCGCCATTGTCTTTGATTGATTTTTTCACTGAATTTTCCTATCAAAAACATAAAAAATGGAATTAATGGCGCAGACACAAAAAAAACGAGCCCGGATAGCAAGTCCATCGGAAAAACAAAGAACAAAATGCTGACCGGAATGAGGATGGATAAAATAACTTGCGGGATATAAAGTGAGTAGTAATCTTCAATTGCTTCCACCCGATCATAAAAAATGCTTATTATGCTCCCCGAATGGATATTTCTGACTTGAGTGTTCTCAAAAAGACTGTAGGATAATTTTTTTCTCAAAAAACTTTTAATTTTTTGTGTGATTTTTTTTATGAGGACTTCACCTGAAAATTGAAAGACGCCTCTGAATATAATTAGAAAAAGTATAAGCAAAAGGAAATTGGATAATTGCTCAAAGGAGTGGTTGAAAAAAATCACATCATTGATGACTCGAGAAGCAATTTTCAGTTGAAATATTAATAAAATTGTCCCGAATTCAAAGAATAATATCGAGAAAATAAATAGAATTGGGAATTTTTTTAACCAAAGGATTAATTTCTTGTGCAATATTAAAAAATTCCTACGAAACTTGATTGATCCAAATCAAAAAAATAGTTATTCAAATTTCACTAAGGCTAGTATATCCTCGTACGAGGCGTAAAAAATATCATTCATAATAGAGCTTTCCACTTCATAAGGGCCGCCAAAAGATCCATCCTGAAATACATTTTTTGTTTCCTGAGCACTTAATAATCCATGATAATGTGGGGGATTTTTTATATTGTCTGGTAATTCAACAACTTTGGTAAAAGGAAAGGCTTCCAACCAATTCGCATGGGCAGGTTTAATGTCATTGTCCATCGCAATTTTTTCCACGCTATGTGATTGCCACCAGGAGTACCAGGCGATTCGAAGATCAGGATATTTGTTGAGCAATTCATTCAATCTCCCCCGTACCGGGTCATTTCCACCATGTCCATTCAGTATTAATATCTTTCTGAATCCGGTTATATAAAGACTTTCCAAAATATCTTCGGCTACATTCATTAAAGTATTTACCCGAAGACTGATTGTTCCCGGATAACTTAAGAAATAGGGAGAAATACCAAAATTAACAACAGGAGCCACGATGACTCCTGTCTCTGTCGATGCAGCATCCGCAAGTGCTAAAGGTATTCGGACATCGGTCAGAAGACTCAAATAAGCATGTTGCTCACATGCGCCAATCACCAACATGACCCGGTCATCATTTTTTAAATAACTTTCAATATCCATCCAATTACATTCTTCGAAACGCATTTTATTTGCTCCTTTAATACTTTTGGCTATAAAAACGGAGGAATCAATCTTGATGTTAATATAAAAAACACCTCAGATAATTAATTATATCTCCTGGTGTTTTGGTGGAAATTTGAAGTGGACCCAGAGGGATTCGAACCCTCGGCCTTCTCAATGCCATTGAGACGCGCTCCCAACTGCGCTATGGGCCCATTTGTATCTTTTGTTAACCTGATCCGTTTTCGTAGAGGTTGCACCTCAGTGGACCTGGAGGGATTCGAACCCTCGGCCTCTTCAGTGCGATTGAAGCGCGCTCCCAACTGCGCTACAGGCCCTCTGTCAGGGTGAAAGAAATTCTACTCTGAAGAAAGACCTGTGTCAAGTGACAAGCTAGTATAAAACAAGCCAGGATATTCATTATTAATTGAGAAAAATTTTCTATAAATTCTACAGATTACGATATAATCAGCAAGCATTTAAAAAGCTTTCTTCCCCTGGGAATTTAGAACATCATGGTGACATAAAAGGGTTCATTATGGAAAATTCAGTCGCAATAAAAACGAATCATCTCGGTCGCATCTATAAAATCCGTAACAATCGCAAAGAAAAATTTAAAGAATTGATTGCCCTAGAAAATGTCGATCTGGAAATAAAAAAAGGTGAATTATTTGGTTTGTTAGGCCCTAATGGTGCCGGAAAAACCACATTGATCAAAATCCTGACGACATTACTTTCTCCTACTTCAGGTTCAGCAATGGTGACTGGTTTCGATGTGGAAAAATCACCTGAAGAGGTTCGAAAACGCATTAATATGGTTTCGGGTGGGGAAACCTCTGGCTATGGTTTGTTAACTGTGCGCGAAAATTTATGGATGTTTGCCCAATTTTATGGCATCGAAAGTAAAGAAGCTAACAATCGCATTAAAAGTCTTTCAGAAATTGTTGGCATTTCCGACCGTCTGAACACAAAATCCTCTGATTTGTCGACTGGATTGCGTCAAAAGATGAATATTATTAGGGGTTTTCTCACCGACCCACAGGTGTTGTTCCTGGATGAACCAACACTTGGACTGGATGTAGGTGCGTCTCGAGATGTGCGAAGCTTCATCAAAAATTGGATGGGCGATATTGAAAAACGCACGCTATTACTGACGACACATTATATGGTCGAAGCTGATGAGTTATGCGACCGGGTCGCCATCATAAACCAGGGGAAAGTCCTGGCCTGTGACACCCCGTCAAATCTAAAAAAGACACTGCAAAAAGAAGCCGTATTTCACTTCAATCTAAACGCTCCTGACGGGTTAGTGATAGATAATTTTAAAAAGATCAAAGGAGTGATTAATTGTGTATTAACCCAAAAACCAGATCACACCACACTCGATATTATTCTTGATGATGATTCGATATTGTCTGAAATAATTTCCGAAACAAGCCGCCAGGCAATAAAAATTCTTCAATTAGAAAAGCGAGAGCCTTCACTGGAAGATGTCTTCATTAGATTAGTTGGTCAAAAAATTGAAGAGGCTTAAATGTCAATGATTGAACCAATTGTAGATAAAAGTTCAGGATTAAAATTATTCTTTATGACTGTATTTGGTCGATCTTACCCAAGGATTGTGGGATTGCTACGAGAAAAATCCTGGCTCTTTTTTGATATTTTTGTTCCATTGCTTAGTGTCTCAGCTTATGTATTCGTTTATCGAGCTATCGGTGCTCCAGAAGATTATGTTGGTTTTGTTGTCGTTGGCGGTGCCATGACTGCATTTTGGATGAATATTCTTTGGAGCATGTCCAGTCAATTATATTGGGAAAAAGAACAGGGCAATCTGGCTTTGTACATTATTTCTCCTGCTTCGATGATGGCCATTCTTTTAGGGATGGCTCTTGGGGGGTTGTTTGCAACACTTCTAAGAGCAATCACTATCATTCTATTTGGAAGTTTAATATTTAATGTAACCTATTATGTGGCTAGTTTCTGGCAATTATTCGCTATTTTTTCTTTAAGTATGATCTCTCTTTATGGTCTGGGAATGATGAGTGCATCCATCTTCCTGTTATTGAGTCGCGAAGCCTGGCATATTTCAAACCTGGCAACTGAGCCAGTTTATTTAATTTCTGGCATGTATTTTCCAGTGAAAAACCTTGGTTTTTGGGGTTCAGCTATTGGCTCCATTATCCCCCTCACTCTGGGATTGGATGCTATTCGTCAATTGGTTTTTAAAACGGGTCCCAGCTTGGGGTTTCTCAGCGTAAAAATTGAAATTATTATTCTGATTGCTTTATCGTTTATTTATATAATAGCCGCAAAATTTCTTCTAGCTCACATTGAGAAATTAGCCATGCGTGAAGGCCGATTAACCGAGAACAGGAGATAAGCTTTGAAGAATTCAATTTCTCTCCGTTCATTTTTATCTGCTTCCTGGTTGGGATGGAAAATAGAATCCAATTGGACCGAACCATTTTTGTTTGTGATTTATTCAATCATAAAACCCTTAGCTGGCGCTGGAATTTTGGTCTTAATGTATTCAATCGTCACAGATCAAAACTTTACCAATCCAATGTTTGCTTATTTATACTTAGGCAATGCTTTCTACCATTATGTTCCTGCAGTCCTTTCAGGAATTTCCTATACGATTATTGATGACAGAGAGCATTACCGAACTTTGAAATACATTTATATTGCTCCGGTCAATATTCCGCTTTACCTTTTTGGTCGTGGTGTTGCTCAGTTTCTGACAGGTTCCTTTGCTGTTTTAATTACCCTGTTGGTAGGGTTCTTATTCCTGAATGTTCCGTTTGATATTCATCAAGTGAATTGGCCGTTGTTTATTTTCTCGCTCATACTCGGGATTATCATGCTGGCTCTCTTGGGCCTGATATTAGCAGGAATCACTCTCATAACCGCCCGCCATTCCTATTTTATAGGTGATGTTGTCGCCAGCGGATTATTTTTATTTACTGGAGCTGTTTTTCCTCTGGAAGTATTGCCCGCCTGGTTAAGGCCGGTTGGTTATGCCTTACCGATCACCTATTGGTTGGAGCTAATCAGAAGATCACTGGTTGGAAATATCGCCAGCGCTTTTCCCACATTTTCTTCGATGTCAAATTTTGACTTGATTCTGGTTTTGATTGTTACTTCCTTCATCGCGAGTATGATCGCGATATTCCTGTTTAATAAATGTGATCACACAGCGCGCGAACGTGGTTTAATAGACATGTCGACAAATTATTAAAGACGATTCTTCTCCAGACAAAATCGTATTTATTTCATCTTCCTGGTGATAGAATGGATTAATTATTCAGATTCGGAGGTTGTATGCATTCACAACGCTTAGAAAAATTACTAAACTTGATGACAAATCAGAATTTAGATGCAATCGCATTAAACCCAGGGTATAGTATGCGTTACTTAACCAACCTGGACTTTCACCTCATGGAACGCCCTACAATTTTATTAATAAAAAATGATGGTAACCTGGTATTTGTTCTCCCAAAATTAGAAGCATCCCGCGCTGAAAAATCCTTCTCCAGCGCACACCTTTTTACATATGGTGATAATCCGGCTACCTGGGATGATGTATTCACTTCAGCCTTCAAACAACTCCATTTAGGGAAATCAAGGGTTGGCGTTGAATCAACTCGTTTACGGTTTTTGGAATTTAATTTCTTAAGAAAATCACTGCCAGAATCTGAAATTATAGCGGCTGATGAAGTGTTTGCTAATTTCCGTATTAAAAAAGATCAATCAGAAATACGGTTGATGAGGAAAGCTGCTCAAATTGCTCAACAAGCATTAATGGATACTTTATCAGAACCTGTATTAGGTAAATCAGAAAAAGAATTAGCATCCACATTAACCATCAATTTGTTAAAAAATGGTTCTGAAGAATTACCTTTTCAACCCATCGTTGCAGCAGGAGCAAATAGCGCAGACCCACATGCTACTCCTTCTGATCACGTTGTCCAACTCGGTGATATATTACTATTCGATTGGGGGGCAAGTTGTGGGGGCTATGCATCCGATATTACCAGGACATTTGCGGTGGGAGAAGTTGACCCATTATTCAGAGAAATTGCAGAAATTGTCAAACAAGCCAATCATGCTGGTGTGATCTCAGGAAAGCCTGGTGTAACTGCTGGTTCAGTTGATGATGTCACGCGTGCAGTGATTACTGCATCCGGATATGGAGAATACTTTTTCCATCGAACCGGTCATGGACTTGGAATGGAAGGCCATGAAGCTCCATATATTTTTTCTGAGAATTCACTAATTCTTGAGCCAGGAATGGTATTTACGGTTGAACCTGGAATTTATCTCACAGGAAATGGTGGAGTCAGAATCGAGGATGATGTCGTCATCACTGAAAGTGGTGCGGAATCGCTGACCGACCTGCCTAGAGAATTAAAAACAATCTGGTAATCCAATGTCCTCTTTTCCAAGAATACTTCCTACAGCGCAACCTTTTTTAATACCAGGAAATAATGTCGGTTGTATTTTAGTCCATGGATTCACCGGAACTCCAAAGGAGATGCGCTGGCTGGGAGATTTCCTGCACAAAAAATCCCTTTCGGTGCTGGCTCCCAGATTATCAGGTCATGCAACAGAACCCGGCGATCTGCATAGATCTAACTGGCAGGATTGGGTGGCCAGCGTCGAAGATGCATACTATTTAATGAGGCCGAATGTGAAAAATTTGTACATTATCGGCCTCTCTATGGGTGGAATATTGGCTTGCATAACCGCATCTTACTTAAAATTTGAAGGTTTGGTTACAATCTCCACACCTTATGAAATACCTCAAAAAGATTGGCGATTAAGATTTATTCGACAATTTGCCCTCATCATGCCAAAGGTTGAAAAAGGGGCAGCCGACTGGCATAACCAGGATGCAGCTAAAGACCATGTGGATTATCCGTACCAACCCACAAGGTCGATTGCCGAATTACTTGATTTGTTCGTTCAGTTACAGACAGCGTTACCTAAAATAAGAGTCCCTAGCTTTCATATTCATTCGACACAGGACAAAAGCGTTCCTTTCCATCATTTGCAACAAATCGTTGATCATAACGGTTCTCCTGATAAACAAACCTTAATTGTTCATAATAGCGGGCACGTCATCATTCGTGAACCTGACCGATTTCAGGTATTTGAAAAAATTTACCAATTTATTTCACAGCCAGACGATTAAGCCATGAATCGCAACCTCAAACTCGTCTCCATTTCGCTATTTTTGTGGGGTGTCGGTGAAGGGATGTTCTTACTGTTTCAGCCCATCTATTTGCTTCAATTGGGAGCAGATCCGGTTGTTATAGGAATAATTTTAGGAGGCATGGGTTTCATGACGGCGATCTCCCAAATTCCTTCCGGTTATCTTTCGGATCGAATTGGTCCCAGACCCCTCATGTGGATTTCATGGACATTAGGAATGATCTCAGCCTGGTTGATGGCGCTGGCAGGGTCATTAAATGTATTTATCATAGCCTTGTTGTTATATGGTTTGACCGGGTCTTTGATGGCGCCCATGAATGCGTACATCACCTCCATGCGCGGAGACTGGAGTGCTGAAAGATCTTTAACATTCACATCAGCAGCATTTCATCTCGGAGCAGTGATTGGTCCAACAGTAGGCGGTTATTTTGGACAACAATATGATTTAAAGTTTTTGTTCTATGTGGCTGCCATTTTGTTTGTAATTTCGACCTTATTAATTCTATTGATTGAAGCCCCAAAAATTGAATTCCACCATGAATTGAACGGAAAGAGGAATATTTTCAGAAACACAGCCTTCATGAAGGTAGCCTTTTTGGGTTTTATTGGATTATTTTTTATGGTTTTTACCCAAAATTTTGTTCCGGTTTATTTAACCGATTTCAAATCCATAAATTTACAGCAAATTGGTTATTTAGGCACAATTGGGAGTGTAGGTAATGTGGTATTTGCATTAGTACTGGGAAACTTATCCTCCAAAAAAGGTTTCTTAATCAGCTTTCCACTCACATTATTGTTTCCAATCCTCCTCCTCACAAGTAACGAATTTGTGTGGTTTGGTCTGGCATATTTTTCCTTCGGAGGTTATCGCCTGGCCCGCACAATGCTCCTTGCTTTTAGTCGGGAATTTATTCATGCCAGAGAAACAGGATTAGCGTACGGAATTATTGAAACTGCAAATGGAATCGCGGTCATTTTGGCACCTCCTCTCTGTGGAATTGTTTATAATCAAAATCCTAGAGCGATTTTCTGGATTTCCGCGATTGGTTTGACAGTCGTAGGACTGATCAATCTCATTCAAATACCAAAGATTAAGCGAAAGGACACCTCTTGGCTATAAAAATAATCCCATTTGTCTTAGGACCAATTGAAAATAATTCATATTTGGTGATCGATATTTCCTCGCAAAAAGGAGCTATTGTTGACCCCTCTTTTGGTAGCAAACAAATCCTTGCCATAGCAGCAAAAAACCAAGTTGAAATCACTCAAATTTGGTGTACCCATGCACATTTTGATCATATCAGTGGCATCAATGAGATAATGCCGGATTTGAATCCATCAACCGAGATTTATTTGCATAAAGGTGATTTGCCGCTGTGGAATGACCAGGGTGGAGCAAAATTTTTCGGCTTTCCGTTTGAGAATCAATACACTCCCACCCATTTACTGGAGGATTTTGATTCAATTCAATTAGGTGAAACCAGCATTCAAACCAGATTCACCCCTGGTCATACACCTGGACATATTATCTTTCTTTTGTCCGATGAGAATATCGTCTTTTGTGGTGACCTAATTTTTCGTATGAGCGTCGGTAGAACTGACCTGCCTGGCGGCAATCACTTGCAATTGTTGCGCAGCATTGATCAAGAAATTAAACACTTACCCGATGAAACCAGATTATTATCCGGACATGGACCAGAAACAACGGTTGGGTATGAAAAAAAATACAATCCGTTCCTATGAAATTTATTAATTTCTCTTTTGCAGAAAAGAAAAATGCCACAGCAGTAGAATTTCTTCCAATCCTATTCTTTGCTGGCAGAATTTTATTCTTTTTGGCTTTATTGCCCACAGATATCCATGGAATGGGAGATTTCACAAATTATTTTTCTGTAGCAAGTTTGCCAGGATTACCATTTTTTAATTACTGGACAGAATACCCTCCAATTTTTGCCTTTGTTATCAGTTTTATTAAGCTTGCCTCTCAGGGGAACCAATTTCTTTTTGATTTTATTCTTTATTTCATTGTCACGATCTGTGGAGCACTTTCGATCTGGTTATTTTCAAAGATAGCCAACCACCTACAAACGGATCAGAAGGATCTGATTTTTAAAAGTGTTCTATATTTTGGGTTTCTTTCCTTTACTTCATATAGTTGGTGGTATTTTGATCTTGTCGTTGTCACCATCATGTTGTGGACGATTCATTTACTATTGAACAGAAAAGAGAAAGCCATTGGTTTATGGCTTGGTATCGGGATTCTATCGAAATGGTTTCCAATTCTTTTAGTCCCCGCTATTTTTCTTTATGAAAACAAAAAGAAATTTCTAAGAATCACACTTATTGCCATCGGATTGGTGGTGTTTGTTTGGCTGTGTTTGTTTATTTACTCTCCGGATTTGACGATCGCATCTTTAAAATCCCAACCGTCCAGGAGTTCATGGGAAACAATATGGGCATTACTGGATGGCAATTTGGTGACAGGCGCATTTATTCCGATTGAAGATCGATTAGATCCCTCTCTGATCAACCAAAATTATGGCAATCCTTCAAGAATTCCAGTCTGGTTGACTTTTCTGGTTTTCTCCGTAATTGGTGTTTTTATCATGTCAAAAATTAAAAAGTTAAATAAATCCACTTTAATCCCATTTATAGGAATAACCTGGATTTTATTCTTTTTGTGGTCTCCCGGCTGGAGTCCACAATGGATTCTTTATATCATTCCAATCATTTTATTATCATTTCCTCCCAACAAAGGTTTTCTGATTGTGTTTTTCCTGTCGTTGGTTTCTTTAATGGAATGGCCTGTTTTACTGGGTCGACATATTTTTGAAGCTTTGTGGCTTCTTATTTTATTGAGATTGGTATTATTTATTGTTTTGTTAATCACCTGGAGCATATTTCTCTTCCAAAATGCATCTGTTAATTCAAGCCCTGAGTCCCAACCTGAAAATTGAAGAAGTGACTCAATTTTGTATGAAAGTGAACGATCCCTTGACACATCTTAGGATTCACTGATCTTACAGCTTATAATTAAATTATTAATGGAATCAGGGAGTATTTTTGAAAAACACGAATATTTTTTTAATCGTTTTAGTTGCCTTATTTATTTTCTTTTGTTGTTGTTGTTTGGTGTTGGCTACTTCGGGATTAATTATATTTGCCTCCTCACCAGATATTTCTGATTCGAATAGTGAAGTTCCATTTTATTCAGAAGAAACCCAGATCCCACATCAGGGAACAGAAATTGATCCTCGTGACGATTACGACAACCCGGAAGATTTTGATTTATTACCCACTATTAATCCGGAGAAACTTGATTCTTCCTTTGACACTTTGTCAATACTTCAAAACACATACATTCCTGAAAATGACCCGCGTGATTTAGCACGTCGCTTAAAAGGCATTGATTTCATTCCGGAAACAGTCCCTAATAACATTGATTTTAAGGTTGGAGATTCAGAATTATTTTGGGTAACCAATGTTGACACAAATGAAAATAGACAGGTAAACGCTCATTTGGGATATAAAACCAGGAACATTTATTTCTGGATAGAGAAAGGCGTTGATTACGATGAAAAAGAACTGGAGCGTCTGGTAACAACCTTTGAAGATGACATTTTACCCATCAATCGGGAATTTTTTGGGACAGAATGGGCTCCGGGAATTGACGAGGATCCACGCTTATATGTTTTATTAGCGAAGGGTTTGGGTTCGGGATTGGCCGGTTATTTCTCATCTGCTGATGCAGTTCCTCCACAGGTGAATGAGTATTCAAATGCTCATGAAATGTTCATGCTCAACGCAGATAATATTCGCTTAAATCAAAAATTTACTTATGGTGTCCTTGCACACGAATACCAACATATGATTCATTGGTATCGTGATCGCAATGAGACTTCCTGGCTAAATGAAGGTTTTTCAGAACTGGCTGCTTTTCTGAATGGCTATTACGAATCTGGATTTGATTCTTTTTACCTGGCAAATCCTGACGTCCAATTGAATGATTGGCCTAACAACCCCAACAACACCACAGCCCATTACGGTTCATCCTTTTTATTTGTCAATTATTTTTTAAACCGCTTTGGAGAAAATGCTACCAAATCTTTGGTTCAGAAACCCGATAATGGTTTGGAAAGCATTGACAAAGTACTGCTGGAGATAAGCGCAATGGAT
Organism: Anaerolineaceae bacterium; assembly: GCA_034003505.1. Classification (GTDB taxonomy): domain Bacteria; phylum Chloroflexota; class Anaerolineae; order Anaerolineales; family Anaerolineaceae; genus UBA6170. The sequence continues at coordinate 34,187 of JAVEYK010000010.1, read as the reverse complement.
GAAATTACCAATTTACCAATCACATCGGATGATTTGTTTGCTGATTGGATTGTGGCAAATTTCCTACAGGATAAAAAAGTAGGTGATGGTAGATTTCACTACGAAAATTATCCTGGAGCCCCTTCAGCCGCCATCACTGAAAAGATTAAAGAGTGCGGCTTTGATTGGAAAGAAAGGTCTGTTGATCAATATGGAGTGGATTATATTGAATTGAAATGTAATACAGATTACGTCCTTCATTTCAAAGGCAGCGCGGTGACACAATTAATCCCTGAATCGAGTTATTCAGGAGATTTCGCCTTCTGGTCAAATAAAGGTGATGAATCTAACATGATGCTCTCCAGGTCCTTCGATTTCACCACTGTCCAGGACCCCATAAAGATGACTTTTATGACCTGGTATGATATCGAGACCGATTACGATTATCTTTATTTAACAGCATCCTCCGACGGAGAAAATTGGCAAATTTTAGAAACCCCGGATTGCAATGATAATAACCCTTCAGGCAATAGTTTTGGGTGCGGGTATAACGGAGAAAGTAATGGGTGGATTGAACAATCGGTCAATTTATCCGCATTTGCAGGGCAGGAGATTCAACTAAGATTTGAATATGTCACAGATGCTGCTGTGAATGGAGAAGGCTTTTTGCTCGACGATATTCAAATACCAGTGCTTGATTATTTCTCTGATTTTGAACGTGATGATGGTGGATGGAGTGCTGAAGGTTGGGCAAGAATTGATAATTTCTTACCACAAACCTATGAAATTGTCTTGCTTGAATATCATTCCGGAAAGGTAAATGTCAAAAGAATTGATTTGCCCTCCACGCAGGAAATTCAAATTCCGATTAATGGGAAATTAAACAACAAAACGATCCTGATTGTAAGTGGGACAACCAGATTTACCCGCCAGCCAGCATTTTACCAATTTCAATCAACTCAATAATGCACTCGAATTGCAAAGGTTTATTGCAATTCGGTCATTAACCCTGGCGTAATTTCATTAATTCTGTTTCCAATTCGTCTCTTTTTCTTTGTGCTGCGCTTGATATTTCATTTTTTGTTTGCAACAGTGAATCTCTCAATGATTCGCGCAAACCTGCGCCGGAATCAGGAGCAAACAATAGCGTGATTAATCCGATAACAACCGCTCCGGTAAAAAATCCGATGGAGAATGATAAGAATTTTTTCATAAACGCCTCCAGGTTAAAAATTTTAATATTGTTAATACGATTTTCAAAATTTTACTTTGTACAAATTTATAAATTTAATTTCTTGAATATAAATGGTGCACCGGCTGAAATCCAGATACCTACCAAAAAGTATCGAATAAACCGTAGAATTTCACTTACGTAAGGAATATCATCCGGGAAAATTAATCTTAAACCCGCCCAGAATATCATCACGCCCATCAATCCGATAATAAATCGAATTATTTTTTTTGTATTGGGCGTCGTAATTCTCCCAAGAGGAATAAATTTGGAAATTAAAACCACGCCAACGACGATTCCCAGCCAGGCAGCACTTGCAGTGATCACACCATCAATGGAGAAAGGATTTGTGGATTCTCCCTCAAAAACCTTATCGATATTCTCCTGATAAACAGGATTGATTTCCCACTGACTATTCACCTGAATAAACAAAACTGCAAGGATGATCATCAGAAAACTGACCAATACTGCTGCACCGATTTTTTTCCGATCTTTCCATTCGGAGATCTGACTGGCGTATTTTTTCTCCAGATAAATGAAGAGGAACAAAATAATACCGCCAATCAGCCAGCCAGTTAATACATCGAGAATAAAATGTGCGCCCAGATAGATTCTCGATAATCCAATCAATATGAAAACGGATATCAAAATCCATCGCAACCATACTGTCTTAACCAGGGTGGCTAAATATCCCCACATCACCACAGCGTGCTGTGAATGCCCGGAAGGTACACCAAACGAGGTTTCCTGTATATACGCGATCACCTTATTATTTACCCAAAAAGGTCTGGGACCATGGAGCAATAGTTTTATCGACCCATTTATTCCATTGGATAACATCAGTAACATCCCTAACTTGAACCCCAACATTGAATCAAAACACCAGAAAATTGCGGGCATAATAAAAAGATAAAACTCTTCATCACCCAGAAATGAGAAAAAACGCATGGGTATATACAACCATTCTCCCAGACTTTGAAACAGGATGTTAATTTGTGCCATATTTTCCCAAAACATAATTCCAACTCCATATTTTTTATTGATGAACCTTTTTCTTTATTGTACACTTGAAAAATGAAAGCTCGTTTGGATCGTTGGTGGAATTTAGGCTCTGCATTTTTCCTGTTTGCAGCATTCATGATGACTGCCTTGAAAATTCAGTCAACAAACTGGACAGAGGATCTTCATCTGGTGAATTGGCTTACTTTCATTGGTTTCTTACTGGGCGTAGGGGTTGGCTACAGTCAATTTGGACGGTTTTTGAGTAAGTTTTTGTTATTTTTGTATACCATATTAATTGTCCCGTATATTATTGGCACCACTTATAATCCTGGCATTCCCTGGCTCACACGGGTGCAGAGTTTATATGGGAGAACCTATTTTTCTATCGAGCAATTATTGAGTAATGTTCGTATGGAAGATCCGATAATTTTTTTAATTTTCCTTTCCTTCCTGGTTTGGTTCACTGCGATGATGGGAGGGTACCGCCTGACGAGGACATCTCAACCATGGGCATCCCTGCTTTTATCAGGGATCACGATATTTACTGTTGAATTTTATGATCAATCTGGAAACAACCTATACTCCGCATTCTTTTTGTTTTTTGTACTAATTTTCCTTTCTCAAAATAATTTTTCTGTTGCAAACAGAAATTGGAAAGCAAAAGGAATTCCAGTTGAATTTGAAACAGAACCTTTAATTCGCAGGTCTGCATTAATTGTTGCTTTCTTAATGATATTTTTAGCCTGGAATGCTACCAATATTGTCTCTGCCTTCCAACCAGGAAGTCAGCAACAGAAAAAAATAATCGGATTTGTTGAGGATATTCAAAATCAATTTTCCAGGATAACTGCTCCCTTACAAGGAACAGCATATTTGCGCTCTGAATTTTATGGTGATACTGTCGGTCTTGGCACTGGATCAAATTTAAGTGATGAAATTGTTTTTGAAATTGCAGTTAATCAAGCCAAACCTTCTGGCAGCAGATATTATTGGCGGGCTCGTTCTTATGATCAATTTGTCGATAATCAATGGACCTCAACATTCGATTCGTATAAATTGATCGAAGCCAATACAGAGATTGATGATTCACTGGAGTATTTTTTGTTTCCAAAAAGAACCTTCACGATAAGAACCAGAACGAACCTTGGTTTACTTTACGCACCTCCCTATCCGCAAAAAATTAACCGACCCGTGAAAGCATTTTACGAAAGCCTTTCCGATGACAAAGTTGGATACATTGCCCTTACATTGGAAGAGATCGCATTCTCAGGTGAAACATATGAGGTGGTTAACAGAATACCCACTCCAACCATTGCCCAAATGGTGAATTCATCAACTGATTATCCCGATTGGATCTCAGATCACTATCTCCAATTACCACCTGATTTTTCAGAAAGAATTCGTGACCTCGCTCTTGAAATCACTGATAATTATTCAAACCCATATGATAAAGCACAAGCAATCACAAATTACCTGCGTAAAAATATTACATATTCAGAACAAATACCGGAGCCGCCTTTGGAAGTTGACCGGATGGAATGGTTTCTTTTCGATTATCAAGAAGGATTTTGCAATTATTATGCGACTGCCGAAGTTCTGATGTTGCGTTCAATTGGAATTCCCGCCAGAATCGTATTCGGATATGCGCAAGGAGAAGCGCAAAATAGAAATGAGACTGAATACGTTGTTCGCAGAGAACAGTCTCACGCCTGGCCAGAAGTTTTCTTTGCAGGTATTGGCTGGGTAGAGTTTGAGCCCACAACTATCCAGCCTACGTTGGATCGCTTACCGGGTGATACCGTTCCGGCAATTTCAGAGATCCCCTCCGTTCGTGATCCCACCCGTAATGATCTACCGCTGATGGATGGAGGAGAAAGTTTTGGTGTGGGGGGTGTAATCCCAGACATTAATAAACCTGAGAATTTTATTGTGGATGAACCAACACAACCTGCCATCTGGCCTTTCTTTATCATGGCAGTGGTAACACTCTACTCAATTTTCATTATCATCAAAGACGGGCAGCCAAAGCAGAATCCACCAGCAGCTGTGGTTTTTGAAACATATTTAGCCAAAAAAGGATGGAAAATCCCCATTTGGCTGAAACATTGGTCAAATTATGCCAGATCATCCTCCGAAGAGAAGGCTTTTGCCAGGGTAATTTGGGCCCTTGTGCTTTTCAAAGACATGAACTACAAAGCGTTTACGCCTGCAGAGGTGGTGGGAGAATATAAATCCATTTTTCCTGAGATGAAAAATGAAGTTGAGACCATTCTTTTGGAATATCAAAAAGCAATCTATTCCCAGCACCCTATCAACCCAAAAGATCTTCTCTCCTTAAGCAATCAGGTTTTAAGACATGCCATCATGACCAAACTGAAAACGATCTTTCTGTTTCAAAAAAGTTATTCACCTTGATGCTTCAAAATAAACACAGACAAGAATTTTATTATTTATGAATTAGATTTCCGCTACGTAAGGCGACAAATAGCCAAGTCGTGCTTCTACTAATTGAGGTAAGGAGTCCAGACAATAAAATGGTCCAATCCCTTCTACGGAGAACGAAGCCGAAATACTGCCCTTCAAAACTGCATCAATCGGATTTTGCGTAGATCGCAAACCCGCCAAAAAGCCCCCGCAAAAAGAATCCAACATGCCTGTGGGATTAATGATCGTTGATGGATATAGTGGAATTTCGTATTTTTTCTGAGATGTTCGATCCCATAAAAGGAAAATGTTCTTTTTTGTAACAATCACAATCAATTCACATCCGTACACATCGAGTTCAGCAACCATCTCCCATAAATCCGATGTTCTTCCATAAAAAAGATTCCGCAATTGTTCTTCAGTACAAATAAAAGCACTGATATCTTTGAGAATGGTTGGAACCAGATCACCATACAACGGATTCATGTAATCATTGGCAGCCATGAGTGATATTGTGGTGGTGTGCCCTTGACGAAAAAAAGACGGCAGTCTGGATTGAGAAGGATAGTCCATCGCACAAATATGGACGGCTGTAACATCCAGATAATCAAATGGTATATCCTTGATCTTTACCACTACAGAAGATAGATTATTCTTGGGGTTGGGGTTATCGACCCTGGAGTAGCCTAATAAAGTCTTCGGAAATGGCTCACCAATCCTCGAAAAATGAGAAATGGGGTTTGCATCATCAGGATGATCCAGCGTCGGATATGCTACAAAATTCCTCTGGTCAAAATAATAAGGGACGATTTGGATGCCCCGGTGATCAAAACCACGTCGCCCCGCGTCCTGCAGCCATTCCATAGGATATTCTTCATTCACAATGCCTAACAATCCAATGTTATTGTCCCACAGTCCAAGCCCTGCTGCTGCATAAAACCCACTCCCCCCTTGAATATCAATATAGGATTGACCGTTGGGCAAAATCAGGTAATCCCTTGTATATTTTCCCGCGATAATGTAACGTAAAATCGGTGCAGATGATTCCATTGATCCCCTGGTAGGATTAGAATTATTCGTTTTTATTCTTTCTAACCACGTTCACCAAGATCCGAAATCAATTTCAAAACACCCAGAACACCCAACCCTACCTTTACACCATCTCCCGGACTGATATTCAAATCCTTTGCATTTTGTTCAGACCGTTGCAGAAATAAATATGCGGCTAGTACGCCGCTAAGAAGTCCCAGAAGACCGCCAACAATTAATATTTTACTTTTAGAAGATTCAGATTGCATCATATCGATTAAATTCTACCCTTCTTCCATAGAGATTTAAGTGAGAATAGTTTTGATCTTGCGTTTATAACAGGAAAAACAATTTTATTTGACCCATTCATGATAAAGATAGCGATTTTCATGATAAAAACATGGAAATTCGAAAAATGTACAGGAATCCACTTTAACAATTTTCCCAACCCCACTACAAGGAGAATAATTAGGGCAAGAAAGACCAAAATACTGAATAGAACGGGAACAATTATTAATATTGCGGATATATCTGCCCATTGTTGTATGGTTTGAGTGTTTGAGATGGAAGTATTGACAATCATAATGACTGCAAATACTGCCAAAACCACAAAGATAATCAATGGAGTATAAATTTGCAGGAAATGTTCCCTTTTAGATTTTTCTTTTGAACTAATTTTTTTCTTCACCACAGACATAAAAATATTGTAGCATAAATTATTGATTCTTCATTTTTGTGGTAAATAGTTTTTTGGATCATGATCGAACCAGGAGCTTAATAATTTCTTCTTTTAAAATTGCTCCCTCGCGCAGTATTTTAATTTCATCAGCACGGCAATCTACCACTGTGGAAGGAATACCGCCTGTACATTCCCCTCCATCAATAATCAGATCAACTCTATCGCCAAGTTGCTTCATAACCTCATAAATATTGGTTGCACTGATAAACCCTGAGAGGTTCGCAGATGTCGTTGCCAGGGGACCAACCTGTTCTGCGAGGCATCTGACGAAGGGATCATCTGGTATTCGAATTCCAATGGAATGATCCATGGATAGTGGAGCCAGCAGATCACCTCGTTTTTCAAGGATGACTGTTAATGCACCTGGCCAATAATAATTGACCAATTTCATCGCACTTGCTGACAAACCGGACGAAACTAATTTAATTTGATCCACGTGAGCAATCAGAACCGCTAATGCTTTCGTTTGTTCACGACCCTTAACCTGGTAAATTCGCTGAATTGCGTCGTTTCGGTCGAATTTTGATGCCAATCCATACACAGTATCAGTAGGAAAAACAATCAATCCACCATTATTTAACACAGTAATTGATTGTTCCAATGCTTCTTCAAATGACTTCCGCAGATCGATAATAATTGGCAATTTACACCTCAACTTGAATAATGCGATCATGGTTTGAATAATCTTTGATGATCGAAATAATGGCTTCGGGAATTGAATCCTGTAATTTATGGATAATTTTTTCCGCTTGATCAAATTGAATTTCCAACAAAACCAGACCCGGTGAGTTCAAACGGCTGGGGATTTGATCAATTAGTTTATTAATTACTTCTAATCCATCTTTGCCACCATTTAATGCAATTTCAGGTTCATATTTGGAAACCGGCAGCTCTTTCAGAACGTCACCAGGAATATACGGTAAATTAGCTGTTATCACATCAAATTTTGTTTGCAACCCTGTCAAGCAATCCAATTGAACAAAATTCAGGTTTTTTATTTCGTGGTAAGTCATATTTTTTTTAGAAACATTTAAAGCTGCCCTGGAGATTTCGACAGCCCACCCTTTTTTATCAGGAAATTTTTTTAACAGGCTAATGATGATTGCCCCCGAACCACACCCAACATCTACCAATTTTTTTGCGTTCTCATACTTGTCTAACCACCCGATCGCTGCCTCTACCATCAATTCTGTTTCTGGCCTGGGTATCAATACATTCTCATCAATAATAAAATTCAAGCCAAAAAATTCAATCTCACCTAAAACATAACCCAAAGGAATGCCTGAGCGTAAGAAATCAATTTTTTTATTTAATTCTTCGATAATATTTGGATCCAGAACTATATTAGAATTTGCCAGACACCACGGCAGGTTCCTGCTTAAAACCTTACTCAGAACAGCATTAATTTCAATTTCAGCCGTTTCACTGACTTCAGCAAGTTTAATTCTGGATTGATATCGCCAGTCAGCGATACTAATCGTCATCCTCACCTACTGCGGATAATCGGTCTGATTCACTTCTCATAGAAAGTTCATCAATGAAAACATCAATTTCACCATCCAGGATCGCTGGCAAATTATATGAGGAAATGTTGATCCGATGGTCTGTGACCCGGTTCTGCGGCCAATTATAAGTACGGATTTTTTCAGATCGATCTCCGCTTCCCACCTGTGATTTGCGATCCGCATCCAATTCGTTGCTTCTCTTGCTTTCTTCAATTTCATAAAGACGGGCTCTAAGAATACTCATTGCCCTTAATTTGTTTTGCAATTGGGAACGCTCATCCTGACAGGCAATCACAATTCCGGATGGAATGTGTGTTATCCGCACTGCTGTAGAATTTTTCTGAACATTCTGACCACCAGCGCCAGCAGATTTAAACACATCGATGCGAATGTCAGAGGCGGGAATTTCAATATCAAATTCTTCTGCTTCCGCCAAAACCGCCACAGTTACAGTGGAGGTATGAATTCGTCCGGAAGATTCGGTTGATGGTATACGTTGGACCCGATGCACGCCAGATTCAAATTTCAGGCGCGAATAAGCCCCTTTGCCTTTAATACTAAAGGAAATTTCCTTAATTCCACCAATGCCAATTTCATTTAAATTTAAGACCTCAATTTTCCAGTTTCTTTTCTCGGCATACCGGGAATAAATTCGGAATAAATCAGCAGCAAATAAAGCAGCTTCGTCACCACCAGCACCTGCTCGTATTTCCATAATTACATTTTTCTTGTCCCTGGGATCTGTAGGAACAAGTAAAGACTTCAATTCGGATTCAAGTCTTTCTAATTTTGGTTCCAGCTGATCGATATCAAGTTGAGCTAATTCTTTTAATTCTTCGTCATTTTCATCGATCAATTCTTTAGCTTCTTGAATCTGTTCCCAGATAAGACGATATTCCCGCGATTTTTCGTAAACTTCTTCCATATCGGAACGTTCCTTAGAAATTTGGGCGGCTTTTTGATAATCTTCACCCACATTTTCAAGGGCTTGCGATAACTCAATGTATTTTTCTTCTATCGATCTCACTTTATCTAGCATAATCATCACTCATAATAATAGGAATTGGCAACCATGAATTATACCAGTGCCATTCTGTTATTGTGAAAATCGAATTTCTTTTGCTCGTCCTGGTTTCTTTCCCGGGCAAACAAGATTTTTCTATGAATAGGAGAATCTTTTTAGTAGTAGAAAGCACTGACTTTCTAATTTCAGTTCTTTTTAATTCTGGATAGGATAAAATTACACCAGAAGGATAGGTAATGGGTTCAGAATCATTAAAAGTTCAAATATCGGTAAAAAATTTTAATTTTTTTTATGGGAAGTTTCAGGCTCTGCGAGATATCAACCTCAATATTCCCGATCGCCAAATTACAGCCATTATCGGACCCTCTGGCTGTGGCAAAAGCACTTTCATCCGCTCATTTAATCGTATGAATGAACTCATTGCTTCCGTATCCATGCAGGGTGAAATCATACTGGATAGCGAAAATATATTGGAATTAGATCCAGTATCCCTTCGTAAACGCATCGGAATGGTATTCCAACGCCCCAACCCATTTCCAAAATCCATTTATGAGAATGTTGCTTTTGGGCCACGTGCACATGGAATGAAAAACAAAGTTCAATTGGATGAAATAGTTGAGAAAAGTCTTAAAGAAGCATTTTTATGGGATGAGGTCAAGGACGAGCTAACCAAATCAGGCCTGTCTCTCTCAGGCGGTCAACAACAGCGTTTGTGTATCGCCAGAGCACTGGCAATAGAACCCGAAATCATCTTAATGGATGAACCTGCCTCCGCCTTGGATCCCTTCGCAACCTTGAAAATTGAAGAATTAATGCAGGATTTAAAAGAAAAATACACAATCGTGATTGTGACACATAATATGCAACAAGCTGCCCGTGCATCTGACTACACCGCATTCTTCAATATGGGTCCAGATCGCGCTGGCTATTTAGTTGAACATGATATTACTCAAAAAATTTTCACGAATCCAAAAGAGAAATTGACGGAAGATTACATTTCAGGAAGATTCGGATAGTACAATTATCGAAAGGTTATCATGACCAGAAAATTATTCACTCAAAAAATTCAAAATATTAAAGATGAAGTTTTATTGCTTGGAAATATGGTGGAAGATGCTGTTGTAAAATCTGTACAATCGTTAAAAACGAGTGATGTCAGGCAAGCCAAACAAATTTACCAACAGGATATTGAATTAAATGATAAAAGGTTCTCGATAGAAAATGCGATTCTAATCGTGATCGCCACACAACAACCCATGGGACGCGATTTGAGACAATTAGCATCCATGTTGGATGTAATCAGTGAACTCGAGCGTATGGGGGATTATGCGAAAGGCATAGCAAAAGTTGCTATTAAATTGCAGAATGTAAAACTGAATATTCCCATCAAGGAAATTGAAAAAATGTCTGAACTGGCAGTTGGCATGTTGGATAAAGCCTTAACAGCGTTTATTAATGAGGATTCTCAGACAGCATCCCAAATTCCCTATGAGGATGATGCCGTAGATCAACTATATGAAGATATCTATCATCTTGCTGTCAATTTAATGATGACCGAACCTCAAAACGTTGATAATGCTAATTTGATCATGTGGGTTGCCCACAATCTTGAACGCCTGGCTGACCGGGTCACAAACATTTGCGAACGGACTGTATTCGTTGCCACCGGTGAATTAATGGAATTAGAAGTGGATGAAGATGAGGACAAATTAGATATACAGTAGAGGCAGTTTTGTTGATATCAAATTTTACGATCCGGCTTCACCAAGTACAAACTGGAAATTATCCCTTTTTTGTGGATAATGAATGGTAATGATTGAAAGGAGCAAAATTTGGATACTGAAGATAAATTATCGATCAGATCTTATGTTGCAGATCTTCTTAAAAGCCAGATTACTTATTTAGAGAATCAAATGGAAAGCCTGGTATACGATGAAAGTATTGAATCCTTACATCATACGCGTGTAATGACTCGTAGAATACGAAACACTATCATGGTTTTTGCTGATATTATAGGCAAGAAGCGTTCGAAAAAATGGTTATCTTCACTTAAGAAATTGACCAAATCCTTGACTCACACCCGTGATCTGGATGTACAGATACAGTTCCTTGAGTCTGAATTATCAAAAGTCAGCGAACAAAAACTCTTAGCTGGTTTACAAAGGCTACTTCTTCGTAAACAACAACGTCGCGACAAGAAACAAATCGACGTCCGGGAATCAATTTCAAGTTTCGAAAAAGAAAACACCCTTTCAGAAATAAAATTATTTATTGAAAGCAATCCATTTGAAGCAGAAAACTTTGTCCCCCCGGATTCACTACGGCAGATTGGATTGCATAACACAGATAAATTAACCAAATTATGTTTTTCGTACGTACCATTCATCACCAGTCCAGACCAAACCGAAGCGTTACATAATTTGCGTATCGCAATCAAAAATCTTCGCTATTCTGTAGAATTATTTCAACCAATTTTTCCCGAATTAGAAACATATTTAACGACATTTAAAAAATTCCAGGATGATCTGGGAGAAATTCATGATTGTGATGTCTGGTTAAAGGACCTCGATAATTTTTTAGAAAAAGAGAAAAAAAGAATAACAGAGTTTTATGGTCAGTCGGGACCATTCAATTTTATTAAGCCCGGAATTTCCTATCTCACTGCAGAGATTAAAACCCGAAAAATCGATATCCATGAGAAATTCATGGAAGGATGGACTGAGCAATTTCAAAATCAATTCTGGACAAATCTGCGGTTAATTTTCGACCACGATCAAGTACTTTAGTTTATTATTTTTTAATCAGAGAGGTAATAATGAGTCAACCACCAACCCCCATTTCCCCAGTTGAGCAATTAAAGAAAGACCTGGCTGCGAGCCAAAGAGAAGTGAATAATTTACAAAACAAGGTAAATTTATCCTCTTATCATGACCGATTGGAAGATATCCACACCAAAGTAAATGGTCTTCAAAAGCGCATTGTGGAACTGCGACAACAGAATTATATATTTGATCCGTCGCTTGAAGAAAAAGCACAAAATCTGGCAAAAAGGTGGGTACCGATTCACAACACCACCAGGGTCAGGCTCAATCAGGAATTAATCCACCTGAAAGCAGATCTCAAACCTATCGAACAACAGCTCACTAGAGCTTCCTCAAATCCGAATAATGTGACTTTCTCGCGCCAAATTCTCAATCCATTGAAAGTAAGCATTGAAAATTTATCATCGAAAATTTCTGCATCGGAACGCTTAATAAGTGGCATGTATGATTCATTCGAACGGGAATTGAATATCTTCACAAAGAACCTCCAGAACATTGAGTGGACCGCTAAGGAATTTAAATCCTCAAATATTAAATTACTCATGCATGAATATCTGATAATGGGCGTAAAGGCTGTCTGGACGAAGGATGGTAAAGAAGATAAGGATGACCCGAAAGGTGTCCTCTACTTAACTGATCAACGCTTGCTGTTTGAACAAAAAGAAGAAGTCGCAACAAAAAAATTCCTATTTATCACCAAAGAGAGAGAGTTAATTCAGGAAATCCATATTGACATACCAGTACAATTAATTGAGGGAATTCAAAACAGCAAACAAGGGATATTTAAGAATCAGGATTTTCTAGATTTTACCTTTGCATCCGGTGCGCAATACAGCTCTGCACAATTTCATATCCATGATCAGGATTGTGAAGAATGGAAGGGTTTAATTAATAAGGTACTTTCAGGGGATTTTGACAGGAATCGAACAGAACAAATTGATCAGGAAGTCATCGATAAAATTAAAAATGCACCTACGATATGTCCTCAATGTGGTGCAACGATAACAGTTCCTTTATTGAGAGGGATGGACCAATATTCCTGTGAGTTTTGCGGGTGTATTATCAGACTTTGATTTGAAACCTGAGCATTTCTCCGAATCATCCTGCTAATAATAATCTTATTATTTGTTAATCTATAGTAGACAATCAACTATTACAATGGAAGAGATAAAAAAGGTTAACAGGAGTTAGTTATGAACTTGGAGAAATTTACACAAAAGGCGCAACAGGCCATTCTGGATGCCCAGGAAATTGCGCATGAAAACAATCACCAGAACATTGAGAATATCCATTTAATTGCTGCCTTGGTCAGGCAGGATGAGAGTATTGTTCCAGCGATTATTACCAAAATCGCTGGGAGTATTGTTGCTATCCGCGAAGATGTAGAGAAAGAATTAGAAAAACGCTCAAAGGTTTATGGAGCAACCGGCCAGGTCGGACTCTCGAAACCAGCCAATGATACCTTGCTCAGTGCTGAAAAATTTGCAAAAGGGATGAAGGACGAATATGTTTCTACGGAACACATCCTACTGGCATTGACAGAAAGTTCTGATGCATCCTTTCTAAGACAATTTGGAATCACCAAAGATGCTGTCTTAAAAGCCCTGGTCGACATTCGCGGAAGCCAACGCGTGACCAGCCAAAATCCTGAAGATACGTACCAGGCATTGGAAAAATATGGAAGAGATCTCACCTCAATGGCTCGCCAGGGAAAGTTAGATCCAGTCATCGGTAGAGATGAAGAAATCAGGCGAATAATTCAGATATTGTCCCGTCGCAGCAAGAATAACCCGGCACTGATTGGGGAGCCTGGTGTTGGCAAAACCGCTGTGGTGGAAGGACTAGCGCAACGGATCGTCAATGGAGATGTCCCGGAGGGGTTGAAAAATAAGACGCTCTTTCAATTAGACATGGGAGCTTTGGTGGCAGGAGCAAAATATCGCGGTGAATTTGAGGAAAGACTAAAGGCGGTCTTGAAGGAAATTCAAAACGCTGAAGGTCAAATCATCCTTTTTATCGATGAAATGCACACAGTCATTGGCGCGGGTGCTGCCGAAGGGGCAATGGACGCCGGTAACATGTTGAAGCCAATGTTAGCCCGCGGAGAATTACACATGATCGGTGCAACCACCCTGGATGAATACCGCAAGCATGTTGAAAAAGATGCCGCCCTCGAACGCAGATTTCAACCGGTTCTTATTAAAGAACCTACTGTGGAAGATACCATCAGCATCTTGCGTGGATTGAAAGATCGCTATGAGGTTCACCATGGGGTTCGAATCACCGATCCGGCTGTGATTGCTGCCGCAACGTTATCCAATCGCTATCTCACAGACCGAAAACTACCGGATAAAGCCATTGACCTCATCGATGAAGCGGCTGCCCGATTAAGGACTGAAATAGACTCAAAACCACAAGCTTTGGATGAAATCGACCGTGATATTATGCAAATGGAAATCGAACGCCAGGCATTGTCGAAAGAAACGGATTCAGCCAGCAAAGAAAGATTAAGTAAGATTGAGCAGGATCTGGCAAATCTGCGGGAAGAGTCAAGCCAATTAAGTGCCCGTTGGAATATGGAAAAGTCTGCAATCTCTGAATTGAGAGATATCAAAGAGCAAATTGAACAAACTAATCTCGAAATTGAGAGAGCAGAACGAGTTTCTGATCTTGAAAAGGCTGCCCGTTTGCGATATGGCACATTACGAGAATTATCTGATAAAAAATCGACAGCCGAGAAAAATCTACAGCAACTTCAAGCGCAATCTCCATTATTAAAAGAAGAAGTCGATGCGGAAGAAATTGCCGGCGTAGTATCCAGATGGTCAGGTATCCCGGTCACGCGTTTACTGGAAGCTGAAATGCAAAGATTGGTACACATGGAAGATGAACTTCACAAGCGTGTCATCGGCCAAAATGATGCCATCGATATCGTTGCGAACACGGTCAGGAGAGCCCGCGCGGGATTACAGGATCCCAATCGACCGATTGGTTCATTCATTTTCCTTGGACCAACTGGTGTAGGTAAGACAGAGCTGGCACGGGCTCTGGCTGAATTCCTTTTCGATGATGAGCACGCCATGATCCGTATTGATATGAGTGAATATCAGGAGAAACACACTGTCTCCCGATTAGTAGGAGCTCCTCCTGGCTATGTTGGTTATGATGAAGGTGGACAGTTAACAGAAGCTGTCCGACGACGACCGTATAGCGTTGTGCTCTTTGATGAAATTGAAAAAGCTCATCCTGAAGTTTTTAATATTCTCCTGCAATTATTGGATGATGGTCGTTTAACGGACGGACATGGCCGAACGGTTGATTTTAAAAATACTGTGGTAATCATGACCAGTAATTTAGGCGGTGGCATCTGGTACCAGGAAGAGAGCATCAGCCGTGAAAAAATTCAGGAAATTCTTCAAAATCAGTTTCGGCCAGAATTCCTCAACCGCATTGATGAAATTATCGTCTTCCACCGGTTGAGCAAAGAGAATCTGAAAGAGATTATTAAAATCCAATTAGGTCTATTAACCGAGCGGTTAAAAGAAAGAGGGTTGACAATTACACTCGATCCGCAGGTTTACGAATATCTTTCCGATGTGGGCTATGACCCTGATTTTGGCGCCAGACCCTTGAAACGAGCCATCCAAAGAGAAATAATGGATCCTTTGGCAATGAAATTGCTGACTTCGGACATAAAAGATGGGCAGGATGTAACCGTAAAACTTGATCAGGGTCGGCTTGTTTTCGAAGCTGTATAAATTTGAAGCTGAAAGAGACTGAGAAACCTAAACCAGTTTCAAATCTCTTTCAGCTTTCATCTTTAAACTTATTGCCTTTTTCAAATCCCCTGAAACAAATCCCTCTCGATCGGTTCTCCGGGACCTGGCTCAGGAAATGCTCTCATAAAACGATCTTTGCTTCCCAGGATCCTCTGAAGCCAGCCCATTAATCCCCCACTCAACCGGCTTCCACCCTGACTCGAATGGCAGGCAGAAGCTTCATTGCGCAGAGCAGCCACCTTTCCAAAGTTAATAATCGCGTGGGTTGGGAAATTTACTTCTGCAATGGAAACTAAATCAATATCCTGATTTTTGCCAAATTTTTTGGGGTCTTTTCCAATTAACGGCAACAATCGAACTGTCCATTTAAGAAAATTCTTTGGAATGCTGTGATAATAGAATTTTTTAATTTGATATGGCTCCTGGTGCAGTTGATCCTGATAAGATGGATCAGAGGCGCATTTAAAAGCTTCCACGGTGGCTTGATGTATCTTTATATGATCCGGGTGACGGTAACCTCCAATGGGATCAAAAGTGATCACGACTGTTGGCCGAACCCTGCGAATAATCTGGACAACTTCTTCTGTTACTTTTTCCAGTTTTGCGGCATGCAAAGAATCTGGATGGTTATTATGTACAGAGCCAATCATACCTGAATCACGATAGTTTAAGAAAATTACTTCCTTTATACCCAAATTTTTTGCGGCACAGCGTAATTCATACTCACGCCTTTCAGCGGGTGAATTAAACCCTTTTAAGTACTCTTCATCCATTTCACCGACTTCACCCCGTGTAGCACATACCAGGTAAACATCCACACCATCCTGGGCATACTTTGCTAAAGTACCACCCATGCCAAACGTCTCGTCATCCGGATGCGCTAATACTGCCATTAATGATAATTTTTCATTGTTATTCATTGCTTCCCATTTTCTACTCAGTACAAATAAGATTCAGGGTCGATCTCTCGCACCCAGGCATTTGTACCGCCAATCAGGTTAAATATATTCTTAAAACCCGAATTGCGTAGTTTTTGTACAACTCTACCAGAACGAACCCCATTGCGACAATAAAAAATTACCGGTTTATTCGTATTTGATATTACTTCGGAAGTGATTCTTTCATACGGAATATTTTCACTATCTGGGATCAAAACCACTTCACGTTCGATTGCATCCCTAACATCAACCAATCGGAGATCTTCGCCTGCATCAATTGCTTTCTTTAATTGCTGTACACTCCAACCCCACTCAGCCGGGGATGGGCTTTCCTGACCATGCAGATCACAAAAGAATTCAGTGTCTTGCAGGGTTAAAATATCGGGGTTATTTCCACAAATTTTGCAGTTTGGATTCTTTTTTATCTGGATTGCCTGAATAGATAAATCCATGGCATCATAAAGATGCAACTTTCCATAAGGGGAAGTATTTAGACCAAGAATGAGTTTTATAACTTCCGTGGCCTGGAAAGTTCCAACTGTTCCAGGTAAGACCCCAAATACCCCCCCTTCCCCGCAACCTGGGACAACGCCCGGGGGAGGTGGCGTTGGGAAAATGCATCGATAACAAGGTCCGTGTTGAGCATCAAAGACGCTTACCTGACCCTCAAAACGAAAGATCGATCCATAGATAAATGGTTTTTTTTCAAAAACACAATAATCATTTAACAGGTAACGGGTGCTAAAGTTATCACTACCGTCCACGATGATCTGGTAATTATTTCCGATTCGCTCAATATTCTCCGCAGATATCATTTCATTGAATGTTTCGATCTTTACAAACGGATTCAAGTTGTGAAGATATTCCCTGGCTGATTCAACTTTAGGAACGCCGATTTTGGTCGTTGAATGAATAACCTGGCGTTGCAAATTTGAGTCCTCAACCACATCATAATCTACCAGACCCACCGTTCCCACCCCAGCTGCGACCAGATATAGAGCAATCGGTGAACCCAATCCGCCCATTCCGACAATCAGGACCCGGCTTTCCTTTAATTTTTCCTGGCCGGACAATCCCACTTGAGGAATCAGTAAATGCCTTGAATATCTTAAAACTTCCTGTTGGCTGAGTTTCTGTTTCATCATTTTCTCCAGAATGAATCATACCAAAAGAATTTTTATTTTCAATGTAATGATAGGGCTTCTGCATTTAGAAAATGATAAAATGAATTTATGCACATCATTCTGACCCACGAACAAGCAGATTTCGATGCAATTGCCTCTTTGACAGCTGCCGCGCTATTGCATCGCGATTCAATCGCCATCCTGCCCAATCGCATCAACAGGAATGTACGCTCATTTTTAGATCTTTGTGGAAATGAATTACCGCTGCACCATTTTAAAGAGATTTCGCCCATCAAAATTGATCAGATTACATTGGTGGATACGCAAGCATTGGTAACATTGAAGGGCATTTCAAAGAAAACCACAGTATCTGTCATTGATCACCATCAAAAGAAAAAAGATTTACCGGCAACATGGACAACTGTTTTCGAAAACACCGGCAGTTGTACAACCATCTTGGTGGAAGAACTGAAAAGCAGAAACGATCCTTTAACCATCATATTGTCCACTCTGTTTCTACTGGGTATTTATGAAGATACCGGCTCGCTATCTTATGCCAATACAACCTCAAGAGATTTGCAGGCTGCTGCCTATTTAATTGATAAAGGCGCAAGTTTGGCGTTGGCCAATCAATATCTCAATCCCCCGTTATCAGATCGGCAGCGCTCTGTTTACGATCGCCTGATGATGAAAACCCAACATTTCGATATTCACGGAAATCGCATCGTGGTTGCCATGGCGGATGCCTCTGATCTGGACGAAGAAATATCCAGCATTGCACACAAAATAAGAGATTCTTTAGATCCAGATGCTTTATTTCTGGTGGTAAAAACGCCGGAAGGAATTCGATTGGTTGCCAGATCAACCACTGACCAGATCAACGTCGGGAAAATTGCTCAGCAGTTCGGCGGTGGAGGACATCCCAGGGCAGCGGCTGCATTAATACAAGTGGAAGATGACCAACCCACCATTGAGATTATATACAAACAAGTGCTTGATAAACTACACGAATTTGTGGAACCTGCAATTTCTGCTGCACAAATTATGTCTAAAAGGCCTTTGCTCATCACCCCCCAAACAAGTGCCGAAGAAGCATTCAATTTGATGCAGCGCTATGGGTTTGAAGGGTATCCAGTGGTTTCTGAGGGCAAAATTGTAGGACTATTAAATCGACGCAGCGTGGAACGGGCTATTGCTCATAAAATGAATCTTACTGCCTCCAGTCTTATGGATACGGGAGAAATATATGTCGACCTCAAGGATTCACTCGATAAAGTCCAGGAGGTGATGACCGAAACCGGTTGGGGACAAATTCCGGTCTTAGATCAAAATTCTTCCATTGTAGGCATTATCACAAGAACAGATTTGTTGAAGGCCATTGGAAAACCGAAAACAACTTCGGTTGACAAAAAAAATATCTCGAATAAATTGAACTGCGCTCTTCCAAAGGCTCATATCGCCCTACTCAATCTGATTGCAAAACACGCTCACCAACAAAAAACAGCCATTTACATTGTTGGAGGTTTCGTTAGAGATCTAATTCTGAATCGTCCCTCGCTCGATTTTGATATTGTTGTTGAAGGGGATGCAATTCAATTCACTCAGAGTCTTTTAAAGCAATTCGGTGGAAAAGTAAACACCCACAAACGCTTTGGAACAGCGAAATGGCAGATTGGCGATATCCATCAGAATCTTTTGGAAAACTTTCAAGAATACAATGACAAGGATCTGTCTGAATTACCAGAAACTCTCGATCTCATCAGTGCCCGGACTGAATTTTATGATTTCCCGACGGCTCTCCCCCAGGTGGAAAGAAGTAGTATCAAACTCGATTTGCATCGCCGGGATTTTACGATTAATACACTGGCATTAAGATTGGATGGTAATCATTATGGTGAATTATATGATTACTGGGGTGGATATGAAGATCTTCAGGCAGGGTTGATCAAAGTTCTACATTCATTGTCCTTTGTCGATGATCCGACCAGGTTGATTAGAGCAGTACGCTTTGAACAAAGATTTAATTTCCGGATTGAAGATCGCACATTTCAATTGATGGAAGAAGCCAGAGATTTAATCAATCAAGTCTCTGGTGATCGTTTGCGCCATGAATTGAACTTAATTCTTTCTGAATCAGATCCAAAACCGGCTTTGCTGCGATTACAGGCGTTAAATTTCCTCCAACAAATTCATCCTTATTTAAGTATCAATGCTGAGATTATTGAAAAAATGGTCAAAATATTAAAAACGCCCATCGATCCCATTTGGCAATTATCTTCTTATAACGGAACGTCCAGGATCAATATCATTATGGCATATATTACCTGGTTTATGAACCTGAAACATAGTCCCCGACTGATTGGGAAGCGGTTGCGTACTCCAGCCATCGTGACCGAATCCAGCATACAGGCACAACAATCACTGAAAGTTATCCATAAGTATGTTAATAAAAAACCAAGTGAAATCACAGAATACTTTGACACTTTATCTCCATATGTTTTGTTTATTCTTTATCACTCCATTGATGATCCCCGCATCACTGGTTTGATTGATCAATATATTTCACATTGGAAGAAAGTTAAACCTTTCACCAGCGGAGAAGATCTACAAAAATTAGGAATCACACCCGGGCCAATCTACAAGAAAATTCTTTCCAGACTACGGAAAGCCTGGTTGGACGAGGAGATCCGTTCAGTGGAACATGAAAACATTTTATTGGATGAAGTAATTACTTCAATAAAAGAAAATGGAAAGTGAAACCACTCACATAAATCAATCTCAACCCAACCTGTGGATCAACAAGGTCATTATTCGCCATTTAATTTTTTCAGATTTGCCTCAACTTGAATGGAATGGTGAATATAAACACCTACGTCAAGTGTATTTAAAAGCATATAAGTATAAAAATCAAGGGAAAAGCGTTCTCTGGGTTGCCGATCTCCCGGAGACTGGGATCGTCGGGCAAGTTTTTATTCAGCTTAATTCGGTCAGAAAGGATCTTGCGGACGGTTTTTTCAGTGCATATTTATATGCATTTCGGATCAAGCCAGAATTCAGAAATGCCGGGCTGGGAACCCGAATTTTCTCGGTGGTTGAAAATGATTTGGTAAAGCGAAATTTCAGGGAAATTACACTGAATGTTGCCAAAACGAATCCGCAAGCCATCAGGCTATATGAAAGACTGGGCTTTGAAATCGTGGATTCAGAACCAGGAGAATGGTCTTATCTTGATCATGACAACAAATTACAAAATGTTGTTGAACCAGCCTGGAAAATGGTCAAATCCATTTCTGATTAAGGAATTAATAAACATCTTCTTTCCAGGAAAGAAAATTTAGATAACAGATTTCTTTAATCAGGTACTCGAAGAATTTGGTCATCACTGTTATAATAATCACGTTTTATATAGATACCTTGACAATTTGCCTTTTATACCACCCCTGGGATTGGTTTGAGAGGTTAGTTAGAAAATAACATTTTAAGAAGGGTTAGGTTCATGAAAGAATATAAGACCGAGTCAATTCGTAATATTACATTCGCATCTCATAGTGGCGCTGGAAAAACAATTTTAGCAGAAGCGTTGTTGAATTTTTCCGGGGCAATCAATCGTATGGGTAAAATTGAAGACGGCTCAACCACTTCTGATTTTGACGAAGAGGAACAACGTCGCAGCATCTCAATTTACACTTCGGTTCTACCAGTTGAATATAAAGATCATAAAATAAATATCCTTGATACACCCGGTTACACGGATTTTCTGGGAGAAGAAATTTCTGCTTTACGTGTGTCAGACGGAGCGGTTATTTTAGTTGATGCCGTAGCTGGAATCGAAGTAGGAACCGAATTAGCCTGGACTTATAGTGGAGAAAAGAATATTCCCCGTTTAATTTTGATCAATAAAATGGATCGGGAAAATGCCAATTTTAAAAAGATGCTTGATTCTTTCCAGGAAATCACAAATGTTAAATTAATCCCCTTGCAACTCCCCTGGGGTGAACAAGCTGATTTTCAGGGTGTAATTGATTTGGTCAATATGAAGGCCTACAAAGGTGTTGGAACCGAAAGTGTTGATATTCCCGCTGAGTATGTAGATGCCGCCGAGGAAGCACATGCAGCCATTATCGAAGCTGCTGCTGAAGGTGCTGATGACTTAATGGAAAAATTTTTTGATGAAGGTACTCTTTCCGCTGATGATATTTCCCGAGGATTAAAATCCGTTATCCAACAGGGAAGCTTTGTCCCTGTTTTTGCATCATCCGGATCAAATCAAATTGGTTTGGTGCCTTTACTCAATGCCATGCTTAATTTACTGCCCTCACCAGTTGAAGCTGGTCCTTACCAGGCATTGAATAATGAAAAAGAAATTGAAATCACTTCATCCGATTCAGGACCTCTGGTTGTCTATGTATGGAAAACCACCGCGGATCCATTTGTTGGAAAACAAACCTACTTCCGCGTTTACTCCGGGGTCGTTAATTCTGATTCCCGTGTTTGGAATCACGAAAAAGGTGTCGAAGAAAGATTTGGAACTGTCAGCATACCTCGAGGAAATGAAAACGTAGCAGTAAAAACAGTCCATGCGGGTGATATCGCTGTTGTCCCAAAATTATCTGAAACGGTGACCGGCAATACACTCGGCGACAAAGGTAATCCCATCCTCCTGCCTTCGGCAAAGTACCCCAACGCTCTTTATCGTGTTGCTGTTTCTCCAAAAACCCAGCAGGATTCCGCAAAAATCAGTACTGTGTTAACCCGCCTTTGTGAAGAAGATATGACCTTATCCTGGTCTATGGAACCTTCTACCCGCCAGACTGTTCTACAGGGAATGGGTGACCAGCACATTGATGTCGCTGTCAGGCGAGCTTCTTCTAAATTCCAGTTGAATATCAATACAGCCGAACCCAAAGTTGCATACAAAGAAACGATTACAAAAGAAGGTGTTGGTGTTTATCGACATAAGAAACAAACCGGTGGTTCAGGCCAATTTGGAGAAGTTCATCTGAAAACAATGCCTTCCGAAGGCGAATTTGAAATGACTTGGGATGTTTTTGGTGGAGCTATATCGCAATCCTATTTCACATCCATTCAAAAAGGCATCCTTTCTACAATGAAAGACGGCATCATCGCTGGATATCCGGTCTACGGTGTTCGTGTGTCCGTTTTTGATGGAAAAGAACATCCAGTCGATTCAAAACCAGTTGCTTTTGAAATCGCCGGGCGCGAAGCCTTCAAAATCGCTTTCCAGGATGCCGGTCCGGTATTGATGGAGCCTATTATGAATGTAAAAATCACAGTTCCAGAACACAATATGGGTGATATTCTTGGTGATCTTAATACCAGGCGCGCTCGTGTTCAGGGGATGGATAGTGATAAAGGTCGCTCAGTGGTCACAGCACAGGTACCCATGGCTGAAATGTTACGCTATACCACCCAGCTGCGTTCGTTAACCGGTGGTCGTGGTATCTTCGACATGGAATTCGATCATTTTGAACGCGTGCCTGCCCACCTGCAACAGGAAATTATCAATGCTCATAAACGCGATTTAGAAGAAAAAGAATAATCTTAAAAGTGAATTTAGAGGCATTTCATTCATCAGAAATGCCTCTTTTTTTAACTTGCATTGTTAGAACTTTTGTGCTATTATTTTGATTATTATAATTTTCTTGGATTTTTAGGAGCAAATTTCATGGTTTCCATACCTAAAATTTTTGTCGGTGTCTTTCTGGGCTCTTTATTCTTGATTTTTGCCGCAACACGCTTACTTTTGCCATCGGAGATTGTTTCTGCATCAACAGAGAAAAACAACGATCTTATAACAGATTATGTTGGAATTTCAGAAGAGCAAGGACCAAACTGCAGCATGTCTGTCTCATTTCCAGAAGAAATACAGCAATGGTGTGATTTGATTGAAGAAAATTCGTTTACATATGATCTGGATCCTGATCTGATTGCAGCTGTCATGCTCCAGGAATCTGGCGGTGATCAGAATGCTTACAGCACTTCCGGTGCAGTCGGTTTAATGCAAATCATGCCTAAGGATGGTATTGCTGCGAACTTTATGTGCATTAACGGTCCGTGCTTCTCAAACCGGCCCGGCATGGCTGAATTATACGATCCCCAATTAAACATTGAATATGGCAGTCGAATGCTTTCGAATTTGTTCGAAAAATACGGAGATTGGCGGGAAGCTTTACGTGCGTATGGTCCCATGGATGTCGGTTATCATTATGCCGATCTCGTATTATCCATCTATGAAAATTACCAGTAAAATGCGAATCATGTAAAATAAATTCAATGCGTAACTTCATCCTGACTATTTTTTCCATACTGATCTTATTTTTATCTTCCTGCAGCCTGCAGGAAGATCCCAGATCATTGGCCTCCAAACAAATAACAATAACGTATGACGGCACCCAGTGCACCCCCCACGAATCTTTCGTTCCCCAAGCTCAGGAAATCGAAATCACCCTGATCAATCAAAGTGCGTTTGACATCACCTGGTATCTTGTTTTTGGACCGATCGATGGCAAATTTGAAGATCTGGACCCGCAAACCATCCTGGCGTCAGCGAAAGGAAATGCCGGCCAGGCAACAACATCGACTTTCACCTCTCCATCCTTACCAGCCAGGTACGATAGTTTCTGTGTTCGTGACCAGGATTCCGATAAAAGATCGCTAACTTATCTATTGGTTGTGCAGCCATATGAAGAGTAAAAAACTGTAATTTACGATAAGGCAGCCTGTCAGGCAGCCTTCACAAAGCTTTTAAAAATGGTATAATAGCCAACATTGTGCGGGAGTCGCCAAGTGGTAAGGCATTAGCCTTCCAAGCTAACATTCGCGGGTTCGAATCCCGTCTCCCGCTCCTAAAAAGCTGACCTTCGGATCAGCTTTTTTCTAATTTAATGGATTGTTAGCGTATGACCGGAACGAGAATTGTGTAAACCGCCTGATAAACCAACCCTTGATCAACGAATCCTCTAGAATTTTGCCCACCAAGCACATAAAGCCTGGTTTCATAAGGTAACACTGCAGGAAAAATCCCAATTTCCCTGGGCGGAGAATCGATTTGTACCCATAAATCTTTAGGGGGTAAATATTGGATGACCGGTAAAAATTCCTCATTTGAATCTTTTCCCCCGGCAATATATACCATATCAGCCAAAACAATCGAATTCATCCCATATCTGGCATCCGGCATCTCAGCAGCACTTTCCCAGGGATTTTCTTTCAACAACTCCCTTTGAGGGTAATAAACGAGATGATCCTGTAAAACACCGCTTTCATTTTTTCCACCGATTAAATGAATTTGACCACCCAGAACGACCGCGGATGAGTAAGCGCTGCTCTGTTGCATTTCTCCAGCCAGACTCCATTCATCGGTTCCAGGGTCAAACACGTAAATGTTGCGCAGATAATTTTTCCCATCAAAACCTCCAAAGAGATAAATCTTCCCTTCGTATGGTACCAGAGCGTAGCCACTGATTGAAATTGGCAAATCGCTGCCTTTTTCCCAGGTGTCATTGCGGGGATTGTAGATCAATAATCCTGAGTTAACTTCATTTTTTTGATCCATTCCTCCAGGCACATAGATTTTCTCCCCCAACATGGCCGCCTGAATACCCTTCAATGGTATAGGCATTTCGGTTCCCTCTTGCCAGATGTCCAAATCAATATCATAAATCAGGATTTTTTTCGAAACTCCCTGAGCATTGACTCCGCCAAAGAGCATAAATTTATTTTCATAACGTACAAAACCCATTTCTGACAGAGGTTGGGATAATTCCTGAATACTTGTCCATCGATTCGAACTCAATTCTTCTAATCCTGCGGTTGTAATCGTCGTCTCAGGATTTGTTGAGGTGGACAACATGCGATTGAGAAGAAAACCAACAACAATCAGTAAGATCACTCCCAGACCTATGACAAACAACAAGCTTTTTCTGGTGTAAATAGGTTGTAAAATATCCTGTTGTTGAACCTGCCAGTTTTGATCTTCTATTTGGAAAGGCACACCGGTTTTTTCAGGAAGATTTTCAGCGCCAGGCGAATCAACCAGGCCAAGGCGAATGGCTGTCATGGTTGCTTCCGTTCTTGATAATACCCCTAACTTTCCAAAAATATTCCTTAAATGTACTTTTACTGTATTTGGACTGATGGTTAAAGAATTGGCGATTTCTTTATTGCTTGCTCCTGTTGCCACTAATCGGATGATTTCAATTTCTCGCTCGCTTAGTTCGGTCTCATCAGTCATTTTATAATTATATCCCAGGTAAAACTTGATTCATGTTTTTTTGAATCGTTCGGATTAAATTTGTTCTATTAGAAATGACATACTTAATCCACATTCATGACAGATTGGTCTTGATTTTTTAAGAAAATGTTTATAAACTAATACTGAATTTAATTTTATAGTGATTAATTTTTTTTCCCGTTTTTTTAGTTTTTTTTAACCAAATAATTTTTCATGTCATTTTCCGTTCACAAGTAAGGATAATTGCGATTTTCTAAATTTAATGGATACATTCGGAGGAGGTGAAATTCACGAAAAGTAATTAACGGTAATATCCGGTAGTCAATTTATTTATATTCAAATAGAAACCAAGGAGAAGTTCAAAAATGAAGCAACTAAAAGTTATTCTTATATTCGCCGTCTTACTTACTGTGCTGCTTGCAGCCTGTCAACCCGCTGCTCCAGCACCAGTAGAAGAAACAACCAGCGAACTCCCATTGTTCTTTGGCGCTTATGCAACAGCTATTGAAGAACCCTGGGATGGTGTTATCCACGTAGCTCTAAAAAAAGCAGCTGATGAAGGCAAAATCAAATATGAGTACACGGATGATATTGGTTACTCTGGTGATATGGAAAGAATTTTGCGTGAAGTATCCGAAGAGAAAAAACCAGCTGCAATTTTTGGTGATGCATTCGGCAATGAAGAAGCAGTCCGCCGCGTAGGTTTGGAATATCCAGAAATTGCCTTTGTTTTCGGTTCCGGTCTTGGACCATCTGAACCCAACGTTGCAGTTTTCGATAACTGGATTCATGAACCAGCTTACCTGTGTGGCTTGATGGCTGGTGGGTTGACGGAAACCGGGGTGGTTGGTGTTGTAGGTGGCTTGCCAGTGCCAGAGGTCAACCGTATCGTTAATGCATTTATTGATGGCGTCAAAGAAGTAAATCCGGAAGCAACCGTTCTGGTTTCCTTCATCAATAGCTGGTTTGACCCGGCTGCAGCCAAAGAAGCAGCCTTAGCACAGATTGATAACGGTGCTGATGTATTATTTGCAGAACGCTTTGGTGTTATTGATGCAGCCGTTGAAAATGGTCTCTATGCCTTCGGTAACATGAGTGATCAATATGAATTAGGTCCCGATCATGTTGTCAACAGCCCGGTTTGGAACATGACACCAACTGTTGAATATGTTATTAATCAGGTCAAATCTGGTTCTTTCACATCCCAGGATTTGAAAGATTTCAGTATGGTCGCCAAAGGTGGTGCCTCACTGGCTCCATGGCATGGTATGGACGCGAAACTACCAGCTGATGTCCTTAGCTTAGTGCAACAACGTGAACAGGAAATTAAAGATGGTCTCTTCCGTGTTAATATTGCGGAAGAAGCTCCTGCTGGTTCAAATTAATAATAAATAATGTCAGGGCTTACCACTTTTCACCTGACATTATTATTTAATTAGGTAAACAGTCTCTCCCCTCAAATTCGAGGGGAGAGAAATGTCGGAGATAAAATGAACATCGTAGAAATGCAAAGGATCACCAAAATATTTGGTGAACTTGTAGCAAACGACCATGTTGACTTTCAGCTTCGCAAAGGTGAAATTCACGCCTTGTTAGGTGAAAATGGAGCTGGAAAAACAACTCTGATGAGGATTCTTTATGGTCTTTATCAACAAACAACCGGTGATATTATCATTGAAAATGAGAAGGTAACGATCCATTCTCCCAGAGATGCCATTCGAAATGGCGTAGGCATGGTAACGCAACACTTTGCTCTGGTTCACCCAATGACGGTTGCTGAAAATGTTGTGCTTGGTTACACGGATAGTTTCGTATTGGATCAAACAGCTATTGAAAAAAAGGTGGGCGAAGCCGCTGAAAGATTCGGTTTGGATATTGATCCAAAATCTATCGTGAGACATTTGTCTGTAGGTCAAAGACAGAGAGTTGAAATCCTGAAAGCCTTGTATCGCAATGCTAAAGTATTAATTCTTGATGAACCTACAGCTGTTCTGGTCCCTCAAGAAGTAGATAGTTTGTTTGAAACACTCAATCGACTTCGAACAGATGGTTTATCGGTCATATTTATCAGCCATAAATTAGATGAAGTTACGAAAATTACGGATCGTGTCACCGTCCTGCGGGATGGAAAATCTATTGGTACCGTAGATACGGTTAATGTTACTCAGAAGCAATTAGCGGCCATGATGGTAGGACGAGATACATTTGGCGTCAAACGCCAAGCCAATGTTAATCCGGAAAATAAGAAAATTTTAGAGGTTGAGAACTTATGCGCTCTGGATAACAAAGGCCTGCCAGCTTTAAAAAATTTAAAATTATTTATCAGGTCAGGTGAAATCTTAGGAATTGCTGGTGTTGGGGGGAATGGTCAAAAAGAATTGGCAGAAATCTTAAGTGGTGTTAAATTACCAACCAGTGGCATTATTAAAATTAATGATGTGAATCTGGTGGGAAAACAACCCTCTGAATTTTCAAAATTGGGCATGGGGCGAATTCCTGAAGATCGCCATGAGGGGGTTGTGGGTGATCTGACCGTATATGAGAATTTAGCCCTGGAACATTTAGAGGAATATTCAAAAAATGGTTTTCTGGACAAAAAAACCATCCGAAAAAATGCAGATGATTTAATCAGAAATTTTCAAATTAAAGCGAAACCAACCGATAA
Source organism: Anaerolineaceae bacterium (assembly GCA_034003505.1). GTDB lineage: Bacteria > Chloroflexota > Anaerolineae > Anaerolineales > Anaerolineaceae > UBA6170. The sequence continues at coordinate 5,672 of JAVEYK010000010.1, read as the reverse complement.
GATTAGAACTCTTTCTGGTGGAAATATGCAGAAAGTCCTGTTAGCAAGGGTTCTTTCGCGCCAACCAGAAGTGGTTATTGCACCACAACCTACCAGGGGACTCGATGTGGGTGCTACAGAGTATGTACGCCAACAATTATTAGAGCAAAGATCCAGAGGCGCAGCGGTGATGCTCATCTCAGAAGACCTTGACGAAATTCTGAGTATTTCTGATCGAATTGCTGTCATTTATGAAGGTGAAATCGTCGGAATTATCAATGCACAGGATGCAACCCCGGAAAAATTGGGGTTAATGATGTCTGGTGCACTCAGAGAGGAGGCATAATGGACAACATTGAAAAACCTCGCTGGCGCCTGGTAAAAACGGATAATCCTCCATTCTGGGTCAAACCATTAATTCCAATCCTTGCCTTGATCGGAACTTTTATCCTCACTTCCGGTTTGATCCTATTGGCGGAGGCAAATCCTTTTGAAGCTTATTATTATTTCCTTCTTGCTCCGCTACAAACGAGAGTTTCCCTGTTAGAGGTCCTGGTTAAATCCACACCCCTTATTATTACAGGTGTGGCTGTTACCTATGCTTTTACATCGGGATACTACAATATTGGAGCAGAAGGTCAATTATATGCAGGGGCAGTTGCTGCTACCGGGATTGGTATGGCTATGCACGGCATTCCTGCCATTGTCGCCTTACCATTGATGTTAATTGGAGGATTTGCTGCTGGAATGGCATGGGCGTTGATCCCTGCTTTGTTGAAGGTGAAATTGGCTGTAGATGAAGTGGTGACAACCTTGTTGATGAATTCGATCATGGCATATATTGTCAGTGCAATCCTGAATGGTCCCTGGAGAGATCCTAATTCCGGTTGGCCACAATCACAGGAAATTGCTCCATCGGCTGTCTTTTTCAAATTGGTGCCAAGATCACGCTTGAATTTCGGTTTTGTGGTAGCAGTTACACTTATTCTTATCCTTTGGATCGTGATGACCCGCACCTCGTTTGGATTAAAAATGAGAGCAGTTGGTTTGGGTAAACCTGCTGCAAAATTTGCAGGGATAAAAGTTGAAAAGACGATCTTCCTGGCTGCATTAATTAGTGGAGGTATTGCAGGCATTGCCGGAGTTGCTGAAGTTGCAGGAATTCATTTCCATCTAATTGGAGAAATTTCCCCTGGATATGGGTACACAGGTGTAATCATTGCTACACTTGGTTCGCTGAACGCTTTTGGCGTGGGTCTGGCAGCCGTTTTCTTTGGTCTCGTCGAAACGGGTGCGCAGACGTTAAGTCGTGCCTTAGGTGTACCGGTATACCTGGGTGAGGTGACACAGGCAACCATGTTGTTGGTCGCTCTGGGAATGTTACTTCTTCAACGCTATAAATTCAGGAGGATGTGATGGAAATCTTTCTCATTAATTTAATCGCAGCAACACTACGTGTTTCCACGCCCATCCTGTTGGCAGCAATCGGTGAAACGTTTTCTGAACGAGCTGGGATTCTTAATTTGGGCATTGAAGGCATTATGTTCTTTGGTGCGTTTATTGGATTTATTGTGGCTGACAAGAGTGGATCCCTTTGGTTCGGTTTGTTGGTCGCAATTCTTAGTGGTGTCCTCGCCGGTCTCTTGATGGGTGTACTTTCGGTTTCCCTGGGTGTTAATCAACATGTTTCAGGTTTAGGAATTACCTTATTACTGACAGGATTATCTCTATTTGGTTTTCGCCTGGTTTATGGTGGCCGCTCAACACCCCCAGCCATCCCCTCTTTCGAATCCTTAAAACCTTTCGGGGATATGCCTGTTTTGGGAACAATCACAGACCAGTATCTATTGACCTACATTACATTTTTGGTCATTGTACCGCTGGCATGGTTCATCATTTATCGAACCAAATATGGTTTACATATCCGGGCAGTCGGTGAAAATCCAGAAGCAGTGGATGCTGCGGGTGTAAATGTCTATCTGGTACGTTACAGCGTGCTTGCCATTGGGGGTGGTTTGATGGCGGCTGGTGGTGCGTTCCTCTCTCTGGCACAATTAGGTGCATTCACTCACGGCATTATTGCTGGTCGCGGGTGGGTCGCCATCGCGATTGTGATTTTTGGAAATTGGTCACCGGTGAAAGTCATGGGTGGTGCATTGATATTTGGTGGAACGTTCGCGCTGCAACTGCGCTTACAAGCCATGGGTTTACAACTGCCCATTCCTTACGAAACATTTCTGGCTTTACCGTATGTCGTCACAATCATTGCATTGGTACTGGCTGGCAGAAATGCCTCCTACCCAGCAGCATTACTGAAACCATACAGAAGAGAATAATGGTATTTTCACTTTGAGAAAGGATTTGTTTGAATGAAGTACAAATATATTGGTAAATCATATATTCGACCGGATGCGATCAATAAAGTAACCGGAAAAGCACAATATCTTGATGATATCCGCTTGCCAGGTATGCTGCATGCAGCCATCCTGCGGCCGGAGTTTGCGCATGCAAAAATTATTTCAATTGATACAACTGCAGCAGAAAAAATGCCAGGTGTTGTCAAAGTGGTTACAGGAAAAGGCTGCAAATTGCATTATGGGGATAATATCAAAGACCTTGTCCCCATGGCAGTGGATAAAGTAAGGTACATTGGCGAACCTGTTGCAGCTGTCGTTGCCGATACAACATTTAATGCTCAAAAAGCATTAGAGCACATTAAAGTTGTGTATGAACCTCTGCCCGTCTACGTTGATGCCCGTGATTCGATCAGTGAAGACGCCGTTCTGATCCACGAAGAAAACGGAGATTATTGGCATCTGCCAACATTAAAGCCGCAACCAGGCACAAACGTTGCCAATATTTACCACCTGAAAAAAGGTCAGGGGAAAGATGGTTTTTCAGAGGCCGAAGTTGTTGTCGAAGGTGATTTCTTATATCCTCTTGGTTCCTGTTCAGCAATCGAACCACATGGCTCAATTGTCTGGTTCAAAGAAGACAACACCATTGAAGCCTGGTCTTCATCCATTTGTCCCTTTATTATCCGGCAGGATCTTGCCCATGGGTATGGAGTTCCAGAATCCGATGTTCGCGTTCATATCCCGGATATTGGTGGCTGCTTCGGGTACAAATCAGATATCACAGTGGAACAAACAGTCGCTTACATCGCCAGTTTCGTGCCTGGTTATCCGGTGAAATGGGTTGCATCGCGTAAAGAAGATTTCACCAGTACCTTGCTGGGACATGGTATTCGAGTGATCATGAAGATCGGTGCCAAAAAAAATGGGAAACTGGTCGCCATGGAAACGCAGGTGTTGCATTCTGGTGGCGCTTATGCGGATACTGCTGTCAATGTAACCATAGCAGCTACCCATAATTGTTCCGGCCCATATGAGTTTGATCATTGTGATTTGACTGGTTATACCGTATACACAAACACCCCGCCAGTGGGAGCATTTCGCGGGTATGGCCATCAGGAAGCTCAATTTGCAACCGAAAGATTAATGGATATACTTGCCAGAAAATTAGAGATGAATGCTTTTGACCTTCGAGAAATGAATTATCTTTGCGAAGGAAAAGTAAACGCTCTCGGTGAAACGATGTGGAAAACCAATGGAGACGTACAAGCCTGTGCTGAAAAAGTCCGCGGGCTGGTTTTCTCAAAAGAAACCATCCGCGAAGATGATAACTTTTATTATGGTCGTGGATTTGCAGCTTTGATGAAATCTCCCAAAGGCGCGCCATTTTCCACCAAAGGTTGTTACATCAAGATGAATATTGATGGAAGTATTTCAATCAATATGGGTGGTGCAGAAGTAGGCCAGGGTTTACGTACGATCGTTCAACAAATAGCCGGTGAAGCGCTCAGCATACCACCTGAAAGAATTCGAGTCTACAATGATATCGACACCCAATATTCCCCCTACGAATGGCAGACCATTGGTTCCATGTTTACGACTCAGGGTGGCAGGGCCATCATTCGTGCTGCTGATAAACTGATTCTGGTTTTAAAACAGACAGCAGCACAGGTGTTGAAAACGGATGTGGATTATCTGGATTATGATGGTGAATTTGTCTTCCTGAAAAATGACCCCAGCATTCGTGTGGCCGTTCCAGACTTGAGTCGGGGTTACATAACCAGTGACGGTATCACCATCGGGGAAGTAGCGCAATCTGTCTCGGATGCACGCTTGCCACGCTATTCAAATCCTGATCAGAACGGTCAGGGTAGTTTAGGTGTCGAATATACGTTCGGAGCCCAGGCAGCCGAGATTCGCATTGAGAAAAAATCTGGAAAGATTTTTGTAGATCATTTTGCATCAACCTTTGATGTAGGTCAGGTGATCAATCCCTTACAGATCCGCGGGTCTGTGATGGGTGGTGTTTTGATGGGAATTGGTGCAACCTTATATGAAAAAGTAGAATTTGACGCAGAAGGAAAGATTACCAATCCTCATCTATTCAAATATCATTTACCAACCTACAAAGAAGCCCCACAACAAACCATTGAATTTCTCGAAAATCCCGGTACGATTGGTCCCTTTGGCGCACGCGGAATCGGTGAACACCCCGTGATTGGACCTGCTCCAGCGATTCTAAATGCGATTTACGATGCCATCGGTGTGGATTTCTTCGAAATTCCGGTAACACCTGAAATGGTCAAACAGGCTTTGGCGAACAAACAACAAAAGGAGTACGCATAATGGTAGAGAAAATTAGTTTTACACTGAATGGTCAACTCCGCGTTGTTGAAGTTGACCCTGAAATGATGTTAATCGATGTGATTCGGGAAGTACTGAACCTTACGGGCACAAAAAGAGGTTGTGACAATGCAACCTGTGGAACATGCACCGTGGTTATTAATGGCAAAGCCACCAAAAGCTGTAATACCCCCGTCAGCAAAGTTGCTGGTACTGAAATTCTGACCATTGAAGGACTTGCCAAAGGAAAAGAATTACATCCCATTCAGAAATCCATTTCAGAGTCTGGGGCAATTCAGTGTGGTTTTTGTACGCCGGGTATTGTCATGGAATTATACGGATTACTTGAAAACAAACCGCAAGCATCCGAGCTTGAAATTTCAAATTCGTTGAACAAACATCTGTGCCGGTGCACCGGGTATGAACCCATCAAAGATGGTGCGCTTATGGCGCAGAAATTAATGCAAGATAGAAATAAAAATTAAACTAAACCAGGAGGCAATTTCAAATGACTTACGATTTAATAATCAAGAATGCAGTAACACGCACCTCGCAAGGCGAAAAATATCAGATCGCTATTCAGGATGGCAAAATCGTAAAAATTGATCCCCAGGTCGACGGGGATTCAAAGAAAGTAATTGACGCACAGGGCAAGTTGGTCACCGAGTCCTTCGTGAATGGCCACTTGCATCTATGCAAAGTCTACACGCTTTCCATGATGGATGAAGCCGCAATGGGTGCGTACACCGATGGTTCCATGGGCGGTGCCATGACCGCAATCGAGTTGGCAGCGAACGTGAAGGAACAATACAACGAAAGTTGGATTATCGAGAATGTTCGCAAAGCCCTCAATCTGGCTGTGAAATTTGGTAACACCCATATCCGCGCATTTGCTGACACGGATACCAAAGCAAAATTAGAGGGTGTCAAGGCCTTGATTAGAGCCAGAGAAGAATATAAAGATCGAGTCAAAGTAGAAGTTGTGGCTTTCCCCCA
>JAVEYK010000009.1:0-67338 GCA_034003505.1 Anaerolineaceae bacterium | reverse complement strand
ACAATGGGCAGGGATTCTTCCAGCCAGATGATTTCCTTGAGGCTGGATGAGATCAGTGACGATTTGGTGAAGTAACAAAAAAGGCCGCCTTTATTAAAGGACAGCCTTTTTGAAAAAATTCGATTTTTAAACTATTGGTAATCACCAAATGCTGGGGTATCCGGAACGATTTTTGTCCAGACATCATCATATTGTTCGATGGTGTACTTTTCCTTTTCTTTGGTTAAAAACTCACTGAACAATGTCTGTTTATTCTGATCCAGTCGGTTGCTTTCAATCGGGCGAACCTCCTTGCCTAACAGCTGAATGATGTGGAAACCAAAATTGGTCTGGACTGGTTCGCTGATCTCCCCAATCTCCAGTTCATATGCAGCAGTTTCGAATTCAGCCACCATTGCATTTTTTCCAAACCATCCTAAATCACCACCTTTGTCTTTGTTGGAGGTATCAGTTGAAACTTCTGCAGAGATCACAGACCAATCCTCGCCATTTTCTAATCGGGTCAGAACATCCTGTGCTTCTTCCAGAGTACCCACCAGGATATGACGCGCCCAGATTTGCTCTTCCTGTGTGGCGACATCAGCAGTGATCAGTTCATAAACTTTCTGACTGGTCAACTGATCATGATAAAGCTTAAGAATATCCTTCTCACTCATACCGATTTTTTCAAAATTTTCAACAAAAGCTTTGTAATTTTCCTGAAAAAGATCTTCTGTGTAAGGTGTTGCGGAGGGAGAAATCGTGGCTGTAGCCAGAGTTTCTTCTGTAGGGGTGGGTTCGATTACTTCCTCGGACGGTGTTTCCGCTTCGGGATCAGTCGTTTCCTCGACGGGTGTGACTGTGGGCGTGGCAGTTACCAATGCATATTGCGTGGGGCTCAGCGTTGCAGTTGAGAACGGAGTTGAAGTGTTTTCAGGAGTCGGAGTTCCATTTGGAAAATATCCAAAATCTTTTTTGATTGCTTCCTGGACTTCTTGATCACTGACCTGAATGCCGTTTTCGTCTGCATAGAATCCAATGACTTTCGTGTCAATCATCTTCGTCAAAACGGTTGCACCAATGCTTTCAGGTATAGCCATTTGAGATTGTATTTGTTGGATCATGTTATCAAAATAAGCGACATTTTGTTCATCAAAAGCAAAGAACTGTTTGTAGGATTCATATTGATAAGCCTGTCCATTCATTTGCTGACGTTCAAGTTTTACCATTTTGATGAATTCTTCAGCCCGGATGACTGTATCATTAACCTTTGCGACTGGTTTTCGATTTTTTAAGAAGGTTTGGTCCAAAACACCATAAAGGATCACAATCACGACAACAGCAGCAACAATTAAAGCTGCAATGATTAACATTTTGCGTTGTTGCTGCTCTTGCTGTAAGCGTGCTTTATACTTTTTGGTCACCACTTTTTGAGATGGGGGACGTGCCATATTATAAACCTCGGTTTTTAAAAAGGGCATAGGAGGTATACCCACACCATGCCCTTAATTTATTTTTTGATTATGGAAGAAATTAATCTTCCATCGATGCTACGAAAGGTAATAGTGCTACAAAACGTGCTTTTTTCACAGCAGCTGCGATTTCACGTTGGTGTTTGGCACATGTGCCTGTTTGACGGCGTGGTCTGATTTTCCCATCTTCCATTACATAACGACGTAATAAGTCAGTGTCTTTGTAATTTATTTTTGCTTCTTTGTCTGAGCAGAATTGGCAAATTTTTGGACGGGGTGTAAAACCACGACGATTACCAGGACCCCTTCGAAATTGACCACTTTCGTTTGTCATTTCATTTTCTCCTATAGGGAATAATTATCGTTAATTTCAAGCGTTGATGGAGGAATTTGTTGGTTGGTTTCTTTCCGGTCACCAAGGATCATCATCTCTGAGGCCACGATTTCCACACTGGTGTGTTTGCAGCCATCGATATCTTCCCAGCGTCTGGATTGGAGTCGTCCTTCAATGTAAACCTGTAAGCCCTTGAACAAATACTGCTTACAAATTTCTGCGAGATTTCCCCAAGTCACGACATTGAACCACTCGGTTTCCAGATGGCGTTCACCATCTGAAGAATTCCAGGAGCGATTACAGGCAATGACAAATGTGGTCACAGCCCGTCCTGAGGGCGTTAAACGCATCTCAGGATCGCGTCCCAAATATCCAATGATCATGACTTTATTCAAACCTCTACCCATTTAATACTCCGATTGTTTTGTGCCAACCAGATCTTCCTTCATCATTACAACAAATGCTACTCAACAACTGAAAGCATGTGACGCATCACAGGTTCTAAGAACCGCATGTTGCGCTCTAATTCTTTGGTAGCTGACGGTTCGACGGTAATATTAAAAAGCACGTAATGACTTTCACGTTGTTTACGAATTTGATAAGCCATTCGGCGATTTCCCCAATCAACAGTTTTTTCAACTGTTCCGCCACTATCAGTTACCCAACCAGCAATTTTGGATGTAACATCACCAAAGGCTGTTTCATCCAGATCTGGTTGAACTAAAACCATTAACTCATAATTACGCATTTAAAACTTCCTCCTTTCCTCGGGTTTGCTGCTGTTCTCATTTAATGCATGAGCCAGAAGCGGAAAGGTGACAACAATGTTGCCGCCCATATTGATCATGAGTTTATCATAATTTGTCTGAAAGAGGGAGGGTAAAATTTTTTCTGGTAAATATAACTTAAGGAACCGTAATAGAGAATGTTTATCATAAATTAAAGATCATTAAGAGTGTTTTTGATTTTTTCCAGATCAATTTTTTGAAACCATTTATAAAAACCCACTGTTTCCCTGTGCAAAAATCCAATATTCTGTTTATATAATGCTGCCATCTCGGGGTCTCTACTTCCGCCTGGTTTTACAAACCACTGCGTATCAGGATGTTCCGATAGAGTAATTTGTCCAATTGCATCTAAATAACGACAAACGGATTCAATTAAAGTCTGTCGTTGTCCTGTAATAGCCGCGATATCAAGCGGTCGAAAGAGGCCATTTTTAAATTTAATGGCGTAGTTTAACATCCCTGCGATGGTTTGTATTATCTGATTCACTGATTTATCAAGTGGTTCATTCCCGAAAATAATAAGATGTTTTGGTCGTACTGTTATGTAAACCTTCAGAAATTCAGTTAAATTTGGTGGAATTGTGTAGACAATTAATACCTGTGCTGGGTGTAAGTTCTGGCGGTTGTAAACAGGTGAGAAATCATGCTTCAATCCTTCCTGAAACCAGAGGATATCATGATATTTCTCAAGCCATTTTTGATCGTCTGGCGGATGGATCCGGTAATCAATAATCTCAAGCTCTTCCTTGATTGTTTTTATCTCAACCAGTGTGGTCTCATTTGGTTGAATCGCTACTATTTCAACCTGTACACCTGGTTTCCCCTGGTAATTTGAACTATGTACGTGGAAGGCAATGTCAATTTTCTCATCCGGGAGATCATCCTGATTTGCCCGCCACCAGATAAAATCCTGTATATTTTCCAGCGTATCGGTTGCGGTAATTTTCAAATGTTCTGATTTTCTGCCCATTTTACGAATGCTTTCGATCATCACATCTTTGCTGGCAAAAATGGGAGCAGGATTTCCGGGGCCAAAGGGGGCCATTTTTTCCAAATCTCTCACAAAATCCAATGTAATCAAATCAAAATTTACGTATCCATCAATGGCCAATTCTTTTTGCAAAGTTGTTTCGCCTATCAAATTCAGGACAGTCTTGTTGAAATGGGCCTGAAATTCGGATAATCGGTCTGCGTCCAGGGAAAGGCCGGCCGCCATGGCATGTCCACCAAAGTGTTTGAGGTAAGCGGCATTCGACTGGATGGCTTGAATGATATTCAGACCATCAATAGAGCGAGCAGATCCGTAAAATCCACTTTCGATATCCCCAGTCAATAAGATGGCAGGTTTCTGGTATGTCTCTACCAGGCGGTTGGCTACTATCCCAAGAACACCAGCTTCCCAATCAGGATGATGCATAACAATTGATGGCAGGTTCAATAATTCTTTATTTTGATCTAATTTGGAAAAAATCGCCTCGGAGATCTGTTCTGTGATCAGTTTACGTCTTTCATTGATATTTTCTAATTGTCCCGCAAAAACTTTTGCCTTTTGTAAATCTGAGGTGGTTAAGAATTCAACGATTGGATTGGCATCCGACAAGCGACCTAAAGCGTTTAATAGGGGGGCGAGATAAAAACCAATGTGGGTTTCATTAATATCTCCACTTTGGAGTTTGCGATTCTTATAAATTTCCTGCAACCCTGTTCGGGCTGGATTTTGCAAGAGCTCCAATCCAGATTGAACCAGATAACGATTTTCGCCTGTCAGAATGGCCACATCGGCAACAGTTCCCAGGGCGACCAAATCCAGTAGATTTTGATAACCATCTTTATGTCCAAGTAGTTGATAAAGCCATTCGATTAATTTGTAGGCAACACCAACACCGGATAAATTACGTAAAGGATGTGTTTCAGGCAGTCGTTGTGGGTTGACCTTGGCCAAGGCATTTGGCAGAGAGGTTGGTAAGCTATGGTGATCTGTAATCAGAACATCGATACCCTGGTCAGTGGCATATTGAATTGATTCGTTTTCACTAATGCCCGTATCACAGGTTAAGAGGATTTCTATTTTATTTTTAATAAACTCTTTTAGTGAATTGAGCTTGATACCATGTGATTCTTTAGAACGAACCGGAATGTAATAAATGACATTTGCACCCAATTTGGAAAGACCTTCATAAAGTAGGGTAGTGGAAGTCTGACCATCCACATCAAAATCACCCCATATTCCAATTTTTTGCTGATACTTAATCGCTTTGATCAGTCTTTTGGCTGCTATATCAAGGTCAGGCATTTCGGATGAAGGAGTTGGTATGTACAGCGAGGGATTAATAAATTTTCGGGCAGCCTCTACGTTTGAGATGTTATTGCGAGCCAGGATTTGTTGTACCCATGGATTTGGAAATTCATTTTTGATTTCCTCAGAGATTAATAACGTTTGCTTCTCTACCCAATTGAAAGTTGACATAATTAAAAGGCAATCTCACCAATCTGGTTCATGTCGATCTCTTCGATTTCTTCGTATAGATATTCCAAGTCCTCAGTTTCTAACTCAGTGTATAAGCCTGGAGTAGAGCCGCGTCCACACAGCGAACGGTAGTTACAGAATTTACATTTATTTTGGTTCTCTGTCAGGAGGAATTCACCGGGGCCTGTCTTTTCGATCCGATCGACTAAATCCAGGATAAAGAATAAATCTGACTGATAGCTTTGTTCTGAATATGGAAAAGATTCTGGTTCATCCGGGAAATTGGCAAACCAATATATCATCTCAATTTGGTCCGGTTGAACTTCGTGACCATTGTTCCATTGTTTACCACCTGAAGTTAATAGCAAAGGATATAAACGGGTTTGAACATGTTGATCCAAATTCCTTCTGGGTGGCTTGATCTGATTTGTTTTCCAATCCACAATCGTTATTTTTCCGTTCGGGGTATAAACCAACAAATCAAATACACCCACGAAGCTTGTTTGATTGATTTTTGAAGAGATAAATACTTCTGGTTGACAAGATAGTTGTTTGTAAGCTTCAGCAAAAGGAAGAAAGGCATTCCACCAGGTTAAAATTTTTTCACTTTCAACTTGAAGTTGAATTTCGTTTGGGTTGATGCCACTGAAAAATTGTTGTGCCATCAGGTGAAAAATCTTGCCATTGTTCATTTGCTCTTCCAATGCCAGAACCGGTTCGGAATGAACTGCTGGCCAAATTCTTTGCAGTAAATAGCGTAATTCATACCGGCGCGGACATTCCAAATAATCGTGCAGCTTATTCTGCGAATAATCAAATTTCATTGTATTTCTCCCAAAAGGCTGATAAAGCCAAAAATGGCATAGACGGGTTTGCGATTTTTTTGTTTTTATGATGGGTATCACCGGTGTTCCAGGTAATGATTAATTCTTTTTTGGCACGCGTAATTCCTACAAAAAATAAGCGAATTCTCTCAGCTGCATAATCCAGACGTGCTTTTTCGGTCGCATACCCGTATTCCAAATATAAATCTTCCAGATTGCTTTCCACCAGGGCGGTGAGTTTTTGATTGATTTCAGCTTCCAAATTGACTTCATCTTTATAAATATGTTTTTCTGATATAAAATGATCTCCCATTGACGCGGATGGAAAATCATAATCGTTAACCGACATCAGGTAAACCCGGTCCCACTCCAGCCCTTTGGCTTTATGATAGGTTGTGACAACGACTTTGCCTTTATGCATTTCCGGATTAAAACCGGATTCTTCGTCAGAAAATCCCTGCAGTTTGCGCCGGTTTGCTGCGATTAAAGATAATTCTTCAGCAAATTGAGGCAGTAACCATTCCGGATGATTTTTTGAATATTGTTCAAGAATGAGCGCTAATTTATGGGCTAAAGCCAAATCAGAAGGCTTTTCAAATATTTCCTGACTGATGGTGATGATAATCTGGTGAATCGGTAAGTCTGCTGCTCTTAGCCATCTGGATAGTTGAGTACGCATTTCAAGCAAAATTTGAATAATTTTCTCGGGTGGGGGTTGTTCCTTTGCCATCAGTTTTTGAACCCAATCGTGATCAGGGACTGGAAACAAAAATTCTTCCAAATACGTACAGGATCGAATGAGTTGATTGATTTCTTCAATTATCTGTTTGGATTCCGGATATTTTATCTGCACCAGATATTCAACAATCTTTAATATGCGGGTTGTCTGGTTGGGATTTTCGAGGAAATTCAGAATGGCTGCGAGGATTGAGGCGGTGTTTCTGGTGGATTGGCTGGTTTGTAAAATCTCGACATAGGGAATTTTTGCAATTTGAAGTGCATCTACAATTTTTCCTCCCCTGAAATTTCTAGGAACCAGGACAGCAACTGTACTTTCGAGATTTTCTGGCAACCATTTGCTTAAAGAATAGACAACCGTCTTAATTTCCTGGTCAGATGACTGAGATTTATCAAAAATAAAAATTTTTTCAGGATGATCTTCAGGATTGGGTTGTGGGTCATACTTGGGTGTGGGTTCAATATATGGCCGGGTTAATGCATGGCGGAGAGCATAAATCGGGTGATCCTGGTTTGTCCAACGGATCAATTCATTGGCTAGATTAATGATCGACAGGGTTGAGCGGCCTGAATTAGGCAATGTTTTGGAAATTACATCTGGCTGAGTCAGAAATGATTTTAAATATTCAGGACTGGCGGTTGTGAATGACTCAAATATTGCCTGATTAGGGTCACCAACCCGCACCCAGTTGCCATTTTCACCAACCAATGTGCTCAAAATTAATTCCTGTAAACGACTGCTATCCTGTGCTTCATCTTCGAGAATGTAAGGCCATTGGTTTCTTAACCTGTTTAAATAATCCGGATCGATTTGTAAAGCCATCAGTGCCAGACGAATCAAATCATCAAAATCAACCGCTGAGCGATAATTGAGTGCCCGTTGATAATCTTCATAAATCTCCACACCCAACCCAAGCAGGGAATCATTGATTTTAAGATCAGATAATCTTGAGTAGATCTCTTGCGGAGATATTTGCAAATCTTTAGCAGTGCGAATGAAATTGGTGCATACCGAGGAAATGGCAGATTGCCAGTCTGAAATTTGGGTTTGTCTTGCGCTATTCGCATAATCCGGTTTTCCCCAACGATCGATAAAATTTGGGTTGCGCTTTAACCAACTTTCAATGGAAGACCCCAGGATCTGGTTTGTTTCCCGCTCATCCAAGATATCAAATTCATTTCCTAACCCGACCAGATCGGGACGCTCTCTAACGATATCATGCGCCAACCCATGCAATGTTCGCACCCGGTACCCCACACCCGGGAGCATTCCAAACCCTTGCATAAAACTGGCAATACGGGTGGAAAAATTATTGACTGCTGAATTGACCAGCGTGACGACCAAAATTTCCTGGTCATCGTCCAGCCTGCTTTCATACAACAAATGAGAAGCCAGATATGACAGAGTTTGGGTTTTACCACTACCTGGCACAGCTGAGATACCCATTTTGCCATTGGTATATTGGAGAATTTCCAATTGTTTTGGTCTTGGCCTAAACATTTTTTCCCACCTGACGATGATATGTGCGCAAAATTCTTTGGGTGGCTTTCAAGAGGGGTCCGGCCTGTTCATCACCATTTTCGTTGTATCCTGCTGTGTGAAGAAGAATATTACCGGAACAACGCAGTAATAAACCAGAAATTAGTTTTCCTAGGTTCTTCTGATTGTTCTCATATTCCTGGATATCAGTCCATTTCATACCCTCCACCCAATTTCTCGAGAGAACATAAGGTTGGGTTAGTGGTTGCATTAAGCGCTGCCACCAGCCCATATTTCCGATATCCAACCAGATCTGAGTGTGGACAGGTCTGTTTTGCATTAAAAAAGTATGTGCAGGAGCAAGGTAAACCGCATCCTGGGGGGGTAAATCCCAGGTTTGTAAATACAGAGCGGAAATCAAACCATTTTCCAGCATGCTAATGTAATCTAATGCCCAATTCTCTCCAGTTTTTTGAAAATGTGAAAATGTATTCTTTCTAAAGTTTTGCATTGATTCGATCAGTCTGCCTGTAATTTCAGCACCATCGTAGTTCTGGTGAAACCCAAACCCGGGTTGTGACAGGATTTCACCGAAGAAACTTGCCAGAAAAACATCCACTTCGGATTTATTTTTTTGATATTGCAATAACCAGGCATAAATATTTTGGTATTGATTCACAGCCTGGATGGTTATTCTTTCTAACATTTCCGGACGGACATCATCCATGGGACGCAAGAGAAATGTTTTATTTTTGGATGAAACTATTCTGGATAGTAAATCAGCTCTGATGGGATCCATATTCCCAAGTGCATGCATAATTGCCGTTCGAAACTGGTACAGTGAGGGGGTTAGTCCCCATTCCGGATAGGCCAGTTTTGTCCAGGAGAGGAGCGAGTGTGTAATTGATTCTTCGCGCAGGCTGCGGGATGGGCGGTGGGTGATCAATTTAATGTTTTTTTCGTTCATTCTCTGCTGAATTTGAAAGCGCAATGCGTTGCTCACAAATGGTGCCAAAATCGCGATCTTTCCCGGTTCAATTCCCTGGTCGATACATTCTTCAATTTGTTGCACCGCCAGATTGATCATTTCCGGGTAAAACTTGTGATGGTGGAATGATAAGCGATTAAAAGCGGGTGCTGAAATTTCCAGAATCGATTGATGAGCCAGCGCTTTTTGATAAATAGTATTAATTTCGCGAATTTCTGGAACAGAAACAAATGATTCCTGCACTTGAATTACCTTCTCACAGATTGCAGAGAACCGCCTGGCACTTAGAGGATCAGCCCCCAAAAAGGAACGAAAGCCTGCATTTTCATCCATAATCACTAGAGCGCCTTTCAAGGTTGGCAGCCACTCCAGGATCAAATCATGAGCGACAGGTGTATCCTCCTCACAATTGTCATAAACCAGATAATCAAAACTATTAAATAAATATTGTTTAATTAAAAATGAGTTATGGATAACTTTGTTAAATACTTCAAATTGCAGGGAAAAATCAATAAGATTGAATTCCAAACAATAGTTACGAAAAGCACTGGCACATTCCTGAGCTTCATCGTAGGCAATTAAATGATTGCTTTCTTTGTTCCAGGCTGATTTCAGTCTGACAGCTATTTCTTCGTGTGGAAACCCAACCAACGCAGATTTGTTGAGGTTGTCCAGAACTTGCGAGAGAATTCTCGGTTTTTCAGATTTTATGGAAGCAAAATAATTTTTTTCAAACAAAGGTTCACATACTTTTGCCATAAAATATTGTGCAGATTCAATGTTCAAAAAGGTTGGAAAATGCCTGGGATTTTTAAAATTGAATTGGGGCGCAATTATCGGCCAAAATAATCGAATAATTTTCTGGCTGATACCACTCATCGTATGAATTGCCGGCAAATTTCCATTGAAATTTCCAACACCCTCGAGGAATTCGGAATAGGTAATACCCAGCGATTTTTGAGGCACCAATACCAGTATCCTATTCCCAGGAATTTCCTGCTCCAGTAAAGAATTCAAAAAAATCTTTCCAATCGTTGTCTTGCCACTTCCCGCAAACCCAGTGAGAAATACTTTATTCTCCAGCACCTGATTGGCGATGTTTTTTTGATTTTGTGTAAATATCATGCAGAAGGTTCTCTTTTCCTATCCGATTTACAAAAAGCATTACAGTCATTTTATAACAAAATCGAATCGTCAAAGCTGTATGAATTTTTTATAAATCTCTTATTAATTTCTCAATTTTTGAGTGGTTATTATTTTCTTTTTTCGGCCTGTCAGAAAGTTATTCACGGATGCTGCCCAGTATGGTTGCCTTTTTGAGAAAAATTTGCGAACAACAGGGATTCGAATAATAAGCAGAACAACAAGAATTATCGCGATAGTGATCGCCAGTGTGTTAATAAATTTTAGTGCCATAAAAAAATGTAGTACCAAAAGGACAGCCGCTACATATACCAACCGGTGAATCTGGTTCCATTTTTTGCCTAACTTTTGCATCGATTTTTTGGTAGAAGTAAACGTCAACCCCATCAGAATCAGGAATCCAGTTGTACCTAATAAAATGTAGGGTTTCTCGATAACTGATTGTGCGATCAGGCTTAAATTAATGCCGTAATCCAGAACTAGAAAGGTAATGAAGTGTAAGGAAGCATAAAAAGCAGCGTACAAACCCAATGGTCGGCGGACTTGATTAAAAGGTTTCAACCCGAAAATTATGTTGAATGGCGTACAGGCAAGTGATAAAACCAACCAGATTATAGCAGTACGGCCTGTCCTTTGCGTGATCTCCTGGATCGGATTAACAGTCAAATTATTTGAGATTGCATCCCATACCAGGATGATAAAAGGAATGATTGATCCGATGTGAACGAACCATTGCAAACGATTAAATTTAAATTTTGGCATCAGAAATTTACACTCAAATCTAAGTCTTTATATAAATGTGCGACTTCGGTTTCGTATCCATTAAATAACAAAGTAGGTCGTCTTTCCATTTCCCCAATTCTTCTTTCTGTGGACTGGGACCATCTTGGATGTGGAATATTGGGATTTACATTCGCATAAAAACCGTATTCCCGTGGAGAAACTGCCATCCAAAGGGAAACAGGTTGCTCCTTTAGTAATTCGATTTTTACTATGGATTTGATACTTTTAAACCCATATTTCCAGGGGACTACCAATCGTATTGGCGCACCACTCTGCGGCAAAAGTTGTTTTCCGTACATTCCTGTAGCCAATAAAGTCAAATCGTGCATGGCTTCATCCAATCGTAATCCCTCAAGGTATGGCCAGGGAAACAGATTGTCCTGTTGGGCTGGCATTTGCTCAGGATCATATAGAGTCTGGAAGCGTACATACCTTGCCTCACTAGCCGGTTCCGCCAGGGAGAGTAATTTCTTGAGAGGCAATCCCGTCCAGGGGATTACCTTGGACCAACCTTCCACACACCGCAATCGAAAAACCTTCTCTTCCTGTTCAAATAATTTTGATAAATCATCCATATCCAACTCAAGTGGATTCTGGACCAACCCTTTTATTTCTAATTTCCATGGATCTGTTTTCAGATTCTTTGATAAATCGGCAACCGATTCTTTGTTGGTAAAAAATTCATAATAATTGTTGTAATTCGTGATTTGTTCGTAAGTATTTGCCAGGTCACCGAATTCATCTTTGTAAGTAAAAAATGAGGCTTCAGGTTGTTGATCTCCAGAGAAATTTATTGATTTACATGCAGATAAAATCGACAAACTGCCTGCAAAAATAGCTGATTTTTTGAGAAAATCCCTTCTGGAATAATAAAGATGTTCTGGTGTGATTTCAGAAGATGGAATTTTTTGCATTGATATTCTGCCTGGTTTTAATAGGGTATCCCTGCGATGGAATGGAGGATTGCACGAGTTAATAATGTGTCATCCACAGCACGATGTGAATTTGGAATGACGATTCCAAGATTTTTACCTGCCTGTTCCAACCGGTACCTTCTTTCGGAACGCATATAATCCGAATATATTTTCATCACATCAAAAGCGTTAAAGCGAGTGGTGTCCGGAACTTGATTGATTTTCATCGATTGCAAAATCATGCGGACATCAAATTCTGCATTATACATTCCGATCGGATGGTTGCTGAGATGATTGCGAATAATAGGCCAAATTTCTGCCCATGAAGGCGAATTTGCTACCATTGTGTTAGTTATATTGTTAATAGCAGTAGCAGACGCAGGAATCGGTTTTTGAGGTCTTACAAAGGATTCAAAGATGACCTGACCGGATGAATCCACAATGGCAATTTCTATAATCTCATCAGTGCTCTCGAGTCCCGTGGTTTCGGTATCGAGATACACTGGAAATTTTTTAATTTTGTCCCTGGCATATTCAACAACCTGTTTTTGGGTTACAAATTGCCGGTTCGAGTAGGAAGGAATCATAAATAACAATAATCCTTAAGGTAAATTCCAGTAAGAAATTTCTATTAATTGGAATGAAAAATTCGGTGTATTAACACCAGCGATATAAGGGCCAAAATAACCGGGGGATGAGAATTTTTCATCTTTGACGGTCACGATTGAATTGTTGTTGATGTAGAGATTATATTGATTCCCGGATTTGAGAATTCCAATTGTATTGGTTTGATTAGAACCGGCAACAATATTCCCATCTTTTACCCATCCCTGCAGATTGGTAAGACCATTATCTTCCCACTTTTGAAATGCATATCTCCCATCACAGGTTAACCCAAAATAATATCCGAAACCGCTTTCAAAATCAGGGGATTGGACGACAAGCCCGTATTGATCACTCCCTGAACAATCAGAAGTCTGAAAAACAGCCTGCAAATAATAATTTTCTGGTTTTTGACTCGTTAATCGCCATCCCCGCCAACCCATGGCAGAAACACTGGTCATGATTAATGAACCATCCGAAACCTTTATTTTCGTCTGACCATCATCGTATCCTTCAGGATTGATTCCAAAACGGCTTCCATCAGTTAAGGGGTCTGTCCAATCAGGTGAACCGCCAGGAATGCCCTGCGGCAGGATGGTGGGGGTTATAGATGGAACCTGGGTTGGACTTGTGGTTTCTGTAGGAAGAGACGTTTCCTCAGTGAATTGTATTGTGATGGTGGGAACCGCAGAGGGAAGATCGCTTGTATTTTCAAGAACCGGAGTTGATGTTAATAGTTGAGCTACCTGCGTAGCAACACTATCTGGATTTATTTGCCCTGAATTTGGTAAATTACATCCAGTCATGCTAGCCAATAGAACCAATGTGAATAAAAAAAGTAGTCGGTACGACATACACATCTCCAGGAGTTTAACCTATCATTAATTATAGTGTACTATTGCTGTGTCTATGCTTTATGTATAATAATCCTGTCCGCAGATGATGGTCAATCCTATTACAATGAGGTTAGGTCATACCTTATAATCAACCATATTATGAAAACTGCTATTGTGCAATTGGATGCTTTTGATAACGTTATTTCCATCAGGGAGAAAATTGTCTGGAGTAAAACCCAGCGAATATTGTTGGTTTGGCCAAACAAAGGAATAATTAAGCTCAAGGCAATCGACATCATCCTGATTTTAAGATCTGCTGAAAGTCAGGGGGCTCAAATAGCGGTTGTAACGGATGAACCGGTGATCAAAAATCAATTGAAAAAATTGGGGATTTCACTATTTTCAAGTATTCCAGAAGCACAAAAGAAACCCTGGCGAAAACCAAAAATTCGAGATCAAGCTTTGCTTCAGCGGAAAGCAGATCAGAAGATAGACCTCAAGGCATATGATAAACAACGGCAGCTCCACCACGTGAGGTTATCAAAATTTGTTCGGTGGCTGATATTTTCAGTGGGGCTGTTTTCAACTTTATTGATCATTCTTATTTTCGTACCATCAGCAACTATTGTCTTGTATCCCGTGGTTGATGAGCAGTCCTTACAAATGAAGTTTCGATCTGATCCAACAGTGAAAGAAATCAATGGGACCGGAGCTGTCCCATTCAATCTCATTGACATTGAAATTGATGGTCAAGTAGAAGGTGAAAGCACCGGCATCATCCGGGTTCCAGACAAAAAAGCTTCCGGCACGGTGACATTTCGAAATCTATCTGATCAAGAGATTTTTATACCTATGGGTACAATAGTACGAACTAACAGTGACCCTTATGTCCGTTTTGAAACGAAGAAAGAAGCTATCCTGGAACCTGGAGTTGAATCTCAAATTGATGTCCCCATCGTGAGTACAATCGCTGGGACGAATGGAAATGTTCTTATTGGAAGCATCACAGCCGTTGAAAATGATCTGGGTGGAAATATCGTGGTTAGCAATCAGAGTGCGATATCTGGTGGGTCTGATAAAAAAACGTTAGCGCCAACTGAAAAAGATTACGAAAAATTAAAAAAAGAATTAATGGAAATACTCATCAAAAATTCTATCGACGAAATGCGAAAAAATACCCCCAATGCGTTTTTAATTGCTGAAGAAACTATCAAAATCAATGAAATAATAACGGAAGAAAGAATTCCTGCGGTTGGAGATCCTGCAGAAAGACATATATTGAAAATAAAAGCCAGTTTATCTGGCTGGATGATTGAGGCAGAAGCAATCCTTAAATCCGTTAATCTGGCTATGGATGCCGATTTATCTGATCAATTTCTGCATGATGAAAAGGATATTGAGATTGAACTTATCCGCGATTCTGTAAAATTCAGGAATAATGAGTTGTATTGGGTTGTGGAATCATCACGAAGAATTACAGCAAAAATAGATGAAAACAAACTGGTTCAGAACATCCTGGGAAAAGAAATTAATACAGCGAAATCTTTGGTAGGAAATGATGTTGACCTGAGTAAAGAGCCAATCATAGAAATATCACCATCTTTTTGGCGATATTTGCCTTTTTTCCCGTTTAGAATTAATATGGTGATCGATGGAAATTGACTCAAAAAAAATTATGGCAATTGATCCAGGCACAGAACGAATTGGTGTGGCTATCAGTGATATGACAGCAACGATTGCGAATCCTTTGACTGTGATCAAACATGTTCAAAGGACGAAAGATGCGGAACAGATTATCGCCATTGCGGTGGAAAATTCGGTTAGGTTAATTGTTGTTGGACAAGCCTTCTATTCGAATGGGGAACCGAACCCCTCCGGCAGAAAATCGGCTCGTCTGGCGGATGAAATCAAACAAATGACGGATATTCCAGTTATTTTATGGGATGAATTTGAAAGTACCCAACGTGCCAAAAAAGCTCGTGAGGCTATGGGCGTCAGGAGAAAGCATCGAATGACACACATGGATGATCTGGCTGCCACCATTATTTTGCAGTCCTATCTCGACAGTCAGTCCAAAGATGATTTTTTTTCAATTGATTTGACGGAGTCCTGATGCCAAAACAAAAAAAGAATTCCCTTCAAGGTTGTTTGCTGAGCCTTTTTTTTATTTGTGGTATCGCTTTAATTGCAGGAATCATATGGTTGAGCACAACCATATTAAATGATGTCAAAATTGCATATGGTCCACCTGATACCTCTCTGAATCTTTATAAACGTTTCGTGTATACAACAAAGCTTTATTTTTCTGAGGAGAGTTTATTTAAAAATCAGAATAACTTACAGGAGGATTTCTACTTTGAAATTTTACCGGGTGAAAGCGTTGGTCAAATAGCCTATCGTTTAAAGATGAATGAGCTCATAACAGACTCGCAAACATTCAATGATTTTCTGATCTACAAAGGTTTTGACCGGAAAGTGCAATCCGGGTATTTCCGCATTGAACCAGAAATGAATGGAATTGAAATTGCTGAGAAAATAACCAATCCTATACCCGATAAAGTTCGTTTTAATGTTCTTCCGGGCTGGAGGTCAGAAGAAATTGCCGGTATTTTGCCTGGGTCGGGTTTGGAAATTGATCCAGAGGTGTTCTTATCTTTGGTGTCCAACCCATCTTCAGAATGGCTGCCAGATGGTTTGCAAGGTGTTCCGTCGTTAGAAGGTTACTTATTTCCGGGCGAATATCTGGTGGATAGAGAAATTACTGAAATTGATTTTGTAAAAATATTCTTAAATGAATTCTTGAAAAATGTGAATGATGAATTTAAAAATTCACTCTCAACAAAAGGATTATCCATGAACCAGATGGTGATCCTGGCCTCTATGGTTGAAAGAGAGGCGGTTGTCATTGAAGAAATGCCAATGGTTGCATCCGTATTTTTAAATAGATTTGATATCGGTATGAAATTTGATAGTGACCCTACCGTTCAATATGCTGTTGGATACAACATTGATCAAGCGACCTGGTGGACCAATCCGCTTAGCTTGAATAATCTTCAAATAGATTCCCCATTTAATACATACCTGTATAACGGATTGCCACCACATGCGATTTGTAATCCGAGCTTCGTTGCAATGCAATCCATTGCCAATGCACCTGAAACCCCTTATTATTATTTTCGAGCAAAATGTGATAGCTCGGGTCTTCACAATTTTGCCAGAACTTATGAAGAACATTTAGGAAATGGTTGTCCTTGAGGAGAAGAAATGGAAATTTTAGGTCTTGATATCGGCGGTTCTGGAATAAAAGGGGCTATGGTTGATACGATCACCGGGAAGTTGTTAACTGATCGATATCGGATCGATACCCCGGAAGGTGCAGAACCATCTGATGTGGCCAAAGCTGTGCATCAAATCAATCAACATTTTGATTATTCCGGCCCTGTTGGTGTTGGGTTTCCCTCGATTGTTCAACACGGAATCGTTCTCTCAGCAGCAAATATCTCCAAAAATTGGCTGGGTCAAAATTTAAACGTTCTGCTTTCTCAGGAAACTGGAAATAAAATTTTCGGAGTGAATGATGCTGATGCTGCCGGTATTGCCGAAATGAAATTTGGGATAGGGCAGGAATATCAAAAAGGAGTTGTGATTTTGTTAACCATCGGAACTGGCATTGGTTCGGCCATTTTTTCAGATGGGGTGCTGGTGCCTAATACTGAGTTTGGTCACATGAAAATCAGAGGCAAAGACGCCGAACACCGAGCTTCAGATGCCATTCGTCAGATTGAAGATTTATCCTGGAGAAAATGGGGTGAACGTTTTAATGAAATCCTTTTGACCCTGGAAGACTTATTTTCACCAGACTTATTTGTCATCGGTGGGGGGATCAGTAAGAAATTTGAAAAATATGCAAAATATTTTACAATCCAGACAAAAACAATGCCAGCTTTGTTGTTAAATCAGGCTGGCATTGTGGGGGCTGCGATGTTTGCAAAAGCACAATCAGATCAATCAGGATAAGATTCCACCCTCGGTAAATTTCCGAAGATCACTGAAAACTCGGATGATATCCGACTCCTGTAATGGTTGTTCGGTTTTTTTGTTTATTAACAAACCGTGCTTTACTTTTTCCAGAGCCAGTTCACGGATTGTCATATTTCGTGCAATTGATTCTTTGACTAATTCTGCACCGACCTGATAGCCAATTAATGGGTTAAGAGCAGTCACCAAAATTGAATTTTTCTCCAGCCAGCCTTCTGCTTTTTCCACGTTTGCAGTGATACCAACGACACACTTTGTGGTAAATGCAGCAATGCTTCCGATCATCACATGCATCATTTCGAACAAGTTATGTGCAATGATTGGCATCATCACATTTAATTCGAGTTGGCCAGCCTGCGCTGCCAGGCTCACAGTGGTGTCATTACCCAGCACGTGAAACATTGCCATATTGAGCATCTCAGCCAAAACAGGATTGACTTTACCCGGCATGATGCTGGAACCTGGTTGAACCGGTTGCAACCGAATTTCATCCAGACCGGTGGCAGGCCCGGATGACAACAAACGGAAATCATTGGCAATTCTGGTTAACGTCACTGCCAAAACTCTCAAAGATGAGGAAAAATCTACCATATCAGCCATGGATTGCATCGATTCAAACAAATCATCGGAGGTAAATAATTCCAATCCGGAGATATTCTTTAATTCCGCTACCATACGGGCATGGTATTCCGGGTGGGCATTCAATCCTGACCCTGTCGCAGTTCCACCGATTCCGAGACGCCTAAGCCCTTCAGAAGACCTTTGAATTCTTTCCAGGTCTCGTTCAACAGCTCTGGCGTAGGCACCAAACTCCTGACCAAGACGGACAGGAACTGCATCCTGCAAGTGGGTGCGCCCCGATTTTACGATTTGATCGAATTCGGTTGCTTTGAGTCGCAATGCATCCGCCAGTTGTTGGACTGTTTGATTCAGTTCATTCAGTCTCCATAAACACCCTAATCGAATAGCAGTTGGAATGGTATCGTTGGTGGATTGCCCCATATTCACATGGTCATTCGGATTTATCAAATAATACCCTAATTGTCCCCCCAGGATTTGCGTGGCCCGATTTGCCATGACTTCATTGGTGTTCATGTTATGGCTGGTACCAGCGCCAGCTTGAAAAGGATCCACAACAAATTGCTCATTCCAGGAACCAGTCATAACTTCTTTGCCAGCCTGGATGATTGCATCGGCAAATTCATCTTGTAGCAAATCCAGATCTTTGTGGACTTTTGCGGCTGCGGTTTTAATGGCTGCCATAGACCAGATAAACGCTGCATACGGTTTCATCCCAGAAATGGGAAAATTTAATACAGCTCGCTGGGTTTGTACGCCGAAATAAGCATTCTTGGGAACTTCTAACGGCCCTAATGAGTCTTTTTCAATCCTATATTCTTGCATAATGGTCCTTTTCTAATAAATGTTAAATAAAAAGAGGAAGTCTCATGACTTCCTCTATCATAACCAAAAATTTAAATTTATCCAGCGGTGCTATAACCTGGACCATCCGTAAAGTATTTTGCATTCACTTCTGTATCTGGGGTTAAATCAACTTCTTCCCCGGCTTCCAATGTTCTGGTGCCTTCCAGGTGAACGTCTTCGCCATCATGATTTGATCCATCATATACTTCCGTAAATCCAGGGGTACCAACAGGCATTGAGAGTCTTTCGCCACCCTTGGCAACATAAGGTGCGGGAACCTCATCTTCGGGGAAGATGGCTTCGAATGGGCATTCAGGAACACATGCTCCACAATCAATGCATGTATCTGGGTCAATGTAATACAAAGGATATTGATCCTCGGGTTTACCAGGAACAATACATTCAACTGGACAAACTGTTGCACAACCACCATCACGCAGGCATAAACTAGTTATTACATGGGTCATTATTTCCTCCAAATTAGAAACTAAGTTTTGAAATCAATTATGGGAATAGAAATTTATCTTCATTTGATTAAGATGATAAAATTTGACAAATCTACTTCAAATTGATTTTATCAAGCTTACTTTTTTTGTCAAGTCAAGAGACCCATTAAATTATGAAGAAAGAAAAGCTAAATTCTTTGGTTGGCCTATTCCTGGGCATTCTTGCTGTGTCAACAGCCTCAATATTGATTCGCTTTGCCCAGAATGGAGCTCCATCGATTGTAATTGCTGCAATTCGTCTCTCCACAGCATCTTTGGTAATTACGCCAATAGCTTATCTACAGTATAGAAAAAATTTATTCGATCTATCAAAGCAGGAATTAATATTTTTGCTTTTTTCCGGATTATTTCTGTCGATTCATTTTGCAGCCTGGATTACATCCCTGGAGTACACCAGCATAGCCAGTTCCGTAGTTCTTGTTTCCACAACACCCCTTTGGGTAGCTCTACTTTCCCCCATCTTTTTGAAGGAAAGGAATAATTCAGCCATTTGGATTGGTCTTTTATTGGCTTTATTAGGTAGCAGCCTTGTGGCGTTTAGCAATGAATGCTCTTTCTCGGTTGAAAAGCTCATCATTTGTGAAAATGATGGCATTACTTCCGATAAAACTGCTCTACTCGGTAATTCATTAGCATTATTAGGAGCCTGGATGGCGGCAGGTTACCTGATGGTGGGAAGAAGGGTAAGATCAACACTACCACTCATAAAATACATTTTTTTTGTATACTCATTTTCAGCAATTTTTTTATTATTATACGTATTTATCAGTGGGGAGACACTTACAGGCTATTCAGGACAAATTTATCTATGGATGATTCTCCTGGGATTAATTCCACAGTTATTCGGTCATTCAATTTTTAATTGGGCTTTAGGGCATCTGCCAGCAGCGTTTGTTTCAATTGCGTTAATAGGTGAGCCGATTGGTACCATATTGCTGGCATTTATCTTTGTACAAGAAGTACCCAATCATCTTGAAGTTTTCGGTGGTCTTTTTATTTTGGGGGGAATTTTTCTCGTTTCCTTTTTTCAGCCAAAAAAAACCAGGGAAAGTACCCTGGTTTCCTAAAGAAGAGAAAAACTATTTACTCGTCCGAATTTGATAATCGGCTATAAAGAAAATTTATTTCATGAATTTCTTCAGCAAGCTCTGAATTCAACTGGTTGGGGAGGACTCTCCAACTCCAATTTCCACTTGCCTGTCCGGGATAATTCATTCTTGCTTCTGATCCCAGGCTGAGAAAGTCCTGCAAGGGGGCAATTGAGAACTTTGCTGTGGATGACCAGATTGACCTGATCATATTCCAGGAGATATTTTCTCCAGACCTGGATAAATATCGTCTGCAAAAATCCTGCTCTTTTTCCGGCGCTGAAAGATACCAGCCTAACGTTGTATCATTGTCATGTGTACCTGTGTAAGCAACACAATTGACAGGGTAATTATGCGGTAAAAACGGATCATCCGGATCTCCGCTGAATGCGAATTGCAGGATTTTCATCCCGGGAAGATCGAATTGATCCCGCAGGGCATATACCTCGGCGGATATTTCCCCTAAATCTTCAGCAATAATTGGCAAATCGCCGAGTTCCTCTTGCATAACTTCGAAGAAATCTGCCCCTGGACCTGATAACCACCGGCCTACCTCGGCGGTTTTGTTACCAGCGGGAACTTCCCAATAGTTTACGAAACCACGAAAGTGATCCAACCTGATGAAATCAAATATTTTAAGGGTGGCTTTAATTCTCTTTATCCACCATTGATAGCGATCTTTTTTGTGAATATCCCAACGATAAAGTGGATTGCCCCATAATTGTCCGGTTGCTGAAAAATAATCTGGTGGAACCCCTGCGACAACAGTTGGTTTTAATTCCTCATTAAAATAAAATAGTTCTGGATTTGACCAGGCATCAGAAGAATCGAAAGCAATAAAAATGGGAATATCACCAATGATATTAATTCCCTGGTCATTTGCATATTTTTTCAAGTCTGTCCATTGCCTGAAGAACAGGAATTGTTTAAACATATGTGATTCGATTAATTTAACATGCTGCTCTTGAAAATTTTCGAGTGTTTTGCGATCCCTTTTTCTGAATTTTTCATCCCAATGATCCCAACTCAATCCACCGTTCACCTCTTTAATTGCCATGAATAAAGCAAAATCCAATAGCCAATCTTTTTCCTGGGCGATAAAAAATTGAAACTTCTGGGATAATTCTTCAGGTTGTTTTAATTTGAAATTCTCGTATGCACGATTTAGGAGGTGAAGTTTCCATTGAATTACCGGACCAAAATCAACCATTTCTGCTGGAAAATCTGGGCGGTCCTCCAAATCCTTCAGGGTAAGTAAGCCTTCGTCAATTAAGAACGTGGAATTAATTAAATAGGGATTTCCAGCAAATGCTGAAAAGCATTGATAGGGGGAGTCTCCATATCCGGTGGGACCCAATGGGAGTAACTGCCATAAGCCACAACCCGATTGAACAAGAAAATTTACCCAATCAAACGCCTCGGGGCCAATATCACCAATCCCATCCGGTCCTGGTAAGCTGCTCGGGTGTAATAAAATTCCTGACATTCGGTCAGATTTCATAGGGTAATCTCCTTGTTTGAACAAACTCACCCGATTTTACCAGATTTGCATTAAAGTCATCTGGGATCACATCAGTTCCGATGATTGCACTGGCTTCAATCGTCCAACTCTCCGGGATGGTTGAATCTTTGCCAATCACGGTAATTTGGAAATTTGAATTATGCTCACCAATAATGCAGTTTTCACCGATATTTACTCTTCGATCGAGAATACTACAGTTGATGATGGAATTCTTACCCACGATACAATCCTTGAACAAAATGGACTGATTTATTTCGACATTATTCATTATTCGAACGCCGGGTGAAAAAACACAATTTCTTACTACAGCACCGGACTCAATCACACACCCATCGGAAATCATGCTGTTTTCAACAATCGCCCCTTTCTTTATAAGGGCTGGTGGGCGTTCTTCTGTCCTGGTGTGGATAATCCAATTCGGATTATATACCTGAAATGGCGGTTCATCAGATAGAAGATCCATATTGGCTTGCCAATAGGCTTCCAATGTACCAACGTCGACCCAGTAACCTTCGTAAGGATAGGCAAAAACTCTGGCATTGTTATTGATCATGTTGGGAATGATGTCTTTTCCAAAATCATGAAAAGAGCCCGCCCGAAAATGATCATTCCACAATTCCTGATTGAGAACATCCTGCTTGAACAGATAAATACCCATATTGATTGTATTGGCAGGTGGATTTTCTGGTTTTTCGAGAAATTCAATCACTTTGAAATTTTTATCATAGTGCATGATTCCATACCGTGATGCTTCTTCGAACGGAACGGTTATTGTGGCTATGGTTAAGTCAGCATCATGCTCGAGATGAAAATTGACCATCTTGGTGTAATCCATGGCGTAAATATGGTCACCCGATAAGACCAAAATATGATCAGGATTCCCCCGTTTGATAAAGGTGAAATTTTGCTGTAGAGCATCCGCTGTACCGATAAACCAATCAGAAACCTGTGCTTTGTAAGGAGTCAGGATTCGTACCCCACCCGAAATATCGCGGTTTAAATCCCAGGGTGCTCCGGACCCAATATGTTCGATCAGTGATTGTGGGCGATATTGAGCAAGCACCATAACGTCATTAATCTGTGAGTTGACACAATTCGATAATGGAAAGTCAATAATTCGGTATTTTCCAGCAAAAACCACCGCTGGTTTCGCACGTCTTGAGGTTAGAACTTTAAGCCTGGTACCTTCGCCACCTGCCAGAATTACCGCTCTGATTTTCATGCTTCTCCTTCGACCAATTTAATATAAATATTGGCATACTCTATTGCTGACTTTTCCCAGGAAAAATCGGTATTTAATCCATTCGTTTGAAGCGCATGCCATTTTTGTTGATTTTGATAATCCAAAATTGCCCTGTCCAGTGTTTGTGACATGATTTCTGGAATAGGCTCAGTGAACAAATACCCATTATTATGTTTTGAATGCTCCGTATCGATGATTGTATCCTTTAACCCGCCTGTTGCTCTCGCCAGGGGAACACACCCATAGCGCATCGCAATCATTTGTGTCAGTCCACAGGGTTCATAACGTGAGGGGATTAAAATAACATCGCCACCGGCATACATACGTTTTGAAAGATTTAAATCGAACCGAATGACCGATCTAACTTTTGATGGCATTTCGACTTCCAGGCTGCGACATGCAGATTCAATGACAGGATCCCCTGTTCCCAGGAGGATGGCCTGCCAGGATTTATCGGCAATGATTCTTAAGGCGCTGATTGCAATATCAACCCCTTTTTGTTGGTCCATCCGGGTTACCATGATTAAGAGCGGAACTTTCTCATTTTTTTCCAGACCAAATTCAGTCTGAAGTGCTAATTTATTTTTCAGGCGCACATCTAATTGTGTGGGATCGTAGTTAAAGTGTAATGTGTTATCGCTGGTTGGATCCCATTTTGATTCATCCAAGCCGTTTAATATACCTGTGAGTGTATCCTTGCGCGTCGACAAAAAATCCTGTAAACCACAACCATAATCTGGTGTCAGTATTTCCTGAGCATAATTTGGAGAGACGGTTAATAAATAATCAGCTGCGTACATCCCGATTGGCAATGGAATCGAGCGCGCCCAATCCGGAAGGTCATTACAAGGACAATTTGGCAATCCAAATTCATTTAAAATTCTTTCTGCGCTGGAGCCCATGTAGGGCATATTATGCATGGATAAAACTGATTTGGTATTCCTGAAGAAGGAGTCGGACAACTTCCTTTGTTTCAAGTCATAACATGTGATGGCTGTGTGCCAATCGTTGGCATGGATAACATCTACATGCCAATTTAAATTTTTTATCAAATCCAGCGCTGCGATTGAAAAAAAGATATATTTTTTAGCATCATATTCAGGATTTGATGAGTACACATTCAGATCCGATAAAATTGAACCTCCCTCTATTAAGTAGACAGTAACCCCTTCTACCTTTGTTTGAAATACTCTTGCTGGAATATTGCCATGACTATGTTTTACAAAAAAGGAAGAAACAAGCTGAATATTTTCTAATTTCTGATTGATCAACGTATGAAATGGGAGTACCAGGCGAATATCCAGTTCAATTCCACATATTTGCTCAGGAAGTAATTTTTTGAGGGCTGTTGGTAAAGAACCGGCGACATCTCCCAACCCACCTACTTTGATTAATGGAGCTGCCTCGGATGCGATGTACAGTACATTTATTGGACGATTTTTTTTCAATGATCTCTCCTGGTAAACGTGAGAAGGTCTTATACTAATTCAATATAATCTTTCGAAATAATAGGTTTTTCCTTAAGACCCAGTAATTCAATTAATTCCAGTACCAACTTTGATTTGTTCTCAGCATCCAATCTACTCCAGGTTCTACTCTTGATTTCCAAATAGGAACCCAATGTTGGAACGATAAACGTATCTACATTGATAAAAATTTCTGTATCTTTATAACTAACCAGATACCGTTTTCTATCTTTTTCAACTTCAACAGTATTGCCCGGATTAAAATATTCTTTATAAAATCGTAAACTTTGAGTGGCAGGAGCATAGAACCTTGATCGGGACAACATCACTTCCTGAGGGAAATATTGTTCTCTGTTTTCGCCAATCAATGTGAGGCGGGAGCGAACATTAATGATTTCATTTTTTTCTGAAAGGAAATGATCTTCCCGATATCTTAATCGACCCTGCTCAGGATCATCAAAAAAGAAATACGTGTCATATTCGTGGTAATGGCGTTTGCGCTGGATGGAAAGACCGCTGGTGAGTATAGAATTTACTGTCTGTGCCGGATCATCAATGCGTACTTTAATTTGGACTTCAAAACTTTCTCCTTCCATCGTTCCACCAATGGCAACGAGCTTCGAGAGAATGGATGATTCGCGCTGGAATAAAAACGTATCGATTTTCTGAGCATACTTTTGCCCCTGTTCCATTAGCGCTTTTTCATCAACGGTCAATAATTGGTGATCTTGCATCAACCATCTGCCGTTTACCATCAAATCGGAAACATCGTTCGCTTTTGCCGCATAGACAACCTGACTATAAAGACTTTCCTGAGAATGTCTGAACCAGGGTGCATTGTGAACTTTCTCGATGTCAATCAAAATCAGGTCAGCGCGTTTGCCTGGTGAAATGGATCCGGTAATTTCTTCAATATGCAAGGCTTTCGCGCCAATACGTGTAGCCATCGCAAGGGTTGTTTTCGCCGGTAGGGCAGTTGGATCACCAGAGGATCCTTTCGCTAAAAAAGTAGTCAGACGAATTTCCTCAAACATATCCAGATCGTTATTAGAAGCAGGACCGTCTGTGCCAATACCCACATTGATTCCGATATCCATCATCTGTTTGACAGGGGCTATACCTGAGGCTAATTTAAGATTGGAGGATGGATTATGTGCCACTCCAGCATTTTTGGCTTTTAGCATTCGTATTTCACCAGGATCAATATGAACACAATGAGCGGCGATCACTTTCGCATCAAATAAATTTAACTGATCCATATAGGGGATAACTGGCATCCCATTTTCAGCAATCATATTTTCTACTTCACTTTGAGTTTCCGCCAGATGGATATGCAGCGGAATATCGTATTTTATGGCTATCTCTCTTGATTTTTCAATAATCTCTGGAGTGCAGGTGTAGGGAGCATGTGGGGCAATTGCTGGAATAATAAGTGCGTGATTCTTCCATTTTTCTATGAATTTAATTGAATAGGCTAGAGACTCTTCGTAAGACTGAGCGTCCGGAGTTGGAAATTTGAGAATACTTTCTGAACAAATAGCTCGTAACCCTACTTCGGCAGTTGCTTCAGCCACGTCATCTTCAAAGTAATACATATCCGCAAAACAGGTGATGCCAGAACGAATCAATTCTGCACAAGCTAATTTCGTTCCTAATTGAACAAATTCGGGGGTAACGTATTCACGCTCAACCGGCATCATATACCCTAACAACCACACATCCAGCCTGAGATCGTCTGCTAAACCACGCAATAATGTCATCGGTACATGAGTGTGCGCATTGATCAGCCCCGGCATTAAGATTTTGCCATCCGCATCCATTATTACATCAGCAGAATAGGATTGTAAAATATCGGTTTCCATGCCAACCGCTTTAATGATGTCATTTTCAATCGCTACCGCTCCAGGACTAAATTGGTTGAATTCTTCATCAATTGTCAACACATTTGCGTTTTTTATAATTAATGATACTTTTTCCATCCACTCCTCCGGTTAATTTTGAATAAGGTGAGACCTGAGAAAATGCAGTGTTGTATTAGCCGCCCAGGTGATGGCGAGATTGTCATGCCCGCCAAATTGAAAGAATTTTGTAAATCTCTCTTCATTATGAAAAATATGAACGGAGAGGGACGCACTTTTATCATTTGTTTGTGCTAGTTTTACAAATAATAATATATTTGGATTGATTTTTTTGTAAAAATTTTCAAGATTATTTTCCGCATTTTCCAAATCAGCGGGATTAACTTTCTGTGTATCTGTGAACAGGATATTAAATTTTTCTAGCAATTGTTTCAGGATTTGATTTGTTCCTTGTTCAATCAGACAGATTTTTAAGTTCATATTGAGTAATAATTTGGCAATGACTGTTTCAAGGGAATCTTCATTAAAACCAAATATAAAACCACCTAATCGTGATGTAATGGTTTCCTGAACATTGGAAATCATTTTTAAAGCTTTGGTTTTATTGAGCGCTTTTGCAGTAATTCGAATATCAGTTTGGCCTGGATAAGCAACAATACCTACCGTTGGATTGGAAAGTATTTCCAAATCAGCAATTTTTTCATCGATAACAGATTCCCCAATGCCCGAGGTGTGGATCACGAACGTCTGAATGACATATTTGTTGTTAAACTGGCTGCTAAGAATTCGTTTTACTTCATTTTCCAGTAAGTATTCCAATTCTTTGGGTACCCCGGGTAAAGAAATAATCAGACCATTTTCTGCGCGACAATAAAACGCGGGTGCGGTTCCTACTGCATTCTCGATGGCAACAGCTCCCATCGGAATATATGCTTGTTTTTTATTGTTTTCTGTAGGGATCCTCCCAAAGCGTTCAAAACGTTGTTTTATCTGCTCCCAAAGTTCTGGTCGAAATTCCAATTCAGTACCGACTGCCCTGGCGATTGCATTTCTAGTTGGATCATCCACTGTTGGGCCCAGACCACCGGTTGTAATGACAATATCGCAGCGTGACAATGACTCCAATACTGTTGTCGTAATTCTGTTTTCATTATCACCGATCATTGTGGTTCGATAAAGATCAATACCTTCATTACGAAAAAAACGGGCAATATAGCGAGTATTTGTATCCTGAATTTCTCCTAAAAGTAGTTCTGTTCCGATTGTGATAATTTCAGCCGATGGCAAAATCCCTCCCAATATAACATCCCGGGTTTTTTAATTTATTATTCTAGTTTAGCATGAATTTAAATTAGAATCAGTTCATCCGTGATAGAATTTTTGTATTAATGATGAATAAACAAGAATTAGCCCATTGGGGCGAGAAAATTGCTCAACAATACCTCGAGGAAAGAGGTATTCGGATTGTTGAAAAAAATTACCGAACCCAATTTGGGGAAATTGATATTATTGGTTTTGAAAATGAGGATTTAGTTTTTTTTGAAGTAAAGACCAGATCTTCAATAAAGTTTGGTTATCCAGAAGAGGCTGTTCATTCCAAGAAAATAGAAAAGATCGAAATTGTTGCTAATGAATATCTCGATAATCTCTCTCCTGCCAATTTAAACTGGAGGATTGATACCATTGCTATCATTCGGAATCCACAGAATCTGAAATACCAAATTAAGTGGTTTAAAAATGTGGAAGCCTGATTTAGAAAAACCTGTCATTTTTATCGTCGGGCCAACGGCTTCCGGTAAGACACAACTATCCATCCAAATTGCTAGGGCCATTGGATCAGAAATAATATCAGCAGATTCAAGATATTTCTATCGGATGATGGATATTGGAACAGCCAAACCTGATGCAAGTGAAATGGACAATATCCGACATCACCTGATTGATATTGCCGATCCGGATGAAACCATAAGCGTTGCCCTTTTCAAACAAAAAGTTGCAGAAATTATCGATCAAATGCATCTGAATGAGAAAATCCCCATCGTCGTTGGCGGAACCGGACAATATATTCATGCTATTTTGCATAACTGGGAAATGCCAGTGGTTGAGGCCGACCATAGAATGCGAATAATACTTGAACAATATGCAGAACACTACGGAAAATTAAAACTTTTCGAATTTTTACAAAAGGTTGATCCAGAAGCAGCTAAAATTATTGATTATCGAAATTTACGCCGAACAGTCAGAGCAGTTGAAGTGATATTAAAAACAGGTCAACGATTTTCGAATCAACGCAAAAGAGAGTCCCCAATTTACAGCCACAAAATGATTGGCATCCGCTGGGATCGATCCATTTTATATCAAAGAATTGATGACCGTATCGAAAAAATGATTGAGAATGGATTCATTAAAGAGGTCAGAATGTTAAATGAATTGGGGTATTCTCCCGATTTGCCATCCATGTCTGGTATTGGTTATCGTGAAATAACCGCTTATATTCATGGTGAAATTTCACTTGATGAAGCGATTATGCTGATGAAACGAAACTCGCGAACCTATGTGCGCCGGCAAGCAAATTGGTTCAAAGATAATGATCCCACTATTCACTGGTTTGAAGGTTCTGAACTGGATATTCAAAAGATTATTGAAAATCTTAAGTCGGATCAGGGATGGATCAGACCAGGATAAAAAAAAGCACTGGCCAAAGGCCAATGCTTTTAATGATTAATCAATTTGCAACTCAGGTGTGCCACTCTTTTTTGGAAAGGGGGAAGGAAATATCTTTTCAAATTCATCTTTGGATAATGTCTCCACCTCCAATAACTTCGTGGCGACAGCATCCAAATTTTCACGAAATTCCGTTAAGATTCTTTTAGCTTCCTGATAAGAGTCACTCACAATTGAACGAACTTCCACATCAATTTTTTCTGCAACAGTTTCTGAATAGTCACGTTGTTCCGATATTTCGCGGCCTAAGAAAATTAATTCTTCTTTTTGCCCATAAACCATCGGCCCGAGTTTTTCACTCATTCCCATGCGCATTACCATTGTCCGGGCTATTTTACTTACCCGTTCGATATCGTTGGAAGCGCCTGAGGTAATATCATCGAATACCAATTCTTCAGCTGCACGCCCCCCTAATAAGCCGATCATATCAGCCAACATTTTCTTTTTAGCCATGAACAATCGGTCTTCCATTGGCAATGCAAGCGTATAACCTGCTGCCATTCCGCGTGAAATAATGGATACTTTCTGCACCGGGTCTGCGTGTGGTAAAACATGCATAACCACTGCATGACCAGCTTCGTGGTAGGCAACAATCCGTTTTTCTTCCTGGCTGATTAAACGACTCTTTCTTTCCGGACCTGCAATTACTCGTTCAATGGATTCTTCGAATTCACTCTGCCCAATCAGGGTCTTATTACGTCTGGCAGCCAGAATGGCAGCTTCGTTGACCAGGTTTTCTAAGTCAGCACCTACAAAGCCTGGGGTGGAGCGAGCAATAACACTTAGATCGATGTTATCTTCCAGGGGTTTTCCTCTCACGTGGACTCTAAGAATTGCCTCACGTCCGCGAACATCAGGTCTATCCAGAACGACGCGCCGATCAAAACGGCCTGGACGTAACAGGGCAGGATCAAGAATATCGGGTCGGTTGGTGGCTGCCATAATGATGATATTGGTATCAGTATCAAAGCCATCCATTTCCACTAACATTTGGTTAAGGGTTTGCTCGCGTTCATCATGGCTTCCACCTAATCCAGCACCACGCTGGCGTCCGACAGCATCAATTTCGTCGACAAAAACGATACAAGGGGAATGGCGTTTGGCTTGTTCAAATAAATCGCGAACTCGACTGGCGCCAACACCGACAAACATTTCAACAAACTCCGAACCTGAGATGGAAAAGAATGGTACACCAGCTTCTCCAGAGACAGCTTTTGCTAACAAGGTTTTTCCTGTACCTGGAGGGCCAACCAATAATACACCTTTAGGAATACGAGCACCCAATGAGATAAATTTTTGAGGTTCACGTAAAAATTCAACGACCTCATTTAATTCTTCTTTTGCTTCTTCTACGCCGGCTACATCCGCGAATGTTACCGTAGGATGATCGCCTGTAAACATTCTTGCTTTTGATTTTCCAAACGACATGGCAGCATTATTACTACCTTGGGCCTGACGAAAGATGAAAAAGAAGGCCCCACCTAAGAATAGGAAAGGAAGAATCCACCCAAGGGCAGTCAATACACCTACCCAGGCACTGGGTGCCTTAATCACAACGCGGATTTTGTCAGGATTTAAATCTTCCTGGGTTACACCAAAATTTAATAATTGTTCAACCAGTGTTGCGGTTGATTCTTTGGTCGATAAGCCTTCACGAGCATCTTCCAGATATTTAACTCTGAGACGATCTTCGCTTTCTTCAATCTCGGAAATTTTGCCAGCTTTAATATCAGCGGCAATTTGATTGATCGTCAGGGTTTCTGCACTACTTCGCTGACTGAAGCTATAAAATGCCATCACAATAATGGCAACAAAAAGCAGCAAGTAGATTACGTACGATTGATTTCTTGAATTCACTAATGCCTCCCAACAAGGAAAGTCTTTTCTATTTTAGAAGATTATACCAATCTAGCCATTTTATGGCTAATTATTGTGAATGTTTTCCGGAACATCTTATGAATTTCTAATATAACACCATTAATAAAACGTCAAAGCTGATCCTTTTATATTTATATGCGGTTCCACTTCTATTTAAACTGACCATAAAATAAAAATAAATTACCTTGAAATAGATTCTAAAGTGTCCACCATTTGATTAATGTGAATCCGATCGTGTTGTGTGATGAATTTAATTAATTCTGAAATAGGTGTAGGACCAAAGATAGCATGGTTAATAGATTTATTCCATTGATGCGTTGATAAATTTTCGATGACTGTCACCAGAGAAATTCTATTTGAAATAAACCGGGATAATTCTTTGTTTGAATTTCGGTTGATGTAATTTCTTTCTTCTGCCCATTGATCAGTTAAAGCTGCTTCAATAAAAGGTGCTTCTTCCTTGATAATGGTTTGCATCCGAGGAAAGTTTACCTCAGCATCAACATCTGCCATATGCGCAATGATTTCGATTAATGACCATTCATCAGGTTTTGGTCGTTTTGAAAATTGACCAGCTGATATCTGCATCCGTTTGAAGGAATCCATATTTGCTGCGGTAGCTCGTAAAATGGCAAGCAGGGCGGGTTTTGAATCGTTAAGTTCAAGTTCATGCTTTTTGAAATTTAAATGGTTGATCCAGTCCAAAACATTTTCCATTGTTCCTGAAGAACTCAGGGGATGTATTGAAATATCGGGATTGTCAGGCGTTTGACCGATGAAAAAGGTCGGTATGCCCAGCACTTCAGCAGGAACGATATCCATATCCCATTCGTTTCCAATCATGACTGCCGGTTCATCCTGCCAGCCAATTTTTCCTAAAATTTCCGCGATGAATTCAGGTCGTGGTTTTGTAAAATGCAGCTCTTCAAAGTTGGTAATATACCTGAAGACATTTAATTCCAACCCCAGATTTGCCCAATTAATTCGATGGTCAATAGCCATTTTTGGGAAAAGGGGATTGGTAGCGATAATGATTTGGTGATTTTGTTTCTCCAATTCTTTAATGACAGTTGCTGCATATGGTACCTCATTTGTTATTGGAGCTAATTTTGGAAATTCTTCCTGATAAAAAACCTTAATTTTCTCATCAAGTTTCTTCTTGTCTGTTCCGAGAAGAGGATAAAAATATTCATCGAAACATTCCTCCAGTGTTCTGGAAGGATTAACATTGTTGACCATAAGATCCGTACCATTAAAAATGGCGGCTGGCAGTTCTTTTGGGGCAATATAGTCAGATAAATACTGCCCAAGTCGCTGAAGGTAGGCAGGTAAAAAGGTCTCCATTGGATTTCCAAGGAGCGTATCGTCCAGATCGAATAAAATAATCAATTATTTTTCCTCAAGGAAAATTTCCGGCAAAGGATGACATTGCCCACAACCGACATGCGGTTCCTTTACCTTTGTTTTACTTTTTTCACAATAAGCACTAACATTCATGCGCTTAATAAAACCAAAATCTTTTTTTATAACCCCGGTTAGCTGCATGTGTTGGCAAGCATTTGCCTGTAAGATGTTGGGAACCGGGCAAGACTTACATATTTTCGTTGACCAATTTTGTTGAGAGTTTGAATCGGTAATCAAACGACATTCTTCAAAATTGCGACCACGAAAATAGTCACCGAAAAAGAAGGTACATTCCTGACCGTAAGGTGTGCGCATCGTTATTGTGTCACACGAGTGATATATTCACCAGTTCTTGTATCAACCCGAATTATATCCCCGGTGGAGATGAAGTATGGAGTAAAAATTGTCGTTCCAGTTTCCACTTCAACTTTTTTGGTTTGACCGGTGGCTGTATCGCCTTTTACAGCAATTTCAGCATACGTTACTTCTAAATCAACAGAGATTGGTAATTCAATGTCAATAGCTTTTTCATTATAAAAAGTGATCTTGACTTCCATGTTCTCTTTAAGAAAATTTGTTGAATCAGCAAGAATTTCGGATTGTAATGGATATTGATCATAAGTATCGTTATCCATGAAATAGTAAAACTCACCATCATTGTATAAGTATTGGGCGTTATGGTAGTCGAGTCTGACATCCTGGACTGTTTGCCCGGAGTTGAATGTTTTCTCGATTGTTGAGCCGGTAATCATATTTCTAGCCTTGATGCGGATAGTAGCTGAGCCACGACCAGATTTATTGTGACCATAATCCAATACTTTGTACAGATTTCCATCTAATTCAAAAGTTACACCTTTGCGAAGTTCATTGACATCAATCATAAAACACCTTCTGGATCTAAAATTGTTGGTTAAATTATAGTCCAGCCACCCATGGGTGACAAGGTTGGATATTTTAATGAGATTTTTTTGTTTGTAGATGAATTGAATGAAGAATGGCTTCCGTCGATCATACTGATTCTTGAAATAAGATTAATAATAATAAAAGGGCTGCTTTTGCAGCCCTTTACCATTGCAAATTATCCTAATTTAGGATCTATTATCCCGTAACCACCGTCTCTACGATGATACAAAATGTTGATACTTTCAGTATTCATATTATAGAAAACAAAGAAATCCTCATGCCCTAACATTTTCATCTGTTCAATTGCTTCTAATTCATCCATGGGTATCAAAGAGAAGGTTTTTCGACGAGTGATTTCAGGGACATCCTCAGTCTCTTCATATTCTGGAAGTTCTGCTGCCAATTCAGACAGTGGCATGCCATCACCGCGACCTTTATTACGTTTGCCTTTCAGTCGAGCGATTTGACGTTGCATTTTCTCTACTGAAGCATCAATTGCAGCAAAGATATCATCCGCTCGTTCCTCCGTGCGTAGAATAAAGCCTTTTCCGCGGATTGTAATTTGAGCTACCTGACGATCGGATGCGTTTCTAGCAGATTTCAGATAAGAAAGATCAACTCTGCTTTCATCGATATCATTTAAGTACCGATAAAGCTTTGTGACTTTTTTGTTCACATATTCTTCCAATCGTTCGGTCATTTTTATATTTTTTGTAAAGATATCGATCTTCGTTGCCATTTTATTCCTCCTGGATTAAAATTTTTTTGCAGTGACGGCATCGTTTAATTGGTCACTATAACCTTTGTGTGTTTGAACGGCACGAGCTAATGTTAATCCAACTATATCCATTGCTCCAGCAACTTTCAACGCTGCTGCACAAGCTTCTAATGTTGAACCTGTAGTTGTAACGTCATCGATTAGAAGGATATTTTTCCCACTCACCACAGACGAATCTGCGGAAAAGGCTTCGGATACATTTACATAACGCTCATGTCGATCAAGTCCAACTTGTGATCTGGTTTCTTTAACTCGACGCAGCGACTGCTTATTGATTGGTTTGTTGACCATCATAGAAAATGGTAATGCAAGTAAAAAAGACTGATTGTATCCCCGTTCGTGTAACCTTATTGGGCTTAATGGTACTGGTATGACCATATCTATATCCAGTTTATTTTTATTGTACAATTTCACCAGATAATTTGCCAGCACTTCTGCGATACCGATATCGCGATGATATTTTAATTTTTGAATCGCTAGTGAGAGCGGGGGTTGATAGTAGGAATACGATCTTATCCATTGCAGATTTGGTAAACGATCGATACAATCCTGAATATTGTGTTGTAAATAATTGAGAGGCTCGCCACATTTCTCGCAAATTTTTCCTTTCAGCAATTGCACCTGTTGTGCACAATTATTACAAAACCTTTCCCCAATTAATCCACAACCAGCACAACGGGGAGGAAAAATAAAGTCAATCAATTTCCATACGGATTTGTAAAGAGGTACGCGAATAGATGGGAATTCCACCCTGTACGACATAAATCTCCGGATTATTAATTAAACATTCCGCCCAGAGCTGAATGCATTAATTTCAGAGCTGCTGGGGTTAGAAGAACGATCATCAGAGATGGAAAGATTAACCCTCCCATCGGGATAAGCATTTTAATCGGTGCTTTGTGAGCTTCCTCTTCAGCTAACTGCCTTCTGCGGATACGCATCTGATCTGATTGGATACGGAGGACTTTGGATAGAGATACACCTAATTGTTCACTTTGAATAACAGCAGCAACAAAACTGGTCATCTCCGGCAAACCAATTCGATTGGACATGTCTCTTAATGCCTCACGACGAACTTTACCCAATTGAATTTCCTGAATTACTCTGGCAAAGGCCATTGATAGCTGGCTTTCCCATTTTTCACTGACTTTATGCATTGCGGCATCAAATCCCAAACCAGCCTCTACACAAATGGTCAATAAATCCAATGCATCTGGCATCGCTTTTCGGATTTCTTTTTGTCTTCTGGAAATTCTTGAAGATAACAACATGGTTGGAAAATAAAAGCCAAGCAATCCGAAAAGCAAAGAGATTAATAATTTTCTTCCCAACGGCCAACCTGTTGATCCAATGGAAAGCACAAATAAAATTAGTCCTCCGAAGAAAACAAGACCAAGGAACTGGGTAGCTAAAATAATTGTAGCGTCTATTTTTGCTGAAACACCAGCCAATTCAAGCTTTCTCTCAATTGAACGCATGGCATTTTGAGGGGTAAAGCGTATTGCTATTTCGCCCATTTTCCTGGCAATGGGATAAATCACTCTTTCCTGGAAGGGGAGAGAAAGTTCTAATTTCCTCAATTCAACAGGCCCTTCATCAAGGTTGAGTACATCCAGGCGATCATTTAGTACGCGGTTTTCATCAAATTGCGGGCTTCTTATTCCGATCACTGTTAGAACAACGGCAATTATAAAAACAGCACCCAATACAACATATACAGCTATCATAATCGGACCTCCAAAAGATTAAACCTCAATATCACCTAATTTGTTCATTGCAAAGTAACCAGCAATGATCAATAAGCCTGCTAAAACCAAAGCGATGATTCCACAAATTCCAGCATCTGGTTTGAAAAACTCCATAATGTATTCTCTGTTTAGTAAATACAATATTCCAACCACAAATATGGGCAATAATGCCAGGAAGCGACCAGAGTACATAACCTGTGTGGTTAAAACTCTGATTTCTCCTTTAATGCGAATTCGTTCACGAATGGTATATGAGATGGAATCTAATATTTCGGCTAAATTACCACCAACCTCTCGTTGAACATTCATTGCAGTAATGGTTAAATCCAAATCGTCACTGGGAATTCTTATCAATAAATTGTCCAGTGATTTTTGCATATTAACACCGAGTTGCATTTCCTGAATAACTCGACGAAATTCATCACTGATGG
The DNA here is from genome assembly GCA_034003505.1 of Anaerolineaceae bacterium. Classification (GTDB taxonomy): domain Bacteria; phylum Chloroflexota; class Anaerolineae; order Anaerolineales; family Anaerolineaceae; genus UBA6170. Next base: position 30,976 of record JAVEYK010000009.1, on the reverse strand, counting down.
GCGCAGGTAGTTCCTTTGAAACAGCTTCCATGGCCTGCATTGTCGAAAAACCTGCTCTCAATCCATTAACCATCAAATTTAGCATATCAGGTAATTGTTGATCAAATTTGATTAACCGTTTCTTTTGTTGAGATTTTACATACATGTTGGGAAGATATAAACCAATAGCAGCCCCAATTATTCCAACAATTATGCTCTGTCCACCAATAAACCAAAGGAAAACACCTAATACTAAGGCGAAGAAGATCACAAAGAAAATAAATTCACCCGGTTTAAACTTGAGATCTGCCCTCGAGAGATTATTGGAGATTTTATCACCAATAGAAGAGCGATCAACTCTGCTATTTATCCAGTCAGTTAATGGTCGGGCTCTTTCTTTTTCTGATAATACATCCTCATCTTCTAAATATTTCCCCAATCTGTTCATTTCGGCAGCTTTACGGTCAGAAAGAATAGATATCACTACACCAGAGATGAGGAGAAGTAACGCAAAGCCACCAACAACAGATAAGACTAATATAGGATTGATTTGATTAAGAAATTGGGCGATATCCATTGATACCTGCTTTCAAAAAATTATCTACGTCTTTCACCGATACCAAAGATTGAAGGCGAAAGATGAATTCCTGATTGTTCAATTTTATCAATAAATTTCGGTCGAAGGCCAGTTGGTCTCAAACGGCCAACTACTTTTCCATTCTCATAACCAGCTTGTTCAAACGTGAAAATATCGGTCATCGTTATAATTTCACCTTCCATCCCAGATACTTCGGTAACATGAGTCACTTTTCTTGAACCATCTCGCATTCTGGATTGGTGAACAACCAGGTCAATCGCTGATGCCACCTGTTCTCGTATCGCACGGATCGGCAAATCCATACCAGCCATCAATGTCATCGTTTCCATACGTGACAATGTGTCTCTCGGACTATTGGAGTGCAATGTGGTCATTGAACCATCGTGACCGGTATTCATAGCCTGCAACATATCCAGTGCGGCTTCATCGCGAATTTCTCCAACGATGATGCGATCCGGACGCATACGGAGCGTATTAATCACCAGTTGGCGAATACTAACCTCGCCTTTTCCTTCAATATTTTCAGGTCTTGATTCCAATGTTACGACGTGCTCCTGACGTAACTGAAGCTCAGCAGCATTCTCTACAGTGATGATGCGTTCATCGGCTGGAATGAACCCAGATAAAATGTTCAATAATGTCGTTTTTCCGGAACCTGTACCGCCGGAGATAACTACATTGATACGGGCTCTAACGCATGCATCCAAAAACTGAACTGCTTCCGGGGTTATTGAACCAAAATCAATCAGGTTCTCAACGGTAATTGGTGTTTTGGCGAATTTTCGGATTGTCAAAACCGGGCCAACCAGTGAAAGAGGGGGGATAATAGCATTTACACGCGAACCATCTGGTAAGCGAGCATCCACATACGGACTTGATTCATCAATGCGCCGGCCGAGAGGAGAGACAATTCTTTCAATAATTCTCATTACATGGTCATTGTTTTCGAAAGTCATTGGCTCACGAATGATTTTGCCAAACCTTTCGATATATATGTTCTTTGAACCATTCACCATAATTTCAGTGATTGTTTCATCCTCTAGCAATCGTTGTAATGGCCCAAAACCAAGAATCTCAGCAGAAATTTGCTCGAACATTCTGGAACGTTCAGGTCTTGAAAGAATTATGTTTTCTTCGTTAAGAATTTGCTCAAACAGTTCCTGAATGGTTTTCTTAACCTCTGAGGTCTGGCTTACATCCATACTCGGGTCAAGGGTGCTCAGTAATTTTGTTTGCACACGGTTTTTCAGATCCTGATAAGTATCACTTGTCGTTGTAGGAGTTGGTGCAGATACACGCCTTGATTGAAGAACTGGATTTCTTAATGGTTCCGAACCGCCAGGTTTTTGGGGAGGGATATTGGAATTTTCATTTTGAATTCGTCGTAATATCGACATAATTTTTCCTTAATCTAATAAGAATTAGGCCAAATCTTCGCTCTGTATCTTAATTCTTTCCTTCACTTTTTCACTAATGGCGTAAATACTTTTACTAATCAATGTATTTTTATTTTCTATGATTAAAGGCACACCTCTATTAATGGAAGTCGTCACAATTCGCTCTTCCAGCGGAATGACCCCTTCAATGCTTTGTTTTAAACTTTCACTAATTCTTTCCGGTGAAAGAGCAATTCTTTTATCATAACGATTTAACACGAATAATATTCGTTTCCGATTAATGCCTGATTGATCAGACAAACTGAGAAATGAATTGGCGCTTTTTATGGATGGTATATCCTGTGTTGCTACTAAAATAGTGATGTTTGCAATATCCAACGCGGATTGAACAATCTCTGTGAGATAAGGTGTTGTATCAATAATGATATATTCAAATATTCTTTGGAGATATTGAACAATTTTTAGAAATTGATAAGAACTCACTTGATCTGCATATTCGGGTCTGGGTGGAGCAGCAAGGAATTTAATATTTGAAAGAGAATGTGTAATCAAAACTTCATTTATGATATCTGTATCTAATTCATCGACTCTGGGAGATAAATCAAGAATCGTATTTCTGCCTTGCTCGTTCAGGAAGATCGCTATATCGCCAAACAGCAGATTACCGTCTACGATCACAGAAGGAGTGGATTCACTATGTAAGGCGATGGCCAGGTTCGTAGCGATGGTCGTGCAGCCAACTCCACCTTTCGGACTATAAACGACAATAATTTTGCCTAATTTCCCGGCTCGCGCAGCTGCGGTTTCGACATTTTCAGACGCGAAATGAGCTTTTTCTTTCTCCTCCATAGCCAATTTTCCAGCCAGACGAATTGCTTTGGTCAACTCATCAATAAGAGGTGGTTTCGAAAGAAAATCCCGGGCACCAGCCAGCATAGCCTGGCGCATGTAACTGGACTCATATTGGACAGATAAAATGATTACCTGAATATGGGGATGTTTTCGCCGGATATGTTCGGTTGCCACCAGTCCATCCATATCCGGCATATTGATATCCATCACGATCACTTCAGGTAGTTTTTTAGAAGCAAGCTCTATGGCTTCTTTTCCTGTTCTGGCTTCACCAATAATTTCAATTTTCGGGTCGAATTGCAACATCCTTCGAATATTCTCTCGAGTTTCTGTGATGTCATCGGCAATAATGACCCGAATTTTTTCTGGATTCGCCATATCTATCCTCTAATTTCCATTCAATAACCTTTGCAAATAATTAATATTTTATGGTTCTGTAATTGGTGCAAATGAGCCACTGCGCTTTTCAATAGCAAAGGGTAATTTAGCTGGCAAAGGAATGTTCTTCTGATCCATTAAATATTGTTGAGTGACTGCATCAGTGAGGATCGTCTGAGTATTATTCGGATTACGAAGTGCCAGGGTGAGCTCAATACCTGCTTTGCGCATATATGTAATCACTACAGCATCCTGTGGAGATAAAACAAGCGTAACAATATCGGGTGCAGGAATTTCAGGTTCGATTTGTTCTTCCCCTTCAACTGGAACGGGTGCAGGTTCTTCAGCAACAGGAGCTTTTTCAGCCCCGCTGATTGGAAAATCACCTAATCTGAGGATGATCGCATCCTGAACAATATTCTGGCAAACCAGCCTGGGCCTTTGCATTTCAGAAGGAACCACATAAACCGGCTCGTTCAAGGTTGGGTCTAATTCAGTTCTGCCTTGTGTTGACCCTTCACCTCCACTGGAAATGATCACGGAAAGGGATTCAGCGCTACTTTCGGCGGTAAGGATTTGTTTAGAAACAGAACCAGTGTAATTAGGTAAGATCGTTTGGTATTCAGGGTCCACATCCACCAGCTCCATACAGCCAATCACCATAACATGGTCACCAGCTTGGGGCGCATAAGCAATCATGGACACTCGATCAATTAGAACTGAAAGAGCTGTTTTATCCACCGGAATATCGAAGGCTGCTATAGAACCTCCACCGGCACCGTCAATGATCATGCCTGGCGTCAGTGGAATTCTAGCCTCCAATGGATAAATGGCTCTTTTCCCAATGACAGATTCCATCGTGGTAAAAAAGGTGCCACCAACCAACTCATTTTTTGGGAATGGGATCATAGTTACTACATTTTCTTCAATCACCTCTCCACGATTAACGAATTGTGTCGTTATGACGATATCCACCATCTCTTCTATTTGAATTTGTGGCGATTCCCCAACTACAGCTTCTGCGGGTTGCAATAAAGGCCGAAACCTATTAAAAATCAACGCGGCAGCAACTACAAGAACAATCAATAATAAAGCAACAATAATTAAAATTCTTCCACTTTTACTTCCACTGTTAGCCATATTCACTTCTCCTTAGATTTGATAGGACAACTAACCTGATGATTTATTATACGGCAATTGGATTGTATAGGAAAATGATTTATGTTGTGAGTTTTTATCCGATTTCCCAAGCCATTTGACGATATAAAATAATGATAAAAATCCTGCAATAATTATGCCACGTATCATGAAATTTGATCAATCCAATTTACCAAATAAATTGTGAGAATTAAAACAAAAGACCTCAATTGAGATCTTTTGTTTTTTTGTTTGTTCAATGAATTTATATTGCTGAAACAATGTTACTGAAGATTTTTCCGATTGCTGGGCCAAGCAAGGCAAGAATTACAATAACAACAACAGCTACTAAAACAAGAATTAAAGCGTATTCAACGAGGCCCTGTCCTTTTTCCTTCGGTGAAAATAACATATGAATTTCCTCCTTTCTATCCTGATGAAAAATAAATCTGAAGTAATTATACAATATTATTTTTATTGTTCAAGTGATAAAAATTACAACCGCTTAACAATTATCACTCATTGTTCGTCAATAAAACATTCAGATACCTTCCAGGCCATAAAAATACAGTTAAAGCACAAAGGACCTCACAGAGAGATCCTTTATGTCAAATTTTTTTCCTGATTAAATTTGTGAAACGATATTGCTGAAAATTTTTCCGATTGCTGGGCCAAGCAAGGCAAGAATAACAATAACAACAACAGCTACTAAAACAAGAATTAAAGCGTACTCAACAAGACCCTGTCCTTTTTCCTTCGGTGAAAATAACATCAGTTTTTCCTCCTTTCAATAAAAATTTGATTTATTTGTCTATTCGCTATTATAAATAGTATTTGTTAATAATCAAGGTAAATTAATTACAACTTCTTAACAGTTACCTGGAGTTCCAAAGAAAAAGAAACTTATCCTAAAACATTGAATTAAATTAGATTAAGCTATAATAATTAATATAGACAGGTAATAATTTTCAGGAGGTATGATGAGCGACTTGTTTAATCGAATAACTGATGATCAAGACATTATTAGGAAATTGTTCAGTAAAATTCCTGGTTTCAGTGGCTATGTAGAAAGGGAAAATAGAAGAGCTGCTGATAAAGTCCTACGTGAGGCTGTGGCTGATCGCTTTGAGGAGTTGTGGCAAAGGATTTCCAGTTTGCAGACTGATTTGATTAGCGCTGGCGGTCTAGAATTTATTGATGATATGGAACGCGCAGCAATCAAGATACGACAATTCATTGATCGAATTCGTCATGCATCCTATGGTTACTCCCCATTTTTTAATGCAACCAAAGTAAATGAAGAGGAATTAGCAAAAGTTTATGAATTTGACCTGGCATTATTAGAAAACGTGGATATTGTTGGACGGGCGATTGACAACGTGGAGACATCTATTGGAACGGATGGATTACCTGCCGCCATACGAAATTTGTCGAGTCTGTCTCAACAAACCGTTGATATGTTTAATCAACGATCTGAAGTAATGATGGGTGGAATTGAATCCGCTGACAATAATTAATTTCACGTAACTTAAATGGAGAATTAATATGGCTAGAATATTTGATGTTGTTGAATATGCAAGTGAAATGAAAGACGAATTAGTCCGTCGTTTTCCTGAAACCGGTGTGGCTGATTTACGAATTGGTTCTCAGGTCATTGTCCGAGAATCTCAACGAGTGATCTTTTACAGAGATGGCAAAGCTTTAGATGAATTTGGTCCAGGTAGACACACCATTATTACCGCTAATATTCCCAAAGTTATTGATCTGATCGGGAAAGCATTCAATGACCGAACGCCTTTTACTGCAGAAGTTTATTTTGTTTCCATGCGCGAATTTGTTGATAGAAAATGGGGTACACCTCAACCTATCCTTGTGAGAAATCCAGGAATGGGTTTGGGAGTTGCGTTAATGCAAGGTTTTGGTAGCTACAGCTTCCAGGTCAAAGACCCTCAACAATTTGTAACGCAGGTTGTTGGAGCGAATGGTGTTTATCGAATGGCAGACATTGAAGGGCGACTACGCTCAATGCTCCTGTCCAAATTACAGGATTTATTAGGTGAAACCGGAGCAGCTAAAAGTGTAGCGGAACTTATTGGATTGACAGAAGAAATTGGCGCAGCTGTTAGAGCAAAGGCACAGGATGATTTTGCAGCAATTGGTTTATTGCTTAAGTCATTCTATATTTCCAATCTGAAACCCAGTGATAAATCCGCTGAAGAATTGCGTGCCATGGGCATGCTGGATATGCAGACCTACACCCAATTGCAGGCGGCCGATGCATTGCGGGATGCTGCTCGCAATGAAAGTGGCGGAGCTGGTTTAACAGCAGGTATTGGCGCTGGTGTTGGATTAGGGGGAGTTATCTCACAATCTTTACAGGGAATGACAGGTTCATCATCAGGAGCAGGGCAAACATCTACCCCCCAGGCTGGGTTACCAGATGTTATGACACCTTCTGAGGCAGCCAATGCATTAAAAGTCTCTGAAGAAGACGTCATGGCTGCGATATCAGCTGGTGATCTGAAAGCCAGGAAAATTGGTTCAGCCTACAGGATTAGTAAAGACGCTTTAGAAGAGTTTCTAAAAGGATAATATTTGTGAAGAACCGGGATTTTCCCGGTTCTTTCAACATCATTTGAAAATACAATCCTTTGGATCATAAAAATTTTTGATTTAAGTCTGGGGAGCTTTCATGAAACTTCATGAGTACCAATCAAAAAAAATTTTCGATCGATATGACGTTCCAATTCCCAGGGGGCGGGTAGCAAATTTTGCTTCTGAAGCTAAACAAATAGCAGAAGAATTGGGTGGGCGAGTCGTCATAAAAGCTCAAGTTCTGGTTGGCGGAAGAGGAAAAGCTGGCGGGATAAAACTCGCCAGAGATCCAAAACAGGCGAAGGAACTAGCTACTGAAATATTAGGGATGGAAATAAAAGGATTGCCCGTACGAAAAATCCTGGTTGATGAAATAGTTGAAATTGATCAGGAAATTTATCTGGGGATCACCAATGACCGAAATTCAAGACAACCAGTCGTTATTGCATCATCATCTGGCGGCATTGAAATTGAAGAAGTTGCTCAAACCTCACCAGAAAAAATATTTAAGTTGTCAATTGATCCCCTATTAGGGTTACAAGATTTCCAGGTTCGTGATATTGCTTTGGGAATCGATCTAAAACGTGAATATTGGAAACAGTTTATCAAGATTTTACGTGGATTATATCGGGCATATCTTGATACAGACGCCACATTAGCTGAAATCAACCCCTTAGTGATCACGAAGGACAAACGCTTAATGGCTTTAGACGCGAAAATGATCATTGATGATAACGCTTTATTCCGCCATCCTGATATGATGGAATTAAGAGACCTGGATGTGGAAGCACCTGCAGAAATTGAAGCAAAGAAATATGGCTTGTCATATATAAAACTGGAAGGCGATATTGGCTGCATGGTGAATGGTGCTGGGCTGGCGATGGCTACAATGGATATTATCAGTCAATTTGGGGGAAAACCAGCAAATTTCCTGGATATCGGTGGTGGTGCCAGTGCAACGAAAGTTGCTGCAGCCCTCAAAATAATTCTATCTGATTCGAATGTAAAAGTGATTTTAATCAATATTTTTGGTGGTATTACTCGCTGTGATGAAGTAGCGAAAGGTTTATTAACAGCATTAGCTGATGTAAAAACCGAAATTCCGTTGGTGGTAAGGTTGGTTGGCACCAATGCAGAGGAAGGACGGAAAATGCTTATGAATGAAAATATCCAGATAGCAAGGACATTGGTAGAAGCAGCCAAAATTTCTGTACGTCTCTCTTCAGGCGGTGAAGTATGAGCATTCTTGTCGATAAAAATACTCGTATTCTCGTACAGGGAATCACAGGGAATGAAGGCAGTTTTCACGCCTGGCAAATGTATCAATATGCCAACAATGTTGTTGCTGGGGTTACTCCTGGAAAAGGCGGTGAATGGGTTTTTGAGGGAAAAGTTCCTGTATTTGATTCGGTGAAAGTTGCCAGAGAGGCAACTGGAGCAAATGTATCGGTCATCTTTGTTCCTGCTCATTTCGCCGCGGATGCTATGTTGGAAGCTGCTGATGCTGGCATTGAGTTAATTGTCTGTATTACCGAAGGTATACCGGTCCGGGATATGATGCGGGTACGAAAATATCTGGATCAAAAAGGAAGTAAATTAATTGGTCCCAACTGTCCAGGTTTAATCACGCCATCCGAAGCCAAAGTCGGTATTATTCCTGGAAATATCACAATGCCTGGGAATGTCGGTGTTATTTCCCGTTCAGGAACATTGACCTATGAGGTTCTGAATGCCATGATGCTATTGGGTATTGGCACCAGTACCTGTGTGGGAATCGGTGGAGATCCAATCAGTGGCTTGAATTATACGGATCTTTTAGAAATGTATGAAATGGATCCCTTGACAGATCAGATTGTATTAATCGGTGAAATTGGTGGAACGGATGAACAAAAAGCTGCTGATTATATCTCCAGATATATGACCAAGCCGATCGTCACCTTTATTGCCGGACAATCTGCTCCGCCAGGCAAAAGAATGGGTCATGCTGGCGCGATTATTGAAAGCGGAGCAGGTACGGCTGAGGAAAAGATCAAAGCTTTACAAGAGGTAGGGGTGCAAATCGCAAAACATCCGGAAGAAATTGCACTTTTACTCAATAGGTAAAAAAAAGAGCACCCAAAGGTGCTCCCCTTTTTTTGCCCTATTTTAAATTTGCTTCGATATAAGTCACAGCATCGCCGACAGTTTTAATTTGTCGGGCGTTATCATCTGGAATTTCTAAATCAAATTTTTCGCTAAACCCATCAATGAGGAAAAACTGATCCATTGAATCGGCTTTTAGATCTTCAATAAAACGAGTTTCCATAGAAACTTCACCTTCATCAACTTTTAGTACATCAACAATAATGGCCTTCACCTTATCAAAAACATCACTCATTCATTCCTCCTGAATAATACAGTATTCTATTTCAAGATTGTATCTTTCCTTATTATATTGTCAAGTGCCCGAATTTAGCTTATTTATAATTCATTCTCAATTCACTCTGCTATACTAAGAACTAACACTTGAAATCAGGATAAGTTATGACGGAAGAATTAATAAGTTCCAGGAAAAATGACCATATCAGGATTAATCTGGAAGAAGACGTTAAATCATCATTAAGTAATGGTCTGGAGATGTACAGGTTTGTGCACAATGCATTGCCTGAAATTAATTTCACGGAAATTGATCTTTCTCAACAAATTTTTAATAAAAATGTATCCATCCCACTGTTCATTTCTTCCATGACGGGAGGAACCTCTCAGGCGTATCAAATTAACCGCATACTGGCACAAGCAGCCGAACAATTTGGATTGGCGATGGGTGTCGGATCCCAACGGGCTGCCATTGAAGATGGTTCCCTTTCCGAGACATTTAATATTCGCAAGATTGCTCCGCAGATTCTTTTATTCGCAAATTTAGGAGCAGTCCAATTAAATTATGGTTATGGAATTGAAGAATGTAAAAAAGCAGTGGAGATGATAGAAGCGGATGCTCTGATATTGCATCTTAATCCTTTGCAGGAAGCAGTGCAACCTGAGGGAGACACTGATTTTTCCGGACTTTTAAAGAAAATTGAACACGTTTGCAGGAACTTGCCTGTGCCCGTGGTGGTAAAGGAAGTCGGTTGGGGAATCTCAGGTGGGACTGCAAAAAAACTAATCGAAGCCGGAGTAGCGGCGATCGATATATCGGGAGCAGGGGGAACATCATGGTCGCAAGTAGAGCGATTTCGATTAACCGATAAAAGCGCGATCAGCGTTGCAGAAGCATTTCTTGATTGGGGTATCCCAACCGCAGAAGCATTGATAGATGTTAGAAAAACACTATCCGATGTTCCGATATTTGCCAGTGGAGGGCTGAAAAGCGGCATGGATGTCGCTAAAACAATAGCGCTCGGTGCAAATATTGCGGGAATGGCAGGGGTCTTCCTGCGGGCAGCGGTTGTATCTTTAGACCAATTAATGGAGACAATTACGATCATAGAAAGAATTATCCGAATCAGTATGTTTGCAACGGGTTCCAGAAATTTAAAATCGTTTTCTGATGGAAAAATTATCAAATCAGGTGGAAATTCATGAAATTAGCAGATTATTCTCAATTATTAATCCCTGAGATAGAAAAAGGACTCAAATCAACAATTCTTGCTGATATCCCCGAAGCATTTCCAGGACTGAAGGAAATGATGAATTATCACTTTGGTTGGCTTGGAAATGACATTTCACAAAAATCACAGGGAAAACGGATCAGGCCAATCATCCTCTTATTGAGCAATATTTTGTGCGGTGGTGATTGGAAACAGGCCCTGCCCAGTGCAATTGCGATAGAACTTATACATAACTTCTCATTAATTCATGATGATATTGAAGATCAATCCGCTCTTCGCCGGGGAAGAAAAACACTCTGGAAAGAATATGGAATCGCACAGGCAATTAATACCGGCGATGCAATGTTTTCCCTCGCGCAAATCAACATGTTAAAAATCGGTGAAAAAAATAATGAACAGGTTGGATTTGAAGCATCGAAAAAGTTAAACAAAACCTGCTTGGTATTAACGGGGGGGCAAAATCTTGACATTTCCTTTGAAGAAGAAACCAGAGTTACTCAGGATCGATATTTAATTATGGTGGAAGGAAAAACAGCAGCCTTATTATCTGCTTCAGCAGAAATTGGTGGAATCACCGCACAAACAACGCAAGTTAATCGGGATGCATTACGAGATTATGGAAAAGCATTGGGTTTGGCATTTCAAGCCTGGGATGACTGGTTGGGAGTTTGGGGAAAAGAAGAGCAAACTGGTAAATCAGCCTCCACTGACTTGTTGACAGGCAAGAAAACCTTACCGGTTTTATTCGCACTTGAAAAGCGTGGAGATTTTTCCAAGATCTACCGATCTGATGGAGCTACGAAAGAAAATTTAAAAGTACTACTTAAACTGTTGGAAAATGATGGGGCAAAGGAATTTACTGAAAAAATTTCGAAACAATTTACTGAGACTGCTTTAAAATCCCTCGAAAAAATAAGTGTGGTTGATGAAAGTGCCTTTCAGGCGCTGTTAGAGTTGACTGAATTGTTAATCAATAGAAATCATTGAGAAAATCAAAAAGATCAAATTCTATCTATTGGCTGATTTTCTTTTTATCATTTTTACAATGATGAGGGTAATCATCAAAATCCAGGCAATTATCTGGAGTATATTAAAACTTGCAATCTGATTGTTTGGATTTCCATTAAAATAATCCAGGAATATTACCAAAATTGAAATAGTAAAGATCGTTTGAAAAAACAAATCTCCCGTTTGGTAATTTTGCCTGGAAGTATATACATTGATCCCAATTAATGGGATCAGTCCAATCAGGTAATAGAGTTGCAAGGGGTGGCGTGTAGTGCCCCAAAGAGTAATTGCCCAGGGGATAGTAGATGGTTTGCCATAGAAATTACCGGAAGCAAACAAAGATAAAAAGAGAAAGACCAGAAAAACCAGCAAAGGCAGGGAAATCGAATCAAGAACAATTAATATGGGTAGTTTTTTCTTTTGGATAAAAACCAAGGCAATCAGAAGGGAGAGAATTAGTCCAGAATTGATATCGAAAAAGGATGGACTGATTGAAAATAGCGATAAAGGGTTTTCTATGAAGATTGAAGGATATTGAAATACATACGACAATCTGCCAATAATAATTGTTGATAACAAATACACAAAAATCAAATTGGATAAATCACTCGCTTTTAAATTATGCCTGTATGGCTGTTTTTCAACAATTAAAATGGACACATAAACACCGATGACGATCAATAAACCAGGCGTTTGAATTGCCAGAGGACCAATATTTAAGATTGGAAACATTTATTTCTCTAATTCCATAATTTTTGCTTCTATTAATGCCTCAGACATGGGGCCACCTATGATAATTTCAGATATTTTACCATTACGGTCTATAAAAAATGTGGAAGGTAAAGCCTGAACCTTATATAACTGAGACACATTGCCGTCCAAATCCATCAAAATAGGAAAAGTGAGATTATTTGCACTTACGAAATCAACAACGTTTGAATAATTGTCCTGGTAGGTATTATTGACCGCTAATAAAACCAAACCTTGATCTGAATATTTTTCATGAATTTTCTGCAAAGCAGGCATTTCATATTGGCAGGGTTTACACCAGCTTGCCCAAATATTGACGATAACTTTTTCCCCAATAAATGACGATAATTGGTATTGGTTACCTTCCAAATCTTGCAGAATGAAATCAGGAGCGCTAAAGCCTTTTTGTGGGGCTGAGTAATTCTCACCAGAAACCTCGTTGTTGGACAGGGTTGTAAAAAGAACCCAAAGCGTGGAGATCAATATCACTGCAATTGAGAGGAGCCGATTTCTATTAAAAGGATTTTTCATTGCCTCAATAATAATATGGATTTATGACATGTCAAATAGAATGTGTCAAACCTATATAGTGAAAACTAATTCTTGTCCTCCCATAAGAGAGAGGATAATTTGTCAGAGGTTATAATAAAGACAGAAAAAATACAATTTTGAAGGATAACAGCATGGAAAAAAAATCATCTTTGGAACAACAAGCCATTAAAACGATAAGATTTCTCTCAGCAGATGGCGTGCAAACAGCGAATTCGGGACATCCCGGCTTGCCGATGGGTACGGCTTCAATCGCTTACACAATCTGGACAAAACATTTAAAACATAATCCCAGAAATCCGGGTTGGGTCAACCGGGATCGGTTTGTATTATCGGGTGGACATGGTTCAATGCTTTTGTATTCCCTTCTATACCTTACTGGGTACGATTTGCCGTTAGAACAATTAAAAAATTTCCGCCAACTTGGAAGTATGACACCTGGACATCCTGAAGTTGGGGTCACCCCAGGTGTAGAAACGACTACAGGACCACTGGGGCAAGGGTTTGCCAATGGGGTTGGTTTTGGTATTGCCGAAGCGAATTTAGCTGCCAATTACAATAAACCCAACCTTGAAAAACTAATCGACCACTATGTGTACGCCATTGTTACCGATGGTGACTTAATGGAGGGTGTCTCATCAGAAGCAGCTTCATTGGCTGGACATTTGAAATTAGGTAAATTAATCTATCTTTATGATGACAACAATATTTCGATTGATGGATCAACCGATCTGGCATTCACAGAGGATAGGGGAATGCGATTCAAAGCATATGGATGGCATGTCTTGCATGTGGATGATGGAAATGATGTCGAAAAAATTGATCAGGCAATCATCGAAGCAAAAAAAGATAATAGACCATCATTAATTATCTGCCGGACAATCATTGGTTATGGGCTGCCGACTATGGAAAATACAGCGGATGCACATGGGAAACCTCCGGGTGAATCCGAGTTAGCGGCTGCCAAAGAAAATGCTGATTGGCCGGTAGAACCCAAATTCTTTGTACCCGACGAGGTGCTAGAATTTTATCGTGCTGCCATCCAAAATGGGGAACAGTATGAATCTGACTGGAATAAAATTTTATTAAAGTACCAGGCGGAAGATCAGCACAAAACAAGTGAATTTCTGCGCAGGATGTCCGGGGTTTTGCCCGAGAATTGGCAGGAAGGTATTCCAGAATTCCCGGCCGATCCAAAAGGGATGGGATCCAGAGTAGCATCTGGAAAAGTTATTAATGCATTAGCAAAGAACTTGCCTGAATTGATCGGTGGATCAGCTGATCTGACCCCTTCCAATAATACCTGGATCAATGGCGCAACGGGTTTCCAGGCGGATAATCCGGCAGGCAGATATTTGTATTTCGGAGTTCGCGAGCATGCCATGGGATCCATATTAAACGGAATTGCCTTACATAAAGGTTTCATACCGTACGGAGCATCATTCCTGGTGTTTACTGATTATGCGCGTCCTGCCATCCGACTATCTGCGTTATCACACATTCCGGTGAAGTGGATTTTCACGCATGATTCAATCGGCGTGGGAGAAGATGGCCCCACCCACCAGCCAGTGGAACATCTGGCCTCTTTACGTGCGATGCCTGGTTTGATTGACTTAAGGCCGGCAGATGCGAATGAGGTGGCAGTTGCCTGGAAAGTTGCCATACAGAGCACTCATCATCCGATATTAATGGCATTGTCCCGACAAAATCTACCCACATTAGACCGCCAATTTTTTAATTCTGCGGAAGGACTCACCAGAGGAGCTTACGTTCTAAAGGATTATGGTGTGGGAAAACCCGATCTGATTATCATTGCGACCGGATCAGAGGTGGCTTTGGTTGTAAAAACTGCTGAAGAATTGAAAGAGCGGGGCTGGAATGTGCGTGTGGTATCAATGCCGAGCTGGTTTTTATTTGAACAACAAGACCAGGCTTACAAAGATAGTGTATTATTGCCAGATGTAAGAAAAAGGATCGCCGTTGAAGCTGGCTCTGAATTTGGTTGGGAGAAATGGGTAGGCGATACCGGTAGAATAATTGGAATGAATCGGTATGGAGAATCAGGCAAATTTGAGGAAATTTATCCTTACCTTGGTTTTTCTGTTGAAAATATTGTAAAAAATGCATTAGAGTTACTCGCTTAAGGAGATAATATGCGCATAGCAGTAGGGTGTGATCATGGTGGTTTCCCGTTAAAGTTCATAGTCATGGAAGCAATCATCTCAACCGGTCATGAAGTGGTCGATTACGGAACAGATAATGGTGAGGTGAGTGTTGATTTTCCCGACTATGTCTACAAGGTTTGCGATAGTGTGCAACGGGGAGTTGTTGAACGAGGAATAATTATCTGTGGATCTGGTGTGGGTGCCAGTGTAGCAGCCAACAAAATGAAAGGTATCATTGCCGGGCTCTGTCACGATCATTATTCTGCACATCAAGGTGTTGAACATGATCATATGAATGTTCTATGCATGGGTGCACGTGTGATCGGCTCAGCGATAGCTGAGGAACTAACAAAGGCATTTATCTGTGCTCATGAAGATTACGATGAGAGATTTGTGCGGCGCATGAACAAAGTAAAAAAGCTTGAAGAATTCGGGCATTTATAGAAAGGTGAATGGTGATGAATCAAATTACAAAGCTACATGAATTAGGGCAATCAATTTGGTATGACAATATCGAGAGAAGATTGTTAAAAAATGGTGAATTGGAAAATATGATCACTGCCGGAGAAATCCGAGGTGTGACCTCCAACCCATCCATTTTCCAGAATGCGATAGCCAAGTCAAATGATTATGATTCAGCATTACAACCTATGGCCTGGTCTGATTGGGAATCTGAAGATATTTTTTTCCAACTTGCAATAGAGGATATTCAGGAAACTGCTGACCTGTTCCTTCCTCTTTACAATGGAACCAATGGCAGTGATGGGTTCGTCAGCTTGGAGGTGAACCCAAAACTGGCGTATGACACAGAAGGAACTTTAAGTCAGGCAAAAGAGCTCTGGGCACGGGTAAATCGAAAAAATTTAATGATAAAAATTCCAGCTACGAAAGAAGGATTGCCGGCGATTCGTCAGGCAATTGCCGCTGGCATGAATATCAATATCACTCTGATATTCTCAGTTTCCAGGTATGCAGAAGTGATGGATGCATATCTTGCGGGTCTGGAAGACCGGGTTAAGAATGGTTTGGAAATCAACAATATTGCTTCGGTTGCCTCTTTTTTTGTATCACGAGTGGACACAAAGGTTGATTCATATCTAGAAAAATTAATTAATGAAAAGAAGATTGATCATCAAGAATATCTCAATTTGAGAGGCAGGGCAGCTATTGCTAATTCCAGGCTGGCATATCAATTGTTCGAAGAAGTGTTTTCCACGGACCGCTTCAAGAAGTTAACCGAATATGGTGCAAAGATTCAACGGCCCTTATGGGCTTCGACTTCTACCAAGAATCCTGATTATTATGACGTGATCTATGTGGAAGAATTGATTGGTGAAAATACGGTCAACACAATGCCACCCCAAACATTAGATGCCTTCAGAGACCATGGTCATGCAGAAACAAAGATTGGAAACAATATCGAAGGTGCGAAAGATTTATTTGGTTCTTTGAGCAATCTTGGCATTGAAATGGAAATCGTCACGCAAGAATTAGAAGACGAAGGGGTGAAAGCATTTGAGAAAGCATTTATTGCTTTATTAGAAACCATTGAAAAGAGAAAAATGGTCCTTCAAAATCAATTGAATGGATTAAGTGTTGCCATTAAGAAAAGAATAGACGATCTGGATAATCAGCAAATCGTTAATCGAATTTATGAAAAGGATCCCTCTGTTTGGTCAGAAGAAAACAATGAGGATTTAAGGGATATTCAGAATAGATTAGGTTGGCTGGATGCTCCTTTTATTTCCAAAAGCATTATTGAAGAAATCAATCAATTTCGTGATGAGGTTTTGCAGGCGGGATTTACCCACGTGCTTCTGTTAGGAATGGGCGGTTCATCGTTAGCGGCCGAAGTTATGAGTCTCTCCTTCCGTGGTTTTGCTGAAGGCCTTCATTTATCGATTTTGGATTCCACTGATCCTCGTCAGGTGAAAATTGCCGAGGAAAATAATCCCAAAGGGAAAACGATTTTTATCGTTTCGAGTAAATCGGGTGGCACAACAGAGGTTCAGGCTTTTCTAAAATATTTCTATCAGCAAATGAAAGATTTTTCGGTGGATGAACCCGGAAAGTATTTCATCGCAATCACTGATCCGGGCACTGAATTATCACGACAAGCTAACGAGTTGCGTTTTAGAAAAATATTCTATGCTGACCCGAATGTTGGCGGTAGATTTTCGGCGTTAACCGTGTTTGGTTTAGTCCCGGCTGCATTAATGGGCGTGGAAATTGAGACATTCCTGCAATACACAAAAGAATTTGCAAATCTTTGCCGGCCAGGTGTACCTGCCGGAAGAAATCCTGGTTTAGTCCCTGGTGCAATTGTCGCTGAGGCAAGTTTTCAGGGCATGGATAAGTTAACGATCATTGCTGAAGAGCCTTTCCGTTCCTTCGGGTCCTGGTTGGAACAATTGATCGCTGAATCAAGTGGTAAACGTGGGAAAGGAATTGTTCCAATAGATATTGAGCCGTTTGTTGATGCTGAACTTTATTCCAAAGATCGTATTATTGTGTACATCAAAAATGATGGGATATTTGAACAAAAAATTAATGAAATTGCAGATGCAGGTCATCCAACAATGACATTTGGAATGAAGAATCCGTATGATTTAGGATCGGAATTTTTTCGGTGGGAATTTGCAACAGCAGTGACCTGTGCCATCCTGGGGGTCAATGCATTTGACCAACCAGATGTTCAGGATAACAAAAACCGCACAAAAAAGAAAATTTCTGAATATAAAAGTTCAGGAAAATTTTCCCCGGGTAGCCCTGTGTTTGAGAATAATATTGCAAAAATTTTTAGCAATCAACACGAGACCAATATTGAAGGTAATGATCTGAAAGAAATCATTCGAAAGTTCCTCAAGTTGCGGAATGGTGGAGATTATATTGCGGTCAATGCCTATTTACCGCGCACACCAAAAATTGAAAACAAATTACAGGAGTTCCGAAAATTTGTGTTGACCGAGACCCAGCAAGCAACAACTTTAGGTTTTGGTCCGAGATTTTTACACTCAAGCGGTCAATTGCATAAAGGTGGTCCAAATAGTGGTATGTTTATTCAAATTGTGGATAAACCTGACGAGGACATCGAAATACCAGGTTGGGATTTATCATTTGGAACATTATTGTATGCCCAGGCCCTGGGTGATTATGAAGCGCTGGTGGATCGCAATCGGAGAATAATTCGTATTGAATTGAAGCAATCCAACGTAGAAGAACTGTGGAAATAATTTTTTTCTACATTTCAAATTGGAATACTGGCTGCCAGAGCGATCGCACCTAACATACCTGCCTGGTTTCCCAAACCAGGTGGGACAATATACTCATCCATACGAGATGTAACCATTTCTGATTGAACATAACCATTCAGGTATTGCTGGGTTTTGTTTCGTATCATCGGGTAAAGGAACTTTTTTTGCATCACGCCTCCTCCCAGGATGATTCGTTTTGGAGAAAATGAGCAAATAAAAGCACTCATCGCCTGTGCAATGTAATCAGCTTCCATTTCCCATGCCGGATGGTCTTCACTCAGGTCTTCAGCAGAGATTCCCCAGCGATCTTTGATTGCTGGACCACTGGCGAGTCCTTCAAAGCAATTTCGGTGGTAAGGACATTTTCCGGTGTATTTATCTGAAATATTCTGATTTAAGAGAATATGACCCATTTCTGGATGAACCAAACCATGCAAAGGTCTATTATTAATAATCGCACCTCCCCCGATCCCAGTACCAATCGTAAAATACAAAAAATCGTTCAGGTTTTGGCCTGCACCCCATTTACCCTCCCCCATTGCAGCTACATTTACATCGGTTTCAAACGCAATCGGTATGTTTAAACCTTCTTTGATTGGTTGCAGTAAATTTGTGTTTTTCCAACCTGGTTTAGGGGTTGTCGTTATATAACCAAAAGTATGACTGTGGGGGTGCAAATCAATCGGCCCAAAACAACCGATACCAAGCGAAACCAGATTTATTTTATGTTTTTCAACAGAATTTTTAAAGAAAGAAACCACTTTTTCAATCGTTTCGGTCGGATTTGTGGTTGGAAACCTGATTTCTTCCAGAATGTCATCCGGATTATTTGCGATCACACAAACAAATTTTGTTCCACCCGCTTCGATACCACCGAAATAATTTTTCATTTTTTTCTCCTTGGTTATTAATTATTTTCGATTGTAAGAATTCAGATTTCATTTCAGGTATAATGTAGGTCGCAATCCGATTCGCCAAAAATTTTATCTATGAGGTAATAATGGATATTTTTGAAAAGTGTTTTAGTTTCACGACCGCGAAAGATGCAATATCACATGGAATATATCCTTATTTTATTCCATTAACAGAAAATGAAGGAACGGTCGTGGAATTTAAGGGCCACAAATTGATTATGTGTGGATCCAATAACTACCTTGGGTTGACAACACATCCAAAAGTTAAGGAAGCAGCTGCTAGGGCTACGGAACATTTTGGAACCAGTTGTACCGGTTCAAGGTTTTTGAATGGTACATTGGAATTCCATGAACAATTAGAACATGAATTAGCGGATTGGGTTGGGAAAGAAGCTGCGCTTGTTTTCAGCACCGGTATGCAGGCAAATCTTGGAACCGTATCCGCAATTGTGGGCAGTAAAGATATCGCCATTCTGGATAAAGATGACCATGCATCTATTGTTGATGGCGCTCGATTGAGCTACGGCAAAATTGAACGCTACCGCCATAATGATATGGATCATCTGGAACGTGTTTTAAAATCAATCCCGGAAGATTCAGGAAAGATCATTATTGTGGATGGTTTGTTCAGTATGGAAGGTGATTTAGCCCCTCTCCCGGAAATCATTCCATTGGCCAAGAAATATGGTGCCCGCCTGATGGTTGATGATGCGCATGGCATGGGTGTTACCGGTGGTGGACATGGAACCTCAGAGCATTTTGGTGTCACAAAAGATGTTGACTTGATTATGTCTACGTTCAGTAAATCCTTTGCTTCCCTGGGTGGATTTATCGCGGGTGATTCAGATGTTGTGCATTATATAAAACATTATGCAAGATCGTTGATTTTTTCTGCGAGCATCCCACCAGGAAATGCAGCCGCTGCATTGGCTGCTTTACAGGTGATGCGGGATGAGCCTGAGAGAATTGTGCGGGTCAATCAAGTCGGTGAAAGAATGCGCAAAGGTTTCAAGCATATGGGTTTTGATATTGGAAGTTCTGAAACGCCAGTCGTACCGATTTTGATTGGATCAGATGAAAAGACATTTTTAACCTGGAAATTATTATTTGATGCCGGTGTTTTCGTAAATCCAGTGATCAGTCCGGCTGTTTCACCTGGTAGACAGTTACTCAGAACCAGTTATATGGCGACCCACACGGATGATCAACTGGACACCGTCCTTGAGATCTTTAGTCGAATTGGAAAGCAAGTTGGTTTGATATAAAGTATCTTCGGAGCGACTTGAAAAAGGGAGCTCTGATTTCATTTGCTCGGGGTTATTGGGAGTAGTGATTGGCTACGAATTTTTTATTATTCGATATTGACAGTGTTTTAATTGATCCTCGCGGGTACCGGAAAGCAGTCTATGATACGACCCGTTATTTTTTGGACACTTTGGGATTAACGAATATATCAATCAATGAAGATGTGATTACGACGTTTGAATCCATAGGAATTACATCAGAGTGGGACATGATTCCGCTCTATCTGTTAAGCGTAATTGACCAGGTATTAAGTAAATTTAATTTGCAGCCCGAGATTGGCAATTCTCAAAATAGTTTTCGTTTCACTCAGCCGAAAAATTACTTTCTCCGTCAGGAGGAATTAATTGACCAAATTTTATCCTACAAAGAATTTCTTCAAGAGGGTTATTCGGTTATCGAGTCAATTCTATTATTAAATTTCCGGCAAAATTCTGTAGAAATTTTCAGGGATGTTCGCACGAAAGTACCCTGGTTAATCAATAATTGGTTCGCTGAATCGAGAAATATTCAACAATCAGAAATATTGCAGTATTTCCAAAATTTGGCTCTGGGGAGTGATTTATTTCATGATATTACAGGCCTTGATCCATTTCTTGAATCCGAGCCTTATTTGATGAGACATGACCTTCCGTTAATTAAGCCTGAAAATGTAGATAAAATTCGCAGCTTTGCTGCAAAAAGCAATGTTTTTCAAGCGGTCATTACAGCCAGACCATCCGCTTTTCCAGCTGGGGTGCCTTTAAAGAAATCACAACTAAATTTTCCAGAAGCAGAATTGGCATTAAAATGCCTGGAACTGGACCAAATTAAATGTATTGGTTTCGGTGCACTGGAGTATTTAGGAGAACTAAACAATCAATCAGGTGATCAATTTGTAAAGCCTTCTCCTATTCATGCCATGACAGCCCTTTTGGTTTCCAGCGGGGTAGAGGTCACAGATGCGTTGAATTTTTCGTACAAGTATATTAAACAGAAACAGCATGTAGAGGTTGTAAACCATTTCTCGAGGTTTGAATCCCCCATAAATTTATGTATTTTTGAAGATTCCACGATTGGAATTCAATCTCTGGCCCGTGTCTGCGAGTCTCTGAGGAGCGATGGGTTGGAAATAAAATTGCTTGCTTACGGAATATCAACGAACCAAAACAAGATAGATGCACTTAAAAAAGAAAATGCCATCATTTTTCCCACAATAAATGAGGCATTTTCAGCTTGTGTCGATTTTTTGAAAATTTAGAACCTTCTCACCGGGGAATTGTTTTGGTTACGACCCTGAAATACAGGTTGTTGAATTGCATTACTTGGATCAGAAACATATTCAGGATCAGGCCGATTTGTAAATCTCGGTTGTTTTGGATAGGAAGTAGAAGAGGCTTTGGATTGCATACCTGCACCTCGGGGAGTCAAAGTAGAGCCTAAAGAATTTTGTCGTGGAGAAATTGAAGTGTGAACTGGTGCCCGCTGGATACGGGTTGATTTCTTGGAGACCGATCTTTGATCAGAAAGTGTAAGGCTCCCAATTAAGAGAATTCTCGTGACCCAAACCATGATTGAAACAAAAATAGGTACAACCAGGTGGATTGTTTGAGAATCGATAAACGTTGAACTTACAACGGAGTGATTCACGATTGACATCGATACACCCCACCAGGTGAGAATCGCATTCATCGTGGCTGCTAAGAACCATGCGCCAAACAGGAACCAGTCTTCTTTAAGATCCGCAATTTTATTACCCGGCATAAACAAACGGGCAATTCCAGCAAAATCGATCAGGCAAAAGGCAACTGCTAAAATTGTCGCCCAATAAAATCCGGCAAATTTTAAATCCCCTAGAAGGTCTTTCAGCGCAAAATCGGTTGTACTGTAATTAAACATTTCAAAGGCAATTAAACCGATCAAAAGAATCATTGTGGTCAGGGATAGACGATTATTGGCGAACCAATCATTTAAATTTGATTTGATATTAGAACTGAACGAGTTGGTATTGATCATGATATTCTCCTTATTAGAAAAAAAATTCTAATCAATATAATAGAACAAAATATCTATTTTGTCAATAGGGAATAATTTATTCGTTTATAATTGGAAAAAATAGGTTAGAGGTAAAAGATGAGAGATGATTTTAAACTGGTGGCAAGAATATATGATCGTATTATTAAACCCAAAAATGAAATATCCTGGCAAAAATTGATATGTGATTTTAGTTTAGAGTCAACTCTATTGGATGTTGGTGGGGGAACTGGCAGAATCGCCGACGCAATGGAAAAATGTTTTAGAAAAATCATCATTTATGATGTTTCTCACCCTATGTTAAAGGAGTCAAAGAATAAAAAGGGGAATATAGAATGTGTTTGTGGCAAAGTTGAAACCTTAGCACTTGAAAAAAATTCCTTTGGTGCAGTCATAATGGTCGATACTTTGCATCATGTTGAAGACCATCAACAGGCAATTTTGGCCATTCTTAATGTCCTTAAACCAGGCGGCACATTCATTTTAGAAGAACCCGATATTCGGAAATTTCCAGTCAAGTTAATTGCCGTGATGGAGAAATTATTGTTAATGCGCAGTCATTTTCTAAAACCTGAAGAGATCATCCATTGGATTGATAAAAATAAATTTACTGTGAATTTACATGAAGAAGAAAATAATTATTTCTTTGTGATTAAAAGAAAATAATCCTGCATGCCAAAAAGGTATCATGGTATGATTGGCGCAATAAAATTTTTGGAGATATTAATGGTAGATATTACGATACAAAAATTAATAACCGTACTCCCGCAGATTTTTATTCCAGAGAACGCTGAAAATACAAGGGCTAACATCCAGATTCTGGCAACAGGTTCTGAAGGTGGCGAGTGGGGGATACGAATCCACGATAAAAAATGTGATGTCTTGGAAGGTAAGATTGATAATTCAGACTTTACCCTCAGTGCCAGCACCGAAGACATACTTAAAATTTTCCTTGGAGAATTGGATCCTTTAAAAGCTTATATGCAGGGGAAAATCCATTTTAAAGGTCGAATGAAGCAGGCTTTAGAACTCACGAATTTGTTTTCAACAGACAAGCCTACGATTGAAGCAATGATCTTACAGGGTTAATAAAGTCCCCAATCATCCATCAAGCCTTCTTCAACCATCGAGAAATCCCAGGGATCCATGCCAAAATCAATGGACGTTTCCCTTTCTAAAATCTCTTCTGCTTTCTTGCGTGTTGATTCCAGCATCGCAGGGCCATATGGACAGAAAGGCGTAGTCAGAATCATTCTCACAATGGCTCGATTTTCTTCGATAGTAACATTGCGAACCATCCCTAATTGAATAATATTGAAACCGATTTCAGGATCGATGATTTCTTCCAGTCCTTTTTTAAGTTTTTCACTTAATTCTGGATGAGTTGTTTCTGAGAGCCAGATTGGGCGGTTGGAACCAGGTATATCACTCATGCGATTGTCTCCGATTGATTTTTAAGTGGAATTAAAAAACTACAACGTTGATCCCCGCGTAAAATACATTGCATTTTGCTGGCGGGAATATCCAATAATTCTGTGATAAGGGTTTGATCCAGGGTGCAAACTTCAGGATGTGATTGTGCAACCTGGAAATATGGGCAACTAATTTCGTGGATCAGGTAATGATCATTTTTCTTTTCCCATTCAACGTTAAATCCTTCCTCGTCCAGTAATTCCTGTACAAAGTTTAAACGATCCTCCAGGGATAGATTTTTTATTGTCTGGCGGTGGGAGGATGCAATGTCTTTGGCTATTTCAGAAAAAATGCTTTTCAGTGCATCTGGAGATAGGGTGTCTTTAAACCGATCTAAAATTCTATTCGTCAGACGATAATAACGAGAGGGAAACCTTTCAAGTCCTTCATCAGACAATGAATACACGAGACGCGGACGTCCCACACCATGACGTTCTTCTTCTGATAAAACCAGTCCATCAGCGAGAAGATTATTCAGATGATGTCTGACCGAGATGGCGTTAATCGTTACCGCATCGGCCAAATCATTAATCGTCGATTTAGGATTTTTTAATAAGAATAGTAAAATTTTATCTTTGGTACTCTTCATTTGGTTACCATGTTTTCGTTCTTTTTTCTGGCAGTATATCACAAATAAAATGAATTTGTCAATATTTATGATTATTATATTAAATATTGACCCAATTAATCTTGCGTGATATAATTTTGTCAAGTTCGTGGATGATAAAACATCAACGAAATTCAATTTTTATTAAGGAGTTCATAGGTTCATGTCAGAATTGGTTGTAAAAAACTTACATGTAAACATAGATGGAAAAGAAATTTTAAAAGGCTTGAATTTTACTTTACCGAAAGGTGAAATACATGCCATTATGGGTCCAAACGGAACAGGAAAATCCACCCTTGCATATACTTTGATGGGGCATCCTTCCTATGAAGTAACTGCAGGTGAGGTGTATTTTAAAGATGTTAATATTCTCGATTTAGATCCGAATGAGAGATCCATTTTAGGAATTTTTCTTGCATTTCAATATCCAGTAGCCATCCCTGGGGTAACTGTGGCAAATTTCATTCGCTCCGCAGTGAATTCACGCCGGCGAGCGGTTAATCCTGAAGATAAAGGGGTTCCTTTGTTGGAATTTCGCAAAGAAGTCAAGCAGAAAATGGAATTACTCAAAATGGATTCTTCATTTGCAGGTCGTTATCTGAATGATGGCTTTTCTGGAGGCGAAAAGAAAAGAGCTGAGATTTTACAAATGGCTATGCTGAAACCAGAAATTGCTATCCTGGATGAGACTGATTCTGGGCTTGATATTGATGCACTGAAAATAGTGGCGGATGGTGTCAATACATTAGGTGGACCAGATCTTGGGGTAGTAATTATCACACACTATCAAAGGATTTTAAATTACATCAAGCCTGATTATGTGCATGTTATGCTGGATGGCAGAATTGTTGAATCTGGTGGAAGTGATCTCGCATTACACCTCGAAGAACATGGGTATGACTGGATTCGCGAAAAAGTTAATGGTAATTAACACAGCCAATTCAAAGTCATCACAATTGAATTAGGAGGTTAAACATGAGTGAAAAAGTTCAAGATGCATTCCTTGATCAATTAGGAGAATACCAATACGGATTTAGTGATCCTGATACATCCGTTTTTAAAACTGAGAAAGGATTAAATGAAGGAGTAGTCCGGCAAATTTCTGCAATGAAAAAAGAGCCAGACTGGATGTTGGAATTTCGTTTAAAAGCCTTGAAACATTATATGCAACGACCCATGCCCAATTGGGGAGCGGATATCTCTCAATTGGACCTGAGTAGTATTACTTATTATGTCAGGCCTTCAGATATGTCCAGTAAATCATGGGATGATGTCCCGGAAAATATCAAAGATACATTTGATAAGTTGGGTATTCCAGAAGCTGAACAAAAATTCCTGGCTGGCGTTGGAGCGCAATACGAATCCGAAATGGTTTATCACAGTATTCAGGAGCATCTTGAAAAACAAGGTGTGATTTTTCTAAGTATTGAAGATGGGCTGCGCCAACACCCGGATCTTTTTAAAGAATATTTTGGAACTGTCATTCCGATTGAAGATAATAAATTTGCTGCACTGAACAGCGCGGTTTGGTCAGGCGGGTCATTTGTTTATGTGCCGAAAGGCGTCAAGGTAGATCTCCCATTGCAAGCCTATTTTCGCTTGAACATTGCCAATATCGGCCAATTTGAAAGAACTTTAATTATTGCTGATGAAGGTGCACAGGTTCATTATGTGGAAGGTTGTACGGCTCCGACCTATACAACGGACTCTCTTCATAGTGGTGTGATCGAAATCGTTGTAAAGAAAAATGCAAGAGTTCGCTATAGCACCATCCAGAACTGGTCTACGAATGTTTATAACCTGGTAACCCAGAGATCAATGGTGGCGGAAGGCGGCACGATGGAATGGGTTGATTGTAATCTGGGTTCTAAAGTAACCATGAAATACCCATCCTGCTACTTAATGGGTGATGGAGCTCATGGAGAGATATTATCAGTTGCCTTCGCCTCTGATGGTCAACATCAGGATGCAGGTGGAAAAGTTATTCATATGGCTCCCAATACCAGCAGCAAGGTTATTTCTAAATCTATTAGCAGAGGCACAGGGCGTTCATCCTACCGAGGTTTACTGAAAGTCATCAAAGGGGCAACGAATTCACGCTCTAGTGTGGTTTGTGACGCTTTGTTGTTGAACCCCAAAAGCCGTTCGGATACCTATCCATACATAGAAATTGATGAGGAAGATGTCAGTATCGGGCATGAAGCCTCCGTATCTAAAGTGGGTGAAGAGCAGCTCTTCTACTTGATGAGCAGGGGATTAAGCGAGGAAGAAGCCACCACAATGGTTGTATCCGGGTTTATTGAACCGCTGGTTAAAGAATTACCGATGGAATACGCTGTCGAAATGAACCGTCTGATCCAATTACAAATGGAAGGTTCCGTCGGGTAATCAGGTTAGGAAGGATCAAAACACCTCATGGTAATAAAAAAACCTATTGTTATATCAACAAAAAGAAAATCTGAGAGTTCAGATTTTGAGTTTTCGAAAGATCAAGTGCGCATGACGGGAAATAATGAAATTGATTCTTTCCGCGCTCATGCATGGAAAGTTTATCAGGATACGAGTATTCCAACCACAAGAGATGAACCCTGGCGGCGCACAGATATTCGCGGTTTAAAGTTGAATTCTTTTCAACTATTGAAAGAAAATCAAAAATCCTCCTTCAGCGATATTCCAAAAAATTTATTAGAACCAATTGCAGATGGAGATCATGGTGGCCAAATTATTCTTTATGGACACGAATACTCACAACGTCTGGATGAAGAATTGAGTAAGAAAGGTGTTGTGTTTTGTGATCTGCTAACCGCTGAAAAACAACATCCAGAATTATTAGCCAAAGCAATTGGCAAGATTGTAAAACCGGAAGAAGGCAAATTCTCAGCTTTGACCGGGGCTTTGGCACAGAACGGCGTTTTTCTGTATGTTCCCAGGAATGTAATCATCGATACGCCTCTACATAGCTTGATTTGGGGAGCGGAATTGGATTTTGCTCAAATATCACACATTGTTGCATATCTGGAACAGGGTGCATCGGCTACTTACGTACTTGAATTTGCCTCGCAAACAGAGTCAAAGGGTCAGAGTTTAATCACGAATAATATTGAGATTTATGTTGGTCCGGAAGCAAATTTCAGGTTTGTGGAATTGCAATCATTGGGAAAACATGTCTGGAATTTTACACACGAGCGGGTGCAGGTTGATCGAAATGGAATGTTGGACTGGATTTTTGGCGCAATTGGCGGCCATCTAACCAAGAACTTCGCAGAATTAGACTTAATCTCCAAAGGGGCTGTTGGTAAGATGTCAGGGTTTTATTTTACAGATGATAACCAACATCTGGATTACGATTCCCAACAAAATCACCTGGCAGCTAACACGACCAGTGACCTTTTGTTTAAAGGGGCGTTGGTAGATGAAAGCCGTTCAGTCTGGCAAGGAATGATTTATGTTGCCCCTGGTGCGGATAAGACTGACGGTTATCAGGCAAATCGCAACCTTTTATTAGGCAAACAAGCTCGCGCTGATTCAATACCAGGTTTGGAAATTTTGGCAAATGATGTGCGGTGTACACATGGCGCAACGGTTGGAAAAATCGATGCAGAGCAGATCTTTTATTTAATGGCACGGGGCATTGACAGGCAGGATGCTGAAAAATTAATTGTTGAAGGTTTCTTTGATCCTATTATGCAACGGATACCATTTGAAGGCGTCAAACATCGCTTCCAAAAAGCAATTGCAGATAAAATGGGATCCTTTATCGTTAGTCAATGATTTTATTTTTCAAGTGATGAATTTCGATCGAAGAGGTTCATCTTTGTGCTAAAATTAATTGATTAATCAAAAATTTGGAGGATAATATGGCAGCTCCTTTCATGCGACCACCAGACCCGGAGTATGTGTTTGAAGTTGGTGAAATTGTTGAGGTTTTATGTGATCATGATCGTAAAGGGGAACGGGTACGCGGGTGGTTGCGTGGAATCGTCGTTCAAACCGATCCCAAAATGGTAGCAGTTCAATTTCGGGCGAATGTTTACCTTACAGATGGGTGGATGGTCCCGGATCACATTTTGTGGTTTCCACAAACCTCCGGTCAAATTCGAAAACCCAGGAAAAGACCTGTTCCCAGCGGAGAATAAATTCATTTACGAAAGGTCTTGAATGAATTACGATATTAAGAAAATAAAATCAGATTTTCCAATTTTAAATCGAGAAGTAAGACCAGGCGTTAAGCTGGTTTATCTGGATTCAACTGCCACTGCACAAAAGCCGAGTGTGGTCATGGATGTGATGCAACAATATTACATGATGAATAATGCCAATATTCATCGTGGAATCCACCAGTTGGCAGAAGAAGCGACGGCAATGTATGAATCAGCTCGCGAAAAAGTGGCAAGTTTTATTCATGCCCATAGCACCAAAGAGATTATTTTCACTCGCAATGCAACCGAATCAATTAACCTGGTAGCACAAACCTGGGGAAGAAAATTCCTGCATCCAGGTGATGTGGTTATATTATCCGAGATGGAGCACCATTCTAACCTGGTGCCCTGGCAAATGTTGGCAGAAGAAAAGGACCTGGTATTGGAATTTATACCGGTCACAGAAAATGGAGAATTGGATTTATCCATTTACGACCTTTTATTGGATAAAAATCCGAAATTGGTGGCTTTCACGCATATGTCGAATGTTTTAGGGACAGTAAACCCGGCGAAAGAAATAGTCCAAAAAGCTCATGATGCAGGTGCATTGGTTTTAATCGATGGGGCCCAGTCTGTTCCTCATTTTTCTGTGGATGTCACAGATCTGGATGCCGACTTTTATGTTTTCTCGGCTCATAAAATGGTCGGTCCGACTGGTATTGGCGCGCTGTATGGTAAGGAAAAATTATTGGCGGAAATGCCCCCGTTTTTAGGGGGTGGTGACATGATTAAGAAAGTGCATTTAAGATCTTTTAAAGCAAACGACTTACCCCATAAATTTGAAGCAGGAACGCCTGCAATTGCAGAGGCAATCGGTTTCGGAAAAGCAATTGATTATTTGTCTGCTATTGGAATGGACAATATTGCTGCGCACGAACGAGAAATCACACAATATGCTTTGAAGAAATTACAAGAGGTTGAAAACTTAAAGGTTTTTTGCCCGGCGGTACCGGAGAGAGGCGGGGTGATTTCTTTCGAAATGGGATTCATTCACCCACATGATGTGGCCCAGGTTCTGGATCATTATGGAATTGCAGTTCGTGCGGGGCATCATTGCGCAATGCCTTTACATGAAAAATTTGGAATCCCAGCCACCAGTCGGGCGAGTTTTTATCTTTACAATGACTTTGAAGAAGTTGACCTGTTGGCGATTGGATTACAACACGTTAATGAAATGTTTGCATAATTAGGAATTACCATGGATGATTTTTACCGAGAATTAATAGTTGAACACTACAAAAACCCTGCCTATAAAGGCACTTTAGATCCGAATGATTTTACATATGAAGATGAAAATCCATTATGTGGTGATCATATTCGAGTGGATTTGCGTGTAGATGAAAATGATGTGATCACCGAAGCAGTTTTCAGTGGTCATGGTTGTGCGATATCCCAGGCCAGTGCTGATTTATTGATGGAAACAATCATTGGCAAACCGTTAGATGAGGTAAAAAAAATGACCAAAGAAACGGTTTTAGACCTTTTGGGTATTGAATTAGGACCCGTCAGATTGAAGTGTGCATTGTTATCGTTAAAAGTGCTCAAAGCCGGTCTATATGGTATTGGTAATATAGAAGATGAATTATTGGAGATATAAACTATGGGGCAGGAAGAAGTGTACGAATTCTATCCGGTGGTCTCACTGGATGAATTACCCTCAGGAGAACGGATTTTTTTAGAAATAGATAATATGTCTATCGTTATCTTCAACATCGCCGGAGATGTGTATGCTCTTGAAGATCGCTGCACCCATGACAATGGACCCTTAGGGGAGGGCGAAATTGAGGGATTTGAAATTATTTGTCCCAGACATGGCGCTCGCTTTGATGTGCGCGATGGACGCGCATTAACCCTGCCGGCGGTTGAGCCAACCCGATATTTTCCCACGCGAATAATTGACAACCAAATTGAGATCGGTATCCCTGAAAATTAATCAATGGCTGGGTGAGTGTGGAATACCCTCAATTATTTTTTTCTCTTTTTTTCTACAACTTAAAAAGAATTATCTTCACCGAATTGAGCTACAACCCGTATTAGATCAAATCCTTCCGCAAATGGTCGTTCTGCCAGAGCACCATGACGGATCATGGTCGCCCGGGTAATTTGAGAATCAAAATAATAGCGGCTGGAATAGGTTTTATATTCCGCTAACGCAGCCAGTTTCTTTTCAACATCCCGCTCACTGACTTCAAACAAAAAATGCGGAAAGAATCCATAGC
>JAVEYK010000008.1:0-69621 GCA_034003505.1 Anaerolineaceae bacterium | reverse complement strand
ACTTTCGGGCGGATGGCTTTGTCAAAGAGGTTCTGGTGCAGAATGGAGATTGGGTCACAACCGGCATGGTTCTCGCGCGCCTGGATGAACCCGAGCGTTACCTGGCCGACGTAGCAGGTGCGGAATTATCCTATGAGCAAGCCAGGTTAAAACTGGAACAGGCAAAACAGGATGCCCCTATTCAGGCCGCCCAGGCAAAAATTGCGGTTCTGGAAGCGCAGATCGAACTGGAAAAAACGAAGAATGAAAGGGCAGCCATGCAATATCCGCGCGTCACAGATGGGTTAAAGCTCGAGCAATTGCGTGGGAATGTGGCAGCAGCATTGAAAGCGCTTAATGATGCCCAGTCCGCTTTTGACGACGTGGCCGGCAGAGCAGAAGGAGATGCCACTCGCCAGATGCTCCTGCAGAATTTACTGGATGCACGCCAGGCCTATACCCGCGCGGTGATGAATTTGGACTGGGCAGAAGGCAAAGGTACCCAATCCGATCTTGACCTGGTAGATGCCAGGTTGGCACTGGCACAGGCAAATTATGAAAAAGCCCTGGCCGAAGAGGAATTCTGGAATGAAGAGGGCGGTTCTACCGAAATCCGCCTGGCGGAACTGGTATTAAAAGACGCCGAAACACGCCTGACATTGGCAACCAAAATATTGGAAAACATCGAACTGATAGCTACCTTCAATGGTCAGGTGCTTTCGTTAAGCATCGTCCCAGGCAGCCAGGTACGCGCTTTCCAGGCGGTGATCACGCTGGCTGATCCGGCAGAATTGGTGTTGATGTCCATTCCTGGAGTAGAAGATCTCAACAAGCTGGCGGTAGGCATGCCAGCCGTGGTACGCCTTTCTTCACGGCAGGGAGAGGAATATGCAGCTACAATCAGCAACGTGCCTTTAAGTTTAACCTCGGCTAGCGAGCTTTCCTCTGGAAGTAAGGCCGTGCAGATCTCATTGACTGAGAATGAGGATGTGCTGCGATTGGGGGATGCCGCTACGATCCTGATCAAGGTCGATGCCCGCCAGGATGTGCTCTGGTTGCCTCCGGCAGCTATTCGCTCCTTTCAGGGGCAGGACTTCGTGTTTGTAGAAAGTGGAGGTATTCAACGGCGGGTGAATGTGGTCTTGGGCTTGAAGGCGAATGATCGAGTGGAAATTGTTTCCGGGTTGGAAGAAGGTCAACGGGTGATAGGGCAGTAATGGACGATTTAATTACCTGTGAGAATCTGGTAAAGATTTATTCCTCTACGGCATCCCGCTATCATAAGGGGATTGAGGTCGTCGCTTTGCAAGGTCTCGATCTGACTGTGGCGCAGGGCGAGATGATCGGCATTGTAGGTGAATCCGGCTCGGGAAAATCGTCCCTGTTAAATATCCTGGGCGGGTTGGATCATCCCTCCGCGGGAAAAGTACTGGTAGCAGGCTCAAATTTGTTGGAAATGAGCGAAGAAGAATTGAACACCTATCGGCTTCAGCAGGTCGGCTTTGTCTGGCAACAAACGACCCGTAATCTAACACCCTACCTGAGTGCCTTGGAAAATGTGGAAATGCCAATCCGGATTAATCGCACTGCGGAGGATCAGTGTCGCCAGCGGGCTGTGCAACTACTGGAAATGACCGGGCTGGGCGACCGGTTGCATCATTTGCCTGGGCAACTCTCCGGGGGAGAACAGCAGCGTACTGCCATCGCGGTTGCTCTGGCGAACCAGCCAAACCTGATCCTGGCGGATGAGCCCACCGGTGAGTTGGACACGGCCAATTCCATCAAAATTTATGAAATTTTAAGAAAAATCAACCGAGAATTGGGAGCGACCATCATCATCGTATCGCATGATCCGGGAATCAGCCAGTATGTTGATCGGGTGGTCTTGATTCGGGATGGAAAAACCAGCACCGAGACTGTGCGGATTACGTCTGGGGTTGAAGCGCATGACCTCCTGGCGTATACCAGTGCGGATTATGAAGAATTGTTGATGCTGGACAATAGCGGCAGGGTACAGATCCCATCAGACATGCTGGAAAGACTGAATATTGGGGGTCGGGTCAGGGTTGAAGTCAAAGCAGAAGGCATATTGCTCAAACCGGTGGAGGGGCATGCTCGTTCAGCGCTGAATGGTGAGCGTTTGTCGCTTGAGCAATCAATTTATATGGAAGAAGAACCACTGGAAGAGGCTCTGAAAGTATCGCTGGCCCAAAGATTTATCAACCTGTTGCAGTCGAGGAAAAAATGACATCCGGATTATTGCCTGAATTGTTGCGGGTTGAGAACCTGTCGCGATCCTTTTTCACAGCCGGCGGCGAGGTCAAGGCATTGCAGAATATTGATCTGTCGATCCAGGCCGGGCAATTGGTGGCCCTCAAGGGGAAATCTGGCTCGGGTAAAACCACTTTGCTGAATCTCTTAGGGGGGCTGGACCAGCCAACGAGTGGTGAAATTTTCTTTCAGGGCAAACCCATCAGTACATTTGCGGAAGATGAATTGGTGTGGTTAAGGCGCAATCAGATTGGGTTTGTGTTTCAATCCTTTGCTTTAATTCCCACTTATTCAGCCATTGAAAATGTGGAGTTGGTTCTGCGTTTGGCAGGCGGTGACCCGCAGAAAAACCAGCGACGCGCATACCAGTCCTTACGGGCGGTAGGCATGGGAAACAGGGCACACTCGCGTCCGAATGAACTCTCCGGCGGGCAGCAACAACGGGTAGCCATTGCACGCGCCATCGCCAATCATCCCCAACTCATCTTAGCCGATGAACCGACCGGTGAACTGGATACGTCCACAACCCAGCAGGTCTTTGCGCTTTTCCGCCGCCTGGTGGATCACGAAGGGATCACGATCCTGATCACATCACACAATCCCCTGGTAGAAGAGATCGCCGATCAGGTGATAGAGATTGTGGATGGATGTATCAAAGATACGAAATAGTCTTTTTTACCAGCAAACCACCTACGGATTCATATTTCAAATCATCCGGATGCTGCAAACCGTAAGGGGCATAACTCTGCGCCCCGCGGTTGCCGACACCGATCAGAATGGCGTGTATTGGTTTTATCATAGTGGACTCCATGGGTGATTAAGTGAGATTTGAATAAATCCTAAAAATTCAGAGGCTGCCAGAAGTTCTGGCAGCCCCATTTATATTGGGTGATATTATCTAGCGATCAAAGGTAGCCAGGTTTTACTGCGGACGATAACGAAATCGTAGCTTGCACCACAATTATCTACGTCCTTTGGATACCTGGGTTCAACCAGTATGTAATATGTTCCGCTTTTATCAGGTATCCAATAAATTTGTGAGGCATATAGGCCTCCACTGTTATTATCACTGGCAAGTTCGGTTACACCGTCACGATCATAGAGATGTAAAACCGTATCCATCGTACGCCCCAGATTGGTGGTCATCAAGTAATAGGGTTTTCCAACATCAGCAGGGTTGACTGTCAGCTTGATCCAATCTTGTGTATCGCCCTCGTGGAAAGTATGTTGTTGATAACCGCTGTACATCTTAGCGCTATCGAAACTGTTATTGTCCTCCCATACATCTGGTTCTACATTTGTTGATAAATACTCGACACCATAATACTCAAATTCATTGACATCATAATACTCAAAATTGACATCCACACATTGCCCACCGACATCTGCGAGCTCACAATTGTCAAATAAATCACCTGCAAACGGTACCGAATAATTTCCGCTGGCATCAGCGGTTACGCTTTTAGCTATATAGTCCGAAGAATATAGCGAGCGGTTTCGAAGCCTAAGAAACAACGGCTGGTCAGGCGGGGAGTTTCCATATAAACGGTTTTCGCCTGTGTCGCGGTTAATAGTAATTGTGGGAACAATCATCTCTTCCGTCGTATCTGCTTTTACCTGGATGCGATATCCCGCAATGAGATCAGTATCAAAATCGAATTCATAGTTTCCGAATGAACTGGATATGCTCGTCTTTGTTTCTAAAACAGTACTGCCATCCAGTAAATTCACTTCCATATTCTGGTTGGGAGTCATCGTATAACCATAAATATGTCCCTCATAACTGGCATTCAAACTGGCGGCGTGGACTCGCTGATAGGTGTAATGCCCATCTGCACCACGGAAAGTAATTAACGCATAATCCTGGCTGCTGACGTCATCATACGGGATGGCAATTCCATCATTAATGATTTGCCATTCTGAACATATCTCGGTTGAAGTATCTTCCCGTGGGTTATCATCCCAATAATAAATAACTGCATTGCCGCTGGGCGCATCAACGGTAAGCTGGTCCGTGTCTTTATTCAATTCAACATGCAAATCAGGCACGCTCATTGTTTCGGTATGGATGCCATCGGTCACCGTAATAATATCTCCTACTTCCAGGATCATCGGAGAAAAGTTAATTTGAAAGCTAACACTATTCCAGAATTCAAGGTTATAGTTCCCTTTTTCCTCATTACTGCTGTTCTTGATAATAATCGTTAAGTCTCGATCTGGTGAACCCCAAAAGCCTACCAAAAAAGACTTACCAGCACCAGCAATGATTGCCGAGGAAGTAATATTCCAATGGTTTTGAGAATTTCCATCTTGATCATAGATGGATAGATCGACATAATCACCCCGCAACAAGACTAGTGAAGAATTGAGAGTAAACGCACCACTGTTATCCGCAGTAGCGCTGGCACAATTTAAGGAAGAAGAACAGCCGTTTTGTAAATAGCCCCACGCATAATCTCGATGGTTGAAAGATGCGCTTATTTTCCTCCCGGGGTCTGTTTTGGCAGTTAATTGGTGAGAATTTACATCTACATAATAATCTGAAAAAGTTGCCACTGTGTATGTTAATGTCCTGCCACCGCCCTGAACGGTAATCACATCCCCGGCCTGCAACGTTTCGCTCGAATAAAACTCATCATTCCCATCAAAACCAGTGGTTCGGCTATATGAGGTGATGACTACATCCGATCTTTTAATGTTTACCGTGTAATCCGTATCTGGTTTTAAAGTCAAATTTATATAACCGGAATCGATCCCAACATTGATTCCATATGAACTTTGAAAGTTAATAATCGAATGACCATTATCCCCGCTGACAATGATTATTGCACTTGAAGCATTATTGAAGTCGACCTGGTCTGAAAAGTCGATATTAAAGTTACCGGCTTCGTCACTTAATGTGTTTTTTACATATTCTTTTCTGGAACAAAAATTAGCTTGGGGCACGTCCAGATTGATTTCTATTGATTTTCCCGGAGCGGTGATACCCGTCACCTGATTGCTGATGGGATCAACCCAAAAGTTCAGATTTACCACTGTAGTGCTGGTGGTTTTCCCAGCAGCGGTAATTTCCACCACATCACCGGCCTGTAATATCCAATTATATCCAAGACAATTTAAATAATCAGGGAAAAAAATAAATTCACCGTCTGAAGTGCTGGTCATCGTTTGTTCGACGCCCAGCGGTACTCCATCCCGTATGACGCGTAAGGTAACCTCAACGGAAGGTATTGTATAACCAAGGATTACGCTCCCGTAAAATCCGTCACGATACGGAATAATAATTTCAGTTTGGGAGGGCTTTCTCTCATACCCTTCCAAAAAATCCTGAGTATGACTGATGCTGTATATCTGTTCCTGCAGCGCAGCAAAACGATCTATTCCACAAGTGTTTTCCTCTTTTACCGCTGTAAGTGCTTCTACCCCGGAGAGCTGGGAAAACTGCGCTTGACTGTCAGTGTAATTACCATGAATCAGAACGGACTGCTGTTCCGGTAATAGTTCAAAATCCCCCACCTGACCGCGATCTTTTAGCGCTTGCAGTTCGTTTATCAAAGGAGCTGCCTGTTTTACCAGCAAGCTTGCAGCATACCGTTCTACCTCTGAACGACTTCTCAATGGTGGAATATCGATACCTTTTAGGTCTGGCATCGGCAACATTAATAAATACTCACCTTCCCGGATGGACTCCGGCGGTGGCAATGTTTGAGCGGAAGTAAATGGTAACGCCATACTACTGACTGTCAATACAATGGCAAACAAAAGTAGCACTTTTAATACTGTTTTCATGAGCGCGTCTCCTGATCGAAATAGAATGTTAATGATTTTTTGCATTGCTGATAAATAATTCCACGATGTATTCTGGATAATTCCAATTTTTCTCAGAATATTTCAGGGATTCCGCTATAAAAATTCTTGAAGTATGGTAGTTCACTTTTTTGGATAATTACTCATGTATAACCCTGTTAAGTATAGCGTTTTTTATTTTACTGCAAAAAAATATCTGGATTGATTTCACCACCTAAGAAAACTGTAAGGATTATTTCAGATCTACATCATTCTTGAACCATTTGAACAAATCGTTTGCCAGCCTTTATCCCTGAAAGTACGCTGCATTGGTAGGGAGATAAGCGGCCGAGCATTCGATAGAATTAAACAGGGTTGGAGCAAATTCCAGAGGATTGAGGGCTACTTAAGAAAGAAAATCTCCCCTTATCATTACAGAGGAGATTTTCAACCATGCGAATTAACGGAATTAGACTTTAACCTCCCTGAAGTCCTTGATTTCATGCACGAAAGGTTGCAGGGCTTTTCGCAGGCTGCCTTCTTCAATCTGGTCAACTTTCATGGTAATTTCGCCGCCTTCAATCTCCTGGCCGGCATAGGTGGTCAGGGCAATGATATTACCACCGGCATCGTCGATAGCCTTGGTGAGTTTATGTAAAAGCCCTGGCTCATTTTTAACCATCGCCACCACACGGAATCCAGGATGTCGGCCTCCCAACATCTCCAAAAAGACCCTGAAGATATCTGTTTGCGTGATCATTCCGATCACATCCTCCCCTTGCATCACCGGGATACCGCCGATACGCTGATCCGCCATAATACGGGCAGCTTCCTCAAGCGGGGTGTCTTCCGTAACAGTGATCACTTCCCTGGTCATCACCCGTTCCACTGTGATCTTACTCAATAAATAGTTCACTTCCCAAACGGATAATGAAGTGACATCCGAAGGGGAGGCGTTCAACAGGTCGTCTTCCGAAACGATGCCAATCAGCTTCCCTTTTTTCAAAACCGGATAGCGGCTGACGCGTTCTTTGCGCATCTGAGCCAATGCATCCTGAACGGGCATTTCCGGAGCAACAAATAAAACCGGACGAGTCATTCTTTCACCAACCAGCATAATAAGTCTCCTTTCAATTGTTATATTTATTGTACACGAAAGCTGATCTTTTAGATTATGTTGTAGTACGAATTAACCTAATTCCTTTGACTAAATGATTACAATTTTAAAGTAAGATTGAAATAATCAAGAAATTTGGAGGTAGCTTTTATGGCTAAAATGCACAAACTGGTGGTTCCGGTATCGGCCTGACCATCTCCTAGCACTTGGTAGAAGCACATGGGGGAACCACCACTTTCACCAGCCCTCGCTCAGGCTTGGGATCGACTTTTAAACTCAAGCTGCCGTTGGAAGATAAGAAGGTAAAACAAGTGTAGAATTTGACTCAGAAATAGGAGAGAATATGACAAAGATCGAGAAAGTGACTGCCTTCGTAACCCGAGAGACGGACCATGGTTTGGAATTATT
Source organism: Anaerolineaceae bacterium (assembly GCA_034003505.1). Taxonomy (GTDB): domain Bacteria; phylum Chloroflexota; class Anaerolineae; order Anaerolineales; family Anaerolineaceae; genus UBA6170. Next base: position 62,060 of record JAVEYK010000008.1, on the reverse strand, counting down.
GCTCTTTAAGCACCCTTACGCTGGCATCCAGATCCCAGCCGGGACAGTTGAACCAAATGAATCTCCCGAAAAAGCTGTAATTCGCGAAGTGCAGGAAGAAACCGGTCTGAATGAGGTGGAAATCCTATCCTTGCTTGGCACAAAGATTGAAACCTCCCCAAACGACCAAAAGATTATTAATGCACCTGCGACAGTCTATTCACGTCCCGATCTTACCAGTTGTGATTGGATACAGATCAAATTTACCATCTATGTAAAGATCCACAGGAAAGAATCCGGCTTTACACAGATCACTTATCTCGAATACGATCAGGTGCCTGATCCTAACTACATCAGTATGCAGATCACCGGCTGGGTAGCGAATGAGTTTCTGGCCAATGAATTCGAGAGGCATTTCTATCATTTGAAATTCACCGGCCAATCGCCTGAAAAATGGGAGGTATATACTGATTACCATACATTTGAGCCATTCTGGGCACCAATCGATAATCTACCCAACATCATTCCCCCACAAGATCGCTGGTTGGATTATCTCGATAAAAAACTTCACTTCAAAACTAATAAAGCGGAGTAAAATCCGCTTTATTAGTTTTGGTTATTTGATTATTTACTTCTTACCGCCCTCGACCACGCCCCATCCCCATCTGGTTGACAAATTCTCGGACGGGCTGTCCATCTTCGAGACAGGTGCCATCCCCCAGATAGAGAGGTCCTTGTGCAAATTCAGCGTTCTCACCATTTGCCATGAAACCACGACCCATCCAGCCTTCACTGCGTCCACCAAAGTTGCCAACCGGCATCAAAGCTCTGATTTCTTCCAGTGATAAACCTTCAGCCTGTGCAATTTCAACGATGGTGAAACCTTCAGCAATTTTTGCTTCAATCTCTTCAACGGTCATATCCAGTGCTTCAGCAAAGGCAGCCATGATTTCGTCATGATAAAGACCTGAACCATCTTCTGTCTGCAATTGCTGTCGGGTTGCTACCCCATAACCACTACCAGGGTTCGGATTTCCACCTTGCGCATAAACACTACCGACTACACCAAAACTTGCTACTAACACTGCTGCCACGAATACGGCAATTAAGCTCTTTTTCATTTCATACTCCTTTTGTAATATTGACTTGCTTATGTTCACAATAATACAAGGCGCATGTTTAGAAAGTGTTAAGAAGTAGTGTGGATAGTGTTAGTCTTTTTTTGCGATAAGGTTTAAAAGTTAGAGGGGTTGCACCGCATCAGCAGCTTCATTTGCCAATGGCGGTGTCTCCTCCTCGCCGACATCCGAATCTTTGACCACATCCGGGATATCGCTTTCCAGGTGACGGATTTTCGGATTGGCATACACCAGCCAGGTTGCGATGATGCTGCCCAAGCCAGCGATGATGAAAATCAGTCCGATGCCACGCCCCGGCCCAACGCCTACAATCTGAGCGACAATGGTATTGGCCAGCCAGCCCCCCTCCTGCAACATGGGATCAAATACAAAATCAGCCAGTGGACCTGCGGACAGGAACGCGATTGGCATCATAGAACGTGAAATCATACTGCGCATGGCGAACACCCGCCCCTGTAAATCCAATGGTACTTTGATCTGAAAGATTGCCTGGCTGGAGCCTGCGGATAACGGTATTGGCAACAACAATATAAAATAACCAATGGCCATAATGAATGCATTTGGTCGCAGCCCTGCCACAACCAGCCCCAGGCTGGCGATGCTGACAAAAATCATGATGGAAATAACTTTCTTTTTTGGCCCGCCCCAGATAGAAAGCAAAATACTGCCGATCAGCATGCCCACACCGCCAGCTGTTTGCACATAGCCTAGAATTGCTGGAGAGAATTTTGCCAGAACCATCGGTCCTGTCAACACAACTGCAAAATTGATCATAAAATTGACGACGGCAAAGTAAAATACCAGCCCCAGCAGTCCACCATGGAGACGCAGATAGCGCCATCCCGCCATTGCTTCCCGCCATTGGCTGACCTTTTCTGGTGGTTCAATTCGTTCCGGTTGAGGAATGCGCGCAATGATCAATGTGCCCAGGGCTACAAAGTAGGTGATGAAGTCGATCAGAAAAATTCCCTGCAAACCAATCAAACCAAACAATAAGCCTGCCAGCAGAGGTGGTACCAAATTCCCCATGGCATTACTGGTCTGCGAAAGACCATTCGCGCGTTGCAGATCCTTTTTTGGCACCAGCATGACCACAGAGGCATTAAAAGCTGGTTCCTGGAAAGCGCCACAGATAGAGCCAGCAATGACGATCAGGTAAATATTCCAGATTTCCAAATGCCCGGTTATTAACAACAGGAAAGCTGTAAGTGTAACCAGCGCATCGGCAGCATCGGCGAGCAACATAATCTTCTTCCGATTGAAGCGGTCAGCCAATGAACCAGCCAATGGGCCAAGTAAGACTGCCGGTAAGTTACCAAACAGCACAGTAAGAGCAAAGGGAGTAGCTTTGCCTGTTTGTTGAAAAATCCAGACCCCCAGAGCAAAACTGGATAAGCCTGAACCCACAATCGAAACCAGTTGTCCGATCCAGATGGTGACGAACGTGCGCATATTTTGTGGTTCTTTCCTAACAGTCATTCTTCCATCCTTGCTAAGAAAAATAAATCAGGTATGATGGCTTCAATGTTAGAAAATAATGAGTCAGAAATCGATTAGTGTTACTCTTCCTTGCTCAAATCACGAAAATAAAAACTTGGGTACATTGCGATTGTCATTGCAAAGGTTTGTTGCTCAGGGTCTTTCGTGTCGCTGTCGATGAATTCTTCCAATAACCCTTCCAGACGTTTATGGAATTCATCTGCTTTTTCATCGGTCATGTTACTGATATATCGGGATAGGGTGACAGATCTCAATTTCCCTGCCACGCCCTGTTCCAATTGTAATGAGCGTGCCTGCAAGCTGCGCAACAGGTCTTCCCGGGTGGTATCAATGGTAGATGTAACCATCGTGAACATATTCTCTTTCCCCTCAACGGTGGAAAAGTTGAGCAGATTATGATCAATATCGATGAAACTGGAGGTTGTATGATAATACTTTTCGATCAGGTTAGCAACCTGTCTGGTTTCCACCACTTTGATCAAACCAACTTTTTCCAGCATATTGAAATGATAATATAATTTACTCGGCGCTAATCCCAGTTTATCTGCCACTTCTTTCACATTTTGCGGTTTTTTCTCAAGAACTTCAAGAATCTGGTTACGCACCGGGTCTGCGACCACTTTAAGTGTTTCCAGATCATTGATGATGAATACGCCTTCTCTTTTTATTGTTCCCATAGCGGCCCTTTTTTATCGCTAAAATTTATTTTAATGATAAAATTATTTTACAACGCTTAAAAGGATTTGTCAATATTTTTTTAATCATTTTTTAGAAATTTAATTTGATTGAAACCAGTTCCATTTCAAAGTTTCATTTAAAAATCTTCCAGATTGACAAGTTGGATCGCATTTCCACAATTCAGGAAACAAAATTGCGCTGCCGGCATTTCTTTGAGTTGCTGGTAGACTGAATTCTGATAGCGTAACAGTTGAGCCCGGTAAGCACAGCGTCGCTCCTCATCCAGGTCTGATAGTTGTCCCAGGCTGTCCGTTTTAAAATCGATGATTTTCCAGCCATCTTCTGTTTGGTAGAGAATATCCAGTCGTCCCCTTTCGTTCTGCGGCTCATTTAAGTTTTCAAACGGAACTTCATGGTAACGCTTATTTGCCTGATTGATCTCCTTATAAATGGGATGTTCCTGTAAACGCCAAAGATATTGCTGTGCCTGTTGTATGGCACGCTGGCGTTGATCCACTTCCAAAATTCCCATCTCTAAGGCGGATCGTTCAAGGAATTGTTGCAAAGCTTCTGGATGAGGGTATTCCCAGTGATGAACGGCGTCATGCAGCAACATACCCACCCACAATGGAAATTTTTCCGGCCGGTCAAATAAAATAAACTGGTTCGTTTCTGTTTCAGCTGTAGCGGGTTGGCTCCCTTCCGGTTCGTCCCCTGCCAACATGGCACTCCATGGAATTTTCTGTTCCTCTACAATATCCATCACCTGAGGAGCGAATGCAGCCATTTGGGAAGAAATCTGCAACCTCAGCCGCTCACCACCCGCCAATTGGATGGGAGCTGCTGGTGGGCTCACTACCAGGAGATCCGGGTCGTAGTCAAATAAATTCAAGATTTCTTTCAGCCAGCCATTTGCAGTAAATTTCTCTTTATATTGCGAGAAATGACCACTGATAATCAGCTTGTCCATGGCGCGCGTGCAAGCCACATACAATAAGCGTCTGGTTTCCGCATCCTCCCGTTCGGAATCCAGCTCTTTTATGTAACGTGCCAGGAATGGCTTGTAATCCACCCGGTCGGGATGGATTGATACCAGCTCATCCACCAGAGACCAGCGCTCAACCCCTGCAAAGGGTCTGCGGCTGGCATCTGCCAGGACAACCCAGGAGAACTCCAGTCCTTTGGATTTGTGGATGGTCATCAATTGCAAGGCATCTTCAGCTCCTCCGGCAGCTTCCCCTTCGCGCACTCCGCTATCACGGATTTTCTGTACATACTCCAGATAGGCGTGGACACTGGTTTTTTGGCTGGCGTACGCATCCATTAATAATTTCTCTATATTTCGCCAGCCGCGATCAGCAGCACCAGCCAATATGATCCTATAGTGACTGCGCTCAATCAGACGTTGCAACAGCGCAGCGACCGGGATTTTTCCCACCAGACCTTCAAATTCAGTCAATAAATGCTGCGCCCTGCCAACCGCCTGCAAATCCCGCGGCGACAACTCCGGGCAATCTATTGTGATAGCCTGCCGTAAAGGTACGGCTTCACCCATCGCTGAAGGCCAACGCAATAGAGTAATCCCTCGATCGCTCACGCCCACCGCTGGTGATCGTAAAAAACCAACCATGGCCAGATCATCCCACGGGTCTGCCAGAGCGCGCAACAAGTTTAATAAATCGCGAATTTCCGGTCGATCATAAAACCCGCTCCCGGCTATGGTAACAAATGGAATTCCAGCAGATTCAAAAGCCTGCTCATAAACCGGAAAGCCACTCGCTGCACGAAACAGCAGAGCGACATCTTTCCAGTCTTTTATTTCTCCAGCCTGTTTATAAGCCACCAACCTTTCCGCCAATAGGTTTGCGCTCAATAAGCGACCTTCTTCCGAATCACTGCCGGCTCCGATCAACACTTCCAAAAAAGGTTCATTGACATGTGGCGGGGAACCATCCCGAACCGGGCTCATTTTCGTGAAAGGCACATGGAAAGGTTTGGCTTCGTTTAGCTCAGTGCCCATCAGCGGGGCCAAAATACCGTCCATGGCACGCATTAAAGTGCAATGTGTACGATGGGTTTCATCCAGTTCACAAACCAATCCATCCGCGCGTGCAACTTCCCGCTGTATTTCACGAAAAACGCTCACATCCGCCCCCCGAAAACGGTAGATAGATTGACGGGCATCCCCCACCACAAATAATCCACCGGGTTTTCCAGCCGTCAAGGCATCCACCAGTTGCCGCTGGCGCTGGTTGGTATCCTGGAATTCATCCACCAGCAGCGCATCCACCTTCTCCTGCCATTTTTGAGCAATTTCAGGCAGTTTTAATAATTGTAAAGCTCGATATTCCAGATCATCAAAATCCAGTGCATTCTGGTTGGATAATAAAGCCTGGTAGTGATCCAGTGTTATTAAATAAACTTCTTTCAGCAGTTGCAACGCCTGATTAATTTCTTCTTCTAATTCCGGATCAATTCCTTTATCCACCCACTTTAATGAAGTGTCATAGGCATCTCTCCAAACCGTCAGATTGGTTTTCGTAATACTGCTGTCCTTACCTACCAGTCGGTTCAGGATTTTTGTTCGGATATGTACCAGCCCAGTCAAACATTGCAGATAATCCCCAGCCTGCCAGGCGTTTTCAACTTCCTGCCAGGCTGGCAGAAAAGTGCTGACCTGGTCAACTCCCCTGACATTCGTATCACTCTCCAATTGTTGCTGGGAGAATGCTCTTAATTCCAGAATACATTGTCCCATTTCATCCATCTGCATGAACGGTTGCAATCCGAACATTAACATTTCCTGCAAGGTCTTTTCACTTTGCAACCACAGCTGCAACTCCAGGCGCTTCCTGAGCATCTGATTCAACATCGTTCCGAGAGATTGAACCCGCAAGATCTCCATAACCGGTACATATTTTTCTTGCATGGTAATTTTTACCAGTGTGGCTTCAACAGCATCGGCCGCCAAAATCGTTGCCTGCCCTTCATCCAGAACGTCAAAGAGTGGATCGATCCCGGCCTGTGCAGGATGGGATCGCAGAATCTCAGCACAAAGACTATGGATCGTTCCAATGCGGGCTGCGTCGATTTGTTGTTCCAATCCCTTCCAGAATCGCTGCTGCTCCTGATCAGGATGGTTGGTAATTTGGGCACGGATGGCAGACCGCACCCGTGAGCGCATTTCATTGGCTGCTTTTTCAGTAAAAGTGATCGCCACGACTTTATCAGGTTTCAATCCATCCGCCAATAGGCTCAGATAGCGCGCGACCAGCGTACGTGTCTTGCCTGAACCTGCTCCAGCGATTACGACGACATTACGCTGCCGTTCAGCCGCAGCTGCATATTGTTTTTCAGACAAAGCTTGTGTTGCTAATGTCTTCCGGGTTCTTTCACACAACGTCATCAAAACCTCCCGGGTTGGAAGCGCCAGCACCAGAGTCTGGCAGCACAATATGAGGGGCATCCCCCTATCGGCACCTGGGGACGAAAATCACCTGCCAATATACCCAGCAATATTTGCTCGATGTGTTGTATTACGATCTGGATGGCCCCGGATGGCCCTTTAAAATCATTTTCTTGAAAATTGCGCAATTTGAGGCTGCTTTCTTTCTTCCCGTTTAATGACCAGTAAAAGCCATCGGTTACCTCTCCAAACCCCAACGCCTGTCTGGCTGCCAGGGCATACAGCGGCAATTGCAATCTGGTACCTTCTAAAAGATCTTTTTTATCCAGATGACCCATACCTGTTTTATAGTCAATAACTCTGATCTCTCCCTGGGAATTCTGATCCACCCGATCGATCACCCCGTGTAACCGTACGACACGTCCATATTCCCCGGGAATGTCGAGGGGAATATCCAGGGGAGGTTGATCATCCAATCCAAATTTCTGTTCAAATGCAACCGGCACCCATTCATCCGATGCCAGACCGTTGATGGTCTGCTCCAGGATGAGCAGCCATTCCTGTTGTTGCGTTTGCCAATAGGCGGTTGGCTCAAATTGATATATTTCCGGTGCAGCTGCAAAGATGCGTTTGGCAATCTCTGGTAAATGGTTCAAGACGCTGCTTACCTCGGCCGGGTTTTCAGCCGCCCGGTATACGTCTTCCAGAATTTGATGCAGAATACTCCCCATCTGGAAGGACTGCGTCCCTACCGCAGGGATCCTGTGTTCCGTCACCTCGAGGGCGTGTTGCGTCCAGAAGCGCAGCGGGCAGCTCTTGTAGGTCTCTAATCGGGAAGCGCTCCAGTTTGTTCTTGCGCGTTTATATTTTTCGAGGGCAGTGGGTAACTGCGCTAATCCACCCTCATACTCCCCTGAGGGCATTTTCGCCTGCCGGGCGGATAACACTTCCTGCTGATGTTTCAGTGTGTTTGACACCTCCAGCAATCGAAGGTCATCAAATTGCACTGGTTGATTGAATAAACGGGACCAGAATAATAGTTCCTCCAGGGATGCAGCTGCATTTAATTCTCTTCGGGTGGTCGAACGCACAAATTCGATATCCCTTTCTTCAACCGCAGCTGCCAAAATCATCCAATACGGTGAGGGTTCAAGCGCTTCACCTTTGTCCGACATGTAAGGCCGTGTCACCATCAAAGTTGCATTCGCCCGGGTGATTGCCTGGTAAAAGACGCCGATTTGATCCTGCTCCAGCCTCAATTCCAACCCGGCGGCTGCGCGAAAATCCTCCGGCAAGAACGGGTCCTCGCGTTGGGTTTTTGGAAAAATGCCTTCTGCCAATCCTAAAATAGCCACATGTTCGAAGCGAGAACCACGCGCATCCAGAAAACGTAATACCTGAACTTTCTTATCATCCGGTTTCTGATGAAAAGTACTGATCTGAATAACCATTTCCAACTCAGACACAAACTGAGCATAATCCAGAGTCCATTGCCCTAATGCCTGATCCGAAATACACATTTCTCTGAGAACCTGAGAAAATCGATCAAACCAAAGAGACTCTTGCAATGTATTTGCACCTGATAACCAGCCTACCTCTCGCAGAAGTTGCCATAGCCACCCCACCCAAAAGGAAATATTGCGCTGCCCCAGCGGAGGATGCAATTGGCTGGCAAATTTCTGCATACTGTCCAGCAACCTTCTGGAAGTATCTGCAGTTGGCAGGCTGTAAATATCCTCATCCTCCTCTTCGCCCGCGCGTTTTTGCTTCGGACTAATCACCTGTTCTTCCAGCCGCCGCAGTACCTTTTTCCAATTTTCAAAACCTGCCACCACCGGCCCATAGCGGCTGACCCGCTCTAAACGGGCAGCATCGGATGGTAAGAAACCAATTTCAGACAGGTTTAAGTATGGGCTTCGCAACACATCCAGGAATAATCTTCTGGGGAAATCCTCTACTTCCAGGCGCAATAAATCTACAATCAATCTCATTTGCGCCACCTCTTGAAGCGGCGTCCCCCAGGGAAAATGCAGCGGAACACCATATTCATCGGCTACGGACTGTAATAAAGGCGGGTACTGAACTTCGTCCGGCACCAAAATGGCACAATCCCCGGGGAATGAATGCTTGATTCTCACCAATTCCTTGATAGATCGCAATACCTCGCGTACTTCCTGCAAGGGTGAATGGGCTGCCAACAAGCGCACATCCGGCTGTTTTTCAATTTTTTGAGGGTGATCAACCAGAAAATTATTGGCGATACCAAGAATAGATGTTGGCAGGTGAGGCTGATCCCCTAAAGGGATGACCTCCAGGGAGGGTATGGCACTCTGCAACTTTTCCAGGCTTTCCTCTGCACGCCGGTAAATAACCCGACCATGGGTGTCATTTCCTGCGAGAGTCACCCTCACCCGCACCCCGCTTTCAGACAGCCGGCATATTAATTCCAGTTGCGGTGGCGTAAAGCGTTCAAACCCATCTACCACCACCAGGTCCCAATCACGCACCCACCTGGGATTGACTGCCAGTTCGGTTGCTGCCAATTGCACGACTTGATTGGGATCCATCCATTGCAATTGATCTAATCGTTCCTGGTAGGTTTGAAATAACCCCAGAATAACTTGCAACTGCGGGTCCGTGATTTCAGGCATCTCTCCGGTAAAGCCTGCCTGCGTTAATTCCGAGAATTTTTGATGCAGAAGTTGAATAAAACCAGGTTTGTCTTTAATGACCTCGAGTTCACCTAATGTTCCCTGCTGACTGTGAACCTGAACAATCTCCAACACAATCCTGTGGAGCATCATATTGGGTGCCAGGATGGGATGCTGATCCGATTTCAGAAGAATTTCTTTGCTGATATCCGGAAACAACCCAATGGATACCCCCAACAGATTGCCACCACCGATCAGTTTCGTGCGCAAGGACGTGACCTGACGGCTATCAGGCAGCAAGACCCAGATCTTTTTCAATTCAGCTGTGGATAACTCCGCTCGAATACTTCTGAGCACTTCTGTAGTCTTCCCACAGGCTGCTCCGGCGATCAAAACCTGTAAAGGCATTCCTCCTCCTCACACATCACAGATGCTATGATTGTAGCTTGTCTTGTAAAATAATCAAAATTGCAGGCGGGTTATCGACGACTGACCTTCTCGAGCCAATCCAAAATCTTTTCCCGTATTTCACTTCGGAAGCGCCAGAGAAACCCGATTGCCAGGGCAAATAGCACCCCAAAAACAATCCATTGCCATAATGCCAACGCTTCTGCTTGTGAACCCAGCAGGTTCGCGATAAATACCCCGGGGAAACGCCCCAGGAGTGCCAGAATCACCAGTTCGAGCAGTGGGATCGGTGTCAGACCTGCCAAAAAACAAACCGCATCATCCGGTAAAAAGGGTAACAACCAGATCAGAAAAATCACCAGGGAACCACGCCGTTCCACCAGGCGATCAATGCGCACAATCGCAGCAGGGTCAACAAAGCGCTCCACAATCGGCCGTCCAAAACGGCGCGTTAAAGCCATCACAATGGTGGACCCAATCATTAAGCCAATCATGCTGTAAAGAGTGCCAAGCCATGGACCGAATAATAACCCATTGACTGCATCAATTGCTGTTCCGGGAATAGGCGCAGTTAGAACCTGCAAAACGTGTAAGGTGATGGTTACGAGGGGTGCCCAACGACCCCAGGACGCTACCACAGCGGATAATTGGCCCTGGTCACGAAATAATTCACCAATTGGGCTTATCCAGATCATCACCAGCAGCCCCAGCAGGAAAATTCCAATCAGGAGCCAGATCCAACGGGATTTCATGAATATTATTTTAGCATGACAGCGCCAGGAATCCGGCGACGCAATTTTCAGGATGCGATCAAATCCCTGGTTTGGTTATCGCCATAAATTCATCGATCTGGTGCTTTCCCAGCGCCACATCCACAGCTGCCAGGGCATGCACCAGCGTGGTATCAAAAACCGGCAGTCCGGTGTCCTCTTGTTTGACCAGAAGACCAATCTCTGTACATCCCAGCACAATCCCCTCAGCCCCACGGCTTTGGAGGTTCTGGATGATGCGTTGATATTCATCGCGCGAAGATGGCAGAATCTTTCCCAGAACCAATTCCTGATAAATGATGCGATGTACTATCTCGCGCTCTTTAGCATCCGGGATGACCACATTCAGCCCATGCGATTCTAAACGCCCAACATAAAAATCTCCCTCCATGGTAAAACGGGTTCCTAATAACCCAACCTTCCCCAGGTTTCTCGAGTGGATCGCATGTGCGGTTGCATCCACAATATGCAGCAGCGGAATCTGGATGGAAGCCTGCACTTCATCCGCCATTTTATGCATGGTGTTGGTGCAAATCACCACAAAATCAGCGCCACCGCGTTCCAGTCGCTGGGCAGCAGCCATCATGACTTGTGTGGCTTTTTCCCAGTCCCCCTGATGCTGATAGCGTTCTATTTCTGCAAAATCAACCGAGTACATCAGGCATTGTGCTGAATGCAAGCCGCCCAGTTGCTGTTTGACCGCTTCATTTACCAGCCGATAATATTCGATCGACGATTCCCAGCTCATCCCACCAATCATTCCAATTGTTTTCATGCTTCCTCTTTTTTCTGATAATCAGCACTCGTCAGGCTAAAATACATCATATCTGTTAATTCACCTGTATCGTGCCTGCGCTCGAAATTCCGGAAAGTTCCCTCATATACATACCCTGCCTTTTTGGCAACGGATTGGGAGCGCACATTGGCGATATCACAGCGAATAAAGATACGATTGGCTTTCAGAATCTCGAAACCAAATTCCGTGATGCGTCTAACCGCCTCCTGAACGTATCCTTTGCCCTCATACCCGGTGCGGATCCAGTATCCAATCTCAAACGAAGGCACATCCCAATTGGGAAGATGTAAGCCACTGCATCCAATCAACTTGTTTTCATTTTTCAGGAAGAGCAGCAACATCATATCTTCACGTTTTATAAAGCGGACATAGCGCTCCCGCATATAAATTTCCCGTTCTTCAACGCTGCTCTCTGTCTGAGCCCAGGGAAACCAGGGTTTTAATCGCGGATAGGACGCCAGATATGCTTCCTGAAGAGCAGCACCATCGCCGGGTTTCGGAACCCGTATTAATAATCGTTCACTTTCAAACCATTCGGGAATATCCAATAGAATAGGTTCCACAAGTAACTCCTTTCATCACTGCAGGTGTCAAATCTAATTTTACAGGCAGATTCTTTCAATGGGATTAAAACGAATGAAATAAAAAAATCCTGAAGGCAGGTTTTTCCTTCAGGACGATCAGTTTTATTTTTGACTACCCCCCCGTCATGACAGACAGCAACGTCAACCGGTCTCCATCGCGGGGGTGTTTCTCCATCACAAACACAGGTTCGGTCATCTCATCATTGATGATGAAAAGGTTCGAACTCAGAAATGTCTTTTTATCAGGTGCAATTAATATATTCACCAAATTGGGATAAAGCTCGGCTAATTTTTCCACCACATCATGATAGGTATCATGAGATGCCATTTGCATCTGGATTTCTTTTTGTCCGGCGATATCTTTGGCAACACCGGTCAGCTCGATCGTTAAATGGACACCATTTTCAGAAGTCATAATAACAATCTTATCTGAAAATCGTTTTGATTCAATTAAATGTAAAAAGTTCAGGCTATACCTATTTAACAGCAGCCCCAAACAAAAGAAAACCAACTGATGGTCCTACCCACCAATAATCAACCAACAATTTCGGAAGTTCCAAATCCGGATAATTCTTAAATATGATGCCGGCCAGCATCAGAATAATTGAAATTACAATCAATATCCAGCTTCTAACTTCAATATTTGGACGGTCGCGTTTGGCGTCAAGTTCGGCCATGCGATCCTTCTGGCGTTTTCCCTTTGGCATATTCATGACTTCGGCCATCTCCTGACGTGCAAGACGACGTTTTCTGCCCCTTAACATCGCGATTCTAAAATAGAAAAGAAGCGCTGTGAAAGCAGTGATGGCATACCCGATCTCAAATTCAAATTTCATAGCGTTGTGTCCTTAAAATTCTTCCAAACTTTTGTTATGACTTTCTGGTAAAAATCATTAATATTAGGAGGCGATCCTTCCCCATAACGAACATAGCGAATATGCCGGGTGATCTCACCATAAAAAGTACCCGTCGGGCTGGAATTCATTGGAACATTTTCCAGTACAAAAATTCTGGTATTCGGCAGCCGCACTGGCAAACGTTTTATGGGTTCTTCTAAAAATGCCATAAAATAACATTCAAGGAATTTTTTTGGTTCAGGTAGTGTTAACAAAACCATCCTTGATTTCTTCTCGGGAATTTCTTTAAACATATATGACACATTTTCAAATGGATCAGATTCATCCATCCCTAAACGCACCCCCATATGATTCCACCAAAACTCGAGAAAATCTGTTCCATCTTTTTCCAAATAATTGAAGAATTCTTTTGTTTGACTGTGAAAAATATTCGGCAATGATTCAAACGTGTAATTATAGTGCTGGCTTTTCTTCTTATCCATGCATCAAACTCCAATGTTATTTGTTGTTATAGAACTGCCTGAAAAATTGTTCAAAGGTTGTTGGTTCTCGCCCCAATAACCAGGTTAACTGATTCGGGTTTCCAATAAAATCGTTTTCTTCATAATATTGGAACATTTTTAATAGCGTATCAACAGCGTAATCGGATAAACCGGCTTTACGAGAATCAATTTCCCATTGGCCCCGATCCAAGGTTCCAGCTAAGATTAATTTTCCTGTGACAGCGGCGACACCTGCAGCAACATCTAACGCTGATAAAGTTTCGCTGGACGATAATTCATAAATTGCATTTTCATGCCCGGCTTCAGAAAACATTTTCACAACCACTTCCGCCAGATCGTTCAGATCGATCATGCTCGATTTTGACGATGTTTTATAGGGGATGCGGTATTCTCCACTTTTTAGCATTTTATCCAGATACCCCAACACATTTTGCATGTATGCAGCTGGCTGCAAAATGGTAAAGGGCATATTCATACGGAATAACTGCGCTTCCACGCGCATTTTCTTCCAGTGATGAGGCATCGCTTCGACTTGTGGATGCAATACAGAATGATAAACAAAATGTTTCAAATGATTCTTTTGCGCCAATTGAATCATTAATTGTCCAATTTCTTCCTCCTGTGGATGCATATTCGGACAGATATGATAGATAGCTGCTGTTCCAAAAAAAGCTTTGTCCAAAGTCGTCTCATCCATCAAGTCAGAAACCACCACTTCTTTAGCACCAACCTGTTTCATTTCCGAAATCTGGTCTTCCTTACGAACAACCGCCCGTACATCTAACCCGTGTGTGGTTAATGCTTGTGTGATCGTTTTTCCGGTTTTTCCAGCAGCACCTGTTACTAAAATCAAAATAATCTCCTTTCAGTTCCATCTCTATTTAAAAAACCAGGATTTTCTTGAAGGCTAACAGATTCAAAATAATCCTGAGCTTTCAAACTAATTATAAACGATCGGATTTTATAATACTCCCGACGCCTGAGCATCGACGCCGGGAGTATCGTGGGGTGACAGGTTTGCACACCTGCTCAACTATGCAGTGACCCGTCACACAGTACAGTCAAAAACGAACTATAAGTTTGGATCGCTGACAACGGGCGGTTTGAAGGCTACAAGAATTAGATTCATCAAGATACCAACAACAGCACCGGTTGCAATCGCCGGCCAGCCACTTGGGAATATTCCGGTTAACGCTGGGATGGGTAAGAAGCCACCAGGGAATCCGATGTTACCACCAATACCAACGATCAGAATAACCGCACCAATCGCCAACTGGGCAGGATCAAACAGGTTCACTTTCTCAGCAATCATAAGGGCAATACCCTGCATACCAATGACACCATAGAGATAGATTGCCAGACCACCCACAACAGCGGTCGGAATGGTGGAAACCAGGTCTGCTAATGGGCCAATGAAACCGAGCAACATGGAAATGAGACCAGCGGTGATCAAAACAGGCCCGGAGTAGTTACGGGTGATAACCATCAAAGAGTTGTTTTCACCATAGTTGGTACCTGCGGTTGAACCGAAGATACCGTTCACCAGGTCATTCAAACCATCCAGCATCAGGTTAAGGCCAATATATTTGCTCAAGCCGTAGCGCTCTTTACCGAGTTCATCCGCCGTGTGATCAACATACAGAGAAATCTGATAAAGGTGAGCGGTTGATTCTGGGATTGTGGCGATTGCCATAATACCAATACCAAACATAACGGTGAAGGTCATATCACTGGCAAAGTTCGGGAATGTAAACTGTGGTGCGCGCAGGAGTGCGGAGGTGAAGGCACCTTCCCAGTTGACCAATCCCAATGGGATTGCTACCAGATAGCCCGTGATCGCACCCAAAAGAATTGGGAGCATGGAAATGAAGCCTTTACCCTGCAGATAAACAGAGTATAGGTATGCAGCTAATAATGTGACAACTGCTGCTGCCCACCATTTCATATCACCGGTCATGATACCACCAGCAACACCACTAGCCATTTGCAGAGCTGTGGCACCTAAACCAATACCGATGGTACAGGCAACAGGTCCGGTAATAATGGGGGGTAATACTTTATCAAGCGCTTCCTTTCCACCTGAGTAACGGATGATCAAACCAACAATAATGTTGATCACACCCGTAGCGATGAAGCCTGTCTGAACAATTGCGAGTAATTCAGGGTCGGCTGGGACACCAAATGTTGGTTTGGTGATGGCTGTGACAGCAGCAATGTAAGCAAAACTGGAGCCATAATACAAGGGGATGTATTTACCCATTGATAATTTTGCACCAACCAATGCCACCACTGTTCCAAAACCGGTGACTGTTAACACGGTGCTAACAGGGAAACCCATTAACATAGCGCACAAAACGGTCGCGGGGAACATGGTGATTACATGCTGGAAGCCCAGCAGGATCATTTGCCCAAAAGGTGGGCGATCATTTGGAAGATAAGCCATTACTTTTGATTGAGTTGCCATACGAGTCTTCCTCCCTCTAAAGGAAATTAGGATAAATATGAATAAGTTTAATTCGTTGATTCGATAGGAACCTGTGTCCAATCAGCGATTGGGTGAATCTCTCCTCCACACCAGATGGTGCGCGCCATTGCTAATCGGATCGTTCCGAGGGAAACAGTGGGGGAATTTTGGGGTCTACTCTCTGACGTTTTGCTACCTCCTTTCAATCCTCTTCATGTCTCGTAACAAATAATACCTGAGTGAAGATTGGGACTATGCGCCACAGCTTTTCAGGACAACTGCAAGCAGGATGATGACTGCAACAACTGGAACAATGTAGAATACAAGTTTTGTCTCTGCAGACATGTTATCCATCTTGACCATATCCTTTGCTACTTCTTTCGCAAATTGCGCTTCTGTGGGTGCTTTGAAATCAACTACCTCTGACCCGGTCTCTTTTGCAGCCAGACGGGCAGCCAAAGCCTTATCAAGTGTTTCAAAGCCAGTGCGAATCATGCTCTTGGCAACGCTATCGATCATCCGTTGTCCTACACTGGCCAGAGCACCACCAATATTGACTTCGCCTTCATACTCCATCAATGTGGTGTTGTCTTCCTGTTCTTTGAATTTCACATTACCAATACCGTTTAAAAATCCAGGTGCCCCTTTTCCGCCACCTTTCAAGGTCAGGCTTTCGGGTTCTACGACATTTTCCAGCTGCATTTCACCGGAAAAGGCTCCGGAAACTGGCCCCACGCGAACGTTCATATCAAATTTATATTCGTTCTCATTGACCATTTCCATCTTTTGGGCACCGGGTAAGGCACTCGCAAGCACGTTGGGATCATAAAACATATCCCAAACAGCTTTTCTCGGACCATTAAAAACATGAGTTCCTTCTATTTTCATTACAACTTCCTCCAATAATTATGAATAAGGTTTCCAGGGTTATAGCGAAAGGCGCTTAAGCGCCTTTCGCTTTCTGAATATAGTTATAGAGCTTACTGGGATTGATGGATGATTCAGTAATGAACATGTCATCCAATCCCATTGCATCTTCAAATGCCTGCATCATACAGGCTGGGGGAGCAATTGCTCCAGCTTCACCAACACCTTTAATGCCCAGGGGATTCAAAGGCGATTTGGTGTGAGAGTGATAGATCTCAAATTTATCGGGCATGTCGCTTGCTTGTGGGAATAAATAATCCATGAAGGATGCGGTCACCAATTGACCATAATCATCATACACTAAATTCTCATAAAAAGCTTCACCGATACCCATCTGAAGTCCACCATGGATCTGACCATCAACCACCATTGGATTGACTGGTTGACCACAGTCATCGGTAATAACCAATCGCTCAATCTTGATCATTCCCGTCTCGGGATCAACATCCACAATCATGGCTAAACTACCAAAACCAGTTGCGCCATGTGGCGGGCCGTAGTAGGAAGCAGCTTCCAGACCAGGTTCCATGCCAGGTTCCACTGTTCCACGGGTAGGATTGCTGCGCATGGCCAGTTCGCCGAGTGTGATGAATTTTTCCGGCATATCAGCAACGCGTACCACACCGTCTTCTAATTCGAGTTCATCTACCGGTGTTTCCAGTAATTTACTGGCCAGGTTTAATGCTTTTTCACGAACTTTCAGGGATGCGTTATGAACTGCAGTTCCTACCAGGGTAATACCCCGGCTGGCAAATGCACCTACACCCCAACTCCATTGACCGGAATCTCCGGTGACGACATCCACATCGGTCACTTTGACACCCAGCTGATCTGCTGCCACCTGGGCAAAGGTGGTGTAGTGGGCCTGACCCTGGTTGCTGTAAGCGGTGATAACACTGACTTTACCGGTAACACCCACCATGACTTTGCAACCTTCATATGGTCCTACTGCGGTACCTTCAGTAAACATGGTAATACCAATACCCTTATATTTACCTTCAGCACGCGCTTTGGGTTGAATTTCTTGCTTGAATTTTTCGTATTCAATGCCTTCCAGCGTTTTCTCCAGGGCATAAGGATAATTTCCGCTATCCAAAATACCTTCCACAAAATCCTGACCAATGATGCCAGTGCGCAGAGGGAAATCTTCTGGTTGTAACAGATTCTTACGACGTAACTCAGCAGGATCCATCCCTAATTCTTTGGCCGCCGCATCAATTAAACGTTCCATCACGAATACACCTTGAGGACGGCCCGCACCACGTACCGGGGTCACCACCATTTGATTGGTGAAGACCATCTTAATTTCAGTAAAGAAGTTCGGCACACGATAATTGGAAACCGTGTGGGTTTGTGTGTTCAAAGGAACCGTCATACCATAGGGATTGTATGCGCCAGTGTTGTGATAAAACACGTCTTTGACGCCCAGGATCGTGCCGTCTTTTTTCAAAGCCATTTCGGCATAGTGTAATTGGTCACGTTCCGAGGTGGTTCCCAGGAAATTTTCGCGTCGGTCTTCCACCCATTTCAAGGGTCGTTTAAGCTGCATGGCTATCCATGGGATGACGACATCATCAATTTGGGATGACATAATCTTTGGACCAAATCCGCCACCAATGGCAGGATTGATCAAACGCACCTGGTTCTCCAGCAGACCCAGATATTTGGCAATGCTATTGCGCATTGGGATCGGACCCTGGGTAGTCGCCCAAACAGTCAACAAATTCAAATTTTGGTCCCAATTGACGACAATACCACGATTTTCCAATGCACCACCCGCAACACGGTTCACGAGTAGGCGTTTCTTCACCACCACATCGGCTTCAGCAACTGCTTTTTCCCAGCTGCCTGCTTCCTGAATCACATCGGCTGCCAGGTTGGATTCCAGGTCTTCGTGAACCAGTGGCGCATCCGGAGCTAAAGTTTTCTCCAGATCACCAACATAGGGCAAAAGTTCGACATCCAACTCAATTAAGTCGAGTGCATCTTCCGCAATATAGCGGCTTTCTGCCACAACCACTGCAACCGGTTCACCCGAAAAGCGAATCTTGTTTTTTGCAATACATTCCAACGGGCGCGCAAAGAAAATTGCACCTTTAATAACCGAAGGGGGTGGTACTTGCAGCGGACCGGGTTTCCAATAATCGCCCAGATCGTCAGCTGTGTAAACAGCCACCACGCCGGGTAATGCTTTTGCTTTTTCTACATCAATTTTATTGATTTTGGCGTGCGCAAAATCGCTGCGCTTGATTGCGATGTGCAGCATCCCGGGTAGATTAATATCATCAATAAAGGTTGAATTTCCGGTCAACAAACGCGGATCTTCATTCCTTTTTATAGATTGTCCTACAAATTTTTGTTTTTCAGCCACGTTTCACCTCTCTTCTCTCTTAGTGCGCAGCCATCTTCTTTGCCGCTAATTGAACTGCTTTTACGATATTTTCATATCCAGTGCATCGGCAGAAGTTTCCATCAATAGCTTCGCGAGCTTCTTCAGCGGTAGGATTTGGGTTCCCTTCCAGGAATTCGACAGTCGTCATCAAGAAACCCGGAGTACAAAAACCGCATTGTAAAGCATGCACTTCGGAAAATGCCTCCTGAATTGGGTGCATATTTTCCAGCGTACCCAGGGATTCAACAGTTTTGATGTCCGAACCATCCACCATCACCGCAAACAATGTGCAGGAGCGAGCAGTCTGCCCATCAATCAACACTGTACAGGCACCACAAAGACCATGTTCACAACCTACATGGGTTCCTTTTAATCCCAGATCATGGCGGATAAAATCACTTAACAACAATCGCGGTTCAACTTCACGTTCATATAACGTTCCATTAACTGTGATCGCAACTTTCACTTTTTGAGTCATCGTTACCTCCTACCTCTTTGCCTGTTGAATAGCTTCTGTGAGAGCACGGCGAACCAAAACATGAACGAGATTACGGCGATATTCTTCTGTACCATGAATATCAGTGCCAGGATCACATTCATTTTTTGCCACATAAGCGGCTACTTCTTCGATCGCTTCTGCTGTGGGTACCTGCCCTGCCAAAACCTGATCAGGTTTATTAGCTAACAGCGCTGATTCACCGACGCTGAATAATGCAACCCGTGCTTCTTTCACTTTGTCTGATGCATCCAATGTCACTGTACTGATGACAGCTGCCTGTGCATAGCCGCCTTTCTGGCGTGACACTTGCTGGTAACTGCCTCCCGTGCGGGGTGCCATGGGTGGCAAAACAACTTCTGCTAACAGTTCTTCGGGTTCCAAAACCGTCATGAAAGGTCCAATAAAGAAATCAACTGCTTTCACCCAGCGTTCTCCCGCTTTGGATAATATTTTTAGATTGGCATCCAATAGCAAAGATGCAGCTGGTAACTGAGCTGCCGGATCAGCATGGGCAATTGCACCACCAAATGTACCGCGATTGCGGATTTGTTTGTGAGCAATATGTTGAATTGTTTTTACTAAAATGGGATAGCGTTCGCTTACCATTAAATCTTCTTCCACAACACTGTCTCGTGTCATGGTACCAATTGCCAAACCGCCATCAGCGGTAGGTTTTATATAAGATAATTCTTTGACCTTATTCAGGTCCACCAAAGCTGTCGGCCGAGCCATGCGAAAATTCATCGCGGGAATCAAGCTCTGCCCTCCAGCCAATACCTTGCCAGAATATCCAAGTTCTGTTAATTTATCCAGAGCTTCTTCAATGCTGGTAGGAGCATAGTAATCAAATGGAGCTGGCTTCATATAGACTTTACCTCCTAAAACTAAGTGAAAATAATCACACTAAACGATTGAAAAAAATAAGACTTGCCTGGCAGGTAAACAAAGTTCAGTTCCTTACCAGGAATACAACATTGATAGTTTTGAATGACGAAAACAGGATGTCATCTCCTGATCGAAGGAAAGACCCAAAACCAAAGTGACCGAAAAACAGATTCGTTTCGAATTTCTTGGGGGAGCGGACTTTTCTATTCAATTTTAAGTTTTTTAGGAGAAGTTTTTGTTTGTGCATTTGACCATCAATGCTATTACTGCTTCGGAATGTGGTTCAAATAGTAGATTGAGTCTCACAAAGTCGATTATCGCTTTAAAAAATGATATTAATTCAATTTGTGCATATCAAACTATTTCTTTGAAAACCTGTCACCACTTTACTATTATGACTGCTGCCCCTCAAAAAATCAAGCCCTGAGGGGCAGCAAATTCTTAATAAATTCGTTTATCCTTCTTTGAAGGCTACAAAACGACCCCACATGGATTCAATTTCCATACCTTTTTGCACAAAGCAACCGATATAGTAACGACCACTGGGCAGATCTGCCAGACCTAAACCGAGGTTTTCAGCATGGACAATCCGTTTCGGGAAGAGATTGAGGTGCATATCCTGATAGTAATGATCCAATGGATACATTTCGTCCCAGTCTTTTCCAAAGTCTCTCTTCAATTTTTCATTGGCTTCTTCGAAAGTCTTTGGATGCCAGACGCGTTGAATAGTATTCATGGGATGATCTGCTGCCACACAGTCAACGCCAATCCATTTAATTTTCTTCTGGATTGCCCAGTCAGCAAAATCTGGTGATGGGCCTGGATGTTTGATCATGTAACGGAATTCATCAGAATCCGGGCTCTTCCAGCCATAATTGTGCCAGCCGGTTTTGATAATCAGAATATCGCCTTCCTTAAGATCTACAACGGATTCAATCATCTGCGGTGTATAAACACTGGAATTGCTCACAAGATGCGAAATATCAGCAACCACACCAGGACCAACCCATTCATTCAAGGGCACCTGCCCGATGGTTCGGCCATTGGGATAAAAGTGAATCTCACCGTCCATGTGAGTCGCAAGATGGATGGAAGCATTACAGATGGAACCATTGCGTGCCATGCCAAAGTGAGCACCACCAACACGTTTGAAGTATTTCACAGAGAGGGGTTCATAGTTTGCCCACTGAGGAGATTGAACACTGAATGGAACTGTCATATCAACCATTTCTGCTTTTTCAAGTTCAGCATAGAACTCATCTTCTGGCATCCAATCCGGAGCCTGGAAAGCTGCAACACGTGCCCAGGCGGTTTCTACTTCCATGTAGGGAATTGGCTGGCAGGTGATCCATGCTCTCTGGTTTTTCAACTCATTTACCTGACCAACGATGGATTCCACAAAGAGGACATGGTGCTTCGGCATGATCACATGGGTCATTTCATAGTACCAATCCTGTGGGTACATCTCATCCCAGGTTTTGCCAGTTTTTTCTTTGAGTTTGGCTTCTGCTTTTTTGAATTCATTCTCATGCAGACGACGAATGGGGGTATTCATGGGGTGCTCAATGGTGCCACAGTCAACCCCTACCCATTTCAACTTCTTATCCATCACCCATTGGAAAAATTCCGGGGATGGTCCTGGATGTCGCACCAGGAAACCAAATTCCTTGGATTCAACCCCACCCTGAGCCTTTGGATTTGGTACTTCAGGGCGGTCCCAGGAATAACGATTGTAGCCCGTGTTGATGATCAGGATATCGCCTTCTTTGACATCAACAACTTTTTCAATCATTTCTGGTGTGTAAATGCTGTAATCTTCAACCATACTGGAGATATCAGCAACCACACCCACGCCACTTAAAGCTTTCAAAGGAATATCAGCAATCGCACGACCACCTGAATGATAAGCTGTTTCACCTACCAGGTGTGTTCCGACTGTGTTACTCCAGTTGAGAATCTGACCATTGGCCCCAGCCCCGCCACCATACGCACCGGTCACACGCTTAAAGAAATGAACTTCTAAAGCCTTGTCTCCGGGGAAGGGGGGCGTGAAAATGCTGCAGTCCTGTGTCAGATCATACAATTTGGCTTCCGCCATCATCTTAATAAATTTTTCACGATCCATAATTTCCTCCATAAAGGTAAGAATTAAATTGATTGTTTAGTAAAAGGTTTTCTAAAGGTACTCTCACTGGTAAGTGGGAGTACCAGTCAACTTGGTTATATGCCATATTTTTCAGCAAATGCAACCAGTGCATCTTCGAAGCATTTCATTGGAGCACTGACCACACCAGCACCAACCTGACCAACACCTGGGTCTTTATGAGCGACACCCGTATTCACCCGGGGTGACATATTGGTATCAACTACCTTGCGGATATCGACACCAGTGGGTGTACCACGAAAATCCAGGAATGGAATGGTGAAATGTTTATGTTCACCAAATGTGATCTCATACATATCCAGGGTGGTATTGATGGCATCTCGTGGGGTTCCACCAATGAACGTCACCAGTGCAGGAGCGGTTGCCATGGCAAAGCCGCCAATACCGGCAGTTTCAGTAATGACACTATCCCCAATATCGGGGCAGGCATCCTCTTCGCCAAAACCAGGGAAGTAAAGGCTTTTCACTTTGGGGGCCGGTGCAGTAAACCATTGGTCCCCTAAACCACTGACACGGATGCCCCAATCGGTGCCATTACGCGCCATCACTGTCACGATGGTGGAGCCTTCTATACCGTGCCCAGCCTGGGCCATGGTCTTACACCCGGCCATCACTGGATTCAAGATGGAAAGGGCATTTTCGCCCAGGAATTTCACCACTTCAGCAGCCACTGCCTGATCAGGAGAGGTTTTAATGATATAAGGGGCCAGGAAATTGGTATACAGTAAAGAAGCCGCATCCAGCCGATTGTGACCATCATCCCCCATATGCAGAGCTTTCGCCAATAATGTGCGAATATCCAGACCGCCCATTTCCTTCAACGCCCGGTCAACAGCCGGTCCCAGGACCTCATTTAGCCATTGCATGCGATCGAGGACTTCCTGGCTGTAAGCGCCCATACGTAATACTTTTCCGCGGCCTTCGTTTAGCCCTGAGAAAGCTTTGTACCCATTGGTTGTGTTTTCTACAATATAAACCAACATGGAAGGAGAGATTACGCCAGCCATGGGGCCGACAGAATCATGGTGATGGCAGGGAGCAAATTCAATTTTTCCACTCTTTAAAATTGATTCCGCTTCTTCTACTGACCTGGCTTTCCCTTCCAGGAACATTGCACCAATCATGGCACCACGTACCGGGCCAGACATGCGTTCCCAGGTAACGGGTGGTCCGGCATGTAAGAATAAATTCTCATGCATACCAGGGATCACGTCCCCGGCTTTGGCAACGCCCACCACAACCGGACGGGCTTCCATAAAGGCATCAATTGCTTTTTGATTTGCCTGATCGATATTAATAGTCATTTCTCAACTCCTTTGTATTATTTCCTGAATTCTTCCAATAAAGAGCGACTCTTAGCTGAATTTCTTCATCCGTTCAAGAATAGCTGCTAATTTTTCATTTCCACCCGCCGGGGGTTTCCATTCTACATGCACGACCGGCACTTCCTGTTTGACCAGATCTTCAGCGAAAGACTCAAGACCGACATTGATAGCCTGTAATTCTTTATCCATGGTGGATAAATCTACCGGTGTAAAGACATATTCATCCTGAGCTTTTTCATTTAAAGCACGCAGGATGCTACCGGAATAGCGTATGACCTCTTCATTGCTGGAAGAAACCCACGCGCCGGCTGCCCGCATTTGGGCAATCTGGTTATCCAGATTCTGAGGATCTTCATCTGTGCCGGTGGCAACCACCACAACCTCCAGGTAGCGGCCGGCTTTCTCAGCTTCAGCTTTCGCTTTGGCGACTGCTGGTCCTAACTCACTGGCAGGGTCTGGATGAGAGCCAAACCCGATCACAACATCGAGCATGATCACCGCAACTTGAGGATCTTTGCCTTCTTCCAACAAGCGCCGAATGCGCATTTCATTATCCATCATGGGGTGTAAGCGCCCGACGGTAAATTCATCCTCACCTAAATCAACAATGGTGTGTTCTTCACTGGTCAACGAATCTTTGAGTTTGTTTTCTTTATTAATCGGTGCGTTTGCCCAGACACGGCCTACATAATCCTCGAGCAGGAATTGCGCTTCATACGCTAATGTACCGCCCGAGAAGAGCCCACGGAAATACTTCTGACCTTCAGCAAATTTTTCAACAGGTAATGTTGGCATTCCGGAAAGATCAGGCATTTTGTTGGCTAATTCCACAGCCAGAGCTGCGGCATCATCCATACCGGTCGCAAACCACAAATTGCCATCCCGGCGCATGGTTGGTTTACGGGCGATAAAATTAATGACCACAGGTTTATTGATCTTGCGAGCCTGACGAATGACTTTTTCAGCCATCCTGGGGGCCGGCGGCTTTGATACCAGCGTGATTACCCGGGTACCAGGATCACGTGCCAGAGCATCCATTGCCATCAGGAAGGTTGCTGCACCGATGGCATCTTTTAAATCTCGCCCACCGGTACCGATACCATGGGTAATCCCACTGCCCAACTGGTGAATACGGGTGGTCACCTGTTGTAAACCAGTTCCGGCAGCTGCCACCACACCGATCGGACCTTTGCGAATTTTATTTGCAAATCCAAGACCATTGCCACTGATCATCGCTGTACCACAATCCGGACCCATGACCAGCAATCCTTTTTCAGCAGCTTTGGCTTTTAAGGATACTTCATCTTCCACCGAAACATTATCACTGAACAGGAAAACATGCTTGCCCAGGTCCAGCGCCTGACGGGCAACATTGGCAGCAAAACGACCTGCCACCGAAATCAACACCCAGCTGGCATCCGGCAGCATTTCCGCTGCGCTGGCCAATGTCTTGGGGCGATATTCCTGATCCACATTCGATTTTTTACGGGTTAATAATTCATCCACCTGGCCAATGGCACCCAAAGCGGTCTCATCATCTGCTGCTCTCACCACAATCACGAGATCGTCAGATTTTGCAGCTTTCACTTCCGGTGTATCCAATTCAATATGAGCCAGGATTTCTTTATTTTCTTCGGTACCCATTACCACACCGGCGTCTTCAACACCATCCAGTTGGGATAGGGAACGTTGCAGTTGCATTAGAACCGCGGAATCGAAATACGATCCGGATCTAATTTCTGCTTTTATAACAGCCATAGCCACCTCCTATTTTATTTGCAGACAAAACCAGGCGAGTAGCAATCAGCCATTCGCCTCTGGTATTGTTTTAATTCTGCTCGACAATAAAGTTTTTTGATCAGATCCATTAAAAGTTGCTTTATCATACAACTTACTCTGAAGCGGTATTTTCACAGCGAATGCAGGTTAATTACCTATAAAGTTTTGAAAACACCCGGGAACAATAAAAATCAATCAAACGATTGGTTTCATAAAAAACGGTTTGACAATTTGTCAAATTGAAGACAATTGTCCTATTTAGTATAGCATTTCCAGGATATCGAGTCAATTTGAGATCAAAAAATCTACAAATCAGCTTAATTCCTGATCCTGCAGCAATCTTATTCAACTTGTAAATGTTCTACCTGTATTTTCAGCTAACCAGGTTTGTTCAAATTTCTATCAAAACGTTTACCAATAAGAATAAAACAAAAAGGAAGGACCAGCGATCCTTCCTTTTGTATATGGATACTAGAGATCAAGCTCTGGCATGCGCATAACTTCATTGGCTTTGCGAACTTCATCAGTTGGGTTGAAGTCCATCTCGTTGCCAATGTAATTGGGCAACCATTGTTTAAGGGTGCCATTCCATGAATCCTGGTTGACCAGGTAGATTCTGGCGCCGCCCAATTCATGTTGATATTGTGGCCAGGGCAGGGTTGGTTGCGCCATGGCTAAACCAGCCATTCGCCATCCATTGTATGATTCAAATGTTGACCACCATTGTTGTGCCTTGACAACTTCCATTGCATAGTAGGTCTTAGCATAATACATTGCCCAGCCCACTTTCCCGCGGCGGGAGAAAGCCATGGTGTGTAAACTAATGGCAATGTCTTTATCCCAG
This sequence comes from Anaerolineaceae bacterium, assembly GCA_034003505.1. Lineage (GTDB taxonomy): Bacteria > Chloroflexota > Anaerolineae > Anaerolineales > Anaerolineaceae > UBA6170. The sequence goes on along the minus strand of JAVEYK010000008.1, from coordinate 35,510 downwards.
AAACGCCCATTAGCAAAACCAACGAATTCACCATCAATTAAACCGAGTAAAGTGAAACCATCTTTAAGTCTCTTGACCTTGACGGCCAGGATTTCACTGTAGACGCGAGCACCGACGATATTATAAAAGTCTTTTTCTTCTTCCATGACAAGTTTCATGAAGTCAAGCAATTGGGGAACGTCATCATCAGTCATTGCGCGGATGAACATGGTGCGGCCATCACCCAATAAATATGAGGCATCCGGCCATGGGGGTATATTCATTGGTGTTGCTTGCAGTAAACCTTCAATTTCAGCAACATCAATCGACATCTTATCTACAGATACTGGTACTGGGGGTGTTATTTTCATTTTTCAAAACTCCTTGGACAATAATATTGGGGCATTCCCATTTGTTAACCTTAGTGAAACCAGGTTAGCTGACAATAAAATACCCGACGTCTCTTTTTCACGACGGGGTGAGCCTATAATATTATGAAGTTGCACATCCTCTACAACTTATAATAATCACGATCACTATATTAGTATAGCAAACCCGAAAATTTGAGTCAATTATATTTGTCCGACAATTGGGTGATATTTGGACTGACTTACTCATCAATTTGTAATCTTTTTATTTTTCTATTTCCAGGAGACGGGAAATTAATCTCTCCGTATCCTTTCAATCAATTGGGGCTCTGGTTTGTTGGAAACCATCTCGCCAGTTCAAACGCCAAATACTTTTATTAAGATGTCGCCGTTAATGGATAAGAAGATACTATCGAACACAAAATTATGATATTTATCCTTACAACGCAGACAATCTACTTAAGTTTATACGCAACAATGGACGGAGGTGGTATAACATATCCAACCCCCAAAAAGAGCAAGACAGGTTATCTTTTTCAATCTCAGCCCTTATTGGTATCTCAAGCAATGCTGAGATTTTTCAAATCCCTCTTTTTGCTATTGTTGATTACAAGAATAACGTTACATTGTCAGGATCATTACTTACTGGTTGCTTAAAGGAGATTTTTATGGATTGGTCAATTGTTGCAATTGTTGTACAACTTGTTTTTCTGGAGGGGGTCCTTTCGTTGGATAATGCTGCCGTTTTAGGGGCAATGGTGTCCAGATTACCAGCACACGAGCGTATCCCCTGGCCGAAAACATTAGAAAAGCTTGGCCACATATTGGATAAGCCACTCGGCTACCAGAGAATTGCTGCCTTGAGGGTCGGTCTGATTGGTGCTTATGGTGGCCGCATCATCATGTTATTTCTGGCCAGCTATATTATCCAGAATCCATGGTTGAAATTATTAGGCGCTGCTTATCTGATTCGTCTGGCACTGGATGACCTGGGTGCTCCAGGGCATGAAGGCAGTGAAGATGATGAAATGCGTCCGCTCAAGGAACGCGGCTTCTGGTTGACGGTTCTGAATGTCGAACTCATGGATCTGGCTTTCAGTCTGGACAATGTTGTGGCAGCGGTATCGCTTTCTGATCAGATCTGGGTGGTGATTCTGGGGGTTGCCATCGGCATTCTGATCATGCGTTTTGCTGCCGGGATCTTCAGTTCAATTGTGATTCGTTTCCCCGTTCTGAAAACAGCCGCTTATATTCTGATTTTGAATATCGGTATTGAAATTCTTTTAGAAGAATTGGCAGGCATCCATTTCAATGATTGGGCGCGATTTGGGATTTCGATCGGCACCATCCTGTTAGCGATTGCCTACTCTCAATTTAAGGTGTTACAGCTCACCCGCCCTTTGTTCATCTGGTTAGGGCAGGGTTTATCCCTGGTGAATGGGCTGGTATCCTGGGCATTTGCTCCCGTGAAAGCCATTCTGAGTTTAATCATTCACTTATTCAAACAACCCTTCGCCAAAGCAAAGAATTAAGATTATAGAGGCTGGCATTTTCAGTCAGCCTCTTTTTATTTAACCTCTTTTTCCATCCACAGCACCTGGGTGGTACCAAAATAATTAGTAGGCAGACCGGCTACTTTAAACCCCATTTTCTCAAAATAGGACGTGGTGTTCAGGCGTGACATGCAGCCAATAATTTTGTACCCGTTTTCCCGAGCAGCCTGTTCCACCGCCTCCATCAATTTCTTTCCCACACCTTTTTTTTGGTAAGCCGGGTCTACCGCCAGATGAGAAACCCAGCCCACGCCTTCTTCTTTTTCAAACAATTTAATAGCGCCAACTACTTTTTCCTTGTCGTCATCCAATGCCATAAAATGTTGGCTGATGGGTTCATAATCATCTTTCTCCGTGTCTTTTGGCTGGCCCCAGGGAGCACGTAACACCCGATAGCGCAAATCATAATATGCTTTAAAGTCATCTTTCGTCTGAGGAACTTTGATTGTGATCATCTTTGATTCTCCTGTCAAACTGAGGGATAGAGAACATTTGCCTTTATCAGATAAACCAAGTGTCATTTATTTATAAAGATCGTCATTTTAATTCAGATTTAAGGTGGCTATTACTTTCATCCTTCAATCGGGGATTTTTGTGACGTGTAATAAATGCCTTTTATCTATTATAATATAAACTCAACATTCAAATTTTATCCCAATTATTGGTGGCAGCGTTAATGATAGTCAAAATCATCCAGATTACCTTCATCTATTGATGAAATTTATTGGCAATTAGGGGGAACCAGTCATTGGTTCCCTCTTTATTTATTTATATCTGATTAAAGGAGTTTAGAAATGGGAAGAAAAAAGATCGTTTTATTTACTGTATTGGTACTGTTGTCATTGTTGGCAACACAATGTGCACCTGCCGCTCCGGTTGAAGAAGCACCTGAAGCAAAAGTCTGGAAATTAGCCGCAATTTTTCCTGGTGTAATCACTGATGCCGACTACAATACCCTGGCTTACGAAGGTATTGTTGGCTTGCAAAAAGCAACTGGCATCGAAACTGCTTACTCCGAGAGTGTTGCAGTGCCGGATGTTGATCGTGTCATGCGCGAATATATCGATGCTGGCTTTAATATCATCTGGACCCATGGTGGTCAATTTGTGACCCAAACTGCTGATCTGGCTGTTTCCTTCCCGGATGTTGTTTTCATCGCTGAAGGTGATGAGGCTTTAGCCGATTCTCCCGCAAACCTCTGGTTCATTGATCGCAATTTCCATGTTGGATTCTATGGCATTGGTTCCGTAGCCGTCCGTGCATCCAAGACTGGCAAAATTGGTTATCTGGGTGGCTTATCGCTGCCTTTCTCTTATGCAGAAGCACACGCTGTCCAACAAGCAGTTGACGATTCTGGTTTGGACGTCGACGTAACATTCGTTTGGGCTGGTGATTTCAATGATCCGACCAAAGCCCGTCAGGTTGCAGATGCACTCATCGCTGAAGGCTGCGATGTCATTATTGGTTCCATGAACCTGGGTATGTTCGGTTTATTCGAAGCGGTGAAAGCCTCAGAAGATAAAGTCCTTGTCACAGCCAAATACACCGATAAATCATCCTATGCTCCCGAAAACTACATTACATCCTTCATTTACGATTTCACCATTCCGTTGAAATCAATTTATGATAGTGTTCAAGCTGGTGATTTAGGAGGTTATTACAAACTTGGTTTTGATACCGGTGCATTTATTCAAACCCCACTGCAGAATGTTGATCCTTCTGTGGCTACCGAAGTAGAAGCTATTATCGCTGATGTCGTTAGTGGAAAAATCGACGTTGTAAAAGATAGCAGCGAAATTAAATAATTGGAAATATAATCATCAATCCGTGCGTTGCCAATAATGGCAACGCACGGTTCTTAGAAAAATGAGCCTGGATCTGCTCAAAACATTATTCGTAAGATCTTACCGGGCTTAAAGGTAATTGAGAGTTATGGACGATAAACCTATCCTTGAACTTAAGAATGTACGAAAAGTTTTTGGACAAATCGTAGCCTTAGATAGTGTTTCATTCACATTAAAACGAGGCGAAATACACGGTTTGTTGGGGGGAAATGGTGCTGGAAAGACTACTTTAATGAACATCCTCTACGGTCTTTACCGTAAAGACAAAGGAGAAATTCTTCTCCGTGATCAAGTAGCCAATATTCAAGGCCCACGGGATGCCATCAAGCAGGGCATTGGCATGGTACATCAGCACTTTTTACAAATTAGCAATTTTACGGTATTGGAGAATATCATTCTGGGTACCGATGTAAAGAATAAATACACGATGAAAATGGACGAAGAAGTGGTTAAAGTCAAAGAACTTTGCCAGCGCTTCGGATTAAATGTGGATTTAAACGACACTATGAGTACCTTAACAGTCGGAGCACGTCAAAAAGTTGAAATCCTCAAAGCCCTTTACCGTGGTGTGGATATTCTCATTCTGGATGAACCAACCACGAACCTGACACCTCAGGAAGTGGATGCATTATTTGTCTCGTTGAGAGTAATGGTGGACGAAGGCCTTAGCATTGTTTTTATCACCCACAAATTACGTGAAGTATTAAGTGTTTGTGACCGTATCACTGTTTTACGCGAAGGAAAAAACATCACCACCCTGGATCACAATGATGCATCCGAAGAAGTCTTTGTACGCGCGATGGTAGGGGAGAAAATGGACATTGAAAATTCCATTTACTTTGCTACGGAAGTACGCAACGGATTCGATCGGACAACAGCAGAAGCACCGGTACTTGAATTAGAAGGTGTGAATGTCGTTTCGCCAGACGGAGTGCCGCAATTAAGAGACATCAACCTGGAGGTTTATGGGGGAGAAATCCTTGGGATTGCCGGTGTTGCCGGTAATGGTCAACGCGGGTTAGCTGAAGTGGTTATTGGTGTCATTCCTGTTACCAGTGGCAAGAAAAAATTTCTGGGAGAAGATGTAACCAGCAAAACGAATGAGAGTTTGCTCCGCTCCGGCTTCTCCTATATTCCGGAAGATCGTATCAGTGATGGTTTTCTGCCGAAAGCAACGGTTGCTCAAAACCTGATCCTCGGGCAACACCGCATAAAACCATACAGTGACGGGAGATTCATTAATTGGAAGACGGTATTTTCCGAAACGACCAGGAACATTGAGGAATACAATATCAAAACCAACGGGCCAGACGACATTGGAGGGAATCTTTCGGGTGGTAATATCCAACGTGTGATGATTGCCCGTGCCTTTTCGATGGATTCATGCCTGTTGGTTGCTCATAACCCAACCCGCGGACTTGATATCCCCTCCATGGATTTTGTGTACCAGAAAATGCTGGCTCGCCGTGAAAATAATCAGGCGACATTGTTGCTCTCTGAGGATTTGGACGAATTAATCCGCATCAGTGATCGAATTGCTGTGGTGTATCGTGGACAGATTTTAGGTGTTCTTGACAGAGGCGAATTCGATAAATATGCCATTGGACGTTTGATGAGCGGTATTACTTCCGAAAATCAACCAGCAGAGGAGAAAGCTATATCATGACAATCGCTAAAAAAGCACTCCCTTATTTACTGGCTGTGATTGCTTCTTTTATCGCGGCTGGTATCTTCATTGCCCTGATGGGATTTGACGTTTTCAAAGCCTTTGAAACCATCTTGTTTACTTCCTTTAGAACGCCCAATGGATTTGTTCAAACCATGCTTAAATTTGTGCCTCTGGTTTTGTTAGCTTTGGCTTTCACCATTCCACTCACTGCCGGCAAATTCAATATTGGCGGTGAAGGACAGATGATGGCTGGTGGGATTGGGGCTGCCGCCATGGGAATTTTGTTCCCTGATTTGCCTGCAATTCTTCTGATACCTTTGGTCATTTTGGGTGGTGTCGTGGCTGGCGCATTGTGGGGTCTTGTCCCAGCCTGGCTGCTTTATAAATTCAATATTAATGAAATCCTTACCACCGTATTATTCAATTTCGTGGCCTTCTTCCTGATTGACTATGTCTGTACGGGGCCATGGCGTGATCCAGCAGCAGGGCACCCAACCACAGTTGCGATCTCCAAAAGCGCCTGGCTGCCACTGCTGGTGAAAAACCCACCATTACATTCCGGGATCATCCTGGCGGTTCTGGTGGCAATTGGGATTTATATTTACACCTCGCGTACCACGGGTGGTTATGAATTAATCGCTACTGGTGCAAATCCCCGTGCTGCAGGAGTCTTCGGGATTAAAACCCGTAACATGTTCGTCCTTTCACTGGTTTTGGGTGGAGCGGTAGCTGGACTGGCAGGCGCATTCGAAGTTGCTGGTAATCAGCATCGTCTGATCGAAGGTATGCAATCAAACTTCCTCCAGCTTGGTCTGATCATCGGTCTCATTTCTCGAGGGAATAATGGCGCGGTTCCATTTGTCGCCTTCCTGATTGCTGTATTGGAGGTCGGCGCCAGTGCCATGCAGCGTACGATGATGATCCCGGTAGAAATGGTGTTCATCGTGGAAGCATTGATCTTACTGTTCGTGCTCTTATCGGACGTTGTCAGGAGGAAATAAATCATGGATATTACTGTAATAAATTTCTTAAAGCTCGTTCTCCTGTCAATGGTCCCCTTTGTGCTGGCTGCTCAGGGCACAATGTTGGGCGGTCGCACAGGCGTATTTAATGTCGCACAGGAAGGTGTCATGCTGGTTGGTGCTTCGATTGGTTTTTTGGTGAGTTACTATTCAGGCAGCATTTTCCTGGGTATTGTTGTGGCAATGTTATCCGGAGGAATCTTTGGATTGGCATTAGCATACTTCACCACCACCTTAAAAATGAACCAGTTTGTGATTGGCTTATCACTCTTCTTCATCGGACTGGGTGTTTCCACCTTGTTGCCCAAGCTTATTCTTGGCATCACTTTAACCCCACCCTTGATCCCAACCTTGAAGAGTATTCCCATCCCACTTTTAAGCCAGATCCCTTTCATTGGACCCATTTTCTTTAATCAGAATGTCCTGGTTTATGTCTCGGTACTGGTTTCAATTGGTTTATGGTATTTCCTCTTCCGAACCCAAAAAGGGTTGGAGCTGCGCTCTGTGGGTGAATATCCTATGACGGCTGACTCTTTGGGCATCAATACCACCAAAATGCGTTACTGGAGCGCGATCATTGGCGGTACCCTGATTGGTTTAGCGGGTGCTTATTTACCAATGGTATACGCTGGTACCTTCACAGAAGGCATGACAATGGGGCGTGGCTGGATAGCAATTGCTTTAACCTTCTTTGGAGGTTGGAGCCCACTACCTATTCTGTATGGATCGTTATTTTTCTCGGCAGTGGAAGTGCTGGCATTTCGTGTGCAGGTCATTGGCAGCTTCCTGCCGCACCAGATCCTGCAAATGTTACCCTACCTGGCGACTGTTCTGGTAATGGTCTTTACCTTCAAACGCTCGCGTGTTCCGGGTTTCCTGGGCAATAATTACGATCGCGAGAAAAGGTCGTTGTAACGACAACAATTTTATCGATCTTAAAGTGGTTGGCAGAAATGCCAGCCACTTTTTATTTGCCAAAAATTTATTCCAGTCAAAAATAATTAAAAACCATTTACAAGCAGTGCTATAATTAGCGTCTTATTTCCCACTCGGAGTATCCCCATGCAGCTAACCATTCAGGAAGTTGAACACATTGCAGAACTGGCAAAATTAGATTTATCGGATGAAGAAAAAGAGCTCTTCCGTGAACAGCTTTCTTCCATCCTCGACTATGCTGCCATGCTGCAAGGCGTGGAAACCGGAGACATCCCACCCACCGCTTCTGTGCTGCCGGAACGTTCCGTATTGCGCCAGGATGTTGTTCAGGAACCTCTTAAGCCCGAGACAGTCCTGCAAAATGTTTTTGCTGCGCATCAAAAAGAACAGCAATTCAAAGTGCCACTGGTCATGGGGAATGGACAATGAGCAGCTTAACCGACCTTTCGGCGACCCAGGCACTGCATTTACTGCAAGAAGGTGAAATTTCCAGTCTCGAACTGACGCAAGCCTATCTGGATCGTATCCAGCAACTTGAACCACAAATAGAGGCTTTCATCACGCTCACCCCAGAGCTGGCATTAGAACAGGCAAAATCCGCCGACCGGCTGCGAAAAAATAATACCAAAGAAGATTTACCAGCATTGCTCGGTTTACCCATCGCGGTGAAAGACGTCCTGGCGCTGGCAGACGTCCGCTGCACCTGTGGCTCGCACATGCTCGAGAATTTTATCCCGCCCTACACTGCCACAAGCGTACAGCGCCTGGTGCATGCTGGTGTTGTCGTGCTTGGCAAGACCAATACCGATGAATTTGCCATGGGCTCTTCCACAGAAAATTCAGCCTATCAAACCACTCACAACCCCTGGAATCTTGATCATGTTCCCGGTGGGTCTTCCGGTGGATCAGCTGCAGCTGTCAGCGCTGGTATGGCGCCGATCGCCTTGGGGAGCGACACCGGTGGTTCCGTGCGGCAACCGGCATCCTTCTGTGGTGTGACGGGCTTGAAACCCACCTATGGCAGGGTCTCACGCTTTGGATTGATTGCCTATGGATCTTCACTGGATAGTGTGGGGCTTTTCTCGCATTCCGCGGCTGACCTGGCTTTGATTTTCGAACACATCGCGGGGCTTGATCCCAGAGATGCCACCAGCATGGATATGCCTGTGCCCCTTATCGATCTGGATACAAATAGCGACCTGAGCGGTGTGCGGATTGGCGTGCCCAAAGAATACTTCATCACTGGAATACAGGCAGAGGTAGAACAAAAGGTGCTGGCTGCCATTCAGCAATTTAAGGCACTTGGTGCCAAGATCGTGGAAATAAGCCTCCCGCATACCGAATATGCCTTGCCTGTCTATTATCTGATTGCAACAGCCGAAGCCTCTGCCAACCTGGCGCGTTTTGATGGCGTACGCTTCGGATACTCAGCAGAGGCTGCCTCCTTGTGGGAACGCTTTAAACAATCCCGTGGCACCGGTTTTGGCCCTGAAGTGAAACGACGGATCATGCTCGGAACATATGCACTCTCGGCTGGTTATTACGATGCCTATTATGGACAGGCACAAAAAGTTCGTACCTTGATTAAACGTGACTTTGAACAAGCATTCGAGCAGGTGGATGCCATTGCAACACCGGTCGCCCCCACTACTGCATTCAAAATTGGTGAACATAGCAATGATCCTCTGGCAATGTACCTGGAAGATATCTTCACGTTACCCACCAATCTGGCCGGTGTACCTGGCCTGGCGTTTCCGGTTGGATTTGACCAGCAGGGATTGCCGATCGGCATGCAGTTCATGGGACCGCACTTTAAGGAAGAGGTTCTCATCAAATTGGTGCATGCATACCAGAACACGACCGATTGGCATCATTTAAAGCCTGATATTTAATCATCTTTTCCTGGGTTTTCCAGCCATAATTTCTCTCCGTCGAACAGATTATTTCAGAGGATAATTTCTGGCTTCCTCTCGGATTGGACTGCTATAATTAGCATAATTCTCCGTTTTTCTCCACCTATGGTCATACATCCAGAGGAATCCATGAAATTGGTCAAGCAATTTACCAGCAAAGACACCATTTGGAAATCTGTTGGTGTTATCGGGCTTATTCTGATCCTGATTAAATTATTTTTAGGTCAAAATAAAAATCTAGACACCGGTTATATTCTTTTCTTTTCCTTTCTTGCCAGTGCCTGTATCTGGTTAGGTGTCTATTACCATCGGCCTTATCCTACCAAAGGCTGGTACATGCTGGCATTCGGTCAATTTTTCGATTCGATTGGAAATATTTTCTTCTGTATTTACTTCTATCAGGGCGGTGCGGAAGTAAATCTGATCTATGAAGCAATTTTTTATGTGTTGGGAGGGCTATTCTTCTTTGTTGGCATGTTATCCATGATTAAAACGTATCGGAAAGAAATATCCGCCAGTACCTTAATCAATGGATTAATCATAACTTTTTCAGCAGGTATTTTTATCTGGGTTCTGGTGCTCAAAGATGATCTTGTCAGAGCTTCAACAGCGATTGAGATAGCGCAGCAAATTATCTTCGTCCTGACCATTATTCTGATTGTCTTTATTCTGGCGTTAATTATCATGTTACGCTCGGGCCAAATTGTTGCCCTTTATTTAATCTTTGGCGCCGGGATTATCATGATCGTCGGAATACTTAATTACTTTAAATTATATGGTTTTACCTCCCAAATTTTTATTTTATCCAGTTTGGGAGACGTGCCCTTTTTAGAATTATTTTACGCACTGGGTTACTTACTGGTGGGCATTGCATTTCTACACCCTTCCATAGCAAAATTCCAGCCGAACACAATTTTTCTGCGTATCGATGCCAATCGCAATATTATCAATATTCTCGGTTTATCTTTTTTACTCATTCCGGTCACCTATGCCATTCAAATTATCAGGGGCAGGCCGGTCAATGATTTGTTAATGTTAGGGTCGGTATCATTTGTTTATATTCTGGTTTTTCTGCAAGTACTCAACCTGACCAAAAGTTATTACCAAATGAAAAATAAAAATCTGGAGTTAAACAACCAGAATGAGATGTTGAAGACCCTGGCCAATATCGATCACATCACGAAATTATTCAATCGAAAATTCCTGTTCGAATTTGGTGAACAGGCGCTTAAGAATGCTCTCTTCATTAAAAAACGTCTGGCGATCGCCATGATCAAGCTGGATGATTTTGATATTGTGCTCAGTATGCTCACCCGACAGGAAGCAGATGTGGTTTTGTTGGAAATATCCAATGCATTCCTGAAAATCAAACGCAAGGATGATATTGTCATCCGTTATGGTGACAGTGAATTTGTCATCATTTTTGACGATATCCGCCAGGAGCTTGATTTCAAATCACTTCTGGATCGCTTTCGTGACAAAACCAAATTTCCAATCCGTATGGGAAAACTTGAGATGATTGTTTCCTTCAGTGCCGGCATCTCTTTTTTACCAGACGATGGCACCGATATTAATACGTTGGTGGAAAAAGCAGATCTAGCGTTAATTCAGGCCAGATTAGAAGACAAAGAAACGATTAAAATCTATTCAGAGATCTGAAACCAGATTTTAATTTAGTTATGACTTTCATTTTCGAATTGCAACTTTTTCTTTGGAACTTCGTATATGGTACGAAAGAGGTTTGATTTTAGAAAGGATTCGTAAATGACAAATTCAAGCGTTTCAATTCGACAAGAAAGAGGCCCTGGTTTATTGATCCGCGCCCTGTATTTTATCTTTTTGGGATTATGGCTGGGAGCAGTCTGGACGACGATTGCCTGGATACTGGTGGTCACCATTATCGGGCTACCCATCGGTCTCTTGATGCTTAACCGCCTTCCCCAGGTTATGACGCTTAAACCAGTGCGTGAAAACCGCTATCTAATTCAGAAGGATGGCCAATGGGTGCTGCGAACATACACCCGGGAGCAGCCGTCATTCCTGGCACGGGCACTCTATTTCATTCTCATCGGATGGTGGTTCAGCGCTTTCTGGCTGTTATCTGCCTGGGCAATTTCAGGGATTACCCTGGGTCTTGGTCTCCCTATCGCATTCTGGATGTTTGACCGGGTACCCGCCATCACCACACTATCACGTTACTAAAAACCCCATCAGTAGAGCCTGACCCGCTGTTTACCCCAACAGCGGGTTATTTTTTAAATCCTTCTGCCCCTACTCATTCAACCCTGATTATGTTATTATGCACTTCATTAATTTACTCTTTAGAACATTGGACCTCGTGCCACAATTTACCTTTCCGATTCTTCTCATTTTATTTGCCGGTGGCTTTATGGCTGGTTTTGTGGATTCAATTTCCGGTGGCGGTGGCATTATTTCGGTTCCTATTCTACTGTCTGTGGGGTTGCCGCCTCATATTGCGTTGGGAACAAACAAACTCCAATCCTCATTTGGCAGCTTAACAGCATCGATCAACTATTACCGCGGGGGACTGATAACACTTAAAGACCTGGGGTGGGGAATTGTATTCACAGCCATCGGGGCTGCCATTGGCACGCTTTCCATTCAGCAATTATCGCAAGCCATCCTTCAATACCTCATTCCAGTGCTTTTGCTGGTTATTTTTGTGATCGTCTTATTTTCCAAAAATCTTGGTCTCGAGGATCAAACGGAAAAAATTCAGCCAAAACTTTTCTACCTTCTATTTGGCCTTCTGATTGGGTTTTACGATGGATTTTTTGGACCAGGCACAGGTAATTTTTGGATGTTAGCCTTCGTGTTTTTTCTGGGTTACAACCTTAAGAAAGCCAATGCGCATACCAAATGGATGAATTTCACCAGCAATATCGTCGCTCTCATTTTCTTTGCGATCGGTGGAAAGGTACTGGTCATTCCTGGATTAATCATGGCGGGTGGGCAATTAAGTGGTGCCTTTCTGGGTTCGCGATTGGTTTTGCGATCAGGTGCGAACTTCATCCGGGCATTCTTTCTCCTGGTGACTGCCGCAACCATCCTGCGCTTGATTTATACCTCTTTCTTCCCATAAACCTCAGATCGGTCATCACCATCTCCTGGTTTGTTTCAGTTGAATTCATCAGCAAAAAACGCTAGAATAAATTATCGGGAATGAGGAATTTTTTTAAATTCTCTTTAATGGTGTCGTTAGCGGAGATCATTCTTGTTCCATACAAAATTGGAGGGAAGCAATGGTGAAGGTAAAAGATTTACTGGATCAGAAACAAGGGAACCTTTGGAGCATCCATCCCAAAGCATCCATCCTGGATGCATTAAAAATCATGTCCCGCAGAGACGTTGGTGCACTGCCAGTCGTGGATGAAATGGGATTGGTGGGGATCGTATCTGAACGGGATTTTGTACATGTGATCGCCAGACTTGAGCAATGTGAGATCGAACGAAAAATTGATCGTTATATGAACAAAGATGTTGTCACTGTTACACCAGATACGACCCTGGAAGAATGTATGACCATCATGGCCGAAAAAAAAGTCCGTCATTTACCCGTGTTGGATGATAAGGAAATGATCGGATTGATTTCATATGGGGATGTGATTCGTGCCTTGGTTGCCAGAGCAGAGGGAGAAAAACAAAACCAGAATTAAATCTTTCCATATAAACCACCAAATCAATGTCACTTGAAGAGTCTGTTAAATCTTGCAGATTCTTTTTTGTAAATCAAGCCCACTTCAACCCCAGATGCAACGCACCTTAACATTCTGGTTGATTTCAGATTAACAGCCTGGTGTATTGCACTTAGGGTTTATTCATTTGCACAAATCCTGGACAGAATGCCCATTAAAGATTCCTCCAGAAGTGCGTTGCACCTTACCTCAAGACCCCTCGACCTCCTCAACCCAGGTGCAACGCACTTTGACAGCCTGGTGCATTGCACTTAAGGTTTATTCATTTTCACAATTCCTGGACAGAACGCCCATTAAAGATTCCTCCAGAAGTGCGTTGCACCTTACCTCAAGACCCCACGACCTCCTCAACCCAGGTGCAACGCACTTTCGGATGATGGATATTCGATCTTTATTTTCCATTCGGATGTTGCTGATTACACCCTAAGTGCATCGCACCTTGACAGCCTGGTGCACTGCTTCTTAATAGTAGGGAGCATTTTGCTAAGGACATTATAGGGGGTCAATAGATTAAATGAAACCAAGTTGAAAAATTATTTACCTGGTGGATTTAGATAACTAAAACCTATAAAGCTACTTCATGGCTCCACACACAATCCAAAATTCAACAACACTCAACACTCAACACTCAACCCTCAACCCTCAACCCTGATTTAGAATACAATTTCTAAAAAACACTTGCAATAGAATAAATTTTCTGTTATTATAATTAGAACAATTATTCTAACGCGAGGTTTTTATGAACAAACAATCATCTTCACCCTTACCCACCTTCATTTTGGGCGCATTCTGGATTATTTTAACGATTAATGCCACGTTTAATTGGGGTTCAAATGGCACACTGCTCTTCTGGTTGATCTTTACTATCCTGGTTGGATGGTTTGTGATTGCAATTCAAAATCGGGTGAGCCGCGTCTGATCAAATAGAATATCACAAGCTTTCTCCTGTGCAAACCGGTTCAATTCCTGTCTGAATAGGCAGGTTTTTTTCCCTGATCTATGGTAAAAATAAATGATAACATCCGCTTAGCCACAAGGAGATGACTCGTGAACATTGAATTACGGCCTGTTACCCAGGCAAACTTTGGGTCAGTGATCAACCTGGAAGTCAGTCAGGATCAAGTCAATTTCGTCGCCAGCAATCTATATTCCATTGCTGAATCCAAGGTTTACCCCGAATGCATCCCCCTGGTTATATACGCCAACGATACGCCGGTTGGATTTCTGATGTATGCCTTTGATAACAAAGATGATAACTACTGGATCTGCCGCTTAATGATCGACCGCTATTTTCAGGGCAAAGGCTATGGCAGGGAAGCTATGCGGCTCGTTATTCAGGAAATTCGTAAACGCCCTAATATTGATTTGGTAAAACTGAGCATTAACCCTTCCAATCAATCTGCTGAAAAGGTGTATTCTGAATTAGGTTTTGTAAAAACCGGCGAACTGGTTGAAGGCGAAGAAGTGATGTGTTTGCATTTCGAAACTGGCTCATAAAGATCCTCTCCCCTGTCTTACGTTCCAATACGGGAAAGCGCGTGATCTTAAATGACGCACCAAACCAGAATTTTCCAATCCTGCATTTTCATTTAATGGCAGAGATTATTCCTACAAAAATAAAGGATTCAAATGGCTGATCCATTCAATTTAAAACACCAAATTATTTTTGAACCGATTGGTATTATTTATACCCCCTACGAATCGGCTTCAGGCACTCCGATTCAACCCACCGTTGCCAATGAGCCTGGGACAATCATCTTAAACCCAGAATTGGAACCTGGTTTGCAGGATCTGGATGGATTCTCGCACATCATTTTGCTTTACTTTTTTGATCGTATCCAACAAAACAAATTATTGGTCACACCATTTTTGGATGATACGGAACGAGGTGTGTTTGCCACACGTGCACCAGTGCGTCCTAATCCAATAGGCTTATCGGTTGTACGATTACTAAAAATTGAAGGCAATCAGATAGCTTTTTCCGGGGCAGATATGCTCAACAACACCCCACTTTTAGACATTAAACCTTACGTGCCAATATTTGAACCCGCTACAGTAGAAAGCTTTGGTTGGGTGGAAAATCAAAGTAAAAATTTGAAAAATCGTAAAGATGATGGGCGCTTTCTAAAATAATTATCGGGTTCCTGTAATATACTTCTCCAAATCCTGAATGAGAATATCGCGGTCTTTTAACAGGGTGCTTACCATGTCCCGCATGGAAATGATCCCTACAAACTTATCATTTTCCCGAACGAGTAAATGTCGAAAGTTACGATTAATCATGATCTGCATGCATTCTTCAAGCGGTGTTTCAGCGGGTACTGTAACGACGTTACGGGTCATGAAGGTGCTGACCGGCATTTCCAGGATAGCTTCGCTCTCCTCTGCCAGAAAACGAATCATATCCCGCTCAGAGATAATACCCACCAATCCGGTTTCATCTAACACAGGGAGTGCGCCTACCTTCTTTTCCACTAATAAATCGATCGCTGCACGCATACTGGTGTGGGGTGAAACGTAATATATTTCACCGCCTTTCAAGTTAATCAGTTCTTTCACCTTCAACATACACCATCTCCTTCAATTGTCCGGGTATTGTAACATTACAAATGGGGGCTCTTTTTTTGGCGAGACTACGCTCACCCAAAAAAAAGGCAGCCCCCTTTTATTGAGATGTTACCGTGAATAGTATTTTATCAAACGAGTACTAAAAGTGTAGCAAATTACTGTTTAATTTCAAGCGATAACATAAACTTAATCGCAAGCAGCTTTCCGATTTGTATGCGCTCCTGACTGCTCACAAGCCTATTACCCACTTGGCGATCGTAAAGTAAATTAACAAACCGGTCGCATCCACAATGGTACTCATCACCGGACCTGAAACCACCGTGGGATCCATTTTTAGTTTTGCTGCCAGAAGTGGTAAAACCGCGCCAGAGGAATTAGCCCAGATCACAATGACCAGAATAGAAATTGCAACTGTGATAGCCACACTGACCGGGGTTCCCCAGGTAATGGCACGCACATAGGCAAAGATGGCCATACCAACGCCCAGCATTAAGCCAACCCGTAACTCATGCCAGAGCGATTGCAGCGCATCCCGTATCTGAACATCACCAATCGCCAGTGCTCGAATGATCGTACTGGTTGTTTGTGCACCAGCATTACCGCCAGTTCCAATCAACAATGGCACAAAATAAGATAACGACACAACTGCCGCTAATTCACTCTCGAACATGCGCATGACAGTACCGGTCAGACTACCGGTGATAAAAAGCAACATCAACCAACCAATACGTTTCTCGGCAATACGTACCGGACCAATGGAGAGATACGGTTCATCCAAAGGCAAAGCACCACCCAGGCGTTGGAAGTCTTCTGTGGTTTCTTCTTCAATCGCATCAATCACATCATCAATCGTGATCACGCCAATCAGTTTGTGTTCTCCATTGATAACCGGCAAGGCCATCAGATCATATTTACTGATGATTCTGGCAACCTCTTCCTGATCGGTACCGGCTGGCACAGTGATGACTTCCGGATCCATCAGTTCTTCCAGAAGGACGTCAGGATCAGCGGTAATCAGGTCACGTAAACTGAGTACGCCAGAGAGGACATCATTGCGGTCGACAATGAAAAGGTAATAAATCTCCTCGCGATCCGGCTTCAAGGTGCGTAAAATGTGAATCGCATCAGCAGCCCGCATTTTTCTACGCAGGACGATGAAGTCTGAGGTCATCAAACCTCCAGCGCTGTCATCCTTGTGGATCATAAGAGGGCGAATTTCATCGGAATTATCCAACCCTGCCAGAATGATCTCAGCCTGCGCACCGTCGATATCGCCCAACAGGTCAGCTGCCTCATCAGGCTCCATTTCGTCCACAATTCGGATTGCGCTTTCTGAATCAAGAGCACTGACCAAATCTGCTGCATCCCGGTCTTCCATCTCTTCCAAAATATCTGCTGACATGGATGGGTGCATGAAAGGCAAAAGCGTGATCTGGTCTGCATCTTCCAATTCATTGAAGATATCCGCCTGATCAGGCGTGCGTAAAGCCTCCAATACAGACATGGCTGCATTGACATCATTTTTTTCCAACGCAGATTCGATCTGCGCCAGAATTGTATCGGTATTTATTTTCAGCATCGATACACCTCCTGGGCGATTTGCCCTGGAGGCGGTTCAGCTAGTTAAGAACAAGAGACCAGGGCATCACCTGAATTATTTAAAGTCCGATTATACGAATGAGGTTCCCGCTCTGCGGGAGGTTGTTGCTCGTCCATGATCTCCATTCACAAATTCGTCATAAGTATTTTTAACAGCGTAATTATACGCCAAAATTTTTGGGTTGTAAAATGATTCAGGATTTAGGATTTAGGGGCTAGGTGTTAGGATTAAACCCTAAACCCTAATTCCTAAATCCTATTCACAAATTTCTCAATTTTCGCAATTGCTTTCTCGAGCTTTTCATAGGAAGCAGCGTAAGAAACGCGGCAGAATCCCTCACCGCCAGCGCCAAATGCTGAACCTGGTACAATCGCAACCCGTTCCTCATTGAGCAGTCGTTCCGCAAATTGCTCATCATCCATTCCGGTGACACCTACTTTGGGGAAAGCATAAAAGGCACCTTTTGGTTCAAAGGTTGGCAAACCCATGCGGTTAAACTCAGCTACCACAAATTTGCGTCGGCGGTCATATTCCTCCACCATCATCTGGACGGCTTCATCTACATCCGCCAGGGCTTCCACCGCAGCGATTTGGGCAATCGTGGGAGAGGACATAACCGTATACTGGTGTATACGGACCAGACCACTGATCAGAGCTGCAGGTCCTAATGCATAGCCAATGCGCCAGCCAGTCATCGCATAATCTTTGGAAAAACCACCTAGTAACAGGGTGCGTTCTTTCATGCCAGGCAGGGAGGGGAAACAAACATGTTGGTGACCACCATAAACCAGACGGTCATAGATTTCATCGGAGATGACAATCAAGTCGTGTTTCTCCGCGATCCGGGCGATTTCGAGCAAACGCTCGCGGGTAGCCACTGCTCCGGTGGGATTGTTGGGAAAACCTAATAAAATAGCGCGTGTTCGCGGCGTGATAGCAGCTTCGATGGCAGCTGGGTTAACGTCAAAATTATCCTCCATCCGGCAGGGAATCTCCACCGGAACACCATCCGCCAGAACCACCTGCGCCTGATAAGAGACAAAACAGGGGGTGGGGATGATGACCTCATCACCAGCGTTGAGCAAGGCTGTGGCTGCCAGATAGAGTGCCTCTGATCCACCGACGGTGATCAACACCTCGCTTTTTGGATCGTACTGGACGCCATACAGCATATGCAGATGGGCTGTTAGCTTTTCGCGTAATTCCAAAATCCCGGCATTGGAAGTGTAATGGGTTTGGCCTTCCTGGAGGGCTCGGATCCCGGCTTCAATAACACTGGGTGGAGAACCAAAATCCGGCTCACCAATCCCCAATGAAATGACGTTTTCCATGGTAGCAGCGATATCAAAAAATTTCCGAATCCCTGAAGGTTTCAGGCCAGCGACACGTTGTGAGAGATAGGATGGTTTCATGAAGTCTCCTTTAAATGTGAGAATCTGACTTTCTTAACTAATTTTTGATAGATGAATTATCGCCTAGATTGAGGCGTTGGGTTTGCCCATGAACCTGTACCTGCCGGCCGAGAATGGATTCCTCCAGGATAGCATCGCGTACTTCTACTTCACTCTCCAGAATACAGTTGCGCAGGATGGCGTTTTCAATTTTACAATCTGCTCCAATAGAGACATGCGGACCGATCACCGCTGCTTTGATTTCTGCGCTGGGATGGATAAACACAGGTGGAATAATGCTAAGATTGTTACTGTGACACTCACCGCTATTGCCATTCCCATGGTCCAGCAAGTGGCGATTGGTATCCAGTAAAGCGGCCGGAATACCAGCATCCAGCCAGACATTAATCCTTTGGACACGCATCTGAACACCGCTTTCCAGCATCAGATTGACAGCATCCGCCAGGAAGTATTCGCCACGCAGGGTAATATCGCGTTCTATTTGCTCTTCGATCGCATTAATCAGTTGACTGCCATTCGCAAAGTAATAGAAACCCACCATGGCGAGGTTATTCTCAATGCTATCTGGTTTCTCAACCAGTTTCACAACCGTGTCATCATCTTGGATCACAGCCACACCAAAGCGGCGCGGATCAGCTACCGGCTTCACCCACACACCAGACTGGAGATTTCCATCCTCAAGCACCGCCAGATCCGTTTCTATCAGCGTGTCTGAGAATGTCATCAGCATGGGATCCCCCATCAGGTGCTCACGTGCTTGATGGAGCGCATGCGATTGCCCACGCATATCGGCCTGTAAAACAAAATGATATTTCATTTCCGGGTAATATTTTTTCAAATGAGCTTCGACCTGTTCCTGTTGATTGGGACCAACGATGAAGATAAATTCAGGATCAAAGGTTTTGGGTAATGTATCAAATTGACCCAGAACAAAATCAAAGAAGGTTTTACCCGCGACAGCGACCAGGGGTTTGGGTTTGCTCCAGGTATGCGGGCGCATCCGGGTACCCAAACCAGCCATGGGAATAGCAATTTTTATTGTAGTCAAAAGTTCCTCCCAACGTTTGTTATAGGTTTATTGTATCAAATGATGGAAAATTTACTATTGTAAGGTTTCCATGAATGATATTATTTTCGTTAGGTATATTTTTTTCCTCTGCATTCGATTGCATTCAGGACTACTATCCAGTATAGTAAACCTGAATGAGGGCTGTGAAAATATGTCGATTGCGTGGCTACTAAATGATCCGGTCAATAGTTATTTATATTACCTTGCGGGAACAACGGAAAAAGTGCTGGTGGCTGCACCACACCATGCACCGCTGGATGTTTCCACCTTACCCTGCGCAAGTCACCCCACAGCCGATGAAAACACTGGCTGGATTGCTTATGAGTTAGCATCCCGCTTGAATTGCAGCTGTCTGATTGCCGGCAATTATTTCCTTGATCCGAATAAATATAAAACCAGTGATTATTTTAAGAAAATTGAAGCAGTTCAACCCGAAATCCTGATCGAAATCCACGGTCATGGCAGTGTATCAGCTACATTTGACATTGAAATCTCCTGTGGTTCACGGGAGAAGTCACCCTTATCCCAACGAATGGCAACTCAACTGGCTACTGCCTTTTCCAACCATCCAGGTCTGCGCTATTACACCATCAGCGGTGATTTTGATCAGATTCATCTGCGAGCCACGAAGTCATTGACAATCAACACCAATGAATGGACTGCCTACCACATAGAATTACCATTCCAATTAAGGAAAGACCCGCTTCAATATAAGATAATGTGTGATCAGTTGAAAAATATCATTCTGGAGATGGTTAGCGGTTAGATTTCAGATTTCAGTGGGCAGGATTCAGAATTCCGAAAAATCCTGAACTCTGAATTCTGAATCCTGATTCCTCATCCCTAAATAGTATAATTAATCAGCATGTGAAAATATGGAACAATTCCTCAATACCGAAACCCTGATTATTGAATTATTGTTAATCGCTTCCCTGGTAGCGATAGTGGTGCGGCGTCTGCACATCCCCTATACGGTAGCCTTGGTGGTGGTTGGTTTGTTCTTAACCACCCAATCCCCATTAAATTTTGAACTGACACCCGAATTAATCCTGGCACTCTTTGTGCCCCCGCTGGTGTTTGAAGCAGCCTTTCACCTTAATCTGACCGAGTTGAGGCGGAACCTGACGTCTATCCTGATGATGGCAGTACCGGGTGTGCTGCTGACAACACTGATTGTGGGGGGCATCGTCTCATTTGGAACCGGATTATCTCTACCGGTGGCTCTGGTCTTTGGTTCTTTGGTAGCTGCCACCGACCCGGTTGCCGTGGTTTCGCTCTTCCGTCTTTTACGAGTCCCCAAACGTTTATCAGTTCTGGTGGAAGGTGAAAGCTTACTCAACGACGGCACAGCCCTGGTATTATTCAATCTCATGCTGGCAATTGTCATTACCGGGCAATTCAACCTGATCAGTGGCGTTCTGGAATTTTTTAAAGTATCTGTCGGTGGGGTTGTCGTCGGATTGGTACTGGGATGGGTAGTATCACGAGTCATCGCAAGGATTGATGATTATCTGATCGAGATCACCCTGACCACGGTGCTGGCCTACGGCTCCTACTTGCTGGCAGAGCAGCTTCACTTTAGTGGCGTTCTGGCTGTGGTAGCCGCAGGTCTGATTGCCGGCAGTCTGGGTCCACAAGGGATGAGCCCGACCACCCGAATTGTGCTTTTTAATTTCTGGGAGTACATCACTTTTTTGGTCAACTCGCTGGTCTTTTTGCTGATCGGATTGGATGTTGATCTGTTTGCACTTTTCGAGTCCTGGCAGTTTATCGCCTGGGCGATCGGGGCAGTGCTGGTTGCCAGAGTTGTGGTTGTATATGGATTGGGATGGGTATCCAACCGGTTGGGGGAACCTATTTCACTGCGCTGGCGGCATGTAATTGCCTGGGGTGGGCTGCGCGGTGCCCTGAGCTTGGCGCTGGCACTCAGTTTGCCAGTTGCATTCGGGGAAGAACGTTATTTGTTGCGGGCCATGGCATTCGGCGTAGCACTCTTTACGCTCTTGATTCAGGCGACCACGATGCGTCCTTTGGTGCGAAAATTGGGCATCATCACAACAACTCCCGTTCAGGTCGAGTATGAACAACGCCATGCACGTTTAAATGCTTTAAGATCAGCAGAAGCCCATATTGAGCGTCGCTATCGGGAAGGTCTGATCTCTACGCCTGCCTGGGAGCGGATAAAACCCAAGCTGCACACACAAACTGCCTTATTGGCTGATTCAGTTCGCCAACTATTAAAGGTGGAACCAAAACTGGAAACCGAAGAACTGGAACTGGCACGGCGTGAAATTCTACGGGCACAGCGTTCCGCTTACCTCGGCATGCGCGGGGATGGCGTTATCTCCGAGGAGATTTTTGAAACATTAACTGCTGAAATCGATGCTGCTTTGGAAAATGAAGATGAAACATTCTGGTATGTACCGCAAGAATCATTGCCAAACCGTTTGAATGAAGGCCTGTCCGGGTCAGCATCGGTCAGTGAGATCGTGATAGAAGCCGGTGCAGCCTGCGATGGGCAACAGGTCATGAATATCGAATGGCCAAAACACTTTGTGATCGCCAGTGTAAAACGCGGTAGTCAGGTGATCATTCCCAAAGGTGACACAACATTAAAGGCCAATGATTTATTGACAATGGTAGGGGATGAAGCCTCTATCGAAGAAGCAAAGAACTTTCTGAGATCATCATAATTTTTCATGCATTCGGCTAAACCACTTTAATTTGGCCATTGTAAATTATTTATTGAGTACGGTAAGGAGATAAATGCCAAAAGCAATTCTTTCTGTTCATAACAAAACCGGATTGGTGGATTTTGCAAAGGGGTTAATCGATTTGGGTTGGGAGTTTATCGCCAGTGGTGGTACCGCCCGCTACCTGCGGGATAACCAGTTGCCGGTCATCGAAGTATCCAATTACACTGGCGCACCAGAGATGCTGGGTGGACGTGTCAAAACCCTTCATCCAGCCATTCATGCCGGCATTCTGGCACGCGAATCAGAAGAGGATCGCAACGAGTTAAGCAGGCTGGGATGGGGTTCAATCGATCTGGTGGTGGTGAATTTGTATCCATTTGAAGAAACAATTGCTCAATCAGGAGTCAGCTTACAGGCAGCGATTGAACAGATTGATATTGGGGGTGTCGCCTTAATGCGTGCAGCAGCCAAGAATCACCAGCGTGTGACCCTGGTTTCTGACCCGTTGGATTATCCGCAGGTGCTACAGGAAATGCTTTCTGGCGGAGTAAAAGGTGAATTCCGCAAACGATTGGCAATTAAATGCTTTCGAATAACATCCCGCTACGATTCGTTGATTGCTGATTATTTGGAAGGTATTGAAACCAATCAATTCAGTTTATACCCGCAGCAATTCTTACGATATGGCGAGAATCCTCATCAATCTGCGCAATTATTTGGTTATCAAACCGGGCAAGGACCTTTGGGAGGCAAGATCTTGCAGGGCAAGGAACTCTCCTATAATAATTTACTGGATCTGGATGCTGCCTGGAGAGCTGTCTTGAGTTTTGAGAAATCCAGCGTAGTAATTGTGAAGCATCTCTCCCCTTGTGGGATTGCCTCAGCAGAGGTCCAGTTGGATGCATACCAGCGGGCCCTGGCAAGCGACCCTGTCTCAGCCTTTGGGGGGATTGTAGCGCTTAACCGCCAATTGGAATCTGATACAGCAATGGCATTAAGCAAACTATTCGTGGAGTGTGTGATTGCGCCTGGATTCAGCCCGGCAGCATTGGAGATTCTGTCACAGAAAAAGAACCTGCGCATCCTGAAGATGCCAGATCTAAAGATCGAACCACTGGTGGAGGTTCGCTCCATCATACGGGGAGTTCTGCAACAATCAATCGACCCGGGAGACCCACAGGACACTTCCTGGCAAGTAGTAACGAAAGCTCAGCCCACCCCTGAACAATTGGCTGATCTCAAATTCGCCTGGAAAGCCTGCCAACATGTCAAATCGAATGCGATTGTCTTCGCAAAAGATGAAGCTACGCTCGGCATAGGGGGTGGACAACCAAACCGCGTCGATTGTGTGGACATAGCCACCCAGCGTGCCGGCGAAAAAGCCCACGGGGCAGTCATGGCATCCGACGCATTCTTCCCCTTCGCAGATTCAGTTGAAAAAGCCGCCGCAGCCGGTATCACAGCCATTGTGCAGCCCGGAGGTTCTCTCCGCGATCAGGAATCTATTGATGCCTGCAATCGTCTTGGGATAGCAATGGTATTTACGGGTGTGCGTCACTTCCGGCACTAAAGGCACCAGCAGCTTACAAAAATTTCTGTCAATCTTCATCTTTAGCATCATTTTCTATGGCTCGTCAATACCTGTCACACTGCCTGCATTTGCTGCTCACCCTCTTAACATTTAACTTCCAGTTGAACACTCGTTTCAGCCAACCATAAAATGTCGTCTGAAGCATTTTGGAAAATCCGCAATGTTGATGACTCAACAATCACAATTGTTTCAATGTTTACATCATGGATCCAAGTGAATAAATCTGAGATAATTTTTTAAAGAAACCACTTGAATCTTTATCACAATTCAGTATAATAAATTAATCAATTGAGTAAATAGATAAAATTTGTAAAGTCTACGTAGTTTTTTCTTTTTCAGAATCAGGCATGGAAAAATTTTTTTTATATTTTTTAACTTGATTCAAGCTCATCGCAATTCTTCCAACTCCCGCTTCTATCAGAAATTTTTCCTAAAAATCTATACAATAATCAATATTGGTAGCTTTCTAATCAATACTCTCCCTGGAAATGGAGGTGATGACTATAGGTTTTTTTGAATTTTTGGCACATACGAATTGAGGGTAACAATCGTATAACAATCATTTAATAACTGGTGTAGATAGAGAAGGATGAGAAAATGAAAAGCAAATTGATCTTTCGTATTGTTTCTGTCTTACTTGTTACCGCGTTTTTTGCTTCAGCTTGCGGTACAGGAGGAGGAGACACAATCAAAATTGGTATCAATGCTGAAATCACCGGTGACAAACCAAAAGTTGGCGAACAAATAAAATTCGCATCAGAAATGTATGTTAAAGAAATTAATGACGCTGGGGGAATTGATGTAGGTGGGAAAAAATATCAATTAGAATTAGTCATCGAAGATAATAATGCAACGGCAGAGGGTGCAGCGGGAGTAGCAAATAAACTGATCAGTCAGGATAATGTCCTAGCAATCGTTGGACCGAACCCCAGTAACACTGCTGTCCCGGCTGGTGAAGTGGCAAATAATCTCGAGACGCCAATGATCAGCCCCTGGTCAACCAATCCAAATACAACTTTGAATCGCCCCTGGGTATTTCGCGCCCCCTTCCTTGATCCCTTCCAGGGTCCTGTTGTAGCAAATTTTGTCACAAAGCAATTTAATAGCACTTCAGCCTGTGTTCTATTTGATATCGCCAGTGACTATCCTAAAGGGCTGGCCGATAATTTCAAGGATGCCTGGGAAAAATTACATGGTGCGGGTTCGGTTTTACAATTTGAAAGTTTCACAACCGGTGATCAAGATTTCAGTGCTCAATTAACATCCATAAAATCATCAGGTTGTGAAGTACTCTTCACCCCACAATATTACCAGGAAGTTCCATTAATTGTTTCACAGGCAAAAGATCTTGGCTTAGACATTCCCATCATAGGAAGTGACTCTTGGGGAGATCCGCAACTATTGGAACTGTGTGGTTCCGATTGCGAAGGAGCGTTTTTTAGCACGCACTATGTTGCCAATGGTGCCACCGGAGCAACAAAAGATTTCATTGATAAATACAATGCTGCATACAACTTAATTCCAGGAGACGTTGCTGCATTATCCTGGGATTCAATGATGATCGTGACACAAGGTATTAAGAATTGTGGAGTAATTACCGGAAATCTTAGCGAGGATCGCACATGCATTCGTGATGGTATGGCAAAGATTAAAGATTTTGACGGTATTACTGGCAAAATGACATTTGATGATCAAGGCGATCCAATTAAATGTGCTGTAATTGTCCAGATTCAAAATGGTGAGTTCATCGCCTTTGATAAAGCCTGTCCATAAACCTGGAAGTGAATAAATTGTCGGGTTAATCGAGAAAAATTTAATCTCCCGGCTTGCAAAAACAAGTTCGGGAGATTGGGTTTTCTCGTGAAGACCAGAAATCATTGCAAGGAGGATTTAGTGACTCTCGATTTCTTCATCCAGAATTTTATTAATGCCATGCAATGGGGCAGTTTTTTGGCTTTGATTGCGGTTGGGTATACATTGGTATATGGAGTACTACTCCTGATCAATTTTGCACACGGTGACATCTTTATGGTTGGGGCTTACACGGGTTACTTTATTGGAACCTTTCTAACCAATAATTTTGAAATTAAATTACCGTTTGATCTACCGAGTTGGGTAATCATTCCAGTCACCATTGTTGGCACCATGTTCTTTACAGCACTGGTAGGTGTTGCGATCGAACGGATTGCTTATCGACCCTTGAGAAATCGAGGGGCACATAGACTATACCTGGTGATCACCGCACTCATGTTTGGTCTTTTACTGGAGTATGGTAATCTTGCATTGCTGGGAGCCAGTGACCGTCAGTTTCCCAATCTTTTTGATAAAATTATCTACTCCATCGGTGGTATCACCGTTACCAATATCAAAATTTACGTAATATTACTCTCATTCCTATCGATGGGAATTCTCTGGTGGATCGTACAAAAAACACGTTGGGGGATGGCAATGCGAGCCATTTCTTATGACCGCCTCGCCGTTCCGTTGATGGGAATTTCAGTTGATCAAATCATTCTTTTTACCTTTGTGCTTGGATCATCAATGGCTGCATTGGCTGGTATTATGTACGGAACCGCATTTCCCATCCTTCGATTTAATATGGGCATGCTAGTTGGATGGCAAGCATTCATTGCAGCGGTGGTTGGTGGTATTGGCTCCATCCGTGGGGCAATGGTGGGAGGATACATTTTGGGATTTACCCAAATATTTGTAGCAGCTTTCTTACCTTCAACCTATCGAGATTTAATTGCCTTTGTTGTCTTGCTGCTAATCCTGGCAATTAAGCCGACTGGGCTGTTTGGTGTTTCTCGTCGCACCAAAGTATAAGTAGTAAGTCTTATCGAAAAATCCAGGAGGATCTATGAAACGCTTTGGTATGCCTACGCTCATTGGGGTCTTATTTCTCTTATGTATCGTACCATCCTGGTTGGGTTGGTTCAGTAATTATATTCAATTCATCATTACATTAATAGGCATCAATATCATACTGACCGTGAGTTTGAACCTTATTAATGGTTATATGGGTGAGTTTTCTGTTGGACATGCAGCTTTTATGGGTGTCGGTGCTTATACCTCATCGCTATTAACCGTCTATTTGCTCACTGATAATCCTTTTTTTGGAAAACCAATCTTACCCGAAGAATTATCAATTCTGATTTTTCCCATTTCTCTGCTTGTCGGTGGTGTTGCTGCAGCTTTTTTCAGCTTGTTGATTTCTATACCATCTTTTAGAACCAGGGGAGATTATCTGGCAATTGTCACGTTAGCGGTCAACTTCATTTTCAAAAGTTCGATTGAAAATGTTGACGCAATTGGTGGCCCCCGGGGATTTATGGGCATGGGAAAAGTTGTAAAAGCCATGGAAAATCTGGTTAGTTTTCCCTGGTTGATTTTTTGGACTTTTCTGGCGATGATATTTTCAATTTTCATCATCCGGAATTTTGTTAACTCAACGATGGGGAAAAGCATTGTCGCAATCCGGGATGATGAAATTGCCTCAGAATTGATGACGGTCAACACACGCTGGCTGAAAATTGTTACCTTTATGCTCTCTTGTGGATTGGCAGGTGTGGCAGGTGGATTACATGCTCATACGGTGACCTTTATTAATCCTTCCAGCTACTTTATTTTGCAATCAACTTACATCCTTGTGATGGTATATCTGGGAGGAATGGGTTCGCTGAGCGGATCCGTGATCAGCGCAATTCTGTTTACAATTTTGCTTGAGTTACTGCGACCATTGGATGTGTGGCGATGGGTAGCCACCCCATTACTGCTAATTATCCTCATGATCTTCCGACCAACTGGTATTATGGGCAATCGGGAGTTATTGGACGTGTTCCCTAAATTGAAAAAATATTTTTCATCACTCCAGGAGCGATTAACAAATGGCTTTATTAAAAATTGATAAACTCACACATTACTTTGGAGGTCTCCGTTCAGTCGATAACTTCAACCTTGAGTTAGGCGACAATGAACTTGTTGGACTGATTGGTCCTAATGGAGCGGGAAAAAGCACAATTTTTAATCTGATTTGTGGACTCTATCGCCCTTCTGAAGGATCAATAACGTTTAAAGGCAATAATCTGATAGGCCTTTATCCTCATCAAATCACTTCACTTGGGATTGGTAGAACATTTCAAAATATCCGCCTATGGAATGAATTATCGGTTATTGATAATTTACGGATCGCTCACTTCTCACAAATTAATTATAAGTTGGTTGATTCGCTGTTCTACACCAACAGTTTGGTAAAAGAAGAACAAAAAGTCACTGCAGAAGCAATGGATCTACTCGATAAATTTAATCTGCTTCCTTATGTTAAAGAATTACCACGGAACCTTCCCTACGGTATCCAACGCAGGGTTGAAATATGCCGTGCTCTGGTTGTGAACCCTAGTTTAATGCTCCTGGACGAACCAGCTGCTGGTATGAATCAAGGTGAAATAGGTGAATTGATCAATTTGGTGCGCTGGGTAAAAGATGAGTTTAAAGTCACAGTATTGATCATAGAACACCAGATGCGTGTAATTATGAACATATGTGAGAGAATCCAGGTACTTGATTTCGGTTCAACAATTGCAGAAGGTACACCCGCAGAGATTCGCAATAATCTATTGGTGATCAAAGCTTACTTGGGTGAGGAGGTTACATAATGTTGCTGAGCATAAAAGATCTGGTCGTTTCATATGGAGCAATCGAGGCATTACATGGAATCTCCTTTGATGTTGAAGAAGGGGAAATCGCAACATTGATTGGTGCCAATGGTGCCGGAAAATCAACCACTTTATGGTCAATCGTTCGTCAGATCAAAGAAATGGGGGGTAGAGTCGTTTCAGGTTCCATTCAATTCAAGGGTGAAGATTTGTTAAAATATTCACCACACGATATCGTTAATAAACTGGGTATTACGCTTGTTCCTGAAGGTCGCAGGGTTTTTGGTAATCTGAGCGTTCTGGAAAACTTAAAAATTGCTGCCTATGCACGCCGAGATACGAAAGGAGTTGAAGAAGATTTCAAGCGTGTATTTACTATTTTTCCCCGCCTGGAAGAAAGGAAATCTCAATTAGCTGATTTATTAAGTGGTGGAGAACAACAAATGCTGGCTGTTGGCCGGTCATTGATGAATCGAGGCAAAATGATGTTGCTCGATGAACCATCCATGGGACTAGCGCCCATTTTGGTAAAAGATCTATTCGAAAATCTTTCAAAAATTAATGAAGAAGGCACCACCATTCTCCTCGTCGAACAAAACGCTCACTTAGCACTGCGATATGCAACCAAAGCTTATGTATTAGAAACAGGGACAATAACCCTTTCAGGCACATCCGAGGAAGTAGAAAAGAACCCGGAAGTCAAAAAAGCATATCTGGGCACATAATTACGTATCTGGTTAATAAGAATTACCTCTTATTAACCAGATTTTCTTGATTAATTATCGTATAGAGCTCAATTATCCCGAACGACCTATCCCAATATATTTAATTCATCAGGATTTTATTCCAAGTTTGGTGAGAACCTGGATTTCTCAATCAACCATGATAACTTTTTGTCTCAATTTCCTCCCTCGCTTTGTAAGATCGTATTTCCGCTTGACGACCGCCTGAAAACACTTATAATGCAATTAACAGCATTTACCACAATGGTCTAAATGTCTGCATGGAGGTAACTATGGTTGAAAAAAAATCTGAAAGAGTACAAAATCCGAATATTAAAGAAGCGCGTGAGCATATGCGTGCTGCACGAGATAATATGGAAAAAGTAGCCGAATCTTTCCTGCCGGAAGGCATGCGTGAATATCACCGCGCTGCCAAAAAAGAAATCCTGCTGGGGTTACGCAGTCTGCTTGACGCAGCAATCGATCATACTGAAAAAGTTCAATAACCCAAATCATATTAATAAAATGAAAAGAGCATGCAATTGTTTTGCTGCATGCTCTTTTAAATAAAGTAGCCCACCTTTTAGCGTGTCAGAACAATCCAAATCAGTAATATGAACGCAATGCCAAAAAACACCATGGCTGGCACAGTGACTCCTGCCAGATAGAATTGCACTCCACTCAATAAAAATGCTGTAAACAGAATAGCAGATGTTGTCTTTCGCTGGGCACGTTTCATACGCTCCATTTCAAGACTGAGCATTGGTACTCTCACTTCCAGACGCCCCTGTTCCATCCTGGCGAACAAATTATCTGTTCGGGCAGGCAGTTTTATGATCAACTGAAACAGTCGGGTGATCTCACGCCATATCAATGACCAGCGCCCTTCACCTTCAACATCAATTAATGTATCGGTATAGGGAACGATATTCTCAAAAATATTGAATTTTGGATCCAACCCGGTACAAATACCCGAGAGGATGCTCACACACCTGCCCAACAGGATCAGGTTTTCCGGTGCCTGAAACGGCATTTCATACATCAGGTCTTCAAATTCCTGCATGAACGCCCGCGCCTCTTCGGAATGCATTTCCATTAGTTGTGAGGTAGTTTTTCCCCAAAAGCGGTCAAAGACCCTTTGGCTGGCCCGTTCCAGTAAATCCAGATCAGCGCCAGGCAGCAATACATCCAGGATCTGGTAAGATTTCATCAAGCGGCTGACATCCTGGGTGCCTACGGCCAACACAGCTTCTTTCAACCCTTCGTACGTGTTTTCGTTAACAGCATCCGCCATCCCAAAATCGACAAATGTGATCTTCCAGTTTTCCGGGTCATCTCCCTCCCCGGCTGGCTGAACAAAGAGATTACCTGGATGTGGATCAGCATGGAAAAAACGATCTTCAAAGATCTGTTTAAGATACGTACCAAACAGGCTTTTAGCCACGGCGCCACGATCAATTCCGGCACGTTCAATGGCCTCATAATCCGTGATCTTGATACCCAAAACATTTTCCAATGTCAAAACACGTTTGGTGGTATAACCCCAGATCACCTTTGGCACGCGCACCTTCTTGACATTCTTGAAATTCTCAGCGAAGATCTCCGCGTTTTTGCCTTCATGAATGTAATCAATCTCTTCATATAATGTATTACTGAATTCATCCAGCAGCTTGGGCAAGTCCATATGCTTGCGAATGGGTTTATATTTTTGCAACCACTTTCCAACAATTTGAAGAGCTGATAAATCTACTTTTACAATTTCTTCGATATTTGGTCGTTGCACTTTGACAACAACTTCCGGGCATTCTGAACTGTCTTCTTCCTGCATACATAAACGGGCGAAATGAACCTGACCAATCGAAGCTGAAGCGAATGGCTGTGGATCAAATTCGATAAATACTTGCTCAAGTGGTTTCCCAAACTCAGTTTCAATCAAAGTCTGGATGGGTCCAAAAGGTTCTGCCTGCACTTCATCCTGCAGCCCGGACAATTCATCGGTTATTTCGCGCGGCATCACATCCAGACGAGCAGATAAAAACTGACCCACCTTAATCATCACACCGCCCATGTCCACCGCTAATTTGCGGAAACCCCGGGCCATGTTTCTAATCCGATTCGAACGGGTCGCACGGGACAATTTTCGCAGTCCTATTTTTGGTATGATAAGTTCCCACCAGATAAAACCTGCTATCGATAGTCCAAAAAATATAAGGATGCGGAAATAACGCCTGCGAAGCATTAAATCATTATACCCCTGATCAAACCCTTGCGTTGGTTTTATACGATTCTATGCTCAGAGTGGGTGATTGATTTCTATCAGGTTGCCATCTGGATCCCGGAAGTGGGCTGTCCGAATTCCCCAATCCAAACGATCGGTTGGCGGTGTAACTAATTGAATACCTTGTTCCTGAAGCTTTATACAGGTAATATCCACACTCTCTACACCAAAAATCAGGCAGATTTTATCCTGCGTAGACGCTGAAATAGCAAGATGTTCAGTCCCAATGGCTTTGCTCATCAGAAATTTGTCAAAGAGGGAAATTTGGGTACAGCCAGAATCAAAAGCAGCATAGACATCATCTTCAGTCCCAAAGACTGGTTTAAAGCCGAGTATATCCCGATAAAAAATGAAGCACTCTTTGAAATTTGAAACCAACAGGCGTGTAAACTCATAGTTGAAAGTCATATTTCCTCCATATAAAATCGATTGTCTGTGAACATTTCAGATTTCCTCCATCAAAAAATGTTAGTATTTTTGTTCTATTTTAAATGATTTTTCGATAATTATCAAGGATATTTGTCAAGGATATTGTGATCTAAATGAAATATCATCTATAATTTAAATGGATCCATCCCAGTCTCTTTGCGGTTGTCTATATACTTTTTATCTCAACTTTCATTTTGAGCCAGAATTATTGGTAAATGGCATAAGATTTATTCGTTTTCTGTGCAAAGAAATCCATTGCACAAATTTTACTTATCTTATCATCAGGAGGTTTGCATGAATTTGAAAAGTTTTTTCAGTTTTGAACGTATGGTCACACCTGTGATCATCAAAGTATTGTTCTGGATCGGCTTAATCGCCAGCATTATCAGCGGATTGGTTATCTTCTTTGGCGGAATCATCTCTGGAATTTCCAACAGTGAATTTATGACAATTCTTGGGGGGCTCGTAGGTGGCCCATTGGCTGCCATACTGGGCATCCTGGTTGTCCGAATTTACTGTGAATTGTTGATCCTGTTCTTCCGCATCAACGAAACTTTGACTGATATCAAGAAACTTTTATCTGAGAAGAATAATAACTAATGGTTTGGGAAAAAGCGGAATGCTGAAAGCTGAAAGCTCAAAGCTCAAAGTTAAAAATTCAAAACTGTGATCATTGGTTCAGCTTTCATATTTCAGCTTTTAGCTTTTAGCAATCCACTACTCATCCCTTCTCAGCATGCCATGCTTGAGTGCATGAGAGATAACCTGGGTACGGTTTTCGAGACCAAGTTTGGCGAGGATGTTGCTGACATGCGACTTGACTGTTTCCTCGCTGATTACCAATGTAGCAGCAATCTCACGATTGGTACTGCCGCGTGCTAACTGCTCGAGTACCTGTTGTTCCCGCAAAGAGAGGGCTGCATGGGGAATATTTTCTGCTAATGAATCAGCGGTTTTCTGATCCAGATAAATTTGACCATTTGCTGCAGCCCGTACGGCAGCCAGTAGAACCTCCGGAGCGCTGTCTTTGCGTACATAGCCAAGCACACCACTACGCAAGGCTGCCATTGCCCGAGCTGGATCGCTGTAAGCCGTCAGGATCACGATCCGAGTTGGATTAGGCTGAGATTGAAGCATTCTGGCTGCTTCCAGTCCATCCATCCCTCCTGGCAGGAGGATATCCAATACAATCACGTCCGCTTCAATGCCAGGCAAGTTCTGAAGTAACTCTTCAGCGCTGGCAGCTTCCGCGACAATTTTCAGGTCGGGGAAGGATTCAAAGTAAGATCGCAAACCACGGCGTACCACATGATGATCATCAACCAATATTAATCGAATCATTTAAATTCCTTGTGATGATTATATCCATTTTGCTTACTGGTGTCTTTGCGCATTCAGAATGCGCAGATGGGTGAAGAATGCCCATAGGCCAACCAGCACCACCGCCACGACTAACAAGATCAGAAAACCAGCTGGTTGCCACATGAGGAAATCTTCCCGCAATAAACTGCTGATGGTGTCTCCGCTGCTAATCCATCCAGGCAGGCGTTCACTATCCAGGGGATTGACAAAAGGAATCACAACGCTGAGGATTGCCAGTCCGGCCGAACCCATCGGAAGTGCAGGAATAACCAAGCTGAACGCAGCAGCCAACCAGTTCTGGTTAAGTTGAGCAGCCTGTTGTCTGATCATTGAAAGTCGGCCGGCAGGTTTTGCAGTTTGAGACAGCAGACTATACGCTACCACAAAACCCAAAACGATCATCAGGTAAAGAACCAGCACCCAGGTGGTGAACACCTCAGTAATGGTCGCCAGAAGGACACCAGGTAACAATATAACCAGAACAGGAGTGGCATACGCCAGCCATAACCACCCTGGTTGCATTCCCTCAGATAATTTCCTGCGGCTGCGCACGGTCAGTCGCAGGAACAAGACTGCGTTGGTGAGCAGTAGTAAAGCAGCACCCAGAATAAATACAGTTGAGGTAGTTGGGATTTCTTCAGTCGTCACCCAACCCAGCAAGGAACTAATTATAGCAATGCCGAAGCTTAAAACAGCCAGATTAAAACTTTTCCAATGGGCTTGTTCCAGGATTTGCAGCGTTCCCGTTTTAATTTCCTGCGTGATCTTTTGAAAATTAAATGCCAGACTAAATAATAAAATAATCAAAGGCGTCGTCAATACCAGGAAGGGTGCTGAATGCGGTAAATAGAACAATTCACGAAGTGCACCGGACTTCATAGCATTTTCCAGCATGGCAGCTTCCATGATTGGCAATACCAACGTCCCGAAAAGGTACGTGCATGCGCTGCCTGCCAGGAGCATGGAGAGAATTGCATCCATGGAGATTCTGGATTTAAGATTCTCGTTGACCCTTCGAGTTCCTGCCACCAGTCCGCCAATGGCACCCAAACCTGCACCCACCAGCATTAATATCCAAAAAGCAGCATGTGTCCAGGCAAAGATACCCAGTGCTGAATCAATGATGAGAATAGACGTCTGTAATTCAGAAGCCGGGTGCAAACCATGCCTCAGCAAGGCATCCATCCCCTGCAGAGCAACGGGTACTACCAGGACGAGCCCATAAGCAATAATGGCAGCACCGGCAGCACTGATAGCACTCTGCAATATTTGTACAGAGCGGTCCGCTGCTGGAATGAAGCGCCCAGCCAACCAACCTGTTAGGGTTATGAATAATACAGCTGGTATCAACCACAGCCAGAGCGCGCTGTTGGAAGACTCACTTAAATAACCGCCAACCTGCGCGAGAACAATGGGTGTCAGGGTTGCGGCAGACAACACACCCCCCAACAAACTAATCCAGGCAATTTTATTAGCGCGGTTATCGGCCACCAAATCCTGTTCCTCCATTTCTACCGGGGAAAGCAATGGCAGGGTGACTTGCAAATTGACTCCCTGGTTGGGCATGGCTTTGATTTGTGCTTGCCCACCCAGGGCTTCAGCACGCTCCAGTATGCCGCGTAAGCCCTGACCTGGTTTGGTCGTGGATGGCTGATATCCCTTCCCATCGTCTTCAATTTTCAAGATCAACTGCTGAGAAGAAGTATCCTGCTGAAGACTGAGGTTTACATAGGAGGCGCGGGCATGTCGGGCAATATTACTCAATCCCTCCTGCACGATCCGGAAAATGCTCTCCTGCCAGCCAGAGGGTAAACGCTCGTCGGCTGGCAGCTCTCCAATCTGGCAATTCACCTGGGCCGCACTGCGATAACCAAGCGCCTGGCACAATTCCTGAATCGCCTGTGTCAGTCCCACGCGTTCCAGAGGAGCCGGAGAATGCTGCAGGAGCAGGGCATTCATCTCTGCCAGTCCTTCCTGAGCTGACTGCCGGAGATCAGCCAAGGCAGCCCTGGCTCCATCAGGGTCATTCTCCCAGCGTTGCTGAATGGCGGCTGCACTCATCTGAATACTGAAAAGCTGTTGCTTGATCGAATCATGTAGTTCCCGTGCCAAACGATTACGCTCCTCC
>JAVEYK010000007.1:0-73322 GCA_034003505.1 Anaerolineaceae bacterium | reverse complement strand
CGGACTCATAAGCCGCAGGTCGTGGGTTCAAGTCCCACTCTCGCCACAAAAAGTAGTCTTGGTACGGTGAAAACCCGAGGATGAAAAAGACTACAACTATCAGGATCATGAGTCAACATGATCCTGATTTGTTTTTGACGTAAAAGTTTCCCCGAATTATTTTATTATTGAAATGAATTTTTCTACCACGTTGAGGGTTAATATTTAAATTTTAAGGTGCAGTAAATGTGATTTTATGGGGGTTTTTTCTGATTTTGATTATACTGTTGGAACAGTTTTTCGATCTAAAAATTGTAATATTTATTTTACAAATTCTCACTTGCATTGGGAGAAAATTTGTTGGTGAGCGATAAATAAATTGGTAAAGCGGCCCTCCAAAACATAGGCTCATCAGTGGTCTTAGAATTCATTGTTCTGCAATAAGAAAAAATCTCTCCTTTAAAAAAAGCGGTTGGATTCGTCTGTTCCAACCGCTCTTGCTTGGTTAAAGAATTAACTTTTGTATGGAAAGCCTTATTCCAGTGCCAGCGGCAGCGAGCCAGCGCCACCCAATTCCTTGAAGGGGTCGTAGACCTGTTCCATCTGGTTGCGGAATTGTTTGGTGAACAGGCGATAGTATTTGCCACCTTTTTTGAGCAGCTCAGAATGGGTACCAATCTCGGCAATTTGACCATCTTCGATGACCAGGATGCGGTTGGCCTTTTTGATCGTTGATAAGCGATGAGCAATGATGAAACTGGTTGAGTTTTTCATCAGGGTTTCCATGCCTTGTTGAATCAAGGCTTCGGTTAAGGTATCGACGGAGCTGGTGGCTTCATCCATGATGAATAATTCGGGATTTGCCAGGACTGCTCTGGCCAGGCTGATTAATTGCTTCTGACCGACTGACAACAAGTTACCGCCTTCCCCAACGGGTTCGTCATATCCTTTTTCCAGTTTGGAAATGAATTCATGGGCTCCCGCTAATTGGGCAGCCTGTTCTATTTCAGCATCGCTTGCATCCAGACGACCATAGCGCAGGTTTTCACGGATGGTCCCGGAAAACAAATGTGGGGTTTGCAACACCATCCCAATGCGCGATTGAATGCTGTGCAATGAAAAATTGGTGTAATCTTTTCCATTGAATTTGATCTGCCCTGTGGTTGGTTCATACATGCGGCACAGCAGGTTCACAATTGTGGTCTTTCCACCGCCGGTGGGGCCTACCAGGGCGATGGTTTCACCGGGTTTTACTTTCAGAGAAAAATCTTTTAACACCGGTTTGTTGTCATCATACGCAAAGGACACATGATCGAATTCTATTTCGCCAAAAATGGTTCCCGGGTCGTAAGCATCTGGTTGGTCTTTGACGGTCGGAACTGCATCCAGCAATGAGAAAATGCGTTCACCGGAGGCCATGGCATGCTGCATTTCTGCAAAAACACGGGCTAAATCCTGAATAGGCCACATCATAAAGGTCACATACGAAACGAAGGCCTGGATGCCACCGATTGTGATCAGTCCATAATCTGCCTGCAAACCGCCATACCAGACAATTGCCCCTAAGGCAAAGGAGGAGATGATTTGAACAGTCGGCAGGAACAAGGCGGAGAGCCAGGCAGCCCGGTAAGAAGCTTTATACATGTCCCGGGAGATAACCCCAAACTCCTCCAGATTACCCGCTTCCCGCCCCAGCGCTTTGATGACGCGCACGCCGGTAATGTTTTCGTTGTAGGCTGCCGTAATTTTGGAGTTTAATTTTCTGACATTCCTGAATTGCAAAAGTATTCGTTTTCGGAATTGCATGGATACATAAAACAGAATTGGTAGGGATATAAACACCAGAATCGCTAATTTCCAGCTGATGATCACCATGAATATCATGGATGTAATAATATTCATGGCTCCCCAGGTCATGTCCAGCAGACCCCAGGTAACCAGATCCGCCACGCGTTCTGTATCGGAGGTGACCCGGGACATGATCCAGCCGACGGGGGTGCGACTGTAGTAGGAAAGTGATAACTTCTGAAGATGGTTGAACAAAGATTTGCGTA
The DNA here is from genome assembly GCA_034003505.1 of Anaerolineaceae bacterium. Lineage (GTDB taxonomy): Bacteria > Chloroflexota > Anaerolineae > Anaerolineales > Anaerolineaceae > UBA6170. Next base: position 71,289 of record JAVEYK010000007.1, on the reverse strand, counting down.
AATCATAGCGAATGCGCTCACCCAGCACACCAGCCAGGTAAATAAAGACAAACACAAAAATTGCCTGGAGGACTAATAGACTGCCATAGATGGTCAGAATACTGATGAGTGCTTCTTTATTCCCAGGCACGATACCTTCGTCGATCAAGCGTTTACTGAGAAATGTGAAAAACGAATCCATCCCGGAGACGACGGCGATGGCCATTAAGAAACCGACTACCCATTTCCAGTGTGGTTTTGTGAGTCCTAGAATTCTACGGAAAGTTTTTCCGGTAAATTTTGTTTGAAAATCCTCTTCTTCTAAATATTCATCAGACATTCGCGATCTCCTTCTCAAGTTCCTGTTCAATACGAGTCTGAATTTCGTAAATCTGGCGGTACATGCCTTCCGTTTGCATCAATTGCTGATGGGTGCCGGATTGAACGATTTTGCCTTTGTCGAGCACCAGAATTTGGTCGGCATCCATTATGGATTGAATGCGGTGGGCGATGATGAACGTGGTGCGGTCTGCCATCAGGTTGGTTAAAGCGTTTCGAATTTCTGATTCAGTCTCCGTATCCACCGATGAGGTCGAATCGTCCAATATAAGGATTCTGGGGTTCTTCAACAAAGTTCGCGCAATTGCCACTCTTTGTTTTTGCCCTCCGGAGAGGGTCACGCCTTTTTCACCGACCAGGGTGGCGTAACCTTCCGGAAAACTGGTGATCACATCGTGAACGGCCGCATTCTTTGCTGCGTTTTCGATTTCATGTTGATCGACTTTTTTACCAACACCGTAGGTGATATTTTCCCGGATGCTGCGTGAAAAGAGAAAGGGTTCCTGTTCCACGATGCCGATTTGACTGCGTAAATATCTCCGCGGATATTCAGTTAATTCGACACCATCCAACAACAGCTGACCGGAGGTGTGATCATAAAAACGGGCCAATAAATTGACCAGGGATGTTTTGCCGGAACCGGTAGACCCGAGCAAAGCAATTACCTGACCTGGTTTCACATGAACATTAATGTTCTCTAAAACTGGTTCACCTTCCTCATATTTGAAGCCAATATTCTGAAATATTATTTCGCCATTCAGCCTGTGGGGGATCATGGCTGTTCCGGTATCCAATGGCTCACGATCCTGTTTGATAATTTCCAGAACACGCCCAAAAGAAACCATGCCGGTCGATAAATGAACAATCAAGCGACCAAGATTCCGCATGGGCCAGATGATCCAGCTCAGCATACCCACATAGGCCAGATAGGAACCAACCGTAATAGTTCCGTTGATGGCGAAAACAGCTCCCATATAAAAACCAGTGATGATTTGAGCACCACAGACGATGTCTGAAATCGGCCAGAATAAGGAGTGCATTAAGAGCAGGCGTTTTCCCAGATCATATTTTTTCCAGTTTTCTTTCTCGAATTTATCAATTTCGTAGGATTGCCTGGCGAATGCTTTTACAACTCTGACACCGGATAAATTTTCCTGTAAATTCGTAGAGACAATTGCATCCTGCTCCTGATAAGCCTCATATCTTTTTGAAACCTGCTTGAAAAACAAGATGGATGTGACCACGATAACTGGCACCACTATAATGGACATAAAGGCAAGCTGCACGTTGATCGTCATGATCATGCCAAAGTTGATCACAAACAAAATGACAATTCTGCCAATCCCAATGGCCTGATCTGCGAAGAATTTTCTCAACGCATCCACATCCGAGGTGGAGCGCTGGATAAGTTCTCCGGTTTGCATCTTGTCGTGGTAGGTGAATGTCAGGTGCTGAATGTGATCGTAAAGATAATTGCGTAATCGGCGGGTTGATCCTTCGGCAGTCTCAGCTGCCAATCGGCCGCTCAAAAAAGCGAAACCACCTTCAACCACGGCCAATAAGACAAATCCCGCAGCAATCATCCACAAGCTGACAGTTCTTTGGTCTGTGACGAAAAATGTATCAATAAAATAACTTAATAACAAATAGGTTGAAGTCTTGGCACTAGCTGAAATTCCCAGGCTAACGACCGCACCAGCATATTTCCAATGGTAACCATGCATTAATCGCCAGAGACCTTTGATCTTGCCTTTGGTAATTACATTTTTTAAGTCATATTCAATATGGGGTTCAATGTTACTCAAAATGTTCTCCGCAATTATTATTTACATAAAATCTATCATCTCCAGAAAAGAACCGATTTAACGATAAAAATCGACCCACTTCTGACCCATCAACTATACCAATCATTTTTCCGCCAACCATCCTGCAAAGGACGTGAATAATAACAGTCCATAGGTTCATTATTTCCCTGGTAATTTGACCAGTGCAAAACCATATCAAACGCCGCATCATTATAACAAACAAAAGGGCACTTGATAATTTTTATTAATGATGGAGGGATACCCTCAGACTTTATTCCTCAAACTCCTGCAGGTCGGTTTTTTTCAAAAAACGGGTCCTGAAACGCACCAGCAAAATAAATATCAGAAATTGGAGCGAAGCATTTACGATGGTTGAAAATTGGTCAAAATAAAACAGGATCAGATTGGCGATTCCCAGCATGATTAACATCGTGGCTATCCCAATATTGACGCCAGCATTTTCTTTCCGCAAGAAAATGAGTACGGCCGAGATGATGCTGAAGAGACCCAGCGTTCCCTTCAGACCTATCTTTGCCTGGTACCAGTTCAATCCACTCTGGTTACGAACCAAATTATTGGAAATGAGATTTTCGATAATCACCTCCATTGCTTCGGGATTATCAAAAATTCGTAAAATGGCCAATGGTTCAAAGACTGCAAAAATTCCCCATGCCAGTAAGGCTGCCACCAGAATCAAGCGCATACGTTTTTTCCCAAACCATTTGGCTTCAAATACCCTTAATCTTAAATACCACTTTTCCCATAAACCGGGTTTATGCGGAACCAGATAGGATTCACGCATTTTAAGATATTCCGTGAGAAGCTCAGCCAATCTGGTTAAAGGTTCATCCTTGCTGTTTTGGATGGTGGCATCCAAATATTGAAGGATCCGTCGGTGTTCTTTAATGGAGAGATCATTATCCAGCAATTCCTCCAGTTCCTGAAAAGCGTGGTACATGTAAACTCTGGCATCTTTCACTTTTGGGCGTCTTATCCGTACGTAGAGCAGTGCGGTTAATAAAAAGAAGGCATAAATGATGGGGGCAGCCGAAGGATAAAAATAATCATTGGTTTGGGTAATAAATTTACCGACTTCGTCAATAAACAATCCGATACCAACACCGGATAAAAACGCGCTCAAATCCAGGGTCCAGCGGTTAGAAAAAATTAACGGTAATAAACTGCCGATAAAAAGAAGTAAACCACCCCACAGCACGTGCGCGATATGCAGCTCGCCACCTCCTAACTGAGGGTAGCCGGTAATTTCCAGGAATAATCGTGTTAAAGAGACGGAAGCAGCGAAGCTAATTAATGTGATTAACAGGTATTCATTGACACGATGTTGGAATATGGGAGATCTGTTTTCAAGGTCATTCATTTTTCACCTGGTTGTTTGGTAAAATAGACTGATGGTACAACCATACGGGTATGGTTGTTGCCTCAGTACGATTATACAAGGATTGAAATGAGTTTACCGAATTATTTATTGGAAGCGTTTGAAAATATACCGACAGACCGGGCGATTAATGTGCTGATGCGCCATTCCGCTCGTTTTCCCATTCAAAGTGATGCTGAAGTTTTTACGGCTCAATTAACCCCTGAGGGAGAAGAGTTAGCGCAAAAATTTGGAGCCTGGATTGATAAAAAATTTACGATAGGCAAAATTGTAACTTCCCCCATCAACCGCTGTATTGAAACAGGCAAATTTCTAGCCAAAGGCGCAGGGAATGGCAGGGTCATTTTCCCTGAACCCGTTTTATCTCATCCGAATGAATATGGTGAATATGATGGAATGGATGATTATCTGGTCACCGGTAATTGGCCGGTAAGGATCAGGCAAATTGCAGATATCCTTTTTCCTGACGAGCAATCAGAGCATATGAATTTTTTCATCACCCATGACACTGTATTGGCTTTGATGGCGGCTTTTTGGTTAGATCTGGATATAAGAGGCCCGCAAGATTGGCCTCAATTCCTGGAGCCTATGTTTTTCTGGAAAAATGGAGAAAAATTGGTTATTTCATTTCGGGGTAATGAATTTTACGTTTCATAAAAACACGATAAATGCTACCCAATTGGCTTGGTGACCTTTTCGGAACCGGGAGCTCATCCAGACTGATCGTTGATCGTTATTTTAATCCTTCGTTATAATTAAGAAATGCGAACAAGAGATTATGTGATTTATAGTCACCTTTCTCCCCCTCGAAACCAGCCAGGGGTATTAACGCGTCCGCGAGTTACCCAAACGATTCTGGATAATATTTCGTACCCGCTTCTGATAATTCAGGCCGGCACCGGATATGGAAAAAGTACGGAACTTGTCACCCTGACCGAGTCCATTCAAAATTATTACTGGTATAGCATTCAGGAATCTGACATTGACCCATTTTTATTTCTGGCGAAGCTATTCACAACCTTCACAAAAAATGACAAAAAAATAGGTGAGCATGTTTTGACTCTCATGGAAAGTGACCAGAGGTATCTCTTTCCGGAGCTATTAACGATTTTTATGAATGAACTATCAAAGAACCTTTCAGATGACACCTATTTGATTCTTGATGATTTTCACCATGTATTGGAGCAGCCGGAAATTGAACAGATTGTTACCAGCCTGGTTGATAATAGTCCCGCGACATTTCATTTGATTATTGCCACCCGGCGGGTACCTGCCTATAAAGCCATGACTCGTTGGCGTGTAAAAGGACAAATGAAAGTTCTTAACCGTTCAGATTTGGCATTTACGAAAAATGAGATTATTACTTTGTTCAAGGAAAAATTCCAGGTCGCATTGTCAGATCAACAAGCAGAGTTACTCTTAAAGGAAACGGAAGGCTGGGCTATTGCTCTTCAAATTATCTGGCAAAGTATACAAAAAGGGAATATCACCATTGAACAGGTTTTTACCCAACGACCAATCACGCTCGAGACTCTATTCGAATATCTGGCCAGTGAGGTGCTGGCTCAATTGCCGCCGGATATCCAACGATTTTTGTTAACGGCCTCCGTACTTAATATCATCGAACTGGATATATCCAATCAGCTCATGGAAGGGGAAATGAGTGAAAATTATATTCAAGTGTTACAGGAACGTGGTCTGTTTATCACCAGCATTGGGAAAAAAACTTATCAATTTCAAAATCTTTTCCATGATTTCTTAAAAACCCAGCTGAAACAAAACCCGGAAAACTTCCTCATGTTAAACAAGAAATGTGCCAGGTTATTTTTAGATCAGGGAAGAATTGAATCTGCGATTTTTCACTTAATTGAAGCGGAGCTTTTTGAGGATGCCAAAGATCACATCATCCAGATTGCTCCAAATTTAATTAATTTTGGTCGTCTGGACACCCTCAGAACGTGGTTGGGACGTCTTCCGGCCAGCATGGTTGCAGAATCCGCAGAAGTGCAATTGATTTTGGGCGAGGTGAAACGATTAAAATCAGATTTTGTAGGTTCTCTGATCCATTTTCAAAATGCTCATGCAATTTTTGGGGAATTAAACGACAAGATTGGGATCAGCAAAGCCTTGCGCGGGCAATCCCAAATCTATTTGGATACCATCCGACCATTAAAGGCCGAAGCACTGCTGGTAGAGGCACTCAAGATTCTAGAACCCCAGGAATACAAACAGGAAACAGCTGCATTGTTGGATCAATTGGCTGAAAACAAATTGAACCTCGGACATCCTGATCAGGCACAGGCGCTCCATCACGAAGCAAGATTGCTGCGGGACGAGGATGATCCAGGGGTTACCTATCTAGAGGCACGTTCAATGCTGCGGACTGGTCATCTTGAAAAAGGCCGGGCTTTATTAACCGAACAGATTGATTTGGAAAAATCAGACGAAAAGACGCGACCGCAGAGATTTCACCGGGAGACCTCGTTACTACTTTCATTAATTTGTAGTTTTCAGGGGGATTGGGAGGCAGCGAAGGCGAATGCATTGGATGGCATCAATATCGGGTTGCAATTGAATTCGTCTTTTGTTGAAGCCGTTGGATATATTCGTCTGGGGCATGCGTATGAAATACAGGGCATTGTTCATCATCAAGAGAATTTATTGTCCCAGGCAATTGAGTGTTATGAAATGGCAATCGAAAAAGTGCGCATCTTTAAGGTGACCCGGGTTCAAGTTGAACCACTCTGGGCGCTGAGCAGAAGCTATGGTTTCCAGGGGAACATTCTCGAAGCCACCAAATATGCAAGAGAAGCGATGGAAATTTCGGAACAAGCAGGAGACAAATGGCTTTACAATCTGGTTTTGGTCACACTGGGTGCCAGTTATTTCTATGTGGGGCAGATGAATGCAGCGAAAGAGCTAATCAATGAGGCCATAGAAGGGTTCAAACAGGTATCTGATGCGTTTGGTTTAGCAGCCGCTTTCATGTGGAAAATGATTGTGTTGTGGTTCGATGGCGAATCCAATGAGGCATTAAGGATCCTGCGTCAATTAATACCGTTGATAAAGGCAGGAAATTATTCTTTTTTATTTACCAAACCTACATACCTTGGTGTGAAGGATGAACAAATTATTATTCCAATTTTAATCAGTGCCTACCAAAAAAACATCGAACGCTCATTTATTGAAACGTTATTTAAACAATTGAATCTGGATATCAGTGATTATCATCCTGGGTATTGTATTTTTGTGCATTCACTTGGCATTTTTGAGGTTTGGAGAGGGGATAATCAGATTCGCTCAATTGAATGGCAAAGAGACAAGGCTCGCAAATTATTTCAGTTGCTGCTGATTCACAAAGAAGAATGGCTGCATCGTGACCAGATTATTGACCGCCTCTGGCCAGATCTTCCTCAAGAAGCAGCTACCAGAGATTTTAAGGTGGCCTTGAACGCATTAAATAAAGCCCTGGAGCCGAATCGCCCCAAAGGAGCAAACCCATTTTTCATCGTCCGCAATGATTACCTCTACCATCTCAACCCACAAGCGAAAATATGGTGGGATGTTGATCTTTTTGAAACTCTGGCTGAAAAAACCGATCTGAACTCCCTGGAAGAAGCTCTGTCGATGTACCGTGGTGAGTTCTTATCCGACAACTTATACGATGACTGGGTCAACAATAAACGTGAGCAATTAAAGAAGACAATTATTTCGGTAATTGAAAAACTATCTGATCTCTTGATGGATAAAGGTGATTTTGATCAGACCATCCGGGTTAATGAGGACCTGCTCAAGATTGATCCTACCTGGGAACCCGCTTACCGGAATCTCATGATTGCTTATGCCGGGAATGAAAATCAAGCGCAAGTAAAGGTTGTGTATCAACGGATGATTAAGGTTTTATCAGAAGAATTGGGGGTTACTCATTCTGATACTACCGAAAAATTATTTAGAAGTTTACGAAAAAAGTAATGAGTGGTTCAAAATATAGCTGTTTTTTCTGATTTGTAACCAATTTGTAACTGGATTGTTATTGAAGAATGTTATTGTATGGTTGTTCTCGAGACCATAGATGACAAATCTAAACCGTATTTCCAATTTCTTGTATCTATTTTCTGGCTGTTGAGCTTTCTACCAACAGTTTTTTGTGTTGTAATCACTTTTTTGGAGGCTATAAAATGCGATTAAAGGATAAGGTGTGTTTGATTACTGGTGGGGCGGCTGGCATTGGAAAAGCTGCGGCTTTACGGTTTGCTCAAGAGGGGGCAAAAGTTGTTGTATGTGATGTCAGCCAGGAAGCTGGCGATGAATTATTAACTCTCCTGGGTCCGGATGCAAGTTTTTATGTCGTCAATGTCGTAGATCGGGAAGCCGTTCAGGGCTGGATTGATGCAACCCTTCAAAAATATGGTCGTATTGACGTTTTGGTCAACAACGCCGGCGTAACCCGTGATTCATTGCTGGTGAAATACAAAGAAGGACAGGTAGTCAGCCAAATGTCTCAGGAAGCCTGGGATTTTGTGATTGATGTGAACTTAAAAGGTGTTTTCAATTGTACGCAAGCTGTCATCCCAGCCATGATCGAGCAAGGTGGCGGTGTTGTCATTAATGCATCCTCTGTTGTTGGTTTATATGGAAATTTTGGCCAAACCAATTATGTAGCTACCAAAGCAGGTGTGATTGGGATGACAAAAGTGTGGGCACGGGAATTGGGAAGGTATAAAATTCGTGTGAATGCAGTTGCCCCTGGGTTTATTCTGACTGAAATGGTAAAGAAAATGCCTGAGAAAGTGCTGGCAAACATGCAAGAACACACTCCCATTGGCCGCTTAGGGGAACCAGAAGATGTTGCCAACGTATTCTTATGGTTAGCCTCTGATGAATCCAGCTTTGTGCACGGTACCACGATCAGCGTTGATGGTGGGATCGTTCTGGGAACATAAATTAAGGATCAGGAGAATAATAATGACTCGTTCTGGAACAATCATTGCGACAGGTAGATATGTACCTGAATTTGAACATACCAATGCCTTATTTAAAGAACAACTGAGCAAGGTAAATCCGAAATTGGCGGATGTGGTAGATAAATTTGAAGCATCCAGCAACATTAAATTAAGACGGCATGCTCCGCAGGGATGGGTGACTTCGGATATGGCAGTAGCAGCTGCGAAAGATGCTTTGGATGAAGCTGGTTTAAAACCCGAAGATATGGATATGATCCTTTTAGGCACCGACAGCCCGGATTATATAACACCAGCCACCTCTGTTGTTGTTCAACACAAATTGGGGGCTGTGAACGCAGGCACATTTGATATCGGTTGTGCCTGTGCTTCTTTCCCAACTGGTTTGATTCAGGCTGCCGGCATGTTGGCAACCAACCCGCACATGAAATACATTATGGTCATTGGCTCCTATTTAATGCGCGTGTTATCAGATTGGGAGACGGACGTCCTGTCGTTCTTTTATAGTGATGGTGCCGGGGCAGCTATCCTTGCCGCAGATACCAAACCTGGCTTTTTAGGATCATCTCTTTTTGCAGATGGCTCCTATCACGCGCATTGGGGTATTTATTCCGGCGGAACCTATGAGCCGACGACACCTGAAAGTTTGGCTGCTGGTAGAACCAAAGTTAAATTAATCACACCTTTCCCGGCTGAAGTGAACAACGAAGGCTGGCCTCAAAGAATGCGTGAGCTGGCGAAAAATAGCAATTTTGATCTCGCAGATATTGACATGGCCATCTTCACCCAGGTGCGTTACAACAGCATCGAATTGGTGATGAACAACCTGGGGTTGCCCATGGAAAAGACCCATTGGGTCATGGATAAATGGGGTTATACCGGCTCAGCGTGTTTGCCAATGGCATTTGATGATGCCAGAAAGCTTGGAAAGGTAAAATCGGGCGACCTCGTGACTTTTGTTGGGTCAGGTGTCGGTTATAACCAGGCAGCAGCCGCCTTTGTCATGCCTTAAAGGAACATAATGACTTCAAAATTCAATTATGATGGAAAATTAATTTCAATATCCGAAGCCGTCAAGAAAATTCAATCAGGGGATAGAATTGGTCTGGCAATTGCAGCCAGTGAACCCTGTGGTTTATTAACCGAACTTGCCAAACAAAAAGATCGCCTGCAGGATGTGCATACCTGGGTTTGTTTGCCCATGCGCTCCTACGAATATGCAGTCAGTCCGGAGATGGACCAGCATTTCTTTGTGGAAAATTGGTTTTATGGGCCATACGATCGTAAGGTGCACTCACAAGGGCGAATGAGCTATATTCCCAACAACCTTCATCGCGCAGCCTCTGATAAACTGCATGCAACCGGTGGAAAATTAAATGTTTATTGGGGAACAGCCACTCCTCCGGACGAACGTGGTTACATGTCACTTTCCTTAAGTCTGGTGGTTGAGAAAGAATTACTTCAAGCTGCTGATCTGGTCGTCTTAGAAATCAATGAAAATTTACCATGGACTCTTGGTGATACGCAAATACATCTGTCAGAAGTTGATTTTGTTGTTGAAAACCATACACCGCTTTTTGAGTTACCGGCTGCTTTACCCAGTGAAACAGAAGAAAAAATTGGAGAATATATTGCCGAGTTAATTGATGATGGGGCAACACTTCAATTAGGGATTGGCGGTATCCCGAATGCCATAACAGAATTTCTGAAGAACCATAAAGATTTAGGCATTCATACTGAAATGTTCAATGATGGAATGGTGGAATTATACGAAGCTGGGGCTGTCACCAACCGGAAAAAGACAATTTACAAAGGGAAAATGATTGGAGCCTTCGCATTAGGCACTCGCAAATTATATGATTTCATTGATAACAATATCGGCGTGGAATTTTTGCAGGGAAAAACCACCAATAATCCTTACGTGATTGGGCAGAATTACAAGATGATCAGTGTCAACACAGCTTTGCAGGTTGATATATTTGGCCAGGTTTGTTCGCAGTCCATTGGATATAAACATTTCAGCGGCACGGGTGGGCAGCTAGATACTCATCGTGGTGCCCAGCTATCACCGGGTGGGCGGGGCATTATTGCTCTACGGTCAACCGCGAAAGATGGAGCAATTTCCACGATCGTGCCGACGCTTAGCCCAGGAGCGGAAGTGACGGTGCCCAGCCAATGTGTGGATACAATCGTAACCGAATATGGTATTGCAGAGTTAAGGGGCAGGAACTTGTATGAGCGTGCAAAAGCGCTGATCAACATAGCCCATCCGGATATGCGGGAATCAATTGCAGCCGAGGTTCGCAACTTGGGAATTGTCCCCAGTTTATAGATTTAAGAAAAGGAGTAAAGAGATGGAAATGCCGGCAACAAAAAATGGTATTCAGTCGAAAATGGTAAAGACAGATCGATTAGAGATGCATGTTTTGTTTTCTGGAAAACAGAATGATGAACCCGTTATATTTTTACATGGGAATTTTTCTGCTGCTTTGTTTTGGCAGGATCTCATGCTCTCCCTACCGGAAGGTTTTCGGGGAATTGCTCCTGATTTAAGAGGTTATGGGTGGACGGAAGATAAATTGACCGATGCTACACTTGGGCTCAAGGATTGGAGTGAAGACATCCTTGCGCTGATGGATTCAGTAGGTGTCGATAAAGCCCATTTTGTTGCATGGTCTTTAGGCGCTGCACCGATTTACCGATTATTAATCAGTCATCCACATAAAGTTAAATCCATGACTTTTGTTGCCCCTGTCTCACCTTACGGTTTTGGTGGATCAAAAGACGCAGAGGGAACGCCTGTATATGAAGATTTTGCTGGTTGTGGGGGAGGATTGGTGAATGCAGAGTTCGTTCGACGAATTCAAGAGGGTGATCGTAGTGCGGATGACCCCAATTCACCCAGGAACATCATCAACACATTTTATTATGTGGCACCCTTTAAATCTCCGGATGAAGAAGATTTACTGACTGCTGCCTTGCAGGAAAAAATTGGAAACGATAAATATCCAGGGGATTCTGTGCCTTCAACCAATTGGCCATTCGTAGGGCCAGGCAAATGGGGACCAATCAATGGAGGTTCAGGTAAATATATGCTCCAGGTTGCAGCAGACATGATCGCTGTACAACCCAAAGCCCCAATTTTATGGATCAGAGGAGATCAGGATCAGGTTGTAAGTGACCTTTCGATATTTGATATTCCAACATTGGGAAAATTAGGTTTTGTGCCTGGCTATCCTGGAGAAGATGTGTGTCCTCCACAACCGATGGTCACGCAAACCAGGGCGGTATTTGAAAAATATCAAATGAATGGTGGCAGCTATAAAGAAGTAGTTATTCTGAATACTGCGCATAGTCCGCATATTGAGAAGCTTGATGAATTTAATCAAAGTTTCCATAAATTTCTAAAGGAATCAAAATAATGGTGGAAGGTAATAAATGGCAAAACGAAAATTAGGACGTGGTGTTGCAGTCGTTGGGGCGGGAATGAGCAAGTTCGGTTGCTTTCCCGGGTATACTTCCCGTGATATTTTTATCGATGCATATAAAGATTTGCTCACGACCATAGATAAGGGGTTTGAGCCAAAAGATATTGAAGCGTTTTATCTGGGCAACTATAGTAGTGATCTTTTTGAAGGTCAGGCTCATTTGGCCCCGATTATTGCGAATTGGATTGGGCTTTCACCAATTCCAGCTGTTCGTTTGGAAGGTGCTTGCGCCAGTTCCAGTGTAGCCTTTCGTGAAGGGATGATTGCGATCGCCTCTGGGCTTTATGATATGGTACTGGTAGGCGGCGTCGAAAAAATGACAGACTTGCCGATCAGCGCTGTGACCGATACGTTGGCTACCGCTGCCGATATTCCTTACGAAGTATCCGCGGGATTTACCTTCCCTGGGTTTTATGCGGCCATGGCGACTGCTTACATGCATTCTTATGGTGCAACACCCGAGACATTCATGAAAGTGGCATTGAAAAATCACTTCAACGGATCCTTGAATCCAAAAGCACAATTTGGGCAGAAAATATCCGATGTGATGGAAATCAAGAAAGCGAGTGCCCTTAAAAAAGGCCGACCAGTTCCAGAATGGGCAAATGAAATGGAATTTTTGTCTGATGACAGAGCAAACCCGGTTATTGCCTGGCCCATGAGATTGTACGATTGTTCTCCGGTTTCAGATGGTGGTGCAGCTTTGTTATTAGTCAGTGAGGAACTGGCATACCAATTCACAGACCATCCAGTTTTTGTCATTGGTTCAGGGGCTGCCAGTGATGGGGCTTTGCACTCCCGATCATCCTTGACATCCATTCCATCTGCCAAGTTGGCAGCAAATAAAGCATATGAGATGGCAGGTGTCTCAGCCAGTGATATCAAGTTAGCCGAAGTCCATGACTGTTTTACGATTGCTGAAATCATCGCCACTGAAGATATTGGGTTTTTCGAAGAAGGGAAGGGTGGTATAGCAGCCGAGGAAGGACAAACTTCCCGCACAGGTTCAAAACCAATCAATTCTTCAGGAGGGTTGAAGTCCAAAGGTCATCCTGTGGGAGCTTCTGGTGCTGGCCAGATCGTTGAAGTATGGAAGCAGTTGCGAGGCCAGGCTGGAGCGCGACAATTGGATGGAAACCCGGATTTAGGTTTGACCCATAATGTGGGTGGTACGGGACAAACATGTGTTGTAAATATTTTTGAACGGAGATAATATGAGTGTAGATCTCACCATTAAAGGTTATTTTGACGAAATAAAAAACAAGAAAATTGTAGGGACTCAGTGTAAGGATTGTGGCAGAATCCATTTGCCACCCAGAATCATCTGTGATGAATGTAAATCTCAGTCATTGGATAAAATTGAATTGGTAGGGGATGGGACTTTGCAGGCATATTCTGTCGTCTATGTACCTACCTCGAAAATGATTGCGGCCGGGTTTGGAAGAGAGAATCCAAACTGTGTGGGAATAGTAAAAATGTCTGATGGCCCTATGGTCAGCGCTGAGATTTATGGATTTGATTTGACCCAACCAGATAAGATTAAGATTGGGACACCTGTCAAAGCAAAATTCGTAGAACGCGGTGAGAACGTGATTTTAGCCTTTGAGGCTTGATCGGATAGAAAATGCCATTTGTAGAAGTGAACAACATCCAACTTTATTACGAGCTACACGGGAGTCCTGAAAAGGAAACCGTGGTACTATCGAATGGCATTCTCATGAGTACTGCCAGTTGGAATTTTCAGATACCCCTGCTATCCAGACATTTCCAGGTTTTAGTTTATGATTGTCGGGGCATGTGGCAATCCGATCATCCTGAAGAACCATATTCTATGGAACAGCATGCAGAGGATTTATCTGGGTTGTTAACTCAATTAAACATTGAACGGGCACACATCGCTGGAATATCCTACGGTTCAGAAGTAAGTATGATGTTTGCATTGAAGTTTCCCCATAAAACCAAATCATTATTGATTTTTGATGGTGTTTCTCAAATTGATCCGCTATTAAAATCACTGGGAGATATGTGGATAGCGGCTGCGGAACAGAAGAATGCAGGTTTGTTATTAAAAGTGACCACACCATTAAATTTTTCCGAAGAATGGATCATCAAAAATCATAAAATTCTCCCGATGTTGGAAGAGAAATATCACCAACTCGATTTTGAAGCCTTTATTCGCTTGATGGAAAGTTTCTATGATTTGAACATTACCGCCTCATTAAACCAGATTCAAGCTCCAACGCTGGTGGTTGTTGGAGAAAAAGATATCTTAAAAACCAGGGAATACTCCGAAAGGATTGCCAAAATGATCCCTGGGGCAGAATTTTTTATTGTACCGGGTTCCGGGCATGCCTTGTGCCTGGAGAAACCGCATGAGTTTAATACTTTAGTAATGGGATTTGTGTATAAAAATGCTGATCAGTAACGAAATAGACAAAGAAAATACAATCATCATTGGCGAAAAATCTCTTTTTTCCAAAACCATCAGTGAGTCAGACATAAATCTCTTTTCGGGTTTGGTGGCGGATTTTCATCCGATGCACGTAAATGCAATAATTGCTAAGGAAAGCAGAACAGGAAAAAGGCTCGCTCAATCAGCGTTAATCGTTGGTCTGGTAAACGGTGTTCTGCGAAACCACTTACCAGGTAAGAATTTCATCATTCTTCGACAACAGGTTGAATTTCTAAAACCGGTTTTATTAGGAGATACCGTTACTGTGAAGGTAGAAGTGCTCAGTTGGTCACCAGAAAAACGTCTGGTTACAATGAAGATGGATTGTTTTAACCAATATGGTAACGATATTTTAACTGGCGAAACAGTATTAATCCATGAACCTTCATAACAATTGCTGAAAACAAATAGATAAGGAGGTACGTGCTAAGAACAATAAATTTTAACCATCTACGTCAAATTCAAAAAATAGATTATTAAGGAGAAAATAATGAAAAAGTTGCTAGGTTTATTAAGTATTGTAATGATCTTGTCAATGGTTCTCAGTGCCTGTGTATCACAAGTTACACCAACACCAGAACCGGTAGCACCTGTAGAACCCGCTGCCCCAGTGGAAGAAGTAGAAGAACCCACCGCTGCCCCTGTGGAAGAAGTGGAAGAGGTCGAGGAAGTTGAAGAACCTGAATTGGGTCCAGTTCTCAAGATTGGTCAAATCGGTATGATGTCTGGTGCAATGGCTCTTTACGGTGCACAGCAACAACGTGGTTTTGAAATGGGTCTTGAGTATATGTCTGGTGGTAAGACTGATGATCAAGGTCGTTACATCATCGCCAACCGCCCTGTCGAAGTTATCGTTAAAGATGATGAAGGCAATCCTGAAAAAGCCGTTGCCCTTGCGCTTGAACTGATTGAAAAAGATGGCGTCGAATTGATCCAGGGACCAGTGTCCTCTGCCAGCGCTATTGCTTTAACGAATGTTGCTTTGGAAAATAAGATCATTCTTATGATCGATCCCGCTGCATCTTCTTTCACCACTGGTGCTTACTTCAATCCCTATGTCTTCCGAACCGCACGTACCAGTTTCGATGATACATTAATCATTGCCAAATATCTGGTTGAGAACGTGGGACCAAATTTTGCACATATCGGTGTGGATAACGCATTCGGTCAGGGATCTGGTGCAGCACTCAAGTATGCTGTCGAAAAATTTGGTGGCGAATTGGTTGCTGATATCTATGCTCCCTTTGAAACCACTGACTTTACCCCTTACATCCAAAGCGCAATGGATTCTGGCGCTGAAAACCTTTTCCTAACCTGGTCAGGTACAGGGTATGTGACCCTCTTCCAGGGTCTGGCTGACATGGGTACGCTTGATTCAATGACTGTTGGTACCGGTTTTGGTGACAACGTCTCGTTTGGTGCTGTTTTTGGTGAAAGCACTTTGAACTCAATCGGTTTAAATGTTTACCACTATACCGTTCCGGATAATGCAGTCAATGATTGGCTGGTTGAGAACCACTTTGCAAAATACAAAGATGCAGCCGATGGTGCAATTACAGCCTACCCAGATCTTTTCACCGCTGGTGGAATGGCATCTGCGATTGCCCTTGGCAAAGCCCTTGAAATGACCGGTGGCGACACTTCAGGTGATGCAATGATTGCAGCCCTCGAAGGCTTGAAATTTGATGGACCCAAAGGTACCTATTACATTCGACCTGAGGACCATGTTTGTGAACAACCAATGAATATTCTCAAACTGGTGAATTTGAATCCTGATCTGGATGGTGATGGAATCAATGAATACAAGTTCTTTGAGACCATTTACGTTTCCGAATATGACGAATTAGGTGTGCCTTGCACGCTGGTAGGTGATTACGCCTCCCGTTGTGGTGACTTACCGACGGTTCCTGCAGAATAAACAAGATAGGCGTGATGGGGAGGGATTATTATCCCTCTCCATCAATTATTTATTTTCGTAATCCCCCTGGTCAATCAGGTTTTCTATTTTATTGAAAGAAAAGAATAAAATTTTTCTTTATTTACTAATATTTTTTGTTTCGTTATTATTAAATTTTTAATCAAATCATCAATCGACAAATAAAGGGTAACTTATGTCCAATGAAATAATTCTTGAAGCGGTAAACCTGTCAAAAGCTTTTGGCGGACTGGTGGCTGTGGATGATGTCAGCATTAAGATCCAAAAGCAGACCATGCATGCCATCATTGGGCCTAATGGGGCGGGCAAAACCACCTTGTTCAATTTGTTAAGTGGCGTAATGCCCCCCACGCATGGGAATGTTATTTATAAAGGTAATGACATCACCCATATCTCTCCGCAGCGGAGAGCTCACCTCGGCATTGGGCGCTCGTACCAAATCACCAATATATTCCCCAATCTGACAGTACTCGAAAATATCCGGCTGGCAGCGCAGGCAATGGGAAAGGATAACTTTAAACTTTTCCGGCTGGCGGATAATTTCCAGCAGTACATTCAGAAATCAGAAGAAGTTATCGATATCATCGGGTTGAATGGCAGAGAAATGTTTCTCGCGCGGGATTTACCACACGGTGAAAAACGAAAACTGGAACTCGGTATCATGCTGGCATGCGATCCTGAACTATTGCTTTTTGATGAACCGACCGCTGGTATGTCCTCCGAACAGGTACCTGAATTAATTAATATTATCAATAAAGTTGTTCATCAAAAAGATCGAACAGCTATTCTGGTGGAACACCGTATGGACATGGTAATGTCCATTTCAGACGTGATCACAGTGATGAATCAAGGCCGGATCCTGGCAGAAGGCTCCCCACATGAGATAGCAAATAATAAACAGGTTCAATCTGCCTATCTGGGTGACCTGTATGGAGAATTAACATGAGCGATCAAGAAAATCAACAAGACCTGCTTGTGGTTGATCAAATTCAGACCTACATTGGTCAGTTTCACATTCTGGAAGGCGTTTCATTGAGTGTGCCGAAAGGCTCCATAACCGTCATGTTAGGTCGGAATGGTGCAGGAAAAACCACAACCTTGAAATCCATACTTGGTCTGACACCGCCACGGGAAGGTAAGATCATTTTTGATGGTATGGAGATCCAGGGAAAACGTGCTTTTAATGTTGCCAATTTAGGTATTGGGTATGTTCCAGAACATCGCGCTATTTTTCGTGCGCTTTCAGTTATGGAAAACCTGAAATTAGCGGAAAGAAAAAAAGGTGACTTTGATCGTAATGCTGATTTCATTTTTAACCTTTTCCCCGATTTGGAACGGCTATCCAGGCTGCCTGGCAATCACCTTTCTGGTGGCCAGCAGCAGATGCTGGCTGTCGCCAGGGCATTGGTGCCAGATAACAAACTTCTCTTAATTGATGAACCCAGTGAAGGACTTGCGCCCATACTCATCCAACAAATGATGGAAGCGATAAAATTGCTCAGCGAGAAAACGACAATCCTCCTGGTGGAACAAAACTTTATCATGGCTAGCCAGCTGGCGAGAAATTACACGATTATTGATGATGGTAAAAGCGTTCAGGCTGGATCGATGGCAGACCTCGTTAATAGTCCAGATTTAATTCACCAATACCTGGGAGCCAGCATCAAAACACGTAAAGAATTGGAGATAAACCATGAATCCCAGGATTAAAAAAATATTACCTCTGGTTATTGCCTTCGTGGTTGTGATCGGCATTGTGATTGCACTTTACCAGTATGCAGGCAAGGAACCCTTCATTCGCACAACACTTTCAGGCTTGACACTGGGTTCTCTTTTCTTTCTAGTGGCGGCTGGTCTCACACTCATCTTTGGTTTAATGGATGTGCTTAACTTTGCGCATGGAGCCATGTTCATGTTAGGCGCTTATATGGGTTGGCAGGTTTATACCAACCCCACCTTTATTTTTGGCTTACTACCCATCCTTTTGGCACTTGCCTGTGGTGTCATGCTGTCTTCATTCATAAAACCTTATCTGATTCGCTGGCAGATCTCTGAAAGCTGGCAGAATGCATTGCCCAAAATTGCTTACACCCTGGCAATCATCGCAGCAATCATCGGTTTTCTTGGTCTGGATATCCTTGAACTGGCTAAAACTGCCATGGTGGCTATGACAGCTACATCCATGGGGAATCCTTTGGTGGAAATCAGTGCTCAGGAACCAATTGCGGTTTATTGGTACCGTCCTTTATTGTTGTTAATCAGTGGACTCCTGATCGCATTTGCAGTCTCAAAACCAGGATCAAAAACAGAGTTTGCACCCAAGGATAATATGCGGGAAAAACTCGTACTTCCCGTGGTGCTGTTGATTTTCACAGTAATCGCTACCGTAGTCCGCGAATCCGCCCCGGAAGCGTTATTGCTCATGAATGGCAACTGGCGCTTCCTGATTTCCATCATCGTAGCAGTTGCTTCCGGTTTCCTGTTTGGTGCAGTTGTTGAAATCACATTGATCCGTCCATTATATGTACGCTCTTTCTTCATTGTGTTATTAACACTCGGTCTCAGTTATGTCATTCGTGAACTGGTGCAATTGCTCTGGGATCCGCTGGCTTATCAGATGTCACGACCGCCATTATTTGCCCAGAGTGGCAAAGCTACATCTATTTTGGACTGGTTACAGAATGGTTATGCCACCATCGACATTTCCGGGGTTACTTTCCCGACCTATCGTCTCTTTGTGATCTTTCTGGGTATTGTCATGTTCATTTTCCTGTACGTGCTCATGACAAAAACGCGCCTCGGGATGATCATTCGTGCCGGTGTTCAGGATCCGCAGATGGTTGAGGCACTGGGCATCAATGTCAAGCGGGTATTTACCATCGTTTTCGCGATGGGCGTGGCAATGGCGGCCCTGGGAGGGATTGGTGCAGGCCCCTTCCTGCCTATCCAGCCACAGATGGGTGATACTTACCTCATGCAAGGATTTATTACCGTGGTGATCGGAGGGATGGGAAGTTACGTTGGCGCGTTTGTTGGTGCTTTGATCCTGGGAATGGCACGCGCTTTCGGCGACTATTTTGCATTAAAGCTTTCACTTTCACCTGCTTTGGCTGAAGCTTCAACGGTCATCATTATGATCATTGTTCTGCTGGTCCGACCTCAAGGTCTATTTGGGAAGAAGGAGTAAGAACGATGACAGAAAAAATAATGACTGAAAAAATAATGCCCCGAAAATCTGGTATCGGAAGTATATTCAAGAAAGAAACGGCCTTCTTAATTTTCATTGGTCTGATGATTGCCTTACCGTTTGTGATAAACCTCATCACCGGATCAGGTCTTAATGATGGCATCACAAAATTTTGGCAAGGGCAACTAATTACGTTCTTTATCATGGCGGTTTTTGCCATGAGTTATGATTTATTAATTGGTTATGGCGGCATCCTTTCTTTTGGGCATGCAGCCTCATTTGGCGTGGGTGCTTATGCTGTTGCGCTTTTATTAAAACATTGGGCACCCGGATTCATAGGCAGTGTGCGTATCACGATTGGCGTAGTTGATATTACCGAAGCCATTATATTGCTGGTCGTTTTCCTGGTGGTAATTCTGGTATCCGTGTTGATCGGTCTGCTTTTTGCTGCCACCTCCATTCGCTTAAAAGGTGCATATTTTGCCATGTTGACATTGGCATTGGGATCAGCCATACACATTCTGAGTAAAGCGACGGATTTTCACAAATGGACCGGGTCTGACGAGGGCTTACACGGCGTACCACTACCTCTCTGGTTGAATCCGACACAAAACCGTCTGACCGTTTATTTCATCGCGCTTGGCTTTCTTCTGATCTGTTACCTGGTGATGAAACGCATGGTGAATTCACCTACCGGCCGGGTAATTACGGCCAACCGTGAAAATGAAGATCGAATGCGCATGATTGGATATAACCCGGTGATTTACCGCACGATTGCATTTCTTTCTGCATCCATTTTTGCGGGACTGGCAGGTGCGCTCTATGCCATTTGGAATATGAGTGCGACCCCTTCCATGACCTCCGCGGTTACCACTATTAATGCTCTGATTATGACCATTCTGGGTGGCATGGGAACGTTGGTGGGGCCCATCATTGGCGCTGGGATCATGCAGGTTATCAGCCAGTTTTTCTATACCTGGTTTGGTGCGCGCTGGCCACTAGTATTTGGTCTGCTGTTTGTCTTGATTGTCATGTTTTTACCCTATGGCATCGTAGGTACCTGGCGATTACGCAAAAATTCGATTAAAAAGACAATTAATAAAATGTTTAAAGGATTTTCCAAGGAAAAATAATATCAACGCTCATTAATTCTCCTTATTAAAAAGCCTGATTCTGGTTTTCCCGGATCAGGCTTTTAATTTTTAATCGCAAATGAGGCAATATCGTTGTAATTATCCGCTAATTTTGCCGTCAGTTCAATTTGAGGTGTTTGATGCCATTGTGCAAGGTTTCGAAGGGATTTGGATAATTCAGTGAAAAAATGTTGATCGGGAGTGAACCAGGGCTCGAAATGGAGGCTTTTTATTTCGAATCTTTTCTCTTTGCGGTGGGCTTTCGCATCCATTCGACCTATAATTTGTCCATTGTGCAGAATAGGTAAACTAAAATAACCGTATTTACGTTTGGGTGCTGGCAGATAACATTCCAAAGAGAAATCAAAATCGAATAATTCTTTTGCGCGCACCCGATCCCAAATCAAGGGATCAAATGGGGATAGAATGGTTGTATAATCCGGCTTTAGATTGTTTTTCAACGCCTGATCCATCAAGTTCAGATTGTCTTTATGAATCAGTATGCCTTCAGGGAAGGCTTTAGAATCTACGCAGATAATTTGTTGGTTTTTGAATAGAGATTGAACTGCTTTCTTAACCTCGATCTTTTTTAGGCGGTAATAATCCGCTACCCATTTCTCGCGAGTTGCCCCCAGAATTTTGATCGTTTTTTCCACTAAAATTTCATTGACGATGGTTAAATCAGGCACATCTTTATCTGCCAGATCCCCAATCACATTTTCTCTTAAGTCATAATACCGTTGAAATTTCTGGCGGAACGGGATCATCAAATCCCCGCGCGTCCAGAGCACATCCAAGGCAATCTTCTCATCTTTCCAATCCCACCAACCCTGGTTGACAGAGGTTCTCTTCGGAAAATCAGCGGCTCTTTGGGCACCTTTTTCTCTGATGGTTTCCAGGACGAAAGTAATCGTATCCTGATGGCTATTGACCCAATCGGAGACTGGCCACCAATGGGTAGCGCGTTCCAGCATCTTGTGTCGAAATAGTGGATAATCTTCTATCGGAATAAAGCTGTTGGCGTGTGCCCAATATTCGAAAAGATTGCCTGCTTTGTGTATTTCTTCCAGCCACACTGGATCATAATTTCCCAGGCGTGACCAGAGCACAAAATAGGGGCTTCGGTTGACAACATTGATGGTGTCAATTTGTAATACTCCCATTTCTCGAATGGCGCGCAGCAGGTCTGTTTTTGACGGAGTTGATGGGGGTGGGGTTAATAATCCAAGAGCAGATAATTGTATGAGAGCAACTTGCTGGCGGGTGATCATAAAAGACAAATCCTTTACAGTATATTTGCGGATAATCAGTTTTATTCTTTGCTCAGAAAATGGTGCTTCATTTCACGAATTGGTGCCGACATTTCGATTGCTTTTATTATCCCCTAGATTTATAATAAGCTCACTATATTCGTTCCGAAAGGAGAAGAAATTAATGGCAAGCGTAACTTATGATCATGTGTTTAAGCGTTTTGGCGATTTCACGGCATTAAATGACCTGAATATTGCCGTCGAGGACAAGGAATTCCTTGTTCTGGTTGGACCCTCGGGGTGTGGTAAGACAACAGCTTTACGTTGTCTCGCAGGATTAGAGGAAGTATCAGATGGACAGGTGATGATCGCTGATAAAGTCGTCAACGATGTGCCCCCAAAGGACCGGGATATTGCAATGGTGTTCCAATCCTATGCTTTGTACCCTCATATGACTGTGTATGACAACATGGCGTTCGGTTTGAAATTGCGCAAAACCCCCAAGGAAGAAATCAAACGGCGTGTGGAAGAGGCAGCCGAGATCCTGGGTATTGAAGCACTCCTGAAACGAAAGCCAAGGGAACTCTCTGGTGGTCAACGCCAACGCGTTGCGGTAGGGCGCGCAATTGTACGTGAACCGAAAGTATTCCTGTTCGATGAACCGTTGTCTAACCTGGATGCAAAATTACGCGTACAGACTCGTGCTCAAATCAGTAAACTGCACCAGAATTTGCAGACTACTTTTATTTATGTGACTCACGATCAGACAGAGGCTATGACCATGGCCTCCCGTATCGCTGTGATGAATAAAGGTCTCTTACAACAATTGGATACCCCACAAATGCTTTATGATTATCCTGCGAACCTGTTTGTGGCAGGATTTATCGGTTCCCCAGCCATGAATTTCTTCTCTGCAAAACTTCGCAAAGATGGTGGAGATTTAATTGTGGATACAGGTGCATTTACTGTGAAGGTACCTGCTTCAAAAGCTGAAACCTACATGAAGGTTGTTGATAAGGAAGTTATATTTGGTATCCGTCCAGAAGATGTCCACAACCCCCTGTTTGTTCCCCCGGATGTAACAGTAGCGGAAATTCCCGCTAAAGTGGATTTCACTGAATTGATGGGTAATGAAATTTATCTCTACTTAATCGCCGGTGAACACAATTTTGTTGGGCGTGTAGATCCTCGCACTCGCTTCCATATGGGAGATGAGGTAAAACTGGCAATCAATATGGATAACTTCCATATCTTTGACCCGTCAGCTGATCGGGAAAATCCGCCAGCCGTACGATAAATCATTCAATCAAGATCAGACAGCGTGGGTATCAAGCCCACGCTGTTGCTTTAAATTCCTGTAAACAATTATCATTGCCAATAATAACAAGATTAAGCCAGCGCTGTCAAAATAAATAAAGCGTTGGATGGAACTCGCCAGAATGGGGTTATTCTGGGTTGAAAATCGAAAGAGTAACGCAGTTTCGCCGATTACACCTAAAAACTGCATGATGGTTGCCTGTAATAAAGAGATATAATTTTTAATTGGATTCCACAAGGCAAATGCATACGGCACGTTCCACATTAAAAATAATAATCCTACCCCAGCCACTGCCATTTCCCCGGGAATACCAATTAATTCATACGCGGCTGTGTATTTGCCAGGATTAAAATAAAAATCGATGCCTGCCTGGACGTTCAATAAAAAGACCAGCCCAATCAATCCACTGGCGATTATTCGGATTATGTTTTGAGATCTCATATTCTGATTATAAACAAAATCGACGATCTGATCTGCAAGTTTGTGAATAAAAAAATCGAGGAATGTTTGGTTCCTCGATTGATGTTTGATTTATTTCAAATATTTTTCAAACCAGCCAGCAATTTCATTCAGGCGGACAATGCGGCGATCTGTTCGGCCTCCTCTGGATAAGCCATGGGGTTCATCCGGAAAGATGACAAGCTTTGTATCGACACCCAATTTTTTCAATGCTACAAAAGCCTGTTGCCCTTGTTCCAGAGGGCAGCGCAAATCCTGTTCACTGTGAATAATTAAAGTTGGTGTTTTGGCATTGCCCATGTGTTTTAAGGGAGAATTTTCCCATAGGGTTTCAATATTCTCATAGGGTGCCTGATTTCCAAATATTTCCTGAAAACTCCAATTGAAATCACTGGAACCCCACATACTGATTAAATTGCTGACCACCCTCTGGGCGACACCAGCTTTGAAGCGTTGGGTGTGACCAATTATCCAGAGAGTCATGTAGCCGCCATAACTACCACCCGTTACCCCCATTTTTTCCGGATCAATGTAGTCTAATTTTTCAACATAATCAGCCCAACACATCAGATCTTCATAATCTTTTGTGCCCCATTTACCACCATAAATGGATTTCGTGTGTTCTTCTCCATATCCGCTGCCACCTCTGGGGTTTGTAAAATATACCACGTAGCCTTTGGCTGCCAGAAAGTAGAACTCGTGCATAAAGAAGTTCCCATATTGCGCTATAGGACCGCCATGGATTTCCAGGATGGATGGATATTTTTTCTTCGGATCAAATCCGGGGGGTTTCAGGATCCAGCCTTGCAGGTCGTTGTCATCAGCACCTTTGAACCAGACTTCTTCCAACTCTCCCAGATCCAATTTTTTGAACCAATCCTCATTGACCGCACTAAGCTGCTTGAGATCAGGAGTAAGCCCCAGTGAACGGATAAAAATCTGGGGTAGCGCATTCGGTTGACCGAGCAGAAACATCAATTCTGTTTGAGATTTATCGAACATCGGTTTTCCAACCACGCCAACCACATCAACTACTGTTAATAATTCTTCCGTTTCAATGTTGATTTTCATCAAAAGCGTATTTCCATGTTTTGCTACCAGGAAATAAATCCATTTAAGATCGTTTGACCAGAACGGAGCAACTGCCGGTGCCGGACCATTATCACCGAGGGTGCTGCCATTGACATGCAAGTCATACTGCTTAGTTAAGTTTTTGGCAGGACCACTTCCGTTCGCTGGAACGAGCCAGAGGTTGTAATTTCGCCAACCTTCACCCTCACCGGTTTGAGCAACATAGGAGACCCATTTCCCATCCGGAGAGAAAGCACCGTCGCTTTTCGGGCCAATCGGAGTTTCAAGTTTGCGTGTTTTTCCCGAAGCGTAATCCAGTATGAAAAGATCGATCCGATCTGGTTGCAAATCAGGATCAGGCATCTGGTTTGAAAAATAACCTATTTCTTTTGCATCAGCCGACCAAAAGGCACCAAATTCATCGAAAACTGGGTCATTGGTTAATTGTTTGGCTTTACCGCTCCTGGCATTGATTTCCCATAAATGGCGACGATCTTCTGGATACCAGCCATAGCCATCCAGTCGATAAAATACACGGGTTATTTGCCGGGAGACAATTCCTAACTTGTTTTTGGCTTCGTCTTTATCCCGCTCGAGCGCTTCGGGATCCTTTTTTCGAAATTCACAGATGAATTTTTTACCGTCTGGAGACCAGGAAAAATTGATGAATTCACCATCTAAACTGGTCAATTTCTGTGCTTCACCCCCATCAATGGATATTAAATAAATTTGTGGTTGTTTTTCATTCTCACGATTGGATAAAAATGCGATCGTTTTTCCATCGGGTGACCAATGGGGACTTGAGTCAAACTGGTCTCCAGTGGTGAATTGTCTTTCTTTTCCGGTGTCAACCTCATGAAGATACAAATTAGCAAATTTTTTCTGATCTTTTTCCCTTACCCGGCTGACGACACTCACAACCAATTTCCCATCCGGAGAGATGCACGCATCCTGAATTAATTGCATGCGATATAAATCTGTGGCCTGAACTGTATTCTTACTCATTTGTGCTCCTTTACAAAAAGTGCTTATCTCTGAATTAACAGCAAGATAAGCACTTGAATTTAATGGTTAAATGCTTATTTTGCTTTGCCTTGATTGGCAACCGCATCCATGGCTTTTTTGATCGCTTCCTGATCTCCGAGATAATAATGTGTAATTGGTTTCAAATCTTCATCCAGTTCATATACCAGAGGAACACCGGTGGGAATATTTAAAGAAACAATTTCTTCTTCAGAAACATGGTCGAGGTGTTTTACCAGGGCCCTCAAACTATTTCCATGGGCTACAATCACAACCTTTTTACCCTCTTTTACGAGCGGAGAAATTTCATCATTCCAGAGCGGTAAAAAGCGCGCAACCGTGTCTTTCAGGCATTCCGTCAGGGGTAAATCGTCGCTGGTTATGTTTGAATAGCGCGGATCATGGCCTGGAAAGCGCGGATCACCGGGTTCAAGAGAGGGAGGTTGGGTATCATAACTTCTGCGCCAAATTTTAACCTGTGCTTCCCCGTATTTTGCAGCTGTTTCAGCCTTATTCAACCCTTGTAATGCGCCGTAATGCCTTTCGTTCAAACGCCAGTCTCTAACGACCGGGATCCACATGAGATCCATTTCATCCAGAACGATCCACAACGTTCGAATCGCGCGTTTCAAGACCGAGGTATAGGCGATATCAAAGGTGTATCCTTCTTCTTTTAATTGTTTGCCACCGTTTTTTGCTTCTGCGATTCCTTTTTCGGTAAGATCAACATCTGTCCAGCCCGTAAAAAGGTTTAATTTATTCCATTCACTTTCTCCATGACGAATTAAAACAAGTTTATACATATTTGACCTTTCATCTAGAAATAAAACCACTTTGGTTTTCTTTTGAATTTAACAGCTTAAATTTCATTTTATTTCCGTAGATTGCAAAAAAAAGTGCTACTACAACCGTAATTATACCCATAAAAATGAAGGCATCCTGCCATAATCGCATGGGGAATAAGCGAATCAACGTATCAGAAAAATAAAACAACCAGGTATCGCCCACGAAAAATACCTTGTGAAATGCTGTAAATAAGGCGTCAAAACTTATTACAACGGCTGCCAGAATGGCACCTATTAAACCCAGTGTTAACCAACCGCCTTTGCTGGCGGAATCCCAAAGCAAATGAAGTTGATTTTTTCCTTTTGCCCAGATAATAATCAATATATATAGGATGAGAATGAGGTAAAACCAGCGCAACGCTTGCTTAACCAGTATCTTCACATCCAGCATGTGACTCACTTCGCGATCATTATATATCGAGGTGCCATCTTCAAAACGCAGATTTTCCAGGAATTCCGGACCGTCACTGTTGAAAAGGTATTGAATGGATTGAGACCCCCACTTTAAACGTTCTTCTTTTGAAAATCCATAGGGATCTGCTGGAAAACCGGGCATATTGTATTCCACGACCAAAAACAAGGGGGTGAAAAGCACGCGAATGGAGAACATAATCAATACGAAAGGTAAAGTAATCGTTACTAAGAAGGATAAGAGCTTTGGCAGTATTTTCATTGTAAGGTTTCCACCTCTCCTTGCAGGAAAAAATCAATGATCATTGCATTGGTAAACCACTCAATCGGTGCTTTGTCATCGGTAAAAACGAGCGACTCTTGTGGGGGTGCATGCAGATTGTCAGCTGTGATTTTCAATGTTTCAATTAATAGTGGATGTGTTTTCTGGACGTCCAATTCTTGTAAATTTACTGCCAGATTGCTGGCAGTGGTTGGGGTTTTGGTGGCAAATAAAATCGAATTGAAAGAATCCGGTAAATCCATGACATGAATGGAAGGAAAGACATCCATGATTGTTGAACCGAGGGCATCAATTAAACGTCTATCATCCAGACCTCTACCTATATTGATCACCATCACTCCGTCTGGTTCCAGATGAGCATACACTTCACTGAAGAACTCTTTCGTCGTCAAGTGCCAGGGGATATAAGGTGGGCGATAAGCGTCCACGCTGATGATATCGTAGGAATTCTTGCTGGTACTTAATCCCCAGCGGCCATCCTGAACGTATACCGATAAGTTGGGAATATTTATTCCGAAGTATTTATTGCCAACATCCACAATTTTTGGATCGATTTCATAACCGTCGATCTTTATTCCCGGATAAACTGCGGCAGCCTGGCGGGCGGTTGTACCGGCAGCCAACCCGACAATTGCCATCGAGTCTATATTTTCGAAATCCAGGGGAGGATTGTTGAAGAAAGGAGCTGCCAATACCTGTTCCCAGGGTCCATAATAATTGAGTTGGTCGGGATGGTAAATTGAATGCACCCCTTGTCCCTCATTTAATCTCAATAAGTGGAATCCATTTAATTCAAGAACTTGAATGTAATTGTAGGAGGATTCAGTTTCAAAAATCATTCCTGCTGTGTTCTTATCGCTGCCAGGTGCGCCAAACAATCCCAGTATAAGAACAATCACTGGCATCCAGCTCAGAGAGAGCGCTTTTTTCCAATTAACCATATAAATTAATGATAGCAGTGCAAAAATAAGCAGGATTGAGCCAATCACCAGAAATGTTCGATAGGTTCCAATCAGGGGGATTAACAAGATGTCGGGTATGAATGTGCCGACAAATGATCCCAAAGTAGAGACAGCATAAATTTTTCCCGAAACTGTACCTGCCTGCCTTGAATCATGGATCGCTAAGCGAATGGCGAATGGTGATGCTGTTCCTAATAAAGTGATGGGAATGATGAAGAGGATCATGACAACCACGAAGGAACCAATCAGATTCCCAATCCATAGTTGATCGAATGCGGTGGCGGCGATCCGTAACACCGGTCTGGCTGCGAAAGGCACCAGACAGATAGTAAATGCTCCCCAGGCTAAAATAGAGAAAAAGGTCTCATATTTTGGGGAACGATCCGCCCATTTACCGCCCACAAAATAACCGACGGTGAGATAAATTAATATCAAGCCAATAATGGAAGCCCAGATGAGGTTACTGGTTCCAAAATAATTTCCCAGCAACCTGCCGGTCGCCATTTCTGCTGCGAGTGTCACCATCCCTGAAATAAAAACAGCTATTAAAAGAATTTTTCGCATTTCAAAATTATACCGTATGCAATTGAAATAGGTATTTAAGAAACCAGTTGCGTATAATATAGATATGGAGGGCTTATGAAACTCGTAACCGTAGCAGAAATGCGATCAATTGAAGAAGAAGCAAATCAAAAAGGGGTCTCATACGCAGAAATGATGGAAAGAGCCGGCAAGGGGGTGGCTGAGTTTACCCACCGTTATTATGGCTCATTCCAAAATCCAGTTGTTACTGCCCTGGTGGGGAGTGGTAACAATGGTGGCGATGCCCTGGTTGCGCTGGCATACTTAGCTAAACAGGGCTGGGAGGTTCGAGCCTTTTTAACAAAAGAAAGAGAAGATCCATTAATTGAAAAATTTAAGGAAGCAGGTGGTAAACAAATCCTGGGGACTTCAAAAAAAACAGTCGATACGCTTAAAAAATGGTTGTTAGATAGTCAGGTTGTAATCGATGGGTTATTGGGGACGGGGTTTCAGCTTCCTTTGCGCGAACCGTACCAATCCATTTTACAACTGGTAAAACAATCCAGCGGCAACTTCAAGGTTGTGGCTGTCGATTGTCCGTCCGCTATCAATTGTGATACCGGAGATACTGCGGAGGAATGCCTGTTTGCGGATCTGACAGTTTGTATGCAGGCAGTGAAGATCGGTATGTTGTCTTTTCCTGCTTACCAATATTTGGGTCAACTCGAAATTGTGGATTTGAATCTGCCAGATAATCTGGAAGCTGAAGCAAAAGTGAAAAGGGAAGTGGCTACTGCCGAGTGTGTGCGAAAATTATTGCCGGCACGCCCATTACAAGCGCACAAAGGCACTTTTGGAACGGCTATGATCGTGGCTGGTTCCATCAATTACACTGGCGCTGCCTATTTGGCTGGTATGGCTGCATATCGGATCGGGACTGGATTGGTACAAATGGCTGTTCCGGGTCCGATCTACTCAGCCTTAGCTGGCAATTTTTCGGAGGCCACCTGGTTGTTGCTACCGCATGACATGGGCGTCATTCAGGCGGATAGCGCAGCCCTGATTCAGAAAAACCTGGATAAAGTGACAGCGCTTTTATTAGGGCCAGGCTGGGGTATGGAAGATACAACCAAAGAATTTTTAGAACGATTATTAATGGGAACATCAACCAGCCAACGAAAAAGAAGTGGGATTGGTTTTGTCATGATGGAACCAGACGAAGAATTAGATTTGACCAGTCTATTACCTCCGCTGGTGATCGATGCCGATGGTTTGAAATTGTTATCGAAAATTGCGAACTGGCAGAAGATTCTCCCTGAAAATTCTGTTCTTACTCCTCATCCAGGTGAGATGGCGGTCATGACTGATCTGGATCTCAAGGATATTCAGGCAAATCGCATGATGGTGGCTTTAGAATATTCCCAAAAATGGGGGCACGTTGTTGTGTTGAAAGGTGCCTTAACGATTGTGGCTGCACCCGATGGCAGATTAACCATTATTCCTGTAGCCAATCCGGCACTGGCCCGGGCTGGCTCCGGAGATGTTCTGGCAGGGTTAATTACCGGGCTCCTGGCGCAAGGGAAAAAACCATTTGAAGCAGCTACGGCTGGGGTTTGGATTCACGCCCAGGCAGGGATTGAAGCTGCCGAGCGTATTGGGCATCCAGCCGCTGTTATTGCAGGTGATTTATTAGGATCAATAGCAACAGTTTTGGCTAGATTGGCATAATAAAAAACGGTTGTCTGTTTGTAGAGACAACCGTTTTTTATATCTTCTAAAGGAGATTAAAGTTCAACTTCAGCGGGTGCATCGGTTGAGGTTTCTGCTTTGATTTTCTTGCTCAGCTTGGTCTTCTGTTCTTCGACCAGTTCAACACCTTTTTCTTTGGCTTCCACAGCTTTAGACTTTGCTTCTTTGAGAAGTTCTTCAGCACGTTTTACTGCATCGTTGGCTGCTTGTTCTGCTTTCGAATATACATCCTCAGCAGTTTCGGTGGCTTTATCGCGTAATTCAATTGCACGTTCTTTAATCACGGTGCGTGTTTCCTCACCTGATTGTGGGGTCAGTAATAATGATGCGACCGCACCAGTTAATCCTCCCACCAGAAATCCGATTAAGAATGCTCCAAATTCATCTCTATTTGACATTTGTTTTCTCCTTTCCTTTTTTTACGTAAACTAATTATTTTGATTTTCTGTTTTTTCCAGAAGGTTTTAATAAATCGACAAACCTTCTCAAACCTGCAGAATACTCATTCATCTTGATAACAGGTTCGACAAGGTTATTGCTTAGAAATGTTGTCGTTCCCTTTAGGTGATTAACCGTTTCATTGGTCGTATCCAAAATAGGTTTGATTTCATTCTTTAGAACATTAATCAGAACCGCAATTTGGATAATTAAGATGATTAATGCGACACCTAAAAGCAATGATTCAAGCGCCATGATGATAATGAAGATATCCCTGACTTTAGAAGTTGTTTCCGGTTCTGCACTGAATAAACTGACCAGGGAAAAAATGATTAAACCCAGTAGAACAACAATGGCTAAAATGATCCCAATCAGTTTACCTTTTCCCGCAGACTCCTTTGTGACAACTGCTGGTGCTTCTACTTCGATAGGTTTCGTTTCAAATTCATTTTCGCTCATGAATATAATTATACACGATGCCAATAAAAGCAGAAAGTCAAGAGATAAACTTTATCCAGAGACTTAAGAAAAATTGGCCTGTATGGTCTGGTTTGCTGCTTTATTTTCTTCATGTTAAAATAAAATGTTATGCAAATTCATTCATTAATTTTTTGGCTGATATCTTTGATTTCTATCTGGTTTTCTCCTTTTCCTCAATTGGATTTGGTCAGAATTCAATCACCAGCAGAAGGGGATTATCTACAAGGTAATGTAGCGATCACGGGGACTGTAACCGGGTCTGGATTTCAATCAGCTGTGATCAGTTTTCGCTATCAGGATACTTCATCACAGAGTTGGTTTGTCATCGCTCAAACTTCCGCCCCTGTGGTGGATGATTTGATTGCTACCTGGGATACTTCCACCATTGCAGATGGCGTGTATCAAATTCGTGTATTAGCTGTTTTTGATAACGGCAGAGAGCAAGAAGAAATCATTACCAACCTGAATGTGCGCAATTACACGCCAATCGATCCGCTAAAAACAGCGGACCCAGGCCAGCCCACCCAATTAAATGACCAAACACCCACCATACTTATGGAGGCTACCTCAACATTGAGACCATCCCCGACATCAATGCCTGGGAATGAGATGATGGTCACTCAATCCCAATTTATCAACACTGCAATACAAGGAGCTATTTTTGGTGTTCTCTTTTTAATAGTTATTGCGCTATTTATCATCATTCGAAGAAGAAAAATGGGTTAATTATGGTAAACAGTAAATTATTTGATTTTTTTCGTAAAAATAAGCGACTTACAACCACATCTGATCAATCAAAAATGAGTGGTGGATATATGATTGTTGGTTTGGGCAACCCTGGCAATGAATATCAGAAGAATAGACATAATGTAGGTTTTATGGCAATTGAAAACATCGCCAGAGAATTTAAGATTGAGGGCAAAAAAGTCAAATCCAAAGCGATTATTCTGGAAGGTAAAAGGGATAACAAAAAAATTATCCTGGTAAAACCACAGACATTTATGAATTTATCCGGGACGGCAGTTGCCAGTCTTCTGCATTTTTATAAAATTGATCCGGAAAATCTGATCGTGATCCATGATGATTTAGACCTTCCATCTCTGTCGATTCGAATCCGCCCTGGAGGTGGGGCTGGAGGGCAAAAGGGTGTGGCATCAATTATCCAACATGTGGGAACACAGCAATTTCAGCGGATTCGTATTGGGATTGGCCGCCCACCTGGCAGAATGGATGCTGCTGCATATGTATTGCAGAATTTTTCTAAAGAAGATGAGAAGAATTTGCCTTTTTTGTTGGATACTGTCACCCAGGCGGTGGAATGCATATTAGATGCTGGTATCGAGATTGCAATGAATAAATTTAATGGTGAGACCGGGCTTGACAGGTAATATGTTAGATCTAATTAAACAACATTTGAATTTTAAAGAGTTGGTTGATCTGATCGAACAGGAAGCAAATATTCCAGCTCTGGGGTTGATCAGACCCGTGCGATTACCAGTGTTAGCTGCGTTGAAGACCAGCATCGAGAGACCGATCCTTGTCATCGTCGAGCGGATGGATCAGGCAATTGCATTTGCTGACGAACTCGGATACTGGATGAGGGCTGACGATATCATATTATTTCCCGAACCGTCCCCTACTTTTTATGAAAAGGCTGCCTGGGGGTCTCTCACCCGGCGTGACAGGTTGCAAACTTTAACCTACCTTGCGAATTTTCACATCCCAAGTGCAAGATCTGCAAACCAGCCCAAAGTAATCATTACAACCGTACGTGGTTTAATGACACGCACCATTCCGCGCCGTGACTATCTGAAATCCATCAGAACCATAAAAGTGGGGCAAATCGTTAAACAGGATGAGTTGATTAAAGAATGGGTTGGGAACGGCTATCAATCCAGCGAAATTGTAATTGAACCAGGATTCTTTTCCCGCCGGGGTGGTTTATTGGATATCTGGTCAGTATCCGATCAATATCCGGTCCGAATGGATTTTTTTGGAAATGAAATTGAGTCGATTCGCCAGTTTGATCCGGCTACCCAACGCACATTGCGAATGATTGATGAATTTATCATTTCGCCAGCCAGTGAAGTGCTTTTATCGAAAGCGGAAAATCTGGGGGTTGATACGCAAAATCTGAATGAATTTTCTATCCCATTATTGTATCCTTTTGCTGCTACATTATTGGATTATTTGCCAAAGAAAGCATTGGTTGTCTTTGATGACAGGGATTTGATCCGTACGATTGCAAATGAAATTGAGGAGCAAGCCGTCCGGTTTCGTATGGATTCGATCCAAGAAGGCATTATCACTGCTGATTTTCCTCTGCCTTACATTTCCTGGTCGGAAATGGAAGATATTTTTACGTCTCAAAAATGGGTTGATTTTGGTTTTTCTATAACAGAAGAAGTTCCACTCTTTGAAAACGTGTTTGTGCCAGGCGAACGTTTTGGAGGAAGGATCAAATCTTTTTTGGAATACCTCGACCAGAAATGTTCTGCGGGTATTCAAACCATGATCGTTTCCAGGCAGCTCAATCGCATCAAAAGCTTATGGAGTGAACAACATTGCCAGGGTCAAAAACCAATCTTTTCTGAAGGAAGTCTCTCAGAAGGTTGGATTCTAAAAGGGCTTGACGGGGAAGAAATTTCCCTCCTCATCACGGACAGTGAAATTTTTGGCTGGGATCGACCACAACCACGCAAGCGTCCCAGACCGATCGTCCAATCACCGGAAACTGATTATTCTGATCTTCAGATTGGCGATTGGGTTGTGCATGTAGATTTTGGTATTGGAAAATTTGTCGGACTTGTACAACGCTATTTAGAAGGGATGGAGCGGGAATTTTTGTGTGTCGAATACGCAGGCACGGATCAGCTCTTCGTTCCTATTCACCAGGCAGATCGGTTAAGTCGATACATTGGCCCGGATGGGTCAGCACCGTCTGCAACGAGGCTGGGTACCCAGGAATGGGTAACGGCAAAATCCCGGGTAAGCGAAGCAGTTCGGGAAATCGCTGAGGAATTACTGGAATTATATGCCCGGCGAAGAGTGGCAGTGGGTACAAAATTCAGCAGTGATACTGTCTGGCAGCAGGAATTAGAAGCATCCTTTCCGTATATTGAGACGGAAGATCAGAAGAAAGCGATTATTGAAGTCAAACAGGATATGGAATCGGAAAGGCCGATGGATCGTCTTCTGTGTGGTGACGTAGGTTATGGAAAAACAGAGGTTGCGCTAAGGGCAGCTTTTAAAGCAGTTCTGGATGGGAAACAGGTTGCCATTCTGGTGCCTACCACCGTCCTGGCTCAGCAACATTATGATACCTTCAGGGAGAGATTAGCTCCCTTTCCTGTAAATGTTGAAATGCTGTCCCGGTTCCGTTCTCAAAAAGAACAGGATGAAATTGTCTTGAAGATGGCGCTGGGTGAAATTGATATTGTCATCGGAACCCATCGCTTATTATCCAAGGACATTGCGTTTAAAGATATAGGGTTGGTGATTATTGATGAGGAACAGCGTTTTGGTGTTTCGCATAAAGAATTTTTTAAACGCTTGCGAACCGAATTAGATGTTCTCACTTTAACCGCCACGCCTATCCCGAGAACACTCTATATGGCCTTAACAGGGGTGAGGGACATTTCCGTTATTAATACACCTCCCGCAGAAAGACAACCGATTGTCACTCATATTGGCCCATATTCCCAATCCTTGGTTCGACAGGCTATTTTGCGAGAGTTGGAGCGTGGAGGTCAGGTGTTCTTCGTTCATAATCGTGTTCAGACCATTGAGGCGATGAAATCCCACCTGAATAAACTGGTACCTGAGGCCAGAGTAGGAATTGGACATGGTCAACTCCATGAAGGCGAGCTTTCACGGGTAATGCAGTCCTTTACAAATGGGGAAATTGATGTTTTATTGTGCACATCCATCATCGAATCGGGTCTTGATATTCCCAATGCGAATACCCTGATTGTTGATCGGGGAGACACATTTGGTTTGGCGCAACTGTATCAATTAAGAGGCCGTGTCGGTCGTGGAGCACAACGCGCCTATGCTTATTTTTTCCGGCACCGTAAGAGGCTGCCGACCATAGATGGGCAGGAAAGATTGGAAACAATCGCGGAGTATACCCAATTAGGATCGGGTTATTCCATTGCGATGCGGGATCTGGAGATGCGTGGCGCAGGAGAATTGTTGGGTACAAGACAACATGGGGCCATCGCCTCTGTTGGTTTCCATCTGTACACCAGATTGTTAGCCCAGGCCGTGAAGAGGATAAAATCCAATGATAATGATATTCCCGACTCCGAACTCCGGCAGATTAAAAATATCCGTATGCCGGTTGCTGTTGAATTACCGCTTACAATTGGGTTGCCGGTCAATTACATCACCAATCAAAGGATGCGATTGAGTCTGTACCGGCGAATTGCAGAGATCGAGACGCTGGAAGCATTAGATGCTTTGAACAATGAATTTGAGGATCGCTTTGGTCCTCTGCCGGAAGAGGTCGAGAATTTAATTTTCCAGATAAAGGTGAAAATATTAGCCGAGCAGGCAGGTCTTGCATCAGTAGGAACTGAAACAGACCAGATAGTTCTCCGTTATCCGCCACAGGTTGGGAAATTGAATTTAAATGAATTACACTTTGCAGGAAATTTTGTGCGCAGCGGTAAGAACAGTTATTGGTTTGCATTTCGAAAATATGGGGATAATTGGCAGGCGACGCTGCTAGATGTTCTGTCAGAATTAAGCGAATTTTCACCCATGCTGACAGCGGACCAAAAAAGTTCTACATAATTTATGCACGATAAAAAAATGGTTTATAATTGAAATAGACAAAATGTTCTATTAACGAGGATCTTATGGATTTTGAATTACAGGCTCCATTTATACCGATGGGAGATCAACCTGAAGCCATTGAAGATTTGGTGAATGGTGTGCTTAAAGGATATCGTCATCAGGTTCTTTTAGGTGCCACAGCTACCGGAAAAACCTTTGCGATGGCGAATATAATTCAGCGCTTGCAAATGCCGGCTTTGATTATGGCTCACAATAAAACATTAGCAGCGCAATTGTATGCAGAATTTAAAGAGTTTTTCCCCAATAATGCTGTTGAATACTTTGTGAGTTATTATGATTATTATCAGCCAGAAGCATACGTACCCAGAACTGATTTATATATCGAAAAAGAAACTGATATTAATGAGGAAATTGATCGTTTACGACTGGCAGCTACCACTGCGTTAATGTCCCGCAAGGATGTGATTATCGTTGCCTCCGTTTCCTGTATTTACGGTTTGGGGAACCCGGAAGCGTACGGCAAAAGTGTAATCGAAATCAATCTGGGGCAGTTGTATCGAAGAAATGCGCTCTTACGTCATCTGATCGAGAGTCAATATACCAGAAATGATATGGATTTGCACTCCGGAGTCTTTCGTGTGCGTGGGGATACGATTGAAATATTTCCTGCTTATGAAGATAAGTACGCGTATCGGGTATCTTTTTTTGGGGATGAAGTGGAAAGGATCAGCAAGGTTAATCCTTTGACCGGAGAAATTGTTCAGGAACCAGAAACCATCCGCATTTTTCCAGCAAAACATTACATCACCGATGAACAGAAATTAAAAAAATCAATCCAGGATATTGAAGATGAATTAGAAGAGCGCATTGCGTATTTCAAAAAAAATGAAATGTATCTGGAAGCCCAACGGATAGAACAACGCACCCGTTATGACCTTGAAATGTTTCGAGAGGCCGGATATTGTTCTGGCGTTGAGAATTATTCCCGTCATCTGGATCAAAGACCAGTTGGATCCGCTCCGTGGACGTTGATGGATTATCTACCCAACCAATACCTATTATTCCTGGATGAAAGCCATATGACAGTCCCGCAAATTAGAGGGATGTACAGAGGAGATCAATCCAGAAAACAGACTTTGGTGGATTTTGGTTTCCGGTTACCTTCAGCAATGGATAACCGCCCGTTGAAATTTGAAGAATTTGAAGAGCGTATGGGGTATACAATCTATACTTCGGCGACCCCAGCCGTTTATGAGTTGGAACATGCCCAACAAATTACCGAACAAATCATCAGACCTACCGGATTAATAGACCCGGAGATTGAAGTTCGACCTACCAAGGGACAAATCGATGATCTGCTAATTGAAATCAGAAAACGAATTGAGGTAGGCCAACGTGTTCTGGTAACAACTTTGACCAAACGTATGTCTGAAGATTTAGCAGATTATTTATTGGAAATCGGGATCAAGGTTCAATATTTGCATTCTGAAGTGGAGACCCTGGAACGGGTAGGAATTCTGCGGGATTTACGAAAAGGCATATTTGATGTTCTGGTGGGGATTAATCTATTACGGGAAGGGCTGGATTTACCGGAAGTATCTTTGGTTGCTATTCTGGACGCCGACAAAGAAGGATTTTTACGATCTGCAACTGCATTGATTCAGACAGTTGGGCGTGCAGCCCGGCATGTGAATGGAAAAGTGATCATGTATGCAGACCGGATTACAGATTCCATGGACAAAGCCATCAGAGAAACAAATCGTCGCCGAGAGAAACAACACAATTACAATGTAGAACACGGTATTGAACCTGTCACCATCATGAAAGCGATTCATGATTTGACGGAACGGGTAGCACCTGCCATGATGATTGCAGAATCTCGTGCGGAGTATCGCGCTGGAGAACGTGATCGTAAAATGAATGTGAAAGAGATCGAAAGATCACTCTCTCATCTTGAACAACAAATGCGGGATGCTGCTAAAAATCTTGAATTTGAGAAAGCCGCAGCCATCCGGGATCAAATTTATGAGCTTCGCAATATTTGGGCAGAAGAAGCCAATATACCACCCTGGAGAAAAGCTGCAATTCTCTCAGGCGAAAAACCCATTTAATTGAAAGTTTAAGAGGTAGGGGCTACCTGGAATTTTTTGAATTTCCCTTGCGCTGGTTTCCACTCTTTGTGGATATTGGTTACAATAGCAGAGACTGGTCCTTGCTGAAGAAGGTCCAGCCAGGTATTCAGATCTGGTTGTGAACCTTCAGCATAAGCCTCCACATTGCCATCAAATGTATTTCTGACCCAACCGGTCAAGTTCAGTTTCTGGGCTTGTTCTCTTGTAAAATATCGAAACCCAACGCCCTGGACCCGGCCTTCGATGATGATATGAATACCAACACTTGCTGACATCTACTTGTGACCCAACGAACCCGGTTTAAATCTCGTCATCTTCTTCGTCATCGATATCATCTTCATCAAATTCATCGCCAAAGGTAGAGTCTAAATTTTCTTCTAATTCATCAATCCACGATTTACTGTAATCATCAATGTCGAAATCTTCATCTTCGAGATTGATTTCGCGGAATGCATCTTCTTGTGGTTCTTTAAATCCCATAAGATCAAAGCCGATCGCCATCTCATTGGTGAGGTTCAGGTTTTCAATGGCATCATTGAGAAAGTCTTCTTCTTCATCCGTGGATGCATTTTCCAATAGTCTCTCAAAGACTTCATAGACTCCTTCGCCCCCAATTTTGGACAGGGCAGATATTACCTGAACCCATAAATCTTCATCCTGTTCCAGTTCAAAAGCCATGCGCATCAGCAACTTGCGGGCTGCGGATAGTTCCAATTCGCCGGCAGCAAACACAGCTTCACGTTGGATCCGAAGGTCAGGGTGGGCCAACATGGGTAAAACAAGAGAGGCATAATTTTCATCAGCCGATCTTCCCATTGCTTCCAGAGAACTGGAGATCCAATTGTAATCACCAGAATTGTAAGCAGTGTGGATAAAACCACTTACCTGCGGGTTGCTGGAGTACCCCAATGACTCTAATGCCTTTTGGCGAACCAAATCACTCTCATTTGACCGTAGAATTTTGAGGAGTGTTTCATCTATCATTTGAAGATATTTCGTGTCAATCATTTCGATTTCGGCGAGGTATACATATTTACCCAGTGTGCTGGCAGCCTGGGCGCGAACCCCTACATCGGGATCATTTTCTAGCATTGCGATGAATTTTCTGATTAAATGTGAATTCTCGTAATCCCAGAATAAGCGCAAACCACTGATTCTTGCAGCTGCATTGGCGTCATCCAGTGCCAATTCGGCGATGTCTTCAAAGTTTGAAGTGATCTCGGCTTCGTGGATGATCTCTATATTTTCCATCAAAATTGCCTTCCGTGCTGGTGTTATTTGAGACCATGACCTTTTGAGCATAGCAAGGTTGGCGGGTGTGATGTCTGATAGACTCATCATGTAAGGAACCGGGAATTCAGCGTTATCATCCAATAAAGCATCCACTACCAGATTAAAATTTATGTTTTCCTTCATTATAGATATTCCTAAGGCATTACGATGGGATTAATAATATCCATGGTCGTTATGACAACCATTAATGTAATCAGGGCGGCAAAACCGACCATGTTGATAATATTTTCAACTTTTGCGGGCACTTTCCGGCGCAAGAAAATTTCTGGGAGTAAAAGAATTAATCTGCCACCATCCAGAGCGGGGATGGGAAGTAAATTTGTAAATCCTAATGCAACTGAAATAACGGCCAGAATTAGCAATGTATTTAAGCGATCTTCCGGGTTGGCTGAATTCGCATTACTTTCATCACGCTCCCGTGCTTGCGAATAGATGCTATAAATACCTACCGGTCCCACGGGTCTGGCTTCTTCAGCTGAGATGGTGCCCCGGATCAAATTGCCTGGCAGCGCCAGCAATTGAACGGCATAATCACCTGTTGCTCGAAACGCATACGGAAAAGCTTCGATGATACTCGCATCTTTGTATGGATTAACCAGTGTAACCCCTAAATAACCCTCGCCGGGTGGCGGATCCACACGAGGCGTGGCAGTCACAGTCCGTTCTTCTCCTTGTGGAGAGCGTAATTTGATGGTAATCGGGTTTCCGAGGTTCAGTTGAACTTGTTCTGACAGTTGATCGGTACTGCTGATCAGAACGTCATTCACTTGAACAACCAGTTCTCCGGATCGAATGCCTGCCATTTCTGCGGGTGAGCCTTCATTTACACCATAAACTTGCACAGATTTCAAATCAGGGACTCCAACCTGTGTGTAAATAATAGCGAAGAGAACCAAACCCAGCACTAAATTGAACAATGGTCCCCCAATGAGCGTCATGAAGCGGGCAATAATGGAGGAATCCCCAAAACCACCTTTAACTTCGGGGTCATTTTCACCACTCAACCGTACAAAGGCCCCAAAAGGAATCCAATTTAAAGTTATTTCTGTTTCCCGAAATTGGCCGATTTTAAGCAATCGAGGGGGAAAGCCAAAACCGAATTCCTCGACATTAATTTTAAATAATTTTGCAAAAATAAAATGTCCAAACTCATGAATGAAGAGCAAGACACCAAAAATCAAAATAAACTCAATAATCATCATTTAATCACCTGTTTTTAACTCCAATCGATATCTACAGCCAATTATAATTGGTTTTTAGCAGGTATCAATTTGATCGTAGAACTCTTAGAAAAAATTAACTATCAATCACTTTCGCCTTTCCGCCGACACCAGCCTTAAATACCTGCTTAAGTCCAGGGATAGAAGATAATTTTTGATAAATATTTTGTGAATATTCTTCTGTTGTAATCACATGCACATTTGGACCAGCATCCATTGTGTAGCACACAGGCAATCCGGATGCGCGCCATGTCTGAACACTTTTCATGATCGTAATGGAAGTGCCTTCCCAGTACATTAAGGGCGGTTTTGAAGTCATCATGACCGCATGCATCATATTGCTATCCAGTTCGATCATGTCTGCCATTGCTTGAAAGTCACGGTTTTTTATGGCGCTTCGAACCATGTCTAAACGACGGTTTGTGTCCTGAACACGGGTGCTTTGTAAT
The DNA here is from genome assembly GCA_034003505.1 of Anaerolineaceae bacterium. Classification (GTDB taxonomy): domain Bacteria; phylum Chloroflexota; class Anaerolineae; order Anaerolineales; family Anaerolineaceae; genus UBA6170. Next base: position 29,908 of record JAVEYK010000007.1, on the reverse strand, counting down.
GGGCTGGTATCTGCTAATTCATGCCCAGCTGTTGAACCTACTTTTTTATGTTCCAGGGCAACAATTGCCACAAGATCGACAAGATCCCAATGACGGGCAGGTGCGATGCTTTCTGCATAAGAATCACTATGTTTCTCTCCAGGATACCATTCCACAAATCCACCTGGTATTGATCGGCTGGCCGAGCCTGATCCCCGCCTTGCCAGGCATGATAATTCTTTTTCGGATAAATCCATTCCCAGGGCACTGCTGGCAGCCAGACTTAAAGCTGCAAACGCAGATGCTGAAGAAGCGATTCCGGTACCCACCGGGAAGTTATTCTCACTTTCGATTTTTGCATGTAATCTTTTGCCAGCTAATTCGCGTACGATATTTAAAAAAGATACAACTCGTTCCCGTCCTGACCCAGTTGTTTCATAACCATTAATGAAAAGCGAATCGGATGAGAATTCGGCATCAAATCGAATATGTGTTTTTGTAAACAGGCTATCCAGATTGAATGAAATTGATCCGTTAACCGGAATGCGGAAGACCTGGTTTTTATTTCCCCAATATTTAATTAATGCGATGTTAGGGTGTGCGATAGCTGTGGATGAAAGATTTTTCACTGAGAATTCCCTGAATTTGTTTTCGTTAAGTTTATCACGATGAATCAAGAAATGACTACGTGGAGTGGTAGCTGGAGGAAGCACACCAGATCATTTCACTTAGCGATGTTTTAAGAGCGAGAAATATTTCAAAACATAAATCGTATATGTTATCTTGAAACTGATTTTTGTTGATATTCTTTACCTGATTGGGATAAACCCAGGCGCTTAATTCCTTCTGCCAGCATTTCTGGTGTCCCATAGCCAGCCAGGTAGCCATTCGCCTGGCTTGTAGCGCTTGAATTCACGAAATCTGCAAGGTTGGGATAAACCTGAAGATATTCCACCTCAAGCGGAGTACCACGCAGCTGATATTTATTGTTTTTTCATTCAAATTGTGAAACTTCTTGAAGGACGAACTTTTCAGTCTCTGGTTTGACCTCATTATCAGTCGATTACTTAAGAAAATCACCTAAAAACAGTGGTCTCTATTGTAATGAGAAAGTATTGATCCATTTTCTAATAGTTGCATTATTGGCCTTTTATTACCAGGAATTTAATAAACCAAACAAGATTTGGACATTTTGCATTGAACTAACCTCTAGAAAACGAATGAAGTAAACATTTAAGGTCAAATTTGTTTTTATAGGATAGATAGAACTCATTTTTCAGTATAAGTATTTTATGAATCAATTGCTAAGATCCGATAATTTTTGTACTAGATTTTTAAAATTTGATAAATGTCATCAACATTATACAAAATATTTTAAAATAATCCGAATCGGTTGTAAAAATAACAATCTGAACTCCGCAAAGTCAGCGATCTATTTTTTTGCTTATGTAAATGAAATTAAAGCTTCGCTGATAGGTCGGTTTTTTAAATTAATTTCCCCCGGGAGGAAGAATGAAAAAATTTCAAGTTGTATCCGCTCTATTGGTTATCGCAGCTTTAACGCTGTCCTGTGGTTTTTCAGTTGGGGGTGATAAGGATCCGACGGAAATGCCTGTTGAGGCATCTCCTCAAAGTGAACCTCAGGATTCCACTCCTGAAAACGCTGCGTCATCCGGGATGGTAAGTACTCTTGAAGGTGTTAAAAGTGCTACTGTGCAAATTGAAGCACAGGGAAGCTTTGTTGATCCCCAATTAGGAAGTGTCTATAATGCGGCTGGTCGGGGAACTGGATTTATCATTGATCCAAGTGGAATTGCCGTGACCAATAATCATGTTGTGACCGGTGCTGCCCTTTTGAAAGTGTGGGTGGCTGGTGAATCTCAACCCAAAAACGCCAGAGTTTTAGGTGTCTCGGAATGTTGGGATCTGGCGGTGATTGACATCGATGGTGATGGCTACCCATATTTAGGCTATTATGAAGGTGAAATTACCACTGGCATGGAAGTGTATGCTGCAGGTTTCCCTCTTGGTGATCCCGAATATACACTCACCAAAGGAATCGTCTCGAAATCGAAGGCGAACGGAGAGTCTTCCTGGGCTTCGATTGATGCTGTTATCGAACATGATGCAAGAATTCGTGGTGGGAATTCGGGTGGACCTTTGATCACACCACAAGGGAAGGTTGTTGGTGTTAATTATGCTGGAAATGATACCTATGATCTGAACTTTGCCATCAGTATTCAAAATGCCATCCCGGTCATCGAAAAAATGCGCCTTGGTGAGGATTACGAGTCGATTGGGATTAATGGTCAGAGTGTGATGTCTGAAGATGGTTCCATTAGCGGTGTGTGGGTTTCCTCTGTAAAATCTGGTTCACCAGCAGATAAATCCGGTTTGCAGGGTGGTGATATCTTAACCACGATGGAAGGATTGGTTTTGGGACTGGATGGTACCATGGCGGATTATTGTGATATTCTCCGAACCCGAAGCCCCCAGGATACCATTGCTATTGACGTCCTGCGCTTTGGAACACAGGAATATTTATCCGGACAATTAAATGGCAATAAATTAGAAACAAAATTCTCCTTCGCACAGGAATTCGAAAGTGATGTGGTGGATCAGGGCGGTAATTATTCAGAATTTGTTACTGTCACGGATGATTATGGTGCTATTCAGGTCTCCATTCCTTCCGCATGGGCACAGGTTAGTGGCGAACCCTGGTACGATGATGGAGATATCATTGGATCCAGTATTACCGCAGCCGCAAACATTGACGATTTTAACAATACTTATGAGGAACCAGGCGTATTCTTTGGAGTATCGGATGATCTTGCAAGATTAGGTGGGTATATTCAGTTACTGGATGTCTATCGTCCTGGATTCTTAAATGATTGTTCTCTGGATGGCCGCTATGATTATGAGGATAGTGCTTTTAAAGGTGCTTATGATGTCTTTACGAGCTGTGGTTCTGGGCGCAGTACAATCATTTTGCTTTCAGCCAGGCCGATTAATAATCAAACTTCGTTTTTAGCGACTGTCATGGTTCAAATATTATCAGACGGCGATTTGGATGCGCTGGATGAAATCCTGCGAACTTTCGATGTGGTTGGTTCGTTACCCTAAATTATCCGCAGTTTCTATTGAGCCAGGGAATTCCCTGGCTCTTTTTTAAGATTTGACAAAGTCGTTTTGATTTACGTCTCTCTCGGGTAGAATGTCCTGAATGGATCGACAATTAGATTTATAATTTCTCTATGAAAGGAAAGATATGAACCTGAAGAAATACTCTTTTTTCGTATTAATCTCTCTAGTAATCCTATCGACCCTGGCATGTAATTTTGGATTTCAAAATGGGAACATTGCCATGACCGTTACTCTGAAAAGAGATAACTTAATGCAATTGATTAACAGCGCTCAGGGAGTGGCTGGATCTGTTTCCGACAAGGAATTGGTGATTGAAGTTCAGGATATCCAATTTATTGAACCAGATAAGGTCAGATTGACAGGTTTTTATGGACCTCCGAATTCTGTCAGGATGAATGGTGAGGTTGAATTAACTTTCTCGATTGAGAATGAACAACCAAAAGTTGAGGTCTCCTGGGTGAACATACCTGGTTTGGATTTGGCCAGCGATTTTGTTAAAGATATTAACGAAAAATTGTCTGGATTAATCCGAGATCAAATTTCACAATCCGGGGAAAATGCTCTCATCAAAGCCATTTATGTTGCGGAGGATGCTGTCAAAATTGATGTAGAAATACCTGTGAGTCGATAAATTATTCAACTTGCGCATGAAAAGCCTGCACATTGATGCCACCATTGGTAAATGAAAGCAGGCTTTTTGGGTTTAATTTCGTCTGGTTGGCCAGATTGACGTCATTACACAAAAAAACAACCTGCCATCCCTTGAAATCCTGTCTTAAAATATTTCCGAATTGCGCATAGAGATTGCGAATATCTTTATTGGATGATGTCCGTAAACCATAAGGCGGATTGGTGATGATCCAGCCGGGTTGATGATAAGATTTCATTTCCGAAATGGACTGATTTTTCCACTCAATCCCCTGGTTAACCCCGGCTTTTTCGGCATTTTTTGTGGCAGATCGTATTGCCCCTTTGTCGCGGTCACTACCCTGAATCCGGGTGATGTGATTTGTTAGATTCTGGACAGAATCCCGTCTGATATCTTGCCAGACTGTCTGATTAAATTCAGTCCAATTTTCAAAAGCAAAATCTCTGTACAGTCCAGGTGGCTGATTTTTCGCCATAAGAGCAGCTTCAATGGGAATTGTTCCTGATCCACAAAACGGATCAATCAAAGCTGAGTCAGGTGTCCAGTTAGCTGCTATTAATAAGCTGGCAGCCAAATTTTCCCGAATAGGTGCTTTTGTCACTATCTCACGGTATCCCCGCATATAAAGTGGATTTCCACTGGAATCGATACTGATGGATACTTGATCCCGTAACAATCTGACGATTATCAATTGTTGTTTTCCAAATGTCTCTTCTGTATTCCCTTTAATCAAGGGTACTTTTTTTGCCAGATTGGATTCGATGGATTGATGGATACGCTGGGTCACAGCATCACTGTGGTAAAGCTTTGATTTATGACAGGTGGTGCGAATTTTAACACTGGTATCTTTTTTAATAAATTGTTTCCAGGGCAGACGCACTGATTTTGTGAACAGTTCCTGAAAGCTTGTGGCTTCAAATTCAGCGATGCGCACGAGAATTCGGTTTGGAATTCGCAAAAATAAATTGAGTTTGTAAATTGTTTCCAAATCGCATTCATACTCCAAACCTTCTGCTGATGGCAGGGGTCTAAGGTTTGGAAAGTAGCGGGTAACTTCAGATTGAGCTACTTGTTCTATACCGGGGGGAATTACCAGAAAGGTTTTATACATAAGGTTTCTTTACAAGGATCTCTTTTTGTTTATTTTTATTTGTGATGGATTTTTCCACGAAAATGGGTTCTTTGGTGAAAGGGTTCATCTCAGTGTAATACATGACACTGGCATACGTGGAGGGGGTCGGGGTGAAGATTTGCACTTGTTCCGGATGGGTTTTTAATTTTTCGGAGGTGAAATTCTTTAAGTGTTGCATTTCTCTTTCAGAGCATCCGGGATAGGCAGCAATGAAATAATAGGTGAGGTATTGGTTTTTATTAAGCGTTTTATTCATTTTATCGACACGACTTTTGAATTCCAGTAGATTTTCAGAACCGGGTTTACCCATTAATTTTAAAATACGATCTTCGGTATGTTCGGGTGCAATTTTCAATTGCCCTGAAACGTGGTGGGCCAAGACCTCTTCGAGATATTTATTGCCGTATTGTCGATCATTTAAAATGAGATCGTACCGCAAACCGGAGGCGACAAAGACCTTGCGAACCTGTGGATGCTCCCGAACTGACTTTAATAAATCTATTTGAGGTTTGTGATTAACACGTAAAGCAGTGCAGACTTCGGGAGAAATGCATCTCCTGTCCTGACATACCCCGCGAGAAGTTTTCTTTTTACATTCATAACCATACATATTAGCGGTGGGCCCGCCCATGTCCTGGATAATTCCTTTGAATTCAGGAATTTTTGACAGCGTGTCAACCTCGTTCAGGATGGATTCTTTGCTGCGCCATTGAATGGTACGACCTTCGTGTACTGCAATGGCACAGAAATTACATTCCCCATAACAACCGCGATGGGTGCTAATCGAGAAGCGGACGGTCTCCAATGCTTTCACTTTCCCATTTTTTTCATAATAAGGGTGTTGGGATCTTTCATACGGCAGCGTATAAATCCTGTCAATTTCTTCCTGACTGAGTGAGAATGCCGGGGGATTTTGAACCAGATAGCGGTCAGCGTGCGCCTGAATGAGACCTTTGGCAGTCAGGGGGTCGTTATTTTTATAAAAGATGTCGAAACTGTCGATATAGGCAATTTTATTCGTACTGCATTCTTCAAAAGAAGCTAGTGGCAAATAATCCTGAATGGGTTCTTTATGGATATAGGACAAACCTCGAATTGATCTGGGATCGGTCCTGTCACGAAGTGCCTGTGCTAATTCAACGATGGATCGGTCTGCCATGCCATACAATAAATAATCAGCTTTAGCATCGAACAAGACGGATCGTCTGATTTTGTTGGTCCAATAGTCGTAATGAGCGATACGACGCAGGCTGGCTTCCATACCACCCAGTACAATTGGTTTGGTTTTCTTGAAAAATCTCCTGATTAAATTCGTGTAGATGATCGTGGCGCGATCAGGTCGCTTATTATTTAGTCCACCGGGGGTGTAATCATCACTTTTGCGCTTCTTTAGTGAAGCTGTGTAATTTGAGACCATCGAATCGATACTGCCTGCGGAAACACCCCAGAAGAGGCGTGGTTCGCCAAGGCGCATAATATCTTTCCCTGATGAGGTGTCTGGCTGGGCGATAATTCCAACCTGATAGCCCTGATCCATAAGAATGTGACCAATCACAGAAATGCCCATGTAAGGACTATCGATATAACTATCCCCAGAAACCAGGATAACATCGAATTCGTCCCACCCTACCTTATGAGCTTCTTCCTTAGTCGTTGGTATAAACATTAGTTTGTAATTTTATCAGCGTTTCGATTAATCTCCGAAACAAGTTCCTACATTTCTGGCAGCTTGTAACCATTCATGATCAAGCGGTATGGTTTTATGTTTACCAGCCACATCTGCCAATGGAACGGGAACAATCAGGTTATCATTGAGCCCTAAGAGCACCCCAAATAAGCCTTGTTGGATAATGTTCACGCAACTGGTTCCCAATTGGGTGGCACGCATCCTATCAACAGAGGAAGGTACTCCTCCCCGCAAAAGAAAACCCAAGATGGTTATTCTGGTTTCGAGACCGGTCTTCTGATGGAGAAAATGGGAAAGAAGATTGGTGTTATCCGCATACTCATTTTCGATCGCATTCAATCTTGCTTCGATTTCTTTTCTTTCATCACCCTTTCGTAAACGGATATTCGATTCTCGATTTCTTCGGAAAAAGGCTACACTTTCCTGGGTCAATGCACCATCTGAAACAGCAATAATACTGAACCGTTTGCCAGCCTGGTTTCTATCCATAATTGCCTGGGAAATTTTATTGAGGTTATATGGCACTTCAGGAATGAGAATGACATCAGCGCCGCCTGCCATACCTGCGCCTAACGTCAACCAGCCTGTTTGTCTGCCTAAAATCTCGACCACAATGATGCGGTGATGACTATGGGCTGTGCTATGCAGTCGATCAATTGCCTCCGTCGCAACCGATAAGGCGGTGTCAAAACCAATCGCAAAGTCGGTACCATAGACATCATTATCGATTGATTTTGGAATTCCGATAACATTTATTCCAGCCTGGGATAACGCCAGGGTTCCCACCTGCATCTCTGCGCCACCGAAACAAACAAGTGCATCCAATTTATGGCGTTTGTAGGTTGCTACTGCCTGTTGTAACAAATCCGAATTTTCTACTGATTGACCGGGTATTTCCTGACTGGTTCCCAGAATGGTTCCACCGGTCGTCAGGATTCCGGAAAATTCAGATCCCTTTAATTGAATAAAATGATCCTGGGAAAGGCCTTTAAACCCATCCAGAAAGCCTATGATTTCCATTTTATAATTACTCTGAGCTGACTTCCCAACCGCTCGAATTGCTGCATTTAGACCAGGTACGTCGTTCCCTGCTGTTAGAATACCAATTTTCCCTGCCATAGGATTTACCTCAATTTGAATAAATAAATGATCTTGAATGAAGGATCTTTAGAATTTGATTACTACAAAAGATATTTCTGTGTTGAACAACTTAACTATATCATTTATCAGCGAAAGAAAAAACGAAAATTGATTATCCTTGTTACCAGATGATGAATGCTATAATCAAAATATCGGGAGAACAGGAGTACCCATGTTTTCTGTTTACACCATTTCAAGACAATACGGTAGTGGGGGGAGTAAGTTAGCCATCAAACTTGCTGAGTTGAGCGGATATCAACTGATTTGGCGGGAGGTTATTAATCAAGCCGCCATCAAGATCGGTTCACCCGATATGGCGCTGGTTGTTATTGATGAACTGGGACTGTTAGGAATTTGCCCGGATGATGAAACTTGCTCTAAATACAGGGAGGCTCTTCAGGAAGCTGTCCATTCAAAGGCGGAGAAAGGAAATGTAGTCATTGTAGGCCGGGCAAGCCAATTGATCTTAAAAGATTTTTCAGACTGTCTTCATATAAAAGTCATTGCCAGTCTGGAGACCCGCATCAAGAATATCCAGAAGATAAAAAATGTCAGTGAAAAAGCAGCCAAAGCTCAAATTTCAGAAAGTGATCGAAATCGTCAAAATTTTATTAAAAAATTCTATCAGGTGGATTGGAATGATCCCTCGTTATATGACCTGACGATTAATACTGACCATTTTGACCTGGATGCTATCGCTCGTTGGATTGTTAAATTATAGGATTGTCATGACTACTGATGAAGAAAGAAAATTGGTGAAATTTTCACATACCTCCGAAGAAATGTTTGCCCGTATTCTGGAATTCTATGGAGTTGACTGGCAATACGAACCACGCACCTTCGAATTAGAATGGAATGACAAGGGGAAGGTAAAGTTAGCTTTCACACCGGATTTTTATTTACCGGATCAAGACCTTTTCATTGAATTAACAACATTGAGACCACAGCTGGCATCCATAAAAAACAAGAAACTAAGATTAATGAATGAACGATATCCCGAAATTAAAATCAAATTGATGAAGCGTCGTGATATCCGTGATTTATTAGTCAAATATGGTTTATATGATGAAGCGCAGAATTTTCACGGCACAGAAGCACAATGAGGTGATAAATGAACAACTCTGCTAAAAATATCAATCCGGCAATCAGTCAGGTTTTATTCAATGAGGAACAAATAAAATTTCGCATTTCAGAAATTGCCAGCCAGATAAATGATGATTATCAGGATAAACATCCTGTATTTGTGGGTGTGTTAAAAGGGGTGTTTATTTTTATGGCTGATTTGTTGAGAAAAATTGAAATTGATTGTGATGTAGATTTCCTGGCGATCAGCAACTATAGTAATGACGCTAGAAATAGAGGTATGGTCCGGCTGGTTAAGGATTTAGAAATTTCCATTGAAGGAAGACATGTATTATTCATTGAGGATGTCATTGACACGGGTCTGACCCTCAACTTTCTTCTGAGGAATTTACAGGAACGTAATCCGGCCAGTCTTCGGGTATGTACCCTTTTCAATAAAGCATCACGAAGATTAATCGAATTGCCGATTCAATACAAAGGGTTTGATCTGCCAGACAAATTCGTTGTAGGATATGGATTGGACTACAATGAGAAATATCGCAATTTGCCGTATGTTGGGATTATCAAAGCTGAAATTTTCCAACAACCAGCAAACAATGGACTTAAATTGAAACAGGGGCTCTAAGTAACCTAATTTTAGCTTTGCTTTACCCTTTTCTAAGTAACGGCTTTCTCCAATTTCTTGAAAGACTTACGTCCTATCTCTTAGAAATTTTTCCTAAATCGTCTGTTTCACCATTTCGGAGAATTTCTCTCACGGTACTACAAACTTTTGATTTAGTTTTTAAGGTATAAGGGCTAATTCAATTTCTCAGAGCTCCCTGCAATTTCATTATAGGGAATTTGTATATACAAGTCAATATCCCCGGAGAAATTTTAAGATTACAGACATCCGGGGAATATTTAAATTCTTAAATTTAATCCTGCAAATCATTCCATTAATTGTTTTGCCTGATCCGGCCAGGTTTCCGGGTTGGCAAGACGTAGATTTTTTCCCTCCAGCATTCTTTGCAGATCAGCAACACTGGTTGTACTTAATTCTGAAAATGAAAATATCATATTTTCATTTAATAAAGTCTCAATGGCGGGACCAATCCCTTTAATGGCTTTCAAATTATCTTTAATGGGTTTTGGTTTCACGATTTCTGTTTCGAATCCCACTAGCTCCGACTGCTTTCCATCGCAGGGAATCTTTATATATTTATTTATGATCGTTGAAATACTTTTATTACTGTTCGATAGTTTATACAGGATTAAGAAGATAGTTGTGGCTGCACCGATCAAAATACCGAGCCACAAAAAAAACTTCGATTTATTTTGGTTTTCCATATTTACCTTAAAAATAGAGCTGTGACAAAAGGCCGTGGCTCTACTATGTACTAATATTCAATTATTCTTGGTAAATCTTTGGCCTGTTTTACCCAGGATTCAACCTGAGATAAAACGGGCAATCTGCGGACAATATTCTTTTCTGCGTTTGTTTCAACTAGTTTTTGAAGCAGGTTTTCGGGTTTTCTTTGCGCCAATTCAGGCACTGTATCTACACCCGCCTCTTCCAATAAATCGGAATACTCTTCTCCGACACCTTTTACGCGAAATAAATCTGCGTGATTAACCCATTCAAGGAGCAATTTTTCTGAAATTTGGGAAACTTCGGATAATTTTTTTCTGTCTTTCGATTTTGCACCAGCTTTTAGTAAGCCTTCAACTGTTTTAATTCCTTGCGATGCTAATATTTCTGCATATTTAGGGCCGATTCCTTCAATATCTGATATTTTTGCCATTAGACCTCCCAATTAAATTTTTTTATTATTGCAGTATACAAAATGATTATATACCAACCCACCAAAAAAGAAACCTAAATTTTTGATTTGTCTTTATTTATTTGAATTGATGAAATACGGAGAGGAGTTGGCAATATCTTGGTCCGTGTATTTTTCGAGTAAATTGAAAAAATGAGCTTGAGTAGAAATTTTATTATTTTGGCTGGTTGCATACTCATTTAAAAACTCAAAAAAATCTTCATCACCAAGTTCTTCTCGTAGGGATTGTAGAAATTTAGCACCTTGAAGATAGGTTGCATTTCTATAGGGAACAAAACCCTGATATTCATAAATGGTTTGGTTGATGGTTCCTTCAGGTTGATAATAATTCACTCGATACTCCCACCACCAATTGACCAGCTCCGGGTAATATTCTTCGTAAAATAATAATTCACTATATGTACACAAGGCTTCATCCAACCAGGGCTCCATAGCCTGATCATTAGCCACCGCTGCATACCACCATTGATGGGCAGTTTCGTGAACTGCTATCGTCGTCAGGTAATTTTGGGGTGTGTAATCAAAAAGGTTATAAAAACCCCGGCTCAGGAAAAAAAGGCCATCATATTCCATGCCATCCAGAAAATCTGCCTCTACGATTGTTAAATTGTTTCTTGGATAAGGAGAAAATAATTTTGAATAGAGCTCTATTGCTTTGGTCACTTCGCCGAGAACATGCTCTCCAGCCTGTTGGTGAAAAGGAAACGTATGGGTGGTGATGGAAATGCCATTAAGTTCATTTACCCCGACGACGTATGAAGGGCTCAGTGACCAGACAAAATTTCTTGCCTTTGTTGAATTATAGACAAAACGGTTGTTTTCCTGAGAAACCGGGATTGTAGAAGCTGCAATGATCGCGTTCGCAGGGACGTTTAAGAGGTCAATTTCCACCTGGAAATTCGCCAGGTCATACACCAGGTACTCCCCATAAAACCAGGGATCATGAAGTAACCATTCACCGGTTTCGGTTAAAGGAGGGATAAACGGATACCAATCAACCAGATTGGTTTGAACAGTTGAGTAACCAAAAATGCCTGGTTTGCGGTCATCTGCCGGGGGTGGGAGAGGGGGAATGGAAAGTCGATAATTGATTTTTATCTCTATTTCTTCTGCAGGCTTGAGCGCATCCTTGAGAGTGATTGTAAAAAAGTATTTTCCCTCCTCTACTGTTACTTCGGAAGATCCATTGATTGTGATATTCTCGAGGGAAAATGATCCCGGATATCTGAAAGTGTCATTAGCCAAGCGGATATCAGGCAATTTATGATTTGAATTATTAACATATACGATGGTTTCATTGACAAGTAAGGACTGATTTGAATAATCAAACTTCACCTGTAAATTGTAATCAGGGATGACTGGAGTATTTTTGTCTGTTGATTCTGGTGGCATGGCTGTTGCCACCGTTTTGGTTTCCTGTCTCTGCAAATTTTTTTCAGGAGTGGTTGTACTGATGATTGGTGGCACTGACGCAAGTGTGGGCGTTTCCTGAACCGCAGAACTGGAACAACTAACCAGCAAAAAAGAAACGAAGGTGATCAGGCAGAGTTGTCCGAGTTTAGATGTTTTTTTCATTATCATGAGTCGTTGACTTATCAGTTTGTTGCATTCTATTAAAAAGTTTCTTCAATTATAAGGTAGAATGGGGCAGTACGTATTGAACCATAAATAATACAAAGAGGTTTTACAATGAAATTTTCAGTTGGAGATAAAGCACCTGATTTTTGTTTGCCAGCAACTCAAAATCGGAAGGTTTGTTTATCAGATTTTCGGGGAAAAAATGTTGTGCTCGCTTTTTTCCCGCGTGCCTGGACGGAGATATGATCAAATCAAATCCCTGCATACCAAGCTGACCTGGCTAAGTTTGAGGGATTGAATACCCAGGTTCTGGGTATAAGTATTGATCATGTTCCTTGTTTAGAAGCCTGGGCAGAACACCTGGGGGGCATTAGTTTTCCTTTGCTCAGTGATTTCTGGATTCATGGGAAAGTTGCCAAACAATATGGTGTTTTAACAGATGAAGGCTTTAGTGAAAGAGCAATTTTTTTGATTGATAAGGAAGGAATAATTCAATATATTGACGTTCATGATATCGATGATCAACCAAAAAATGAAATTCTCTTAAATTTACTCAAAAGGTTGGAAGGTTCTGGTGTAATGCCAGAGCCTGAAGATAAACCAAAATTTGAGATGCCAGATTCACCAGTGGTCATGTTCTGCAACGACTGGTGCCCGGATTGCAAGAAAGCCAGAAAGTGGCTTAAATCAAACCATGTGGAATACGTTGAAGTAGATGTCAATCAGTACCCAGACGCAGCCAGGCTGGTTCGGCAATGGGCGAATGGAAATTTGGTCACACCAACATTTAAAGTCGGTGAAAATATCATCGTTGACCTGGATCTGGATCAGCTCAAAAAATATTTATGAAAAAACCCTCCGAAGAGGGTTTGGTCATATTGATGACAATTAGATTATTCTTCCTCATCTATTTCGTCAAAATCTTCGTCTTCAAAATAGAATTCGGAATCATCACCATGAACATGTCCATGTTCAATTTCTTCCGGTGTCGCTTCGCGAATGTCGATAATGTGGACATCGAAGTTTAACGTTTTACCTGCCAGAGGATGATTGAAATCCAAGGTGACGGTATGATCATTGACCGCGATGATGGTCGCTTCCATCTCATCATCACCTTCTTCATCTTCATCATCTGCATTCACGGTTATTTCAACGCCTAATTCAAGGGGAAAATCTGCCGGGAACTCTTCTTTTGGTATTTCCACGATAGATTCTGGATCAATTTCTCCATAACCATCTTTTGGGTCAACGGTGATTGATTTTTTATCACCTATTTTTAACCCATTTATGGATTTTTCTAACCCTGGTATGATCTGTCCAGCACCCTGTAAGAAAATAATGGGGTCATTATCTTCACCCTCGGAAGAATCAATCACTTCACCGTCAATGCTAAGGGAATAATCCATCGTTATTACTAAATCGTCTTCAACCATTTTTGGTTTGTTTTCTGTATTCATGTTTCTCCATATATATAAAATTTACCTGTCACAGGTGGTCAAATTATAACACGTGGATTTTAAGATACAAAGTTATTGATTAGCTTCTCTGCAGGAATAATCTCATCAATCAATGGCAATCATTTCGCAAAGAATGGGATTACCTGAACTCAATTTTTGCCATCCATCCATCATGCGATCCAATGGCAAATTTGTCTTAAAATGATTGGGGATGATGAGCGGCCAATCCAGGGTTTCTAAAGAATTTAACGGTTGCGAACCAATGGATGTACACAAATTCTCAATCAAAGTTGAATTTGGTCCTCCAACCAGCAAATTTAAATCAAGTGATGATTGGGTAATCCATTGAATTAAATATTCTACAGCGAATTGATCCAATACAATATTTGCATCCCATTTGGTTTTATATTTTGTGTTGAAGTACTTTAATGTTTTTTGGTGTGGTTCCCTTTCTGACGTTAAGACAAAATTGCGATTTAAGTCCTTGAAATCAACATCATTTCTATTTGTGAGGGGGATGAACATGATTCCTTTTGCATCCTGATAATAGATGATGACAGACCAGACTTCATTTAATCTAGGATTTTTTTGAGTCAAATCATCCAGAACAAATACCAACAAGCGAATCTGGTTCTGGTTCTGGTTCTGTGTATCAGAGTTGACTTCGACTGTATCTTCAGCAGATAAAGATACATTCGCTAATTTTGCACCGATTAACAGGCACATCATGAATAAAAAAATGATGATGAGAATTCTTAAAAATTTCTGCATAATTGGTCTGGTTTAAGATTCATGATTTAAATAATTTTAGCATGGAAAGATTTTTGAGGTCTTCCGAAAATCAAAAAAAAACTCCTACTTAATAAATTAAGCAGGAGCAATTGAGTTCTGGGTTTTAATGAGGTTATTTTGACAGATAATATGTGTAAAAAGCCAACCAGCCTAATAAAAAGCCACTGACACAGGTTATGGTTACTGTTTTTGTAATCTGGACAAAATTTAAACCTTCAACGAATGGGTAGGCGACCCGGATGATCCATTGGGTTATCTTTGATTGCTTCATGAGCGGGATGATCATATCCCAAAATAGTAATTCTGTTGTCAGCATTAATTCTTTCATCTTTTCTCCAATAATTATCTGGACGTCGTCATTTTCAGTATTTTCCCATTTTGATCAATCACAACCCTGACGACCCTGGGTATCCTGGTTCCATTTGCGGCTTTTCCTTCTCCTTTGAATACCAGCAAAGTTTTTCCATCCGGCTGGTTGTGGCGAACTGGCTTTTTGCCAGCCACTTCAGGGAATTTCTGATAAACTTTTTGAAAAATTTCGTCCAAAATAACCTCGTTTATTGATATCTACGTCGTCGTAAGAAAGCAGGAATGTCAAGGTTTTCATCGGAAACCAGAGCTTCTTCAGGTTCTCTGAACTGGTTTTGAACTGCTTTCTGGGCAGTGTGCATGCGCACTTGCTCGCGTTGTTCAGGCTTGGCTACCTGATTCATGCTGGCATCCAATGGGGTAGCGCCTAAGCCTGTAATCACCAGGATTACTTCACAGCGGTCACTCAATTTGGGATCTATGATTAACCCCGGGATAATATCAGCATTGGAATTGGTTTGTTCGCCTAGATGGGTGAGTGCATCAGTCACTTCGTAGAAGGAAAGATCTTCCCCGGCAGTGAAATTGGCGATAATCCCATTCGCGTTTTGAATATTAACAGACTCGAGCAAAGGATGATTTAGCGCATTGTGAATCGCTTGTTTAGCTTTGTCTTTGCCTTTTCCAATCCCAATGGATAACAATGAGCCACCACCAGCTTTCATCAACTGGCGAATATGTGAAAAATCAACATTGATATAGCCTGTTTGATTAATTAATTCAGAAATTCCTTGAATTCCCTGCCTGAGCACATCGTCTGCCAATCTAAAAGCCATATCGAGGGGTAAATCACGCGGAGCAATTTTCAATAAACGATCATTTGGAATGGTAATCAGCGTGTCCACATGCTGGCGCAACCTGGATAAACCCTCCTGTGCATTGCGTTGCCTGCGGCCCATTTCAAAACTAAATGGTGTGGTGACGATTGCGACTGTAACAGCACCGACGTTTCGTGCAGCTTGTGCGGCGATGGCAATGGAACCTGTCCCGGTACCACCACCCATGCCGGCAGTCAGAAACACCATATCTGCGCCCTGTAAAGCGTAGGAAAGATCTTCAATGCTCTCTTTGGCAGCATCAAAACCAACCTGGGGATTTCCTCCAGCCCCTAATCCACGGGTAATCAGCGGTCCAATCTGAATTTTGGTTGGAGCGAGATTTGATTTTAAGGCTTGAGAGTCGGTGTTCACTGCAATAAAATCGACACCTTTAAGTCCTAGCTCAATCATGCGATTAATTGCATTCGATCCGCCGCCACCCATACCAACAACTTTTAATACGGGCTTTGTGGCAGAAAATCCTGAATTATTAGAAATGGGTCTGGAATAAACATTGTTCATGGGTCACCTCTTGAGAATTTATGTTGCAATACTCGTGCCATCTTTTTGAAGTTGTTCAATTTCACAACCAAATTTTTTGAGTACTCTGATAGTCTCATTTGAGTAATAATTTTGATCCGATAAAAGCATAACTTTTTTGGCAAGAATTGCCTCATCAATCGAAAATCCAACGGTAACTTTGGATTTGTTCAACCAGGGCTTTATCTGATCAAAATCCCAATCTGAAAGGCCGTGTTCCTGGTCTGGTAATAATATGTAGTGTTTGATCAGGCATTGTTTTGGATCAGACCGTCGCGATTTTTTTTGTTTTTCGAATGCCACCTGGGTTTGTTTCTGCTCTTGTTGGAAGGCAGCAATCATCTCCTGGATGAATGGATTTTGGTGCTTTGTCCCAACAAACCATGCCATTTCAGCTTCGGGTTGATCTTTTTCAGAAGCCAATAACCAGAAATTGCAGGCAAGAATGGTCGGTGGAAGAGGGTCGATGGAAGTTTCATTACCCACATCAATACTTTGCTGGGTATGAATCAATAAAGAAATTAATTTCTGGTCAAACCAGGACTTCTTAATTTCTTCCGCGGACAACTTATTTTGGAAGGGGTGGTTTGCTAAGCCGGCATCAAATAAAATGATTGGGACTTCCCTTTGCAGTAAAGCATTACTGATTGCTTCATACCAATCAAAAATTCGGAACCCCTGCTGATCCTGTGATCCAGTCGGTGTAATGTATGGTTTTGATTGCGGCCATAATTCAGGTCCGCCTTTACCCCAATTCAGATCATGGTTGTGCGTATATGCATAAGCAGAAAGGATAAGATTGTCCAAAACCTGATTTTGTTCCCGCCTGATAAGACTTTTAATAGAGGTTCTCAAAAAGGCTGTATCCCAATAATTTCCACCTGGCTCAAGCGGTGGAAATACAGGCAGCAGACCCTCCTCTAATGCGAACTTTGCTAGAGGAATATATTGATCTAAAAATCGATCTACTAAATCGTTTTGGGCCCAATAATTTTCGGACCAGGAATCTTTTTGGTTCGGGCGATCAAAAAATACACAATACTTAACTCCCCATTTTGCATAAACTTTTAATAACAACTTCAATTCACGTGTGCCAAAATTGGATCTTAAGGGCAAATTGAATTCAATGATGGGAGTGATCCCTGCTTTTAGCAATGTGCTTAAGAAATCTTCAGGAATTGCACGATTCTTTTCGGATTTAAGCACAATCCATCCGATCCTTAAATCCAGTAACGTGGGCAACCAGATTTTTAAATCTTCCTGCCGATAATGAAGTGTGTCCTGGTAATAGTGAATTCCAAATTGGTTGATGACTGAAATATCCTCGGTTTTATCCATTGGATCCTCTTGATTAAATTGGATTTGCTCTTTATGTAGCAAGACTTATGCCAAACTTATCTAATAAACGCCTAAGAAAAAACTAATTACAAAATTTTTAATGAAGGTGAAGCTCTGATATAATTTGGGAATATGATCTTAGTCGCAGGTGGCACCGGATTTATAGGAAGAAATTTGGTTAAATTATTAATTGATAATGGTTTTGAAGTACGCACTTTACTGAAACCATCACAAAAAACCCCTGATCTCCCGAAAGGTGTGCCGATTGAAGCAGTCGTTTGTAGTATGAATGATGAACGGGGATTAAGAGCAGCATTAAAAGGGATTGACATTGTTTACCATTTGGCTGGATCAGAGAGATTATCGTCCAGATCAGCCCTGATGGAGGTTGATGTAATTGGAACTCAGACTCTTCTACAGGCTGCCCGTAAAAGTAAGATTTCGCGTCTTGTTTACTTGAGTCATTTGGGAGCTGATCAAAACTCAGCGTTTCCTGTTCTAAAAGCAAAAGCATTGGCAGAAAAAGAAATCATCAATAGTGGTGTGCCTTATACAATTTTCAGGACGTCCCATATTTATGGAAAAGGCGATCAATTTGTGGATGCATTTGCTAAATTATTACGTCTATCACCGGGTTTCTTTCTTGTTCCTGGAAAAGGGGATAGCGCTTTACAACCCTTAAGTGTCGATGACTTGGTTGCCTGCCTTAACCTGACGATTATGAATTCAGAATTAGAGAACAAAATTATTGAGTTGGGTGGTGGAGAAGTGTTTACTTTTCGTGAGATCATCGAAATCATCCTGAACAAATTAAATATTCGCCGCTATCTGATTAATATTTCACCGGCTTATCTTCGAATGTTGGTTGTTTATATTGATCAAATCATTCCCAAATTTCCAATTTCTTTGTATTGGTTAGATAGTTTGGCTGAAGATCGCACAACAGCACTGGATACAATCCCCAGGCAATTTGGCATATTACCTGCAAGATTTACACAATCATTGGACTTTTTAGGAACTTAAAGGAACAAGGAAAAATATGAGTGATTTAGGTTTTTGTGTTCATGGCCATTTTTATCAACCTTCTCGGGAAGATCCGATTACAGGCGAGATTCCAGAGGAGCGCGGGGCGTTTCCCTACAAAAATTGGAACGAATTGATCTTCAGCCATTGTTATTTTCCCAACGCAGAATTAGAAAATTTCAAAAAAATCAGTTTTAATTTTGGTCCAACACTATTGAATTGGATGGAAAAGCAACATCCAGATGTCCTCTTAAAAATCATTTCTCAGGAGAGAGAAAATTTTGAAAAATATGGGGTGGGCAACGCGCTGGCACAACCGTATCACCATACGATTTTGCCTTTGGCGAGTAAAGAAGATAAGATTACTCAAATTAAATGGGGTGTTGAGGATTATAAATTTCGTTTCGGTCATCAGCCCGCAGGGATCTGGTTACCTGAAACCGCAGTCGATATGGAAACACTTAATATCCTGTTTGACTTTGGCATAGAATTTACCATCCTCGCGCCATGGCAAGCTGATACACAAAACCTGGATATCACCAAACCTTATTGGGTAGAAATATCTGATCAAAAACGGATAGCAGTCTTTTTTTATCAACGCGATTTGAGCACTCAGATCAGCTTTAATCCCTTAACCACCATCAACGCTGATATGTTCGCCCATAATTTTGTGATGCCAAACCTGGTTATTAACGAACATTCCAAAAAACCCAAATACTTACTATTGGCTTCTGATGGGGAATTATATGGTCATCATCAACCATTCCGTGACAAATTTTTGGCTCAATTAATGAATGGTTCATTGAAAAATTACAATATTCAACAACTGTATCCAGGATTATGGTTAAAAGAAAATCCACCTGCTGATTATATAAACATTCGCGAAAAAACATCATGGAGTTGCCACCATGGCGTAAACCGGTGGTCGACCGGTTGTGAATGTACTCCCCAAAGCACATGGAAGAACGCTTTGAGAAAGTTCATTGATCATGTAGGTGAAATTGTCAATGGAGTTTATCAGGGTGAAATGGCAAAATTCACTCCTGATTTATGGGCAATAAGACACAGCTACATTGATGTGATTCTAAAAAATAAAACGATCGTTGAATTGATTCATGAGGTTTTAGGATCAAATCTCACTGAAACCGATAATCAGAAAATAGAATTCCTGTTATCAGCACAATACGAACGTCAACGAATGTATACATCCTGTGGCTGGTTTTTTGAAGACTTTGACAGAATAGAACCACAAAATGTGATTGCTTACGCTGCCCAGGCGATTCATTGGACTCAAATGGTGAGTGGTGAAGACTACTCCGCAGAGCTTCTGCCTCTTTTGCGAAATATTCACTCACACAACCAGCAGCTTAATGGAGAAGATGTTTATTTAAAATTTCTTGAACGTAACGATGTAAGGGTTCAAAATTCCTACCGGTAAGTTTATCCGGTAAATTTTTTCTTCCACTCGTATAATTTATTCAAAGCTTCGATCGGAGACAATGAATTGATATCCAATTCTTTTAATGCATTGATCATGGGATTATTTTCTGGAAAAAGGGTCAGTTGTTGAGGAAGATCAGGTTGAATTGTAATGGCTTTGCCTGAGCTAATTTCCAATTGCCGCAGAATCTCAGCAGATCGTTGGATAACCGGCCTTGGCAATCCCGCCAGTTGACCTACATGGATTCCATAGGAACGATCTGCTCCTCCGGGAATGATTTTGTGAAGAAAAACCACATTATTATCCGCTTCTGAGACGGCAACGTTGTAATTTCTGACCCCGGGAAGCAAGTCACTTAATTGGGTTAATTCATGATAGTGGGTAGCAAATAATGTTCTTGCTCGAATCCCTGGATGGTTATGGATATGTTCGATGACTGCCCAGGCAATGGATACGCCATCATAGGTGGATGTTCCCCGACCA
Source organism: Anaerolineaceae bacterium (assembly GCA_034003505.1). Taxonomy (GTDB): domain Bacteria; phylum Chloroflexota; class Anaerolineae; order Anaerolineales; family Anaerolineaceae; genus UBA6170. The sequence goes on along the minus strand of JAVEYK010000007.1, from coordinate 9,432 downwards.
ATTTCGTCCAAGATTAACAGGCTTTTGGGGGTTGCATGATTGAGGATATTAGCAGTTTCTATCATCTCAACCATAAAAGTAGATTGCCCGGCATGGATTTCATCCTGTGCCCCAATGCGTGTAAAAATTCGATCTGTAATGCCAATGGTTGCTTCACTGGCAGGTACAAAGCTGCCAATTTGTGCCATCAGAACAATTAATGCGACCTGCCGTAAGAATGTGCTTTTCCCACTCATATTAGGTCCGGTGATAATCCGGATCAGTTCACCTTCTTCAAATATTGAGTCGTTGGAAACAAAGCGTTTCCCTTCCAGGGATTTCTCGACAACTGGATGGCGACCATCTGCGATATGGAGGATTTGAGAATCCTGTAATTCCGGTTGGCAATAATTCCCAACTGAAGCAGCTTCAGCAAAGGAAGAAAGCACATCGATTTCAGCGATTCCCGCAGATGTTTCCAATAATCTTCTACTGGACGTGGTTAATTGTTCACAAATTTGTTTAAATAAGCGTTGTTCAATATCTTTGATGCGATCTTCCGCGTTTAAAACCAGCGTTTCATATTCTTTTAATTCTGGTGTAATAAATCGTTCGGCATTGACCAGGGTTTGTTTGCGGATATATTCTGCCGGTGCGGATGCGCTATTAGCACGGGTGATCTCAATATAATAACCAAAGACCTTGTTGTAGCCAACTTTAAGGGTTTTTATGCCTGTTCTTTCTCGTTCAATGTTTTCGAGTTGATTAATCCAATCTCTGGCGTGTTGGGACGCATCGATGATTTGATCTAATTCGGATGAATATCCAATCCGAATCACACCGGTTGTATTTAAAGTAGCAGGTGGTTCCTCTGCAATGGAAAACTCCAAAAGACGCAGTTCCTCGCTGCAAGCATGGACTTTGTCGATATTTTTCTTTAATGACGAAGACTCAATTTTAGACAAGATTTGTAAAAGATCTGGCAGGTTTTGTAAGGTTGATCGAATTGCAACCAAATCACGGGGGATGGCATGCCCGGATATAACCCGGCTGGTTAATCTTTCCAAATCATTTATTTTTTTCAATTGTGAAAATAACTCAGCGCGCAATAAACCGTTATCCTTTAGATATCCAACGCTCTCCTGTCGAAGATTGATTTCGGAGATATCCAGGAGTGGTTGTGAGACCCATTGACGTAATAAACGTTTGCCCATGGCAGTAACGGCAAAATCCAGGATGTGCAATAACGATCCTTTCACTTCATTTTTTCGAAGTGTTTCCGTTAATTCCAGGTTTCGCCTGGTTGCTGCATCCAGAGTCATAAAGGTTGAGGTAGAGTAGTTAGATATATTATTTAGAATTTTTAAGGCAGATGGTTGCGTATCGGAGAGATAATCAATGATTGCCCCGGATGCCTGCAAAGCCAGTGACAAGCCTTTTATTCCGAATGCATCCAGTGTGCTCACCTTGAAGTGATTCTTTAGTTTCTCTTCACATCGGAGGGGTTCAAAGTGCCAGTTTGGATATTGGGTGATATGGCCGGGAAGCTCATTCGGGATTTTCAGAAACTCCGGTAATAATATTTCTGCGGAGTTGAGGCGTAATAATTCAGATCTTAATTCGTTTAATGGCTCGGAAGATATTAATTCAGTGGCTTTAAATTCTCCGGTTGTGATATCCACATAAGCGATACCGACCTTATTTTCGTGGATTATCGCGCAGGTGAGATAATTGTTTTGATCTTTCTTCAGCAGGTTTGGTTCAATGACTGTGCCTGGTGTAACGACTCGCACTACATCACGATCAACAATTCCATGACCATCTGGTTCGGATAATTGTTCAGCAATGGCTACGTGATATCCCTTGCTAATTAATCTGGAGAGATAATTATCAACAGCATGATACGGGATACCAGCCATCGGAATGCGAATCCCTTTGGCTACATTTCTGGATGTCAGGACAATATCCAGTTCTCTGGATGTAATTTCTGCATCATTGTCAAATGTTTCATAAAAGTCACCCAGGCGGAAAAATACGATGGCATTGGGATACTCTTTTTTGATATTTAAATACTGTCTACGAATTGGGGTGACTTCATTTTCACTCATAGAGTTTGATTCTAAGTTCACATTTGCATTTCCGCAAGTTCAAAATATCAAAAAAGTGAGACAAAACGAAAAAGGTATTAAAAACAGGTATTAATCAGGTAAAATTAGCCTTTCTATCATTATGCGAGGAAGGTAATAAAGTAGAGAATATGGATAAAAAAGCTAAATTTTTACCATTTCATGCCATCAATGAATATATGTTGGATGATTACCGTCAATTAGTAATCCAATCGGTATTGGGTAATTTTAAAAAACTCCCGGAAGAACGACAAAGGAAAATAAATGCCCTGATCAAAAATCATGTGCGGGTACAAGGATTCAGGAATAGCTCGGTCGCACCATTACCATTAAAAATTAATGGCTGCATAGATACCTATAAAAAATCGCATGAATTTGTCGCTCAGGTTTTGTGTGCCTGGTCAGAGATTAATTCAGAGACGAAAAAGACGATCTTTCACTTCCTGGAGGAAAGATCGTGGAAGTTATTACCGATGGAGGCAGACCGAAGCTTATTGCCGGGATTTATGCTTGAATGGCCAAAAGAAGACTCGTTTGAAATCCTGATTGATTCTTTCCGGGAAAAATATCCAGATTATGCACTGAGTGATGATGATATCAGTTTGATGGTGGTCTGGTTGAGCAACCGGCTTCCTTACGAAGCAGTTGAGAACTTATTCAAGAAAGAACCAGAAATTCAAGAATAATTATTCGTTAAATTCAATTTCAAGTTCTAAATTCTCAGCAATGGGCTTTTCGGAATTCAAATCAATTTCTCCGAAAAGCTCATTTTGATTGGCTTCAATGATGTGCCTTTTTACAAGTTCTAACAAAGCCAAAAAAGTTACCACTAATTCAACCCGTGAATTTTTATGAAGAATTAGATTCTTGAATGTCGACTTGTTAAATTTTCTTAAGTGATCCAGAATGGTCGTTATACGATCCTTAATGGTTATGCGTGGAAAATTAATCACAGTATCCAGTTTTTGAAGTGGCACAGTATTCATAAAAATTTCCTGGGCAACCTGGATCAAATCATCTAATGTAATTCCAGTCAGCTCTAATTTAGGTTGGAAATTTATTTTTGGAGGAGGGGCGATGCGTAAATAGGTTCGTAAACCTTCTTCCTCACGCTCCAATAGCCATTTGGAAATTTCTTTAAACTTTTTATATATGATTAATTGTTGGGCTAATGCTTCACCAGGATCTTCTTCTTCCCCAAAGATTTCTACAGGCAATTTGGGAAGTAAGGCCAGTGATTTAATCTGTACCAATTTGGACGCAATGACCAGGAACGATGATACTTCGGATGGGTTCTCTGTTTCTAATTTTTTTAAATACTCAAGGTATTGATCGGTAACCTTTGCCAGCGCAAGTTTGGTAATATCTAATTCAGCGTTTTCTATTAATTCCAATAATATATCGAGTGGACCTTGATAAAGATCGGTCTCAACTCGATAATCCTGGTTATAATAATTACCTATATCCTGTGCCACGTTAGCTATTATAGCAGAAGCATTTGGTAATCCGACGGCGTTTATTAAAAAAATAAAATCTTAAATTGAGAGATAAAATAAAACTATGACAAATGAAAAACTTACGCACTTAGATTCAAATGGGAATGCCCAAATGGTTGATGTGGGAGAGAAACCCATCACCCATCGCATGGCAAAAGCCAGAGGACAGGTGGTTCTTTTGCCAACCACAGTTGAAATGATCAATAAAGGGCTGATGAAAAAGGGAGATGTTTTGACAGTAGCAAAAATTGCAGGTATACAAGCTGCAAAAAAGACATCGGAATTAATTCCTTTGTGTCACCCGCTGATTATAAACAAAATAGAAGTAGAGCTTCATATTGATGAAGCATTACCTGGGATACAAATTGAAGCAACAGTCATTACAGACGGTAAGACTGGAGTTGAAATGGAGGCATTAACTGCCGTTTCGGTAACCGCGCTGACGATTTATGACATGATCAAAGCAGTGGAAAAATCTGCCAGTATTGAAAATATTCGTCTGGTAGAAAAGAGAGGCGGTATGAGTGGATATGTATTCAATGAATAATGACACGCATAGAAATAATGAACCAGTTCAACTGAAAATATTATTTTTTGCTACTTTAAAAGAAATAGTAGGTTCCGCTGAAATAAAGTTGGAATTCGAAAGAGGGAAAACAATCCTCGACCTGAAAAACTGCCTGGTGGATGAATACCCACGCTTGAAAGAATATTTACCCATTATATTGGTATCGATTAATCAGAATTTTGCCTTTGATTCTGATGAAATTCTTGAAAATGCAGAAGTAGCCTTTTTTCCCCCGGTCAGTGGCGGCCAGGGGGATAAAGAGATTGTGATTGAAGTTTCCACCAATGATTTTGACTTTAATGCGCTCATCTCTCAGTCTATTCAAAATAGCACCGGGGCCATTGTAATGTTTACGGGTGTCATTCGTGGAGAGACAAATAATTCCGATCATCCATTTACGAGGGGATTGGAATATGAAGCATATATCCCCATGGCGGAAGCAAAAATGAGGCAGGTTGCAGAAGAGATACGCGTGCAATGGCCTACTATTGAAAAAATCGTCATCATTCAGAGAATTGGGTACATGGATGCAGGTACACCTACAGTAGTGGTTCTGTGTTCTGCCCCTCATCGTCATACCGGCATATTTGACGCAGCCCGATATGGGATTGACCGGTTAAAAGAAATAGTCCCGATTTGGAAAAAAGAAATCAGCCCAAACGGTGAAACCTGGATTGAAGGAGATTACATCCCTGGGAAAGGAGATTAAACAGTCGTTACTATTGATACATAACTAAATGTCCCATATAATGGTTGTTAAATTGAAGATGAACTTCTGGTGCGTAAGCTACTTGATTGTTACAGGTGAGGTGGCTTTCGCTGCATAAGTTCTTAGGAGAAAGAGTATGAAGACCAATAATCACACTCCTAAGTTGGAGAGCCCGCAGGAATTAGCGAAACGGTTAGGGCTAAAAATAACTGATTGGTTGTTACTGAGCCGAGCACTAACACATCGTTCTTTTCTAAATGAACATCCAGAAGCGTTAGAAGACAACGAACGCTTAGAATTTTTGGGGGATGCTGTTCTGGATTTTGTAGTTGGATCATGGTTGTACCACCATTTTCCGGAAATGCCTGAAGGAGATCTCACCAGAATGAGATCTGCCCTGGTTTACACTGAGCAATTAGCTGTTTTTGCTGATCAAATTGACCTTGGAAGAGCGATGAGGTTAGGGCGTGGAGAAGCTCAAGCTGGCGGCAGGACAAGACCGGCCTTGTTATGTGATACCTTCGAAGCACTGGTGGGAGCTTTATACCTGGATGGAGGCATTCCAGCGGTTAATGAATTTCTGGAGCCATTATTGGTTGAAGCATCAGAAGATATATTATTAAATAACAAAAATGAAGACCCGAAAAGCCTTTTTCAGGAATGGGCACAATCCCACGGATATTTTGCTCCATCTTATGTAACAAAAAATTCCTTTGGTCCAGACCATTCAAAAGTATTCCAGGTTGATGTTTTGTTGAATGGAGAAACGTATGGCAGTGGAGAAGGGCCGAGTAAGCAAGCAGCAGCGAAAGTGGCTGCACATCAGGCATTAATTCGCTTAGGTTTTGTACAAAAACAAAGAAAATTTGATGAATAAATATCGGAGCTCATTTTAAATGAATTCACGCTTAAAGTCTTTAGAATTGCAAGGTTACAAAACTTTTGCTACTAAAACTAATTTCGAATTTCCTGGAAAAATTACTGCTATCGTCGGTCCGAATGGTTCCGGGAAATCCAATATTGCCGATTCGATCCGCTGGGTTTTAGGGGAGCAATCCTATCGATTGCTGCGGGGAAGAAAAACCGAAGATATGATCTTTGGCGGCAGTGACGGGCGCTCACGGGCAGGCATGGCCTCGTCAACCATTACATTCAACAATGAAGATGGCTGGCTGCCGATTGATTTCTCAGAAGTTGCCGTCACCAGACGAGCTTATCGGGATGGTCAAAATGAATATTTACTGAATGGGCAGAAAATTCGGTTGAGAGATATTCAGGAATTACTGGCTCAATCTGGCATGGCTGAACGCACGTATACATTGATTGGACAGGGGTTGGTAGATTCAGCGTTGTCTATTCGCCCGGATGAGAGAAGAAAATTCTTTGAAGAAGCGGCAGGAATCGGTTTGTACCGATCCAGAAGAGAAGATTCGTTAAATCGACTTGACCAGACCAGGCATAACCTGGAAAGAGTGATGGACATTTTAAGTGAGCTGGAACCTAGACTGCGAAGTTTAGAGCGCCAAACAAGAAGATTCCTGGAATACAAGACCTTACAGGCGGACCTTCAGGTTCTGTTAAGAATCTGGTATGGTTTCCATTGGAATAATGCCCAAAAAGAATTGTCCCAATCAAAACGATTGTTGCAGGAGCGGGAAACCCATTTAAATAATGTAAAGAATAACTATGAAATTATTGAAAAACAATTGACGGATATTCGGAGTCAAATATCTATAAAAAGGAGTGTGCTTAACGAATTACACTCACAGTCCTCTACGCAACATTTGGAACTCGAGAAAATTATCAGGGAGTTGGCCGTTTTAGAAGAACGCCAGCGATCGTTAAATGATCAGGAGTACAATCAAAATTATGATCTGGTTCGTTTAGAGGAAGAGATTAAATCGAAAGAAACCAATCTTGAAAATTTGGAATCAGAATATCAAAAATTATCCCAAGAGGTTAAAGAAGCAAAATTAAATCTTGAGGAATCTCAAGCAGCTCTCAACCAGAGACTATCAATGCGAGGTCAGTTGGAAGCTGAACTTCAGAAAAAGCGCCGGTCACTGATAGAAAATGAAACCAAATCAGTTGAAGCGAACGCAAAACGAAATGAATTAAATGAACGCATCAATTCGATCAAACTCTCCCTGGAAAAAATTCGGCAGGAAGAATTGGATATTCAAAAGGAATATTTAGAAAAAGAAAATGATCTGGAAAAATCCAAAAAGGCGCTGTTAGAGTCGGAGACATCAAATGAAACCATCAAGAAAAAATCCCTCAACTCTAGCATTAGAAAACAAGAATTAAATTCAAAGATCCAGGAAAAAAGAAATATACTCAACAAAATTCAATCTGAACTCATTAAGCTGAATGCGCAATATGAAGCCTTGCTTCAGGCAGAAATGACGTTGAGTGGCTTTAACCAGGGGGCTAAGAATCTGATGAGTGCTCACAAGAGTGGAAAATTTTCAGGTAAATACCGGCCACTGAGTGAAGTTCTTAATGTTCCTAAAGAATATGAAACAGCCATTGCTGCGGCACTGGGTGAATATCTTGATTCGATTGTCCTTTTGGATCAGTCCGATCCAAAAAACGCTATTCAATATTTGGCAAAAGGGGATCAAGGTCGCGCCATTTTGTTGCCATTGCAATGGTTAAAAAATGATGAAATCATAAAAGTGCCCTCAGTTGAGGGTTTTGTTGGGAAAGCAAACGAAATTGTGGACTTTGACGATCAGTATCTACCGATTGTGCAAAGTTTATTAGGCAATACGATTGTGGTTGACCATCAGGAAAATGCGATAAAAGCGATGGAAAAGTTATCAACCCATGCGAGAGTTGTTACCCTGAATGGTGAAGTATTTCATGGAAATGGATTTGTGCATGCAGGCAAAGAAACCAGATCAGCGATGATCGCCCGCCCAAGACAAAAACAAGAATTGAAGCTATTGATTGATGAAACTCAGGAAAAATTCACAACATTAAATACTGAAATTCTTGAGCTCGAAAATAGTCTACAGGATGTAGATCGAGACCACCAGCGTAACTTGCAGGATGAGCAAAAAGGAAACATTGCATTACAACAAAACCAAAAATTAGTCAATCAATGCAATCTGGACTTTGAAAAAGTTAGACAGCGAAAGCAATGGGTAGAAAATCAGCAAAAAACACTTGAACAACAACTTTCAAGCAGCCATCAATCCGAGGCATCAACGAAGGATTTATTGACACAGATTGGCAATCAAATCGAGTCTCAAAGAAAAGAGGTTGATGCTCTCAGGTCGAGATTAAATGCGATTCCGATCGATGATATTCAATCCAGCGTTGGGCATTGGAAAACCAATCTGGCTGTGGTGGAAAGAGCGAGTAATGAAGCTGAAAAACGCTTACAGGAAAATCGACTAAACAACGATCAGAATAGACAGAGATACAAATCAATTCATCGACGAATAGAGGATTTCAAAGATGCTCTGCTTGAAATTGAAGATGAACGCGCAATCAAAAAAGCCCGGGAAACCGAGTTTAAAGAAGAAATTGAAAAAATCCGCGAGGACATCTTGCCGGCAGAAAATGAGTTAAAAAATCTTGAAAAATCTTTCGATAAGTTACAGGAAGAAATCAGTTCTGCACAACAAACGGTCACGATCGGCGAGCGCTATGTGACGCAAGGACAGTTAGATTATTCTCGTAATAAAGATGTATTGGAAAACTTGCGGAGAAGGATAGAAGAAGATTTCGGATTGGTTTCCTTTGAATATTCATCGTCCATTTCAGGACCCAACCCACTTCCCTTTGATGGATTGGTGGAACAGTTACCTATCGTGACGGAAATTGAGCCTAATTTGGAAGAAAATATCAATCGCCAACGAGCCCAGATGCGTAGAATTGGACCGATCAATCCGGAAGCAGAAGAAGAGTTCCATTCTGTCAAGGAAAGATTCGAGTTTTTGTCCGTTCAGGTTGAAGACTTGAAAAAGGCTGATCTGGATCTTCGGCAAGTTATTGCTGAATTAGATGAGTTAATGCAGCGAGAATTCAGAAAAACGTTTGACGCGGTTGCTCTCGAATTTAAAGATTTGTTCACCCGGTTGTTTGGTGGCGGATCAGGAAAATTGTATCTCACGGATGAGGAGAACTTTAATAATACCGGCATCGAGATCGAAGCCAGGCTGCCTGGCAGACGTGAGGTTGGATTATCACTTTTGTCTGGGGGAGAAAGAAGCCTCACAGCCGTCGCCTTGATCTTCGCTTTACTACGGGTATCCCCACCGCCTTTCTGTGTGTTGGATGAAGTCGATGCCGCCCTGGATGAGGCAAATGTTGGCCGATTTTGTGACTTATTGAGAGAATTGGGAAAAACGATTCAATTTATCGTCATCACCCATAATCGCAATACTGTTCAGGCGGCTGATGTCATTTATGGAATTACAATGGGCAGGGATTCTTCCAGCCAGATGATTTCCTTGAGGCTGGATGAGATCAGTGACGATTTGGTGAAGTAACAAAAAAGGCCGCCTTTATTAAAGGACAGCCTTTTTGAAAAAATTCGATTTT
>JAVEYK010000006.1:0-80074 GCA_034003505.1 Anaerolineaceae bacterium | reverse complement strand
TTTTTAGGCTGATTTGCGATTGTCCTGAAGCTTCGATGCTCTTTTATTATGGTTCGATTAGCTTAGTTGTCTTTATTATTATTCAGTAATAATGTTCTCATCAGCATTGTTTGTATTCTGGGTGTCAGATTCCCCTAAGAAAATCGCTCGTTCTTTAAGTTCTTTCATTTGATATTTACGAATGTGGGTAAGTGCTCTCTCAATTTGAAGCGGAACCCTTCCTTTTTTGCGAATATATAAATCTCTTGCCCCCCATATTTTTGATCCATATTCGTTAATTAATTCATTTATGATGACATCATTCGACTTGCCATTTTCACTTTTTTGAATAAATGAAATAATTGGTGTAAGTTGGATGTTTTTGGCTAAATGTTGTTTTCTCGATTGATTAAAAATACCCGATAACACCTTTGGATTAAGTTTCAAGGCATTTTCGCTGGCAATTTTCCAGGCTTTAATATATTGATCCGGAACGATGCTGGAGGTAGAGTGCCAGGTGCCCACATTGATCCATTCCAGTCTCATCCCATGCCGCTGGGCTTTGCTTTGAAAAGAATTCGTCAGGTTCTCGTAAAATAGATTTGATAAAGCAGTTCGTGGAATAAATTCTGGGAAGCTACCACCTTTATTGATAAAAAGCTGCGAAAATCGTTTTTTCTTGATATGTGTTTTTTTGTAATAAAGAGGATTATTATTAGGGGCGTCAATTTTAATTTTTCCAATGAATCTTCGATTGATCTTATAACGCCTCGTATGAGCCCAATTTTTCCTGATTTTTTTGGCAATCTTATTTTGATTTTGTAATTGTAAATTAATTTCAGGGGTTCCAATGGAGGATAGCAGTTCACTTAATAAATGATGATTGATGTGGTCTGTTAACTCTTTTCTTACCAAATCGATTAATGAAGTTGTCCAAGGACCTGATCCCTGCTGATAAACCAACCAATAAATTGAATCTTCATTGAACGGATATGGTGTAGTAATGGATACCTGGTTTGATTTTCGATAAACACTAAATACTAAACGAATATCTTTAATCTCGATTGGGATTCCATCTAAAGTCCTGGCGGAAATATCCAGCATAGCTGTCTGATCGCGCAAATCTATGATTTTATGTATTCTTTCAAAACTCTCAAGCTCAATTGGTTTTTCCGTCGTTGGTCCTGCAATTTTAGGTGATCCGTTGATCTTCTCAAAAACAACTGCATTTTCGAGGTTTATCAGTACCTTTCCTGGTCCACCTATTCTAAAGATGGGGGAAGACTGATCTTCTAACCGTACCTGTGCATTCTCAATATGAATTTGGTAATAAACTGGAAATGAAAAAGCGGATTGCTTGATATATTTTTCAGAAATTGTAATGTCTTTAAGATCAAAAATATCTGCCAGGTAGATCGAAGCTACATTTACAGCGACATGATAGCCCATGATGATGGAAAACATTACCAGGATCACATCCCAGGCTAAAAATAATTCAATTATATTTACCACCGTCCCCATGATTGGGTAAGGTATCAACAGGAGAAAATCGAGCCAGGGATAATCAATTTCACCAGGTTGATGAAAAGAAAATGCGCAAATTATCCATGTCAAAATTAAAAGTATCTGAAGGAATAAATAACGGAAATTACCAGCCTTGGAACTGGTGGAAAAGATTGAATTGATGACTGAATCCAAATAATTGACAAAGAAGTTGCTGGATCGACCAAAGTCCTTTTCAAGAATAGGGTTTTGATTCATGCCGGATCACCTTGAGATCTGACCCAATCAACGAGATCTGATAAATCTTTGTATTCGCTGCCTAGAACGCTGGATAGTTCGGGGTCTTGAGAGATGGTATCCAAATTCCCTTTTATTAGAGCAATAAGCATGTCTTTTGCATCCATTTCATCGGAGAGTGGGAATGAACCCAGATGTTTGGATGTGCCATAGGCATAATCCATTAATGCCTGGTCCTGACCAGAAAGTGATTGGAATCCCTGTTCCTGTTCTACAATTTTCTTTTCCCTACTGGCAACATCCATCCAGGATGTTTTCCAACGTGTTTGTAATTCTTCCTCAATTTGTGCAGGGAGTCTCAAATTTGTGATCGACAAATCGATAAATTTTATGCCCCTCTTTTTTAATAAATCGAACTCTTTACTAAAAACAGTTTCGTTTAATTCATTGCCATAATTATCAATCCCGTAATAATGAGACTGAGAGAGTCTTAGATTTATTTGATTGGCAATTAAATCCAGGAGGTTCTTTTCGGATTTTGTTAAGGGAAATAATTCGTTCAGTGTATATTTTGAAATATATTCTCGAAAAATATCGATGGCTAAATTAACCGGATACCATTTCCAACTGGTGGTTCTTTCAGGATTATCATCTGGTTTTTCAAAATTAATACTTTGCCCGATGATGGCTTTTTCCACTGACTCTGGATTAAATCCATACGCTGAAAAACCTTCTCCTGGTTTGGAGTCCAATTTAAAACGTAAGGAAAGATTGGCGCAAACTTGAATTCCATCTCTTGTAATTGCCAGGGTTTCGTTTTTGCGGGAGGTTCTGGCTTCGTATGCAGCAGAAGATTCGCCTTTTCGAATCGCGGAAAACGGATCCTCATCCTGACGCGGACCAACACTCTGAGATTGAATATGTAAATCAACAATCCCTGCAATGATGTCATTTCTGTCAGTGAAAGCTATTCCAGGTCCAATAGCTCCTTTATATCTGGTTGGTGTCCGCAAAACAGCAGCACTGGCTGTATCTAAAATGATTACTCCTGGACCACTTTTCGATCGATCAATCCTTCTCTCCCTTAATTCCCCATTCTCAATAAAGAAAGCCGGACCATGATCTCCGAAAATATAATAAATCAATCTTTGAATGGCTTTAATTCGTTCAGGTAAATTTATTACCGGTAACACAAATTGGCCGAAGAATAATAAAAATGCCATTAAACTTAGAAAAAATATTATTGTTACCAGTACTCCAAATCCAATATTGGATTGAAAATCTTCACTTAAAATAAATATTGCAAAAACGATAAAAATGTAAAATAAGATATAGCCATATATCTTATTAAAGCGTTTTGTGGTTGATGATTTTCTATGTTTAGAAGCCATTTCTAATATTCTATACTATTTTTAACCAATTTGAGAATTTATCATCATGTCAGATCAAAATATAGTAAGATAATCCAATCAAAGGTAAGAAATCGAGGTGAGAATGTTGAGAGCATTCTTTATTTTTCTATCCAAAGCAAATTGGGCTCAGAAATTAATCATGAATTGGCGGTTTGCATGGCGAGTTGCCTCAAGATTTGTGGCTGGGATAAATATCGTTGATGTAATAAATGTTACGAGAGATTTAAATGCCCAGGGATTAAATGTAACCATTGATCATTTAGGGGAAAATGCTACTACAGCAGAAGATACGCTTTCTGCCACGAAGGAAGTAATCAGTCTGTTACAAGCAATCGACAAAAATGATGTCCGTGCGAATGTTTCCATTAAATTAACTCAATTTGGATTGAATATCAATACGGATTTATGTAAATCGAATTTATCTAAAATAATTGAATGTGCAAAGAAGACCAGGAATTTTATTCGTATTGATATGGAAGATAGTTCAATTACCCAGGAGACAATAGATCTGGTCAATTGGTTGAAGGGTGTCTATCCTGGGGTTGGTACAGTCATTCAAAGTTATCTGTATCGAAGTGAACAGGATGTTTTAAACCTGACGAATGATTGTATTCCGATCAGAATGGTCAAAGGAGCCTATCAAGAATCTGCACAAGTTGCTTTTCCAAAAAAGAACGAGGTTGATGAAAACTTTGATTTATTAACAAAAATTTGTCTGGATAAGATCCGTCAATGTAATGAACCGGAAATAAGTGATGATGGCAGATTCCCACCATTGATTGCTATTGCCTCTCATGATGATTTACGGATTTCGAATGGAATCGACTACGCAAATCAAATCAATCTCTCAAAAAAGAATTATGAGATTCAAATGTTGTATGGGATTCGGCGAGATTTACAAAAAAAATACGCTGAGCTTGGATATCCAGTAAGGGTCTATGTTCCTTACGGAACACATTGGTATCCTTATTTTATGAGAAGGTTAGCAGAACGACCTGCCAATGTGTGGTTTTTAGTTTCAAACTTGTTTAGAAACTGAAAAACATTCATTATATGAATTCTTTAGATTAAAATGCTGGTATGATTTGAGCTTAACCAATCCAGGGAAAGTTGGGATTTCTCCCATTCTGCTTTAGTTGAAAACATTGTGAGAGTTTAAAAAATTGGATGCATTAAAAGTTTACAAAGAAATTACAGCATGTCTCAAATTCAGGTCAATCTTCTTTTCAGTGGTTGCGTATGCTATTGGTGCAGGACTGGTATCCTATGTCGGAAGACCGATTGATTCACTCATATTTTGGTTGGGTTTGTTAATTGTTGTACTTTTTAGTATCAGTACAGACACTTTAACCTGTTTCTTTAAACCGAAGGTTTTTGATGAAGGAAGGAAAATTCAGGAATTAATACTTATAAAAAATAGCTTCCTGATTTTATCTTTATCCTTTTTAACACTGGGTGCGCTATTTACAGTTCAATTATTTTCACTGGTCAATTCAGCTCTGGTCTTGTGGGTTGTGTTGGGGCTATTTTTTACCATTCTGGTTTTGTCTGCCATCCCCCCATTTTCATTGAATGAAAAAGGATTTGGTGACTTCCTCATAACCATCAGAATCGTTGCGTTAACCCCTTTATTAGCTTGCTTGGTACAAATTAATGAAATCCATGGTACTTTATTTTTAATTACTTTCCCAGCCTTTTTTCTTGTACTTGCTTATTTTCTGGCACAATCACTGGAGAGTTATTTTGAAGATTTAAAAAAACAAAACCACTCGTTAATGACAGTTTTAGGCTGGAAATTAGGAATGAGAATTCACAATTATTTCTTGATTCTCACTTACCTGCTTTACGGATTGGCATCTTTATTTGGCTTATCAGGTATTTTATCCTTACCTGCCTGGTTATCCTTGCCGGTGGCCACGATTCAATTTTGGGAAATGTGGCGCATAGGAGAAGGTTACAAACCTAGATGGAAGTTATTGAAAATTTCTTCTCTAGCTTCAATCAGTGTTCTCGCATACTTTTTATTATTTATTTTTTGGTTGAGGTAGCAAATGCCCGAGTTTCTTGAATTATTAACCCCTGAAGAAGGAATTGCGAAATTACTTCACCACACAAATAATTTTAATCCCCGATCAGAATTTATCAAAACTGAGACCGGATTAAACAGGGTGGTTGCAAGTAATGTTTGTTCAAAGGAAGACATTCCAGCCTTTACGCGCAGTACAGTTGATGGTTTTGCAGTGAATAGCAAAGATACATTTGGTGCTTCAGATGTTTTACCGGCTTTTTTCGATGTGGTCGCTGAGATCCACATGGGAAAACCAGCTGATCTGCAAATTGGCAAAGGGCAGGCTTGTTTGATCCACACCGGGGGAATGTTACCTTCAGGGGCGAATGCGGTTGTGATGGTGGAAAATACTCAATATTCAAATTCATCTGAAATTGAGGTGTACAAAGCAGTACCGGCAGGAGAAAATGTAATTCTCGAAGGTGAAGATGTTCGAAAGAACGATCTTGTGTTACCAAAAGGAACGATGATCAGGGCAAGCGAAATTGGTGCTCTCATGGCCCTTGGAATTACTGAATTGGAAGTGTACACTCTTCCAAAGGTTGGGATATTATCGACCGGCGACGAGATTATTCCGCCGCATCAGTTACCGCATCTTGGCCAAATCAGGGACATTAACTCCTATTTGCTCAGTGCAATTGTTGAAAAATTTGGTGGGATTCCGGCCCGTTACCCAATCATACCGGATGATAAAACGAAATTGGTCAGCAGCCTGAGACGGGCACACGCTGAAAATGATCTGGTAATCGTTACTGCAGGATCTTCTGCCAGTGTTCGAGATTTGACGGCTGAGTCGATTAATGAATTAGGTTCACCTGGTGTTCTGGTGCATGGGATAAACATACGACCTGGAAAACCAACCATTCTGGCTTATGCGCTCGGCAAGCCAATCATAGGCCTTCCGGGAAATCCTGTAAGTGCATTTGTCGTTGCGAATTTATTATTGAGCAGGATCATTCCGAAATTGAGGGGGGAAAATAGTTCTGTTGCAAAACAAACGATCAAAGGAATAATAACCATTAACATTTCTTCAGTTGCCGGTCGGGAGGATTGGGTACCGGTGAGATTGCTTGAAGAAAAAATGAATGGCAAGTTACTGGTTGAACCAATTTTTTACAAAAGTAATTTGATATTTTCTCTCATTAATGCCTTTGGTCTGGCGCGAATAGCTCCAAATGTCACTGGACTTGCGGCAAATTCTGAAGTTGAAATCACACCACTATAAGGAATCCATGATGACAGTTTATTTACACGATATTCCATTAATTGATGCACAAACCCGATTTTATGAAGCATTGGATAAATTCAAATTACGGGGTGTCCTTAAAACTGAAATAATTGATCTGAACGAAAACCTTATCGGCAGGGTGTTGGCTAAACCAATTTGGGCTCGAATATCTTCCCCACATTACCATGCATCAGCGATGGATGGTTTTGCATTGAAATCCGAAGATATCCAGAATGCAATGCCGACCAATCCGGTGATATTGCGTGTAGATGAACAAACAATCTATGTTGATACCGGTGACCCTGTTCCTGATTGGGCAAATTGCGTTATGCCCATCGAAAACACAGAAGCCTTGAATTCAGATGGTGAGATCGTATCAAATATTCGCGATCCATATGCTATCAGGATTCGTGGTGCTCTCACACCCTGGTCTCACATCAGACCTATGGGAGAGGATATTGTCGCTACTGAATTGGTTTTACCCGCCAACCGCAAATTGATACCGGTTGACCTGGGGGCAATTGCTGCCGCTGGTTTAACCCAGGTTGAGGTCGTGAAAAAACCCATCGTATCTATCCTGCCTACAGGAACGGAATTGGTTAAGGTTGGGGAAAAGATTAAAAGAGGGGATATCATTGAATATAATTCGATTGTCCTGGCTGCGCAAATCATCAATTGGGGTGGGGAAGCTGTACGTCACCCCATTACGAAAGATAACCTTGATGAACTGTGTGCTCAGGTAATTTCTGCAGCAGAGCGATCAGACCTTGTGCTTATCAATGCTGGATCCTCGGCCGGCTCCGAAGATTTTTCGTCCAGGGTGATTGAGAAATTGGGTGAAGTATATGTTCACGGAGTGGCAGTTCGTCCTGGACATCCCGTCATTCTTGGGATGATATTTTTAGAGAATAAAAGGCAGGTTCCAATTATCGGCGTGCCAGGTTATCCGGTTTCGGCTGCATTAACCGGAGAAATCTTCGTGAAACCGTTGATTCATGAGTGGAGTGGCAATGAACGCCAGGGTCAGGAGACAATAGAAGCTGAGTTGACTCGGAAAATTACCTCACCGGCGGGAGATGATGATTATGTCAGAGTTGTTACAGCAAAAGTAGGTGATAGAATTTTGGCGGCCCCTCTTTCGCGTGGTGCCGGTGTGATTACTTCAATGGTGCGGTCTGATGGTTATGCGATCATACCCAGAGGCATTCAGGGCAAAGAAGCCGGCGACAAACTAACAGTCATTCTTAATAAAAATAAACAAATTATCAATGACACATTGCTTGTCATTGGCTCGCATGATCTCACCCTTGATTTATTAGCAGAATTTCTTTCATTAAAGGGTAAACGGCTGGTGTCGGCGAATGTTGGAAGTTTGGGTGGTTTGATTTCACTGAATCGTGGAGAATCTCATTTTTCTGGTTCCCATTTATTTGACCCCGGTGATGGAACATTTAATTCGAGTTATGTGGAAAAGTATGTCACCAATTTTAAAGCATTGATTATCCCCTGGGTTTATCGGGAACAAGGATTAATCATTCAAAAGAGAAACCCCAAAAACATTTCTTCATTGGAAGACCTGGTGCGGCAGGATATTCGCTACATCAATAGACAAAGGGGAGCGGGTACGAGAATTTTATTGGATTATTATTTGGAAAAATCGGGTTTAGATTCATCTCAAATCGAGGGGTATGAACAAGAAGAGTTTACGCATTTGAATGTTGCTGCCGCTATCAAATCTGGTAGAGCAGACACTGGATTGGGAATTACAGCTGCAGCCAGAGCGTTAGACTTAGATTTTATCCCGCTATATCATGAAAGATATGATTTGATTGTTCCTGAGACCATTTATCAATCCGAGATTTTTGAACCGATAAAATTAGCGATGAAAGATGAGGAATTTCGATCACGCGTACAATCATTAGAGGGATATGATGCATCCTGTATGGGTACTGAATTGGTACAATCATTTTATAGTGATAGGAGGAAGAATGCTTGAGAAAAATGTGAAGGCACCTGATTTTGAACTGCTTGATGAAAATGGGAACAGTCATAAACTTAGCGACTACCTGGGCAAGCCTGTGTTACTTTATTTTTACCCAAAAGATGACACACCAGGTTGTACTACAGAGGCTTGTGAGTTTCGTGATGATTATGACCAGTATGAAAAAGCTGGGGTCGTGATTCTGGGAGTCAGCCCTGATTCCCCGAAATCGCACAAAAAATTTAAAGAGAAATATAATCTGCCATTTACACTTCTCTCCGATGATGAGCATCGTGTCTGTGAAATTTATGGTGTCTGGGGAAAGAAGTCGATGTACGGAAGAGAATATTACGGTGTGATGAGAACATCATTTTTAATAAATGAAGAAGGACGTTTGGTTGAAATATTCGAGAATGTTAAACCAAAAGGCCACAGTAGTCAGGTGTTATCTGCATTGGAATAATAAAAAGCACGAGGTTATCCTCGTGCTTTTATAAATTACAGCCTTAATTAAATAACTTCTTCTTTTTTGAAAAGTTCGTCTGCTAATTCCTTTTTTGCCAGGATATCCAGGTTAATTCCACCTAAAAAATTTATGATCTGATCTTGCATTGTGGACCACATCGATTGCGCCGTGCAATCCTCGATCTTCTGACAGACATCTTTTTCTGAGATACAGGAATTCAGGCAGATTTTTCCTTCCAATGATTCCGCAATTTCCAAAACTGTAATTTCCTCAGCAGATTGGTTTAATTTAATACCCCCGCGAGGACCAGGTGAAGCCTTGATCAATCCTGCTTGCATTAACGAATGACCAATCTGATGGAGGAATGGGAGTGGGATGTCCAATGTCTCCGATAGTTTTGCTGTTGGAATGGGATTTCCATTGCTCTCTTTTGCCAATGCTACCATTAATTGAATGCCATAATCTAATTTGCGACTAATTCGAAACATTTTCACCTCTAATTATTATGCTACCTATAAAGATAATTGAGATTAATGATCAAGGAAAGTGACAAACATCCTTGTATGTGGTTCATAAACGTACTCATTTATCCCCAGAGTTATGTATAGTGCCTCAGATTGATTTCTGAATTAATCGTTTTATAATATCAATATAAATTTGATAACTCAATAGGAGGAAAGAATGAAAAAATCTTTTTCAATAGTGTTCGCCATCTTGATGTTTGGTGCCTTGGTTTTAAGCGCGTGTGGAGGTGGTGCTACTGCTGATACACCAAATGTGCCTGCGCCCTATGCAGGTCAGACAAACCCACTAGGAAGCGATGCAGCTGCCGCTGGGAAAACGATTTATGACGTTCAATGTGCATCCTGTCATGGGGATAGTGGCAAAGGCGATGGTCCGGCGGGTCAGGCGTTAACTCCACCAGCAGCCAATCTGGTTGAAAGTGTTGCAAAATATGAAGATGATTACTTGCACTATAGGATAGCCGAAGGTGGTGCTATGGATCCTTACAATTCTTCTATGCCAGCTTTCAAGAATGTTCTCTCTGATGATGAGATATGGCAAGTCGTTGCCCATATGAATACCTTTAAGTAAGAACAAATTCCCAAACAATTGAAAACACGAGGTAACTCGTGTTTTTTTATTCAAAAAGTTAGTAAAATGTATATATGCAGCACATGAACCAAATAAAGGTTTTTTTGATAGATAAGAATGCCCTATTCCGAAAAGGGCTCAGGGCAATTCTGGCAGATTATCCGGAATACATCGTGATCGGTGATGCATCTGACATTGGGACTGCGGAATTAATATTGAAAGATCATCCGGCAGATCTGCTTATAATTGATGCTGATTTTAGGACCGAGGAGGCGAGCGAAAATATTTCCAGGATCGCAGAAAAAAAACTTTCCAAAAGGGTAATCGTTCTAACTTTAACCAAATCAAAACAGGAGTTCTTGAAAGCAATCCAATCTGGAATTAATGGATATTTATTAAAAGATGAGGAAATAGACCATTTGCTGGAAAGTTTAAAAAAAATACATGCAGGGCGATTTATCGTGTCTGAATTGATGGTTGATAAACTGGTGGAATTTGTGATTGAGAAAAATAAATTCCCGAAAAATTTATTACTTTCTACAAGAGAACTGGAAGTTTTGCTATTGTTACAAAATGGATATTCAAATAATCAGATCAGTAAAGAATTGTTCATCACTGAAAATACAATTAAGACTCACATAAAACATATTTATAAAAAAATGTCTGTATCCAACCGAGAGGAAGCGATTGTAAAAGGTATTCTGTGGGGGATTTTGAATTAGGGTGATAAATATATCACCCATAGTCATTTAATTAATCACTCTGAAAGCTTTTAAATTAATAGGACAAAAACTATGAAAATAGTGATAATAACCTTATTTAAATTAGTAATGGAGTTGAATTTGGAAAAGCAAAAAACAAACGTATTAATTGCATCCGCCAATTCATTATTTCGTAGTGGAATCTTAAAGATTCTATCGAATAGACAAGATTTTAAAGATCTTAACATTGAGCAGGCCAGTGATGGCAGAGAAGTTGTTAAAAAGTATTCCAGGTTCGAACCGAGTATTTTAATCATTGATTTCGATGACAAAAATATAAAAAAGAAAATATTTATGAGTTCCTTTTTTAAGGGTCAACATAATGCCCAGCTACTGCTAGTATCCCTGGAGCAAAGTGGTGATGTTGTCTTTTATGATCGTCATATTCTTTCCACGGAAGAAGCGCATCGATGGTTGCAAGTTCCCTGGAATGAAAATAAATCCTTTTTAAAATCAGAATCTTTGTCGGAGGAATAAATTAATGAAGCATTTTTCAATTGTCGCAATTTTGGTAGTTCTTCTCACAGTGATCGTGTATTTCTTTCTTCAAACAGTCGGACTACTACCCATTCAAGCGAGTTCACAGTCGATTGTGATTGATCAATTATTTGATATTCACATTGGGATAATTGCATTTCTTTTCTCATTAATAGTCGTTTTTATCGCATATAGTCTGGTTGTATTTCGTAGAAAGAAAGAAATGCCGCAAGAAGAGGGCAGGCATTTTACAGGTTCCACAAAACTGGAGATTTTCTGGACACTCATACCTCTTGTAGCAGTGATTTCCATTTCATACCTGGGTGCCATTTCGTTAGCAGAGACAAGAAAAGTTGACCCGCAAGCTTTACCCGTCAAGGTAACTGCGGGACAATGGTATTGGTCATTTGAATACCCTGATTATGGCATCACTTCTGATGTGTTATATCTGCCGGTTGACAGACAGGTGAAACTCTCGCTGACCTCAAAAGATGTCATTCATTCCTTCTGGGTACCAGAATTTCGGGTAAAACAAGATGTTTTACCCGGTGAAAATCTTATCAAAGAGCTCAGATTTACGCCTATTGAAACCGGGGATTTTCAAGTTATCTGTGCAGAATTGTGTGGCGGTGCTCATGCATACATGAATAGTCCAGTCAAGGTTGTTTCGGCCAATGAATTTCAGGACTGGATTGATGGCGAACTTGGCAATATACCCCAGGATCCGGTCAGTTTAGGTGAAAGATTAGCTAAAAACAATGGATGTTTTGCTTGTCATTCTCTAGATGGAAAAGATGGGGTCGGCCCAACCTGGATGGGACTTTACGGCAGTGAAAAAACCCTGGTAAGTGGGGAGAAAATTATGGTCGATGAGGAATACCTTCATCAATCAATTGTAAATCCTAACAGTCAAATTGTTCTCGGTTATCCAGCCAATGTTATGGCTCAAAATTATGCTGAAGTTTTCACTGATGAGGATTTAAATAACATGATTGCATTTATCAAATCATTGGAATAAGTTGAGGAAAATCATGAAGAAAATTATGTCAATTGGAATCATAAAAGGGTTTGTGTACCAACTCATTGGATCCGCTATCGGTGCTGGTACTCTATGGGGAATTCGAGCTCTGATGGGTTTGTCCTGGAAAACTGAACCGGCAATCGTTCTGGGCGGGCTATTCGGTGCCATTGCATTTATGATCGGTATTGGTGCTTTTAAAGACTGGTGGCGAATGGCGTTAGGGGAAGAAGTTACAGAAGCTGGACAAGTGGCAGGAGAAATTGGATTTAGAAGATATTTTGGATTCAACCTAGATCATAAGGTCATTGGAATTCAATACGGGATCCTTTCCATGGTTCTTCTGGTGTTGGGTGGATCATTGGCATTAATTTTCCGTGTTGAATTAGCTCAATCCGGATTACAAATTCTTAACTTTGTTCAATTTAATACGCTGGTGGGATTGCATGGAATGGTGTTGATCGCATCGATATTAATGGGTATCGCGGCAATGAGTAATTATGTGGTCCCGTTATTAATTGGGGCGGAGGATATGGCCTTCCCAAGGTTGAATGCTTTTTCATTCTGGATTGCTGTTCCTGCTTCATTAATTTTAATGAGTTCCATGTTTTTTGGCGGGTTTGAAACCGGTTGGACGGCTTATCCTCCTCTCAGTGTGCGTGGGCCAATGGGCATTCAAATGTTCTTTTTAGGCGTATATATCGTGGGTTGGTCTTCAATTCTCGGAGCATTAAACTTAATTGCCACCATCTTAACCATGCGGACGAAAGGAATGGGATTGTTTAGAATGCCAATATTTGCCTGGTCTGTTCTGGCAACATCCATCATTTCATTGACAGCCACCCAATTGATCGGGCTTTCTTTCCAGTTGGTTATGTTTGAAAGACTATTCAATATGAGTTTCTTTACTCCTTCCGATGGAGGAAATCCTATTCTTTTCCAACACCTGTTCTGGTTTTATTCACATCCTGCTGTTTACATCTTTGTTTTACCGGGTTTGGGCATTATCAGTGAATTACTGCCTGTATTTGTCAGAAAACCTTTATTTGGTTATAAATGGGTGGCGATGTCTTCGATGGGTATTGCGCTCACTGGTTTCCTGGTATGGGGGCATCACATGTTCACCGCTGGTATCGAAGAATATCTCAGAGTGCCTTTTATGTACAGCACGTTGTTGGTGGCTGTTCCCACAGGTGTGAAATTTTTTAGCTGGGTGGCAACGATCTGGCAAGGGAAAGCCAGGTTTCCGGTCCCTATGTTATTTGTACTGGGTGGTATTGTGGTGTTTCTGTTAGGCGGTTTAACCGGACCGCCCAGTGGGACTGTTTCGACCGATTTACATTTACACGATACGTATTACATCGTGGGCCATTTCCACAATACCATGTTCGGAGGATTTATTTTTCCAATTTTTGCAGCCATTTATTATTGGTATCCAAAGATTACCGGTAGAAGAATGAGTGAAACCCTTGGAAAAATTCACTTTTATCTGATGACACCCTCTTTCTTCCTGATGACTTTAGGTCAGATGAGAATAGGACTTTTAGGAATGCGTAGAAGGATTGCAGATTATGATCCCCTGATGGGATTTGATTTCACGCAGTTGCTCATCACAATCGGTGGATATCTAATTGCGATTTCAGTTCTCATATTTTTCTATAACTTAATTATTAGTTATCGAAAAGGGGAACCAGCAACGGGAAATATCTGGAACTCACGCTCACCGGAATGGGAAATTCTACCATCACCAGCACCAGCTCATAATTATGCAGGTGTTCCCTTCGAGGTTGTGGGTGATCCGTACGATTACGGACTAAGAGATAGTAAATTCGTGAAATTGACAAAAATGATTCATAAGAAAGAAGGTGGAGAATGACGAAATTATCACCCTTGAGACGTGGAATTGTCGTTTTCATCATGCTGGCTGTCCTCACAGCAATCGAATATTATCTGGGTGTCAATAAAGTCCCGGCAATATTATTATGGGCTGTTGCCATTATAAAAATGTTGCTGGTATTGCAATTTTTTATGCATATCTCCAGGGTTATCAATCCAAATAATGAAGAGGGAGGTCATGAATGAGTTCGATCAATAAATCAATTTTTGGTTATCAACAAAAACTTGCTATAAGCAGGTTAGGGTTGTGGTTATTTTTCGCTTCAGATGCCTTCATGTTCGGAGGCTTATTAGTATCTCGATTTTACTTACTAGGGTACAAGAGCTTCAACCTGGACCAAAATCTGGGATTATTGGTTACTTCTATCCTATTAATCAGCAGTTTCTTCATGAATAGGGCTGAGGTGATGGTATCCCAGGGAAATCAAAAAGGATTTATCACATCATTAGTGATTACTATTCTTTTAGGCATTAGTTTTCTGGTGGGAGTGGTTGGATTGGAATGGGGAAGTGCACATTTTGGTCCGGGAGATGGCGCTGAAGGGGCTGTCTTTTACATGATGACCGGCATGCATGCATTCCATGTGCTAACGGGAATCATATTCCTGTCATTTGTATTACGGAATGGCATCAATAAAAAATATACACCTGAGAAACATTATGCAGTGGAAGCGAGTGCAAACTATTGGCACTTCATTGATGTGGTCTGGATTATTTTCTACCCGGTACTTTACTTAATGGGAACAGTGTAATCAGGCGAATTATGAAAAATTCTTCCTTATGGATTCTCATTCTTATGGTGGCAGCAATCGGTATTGTATTTGGGTTTGTTATTGAAAGGCCACACACTTTTCGAGGGTCAGTTATCGACCCGGCCGTCCCCGCGCCGGAATTTACACTGCTCTCGAGTCAGGGAGATGAGTATCGATTGGGTTCCCGGTCAGGAAAATTTATTCTGATATTCTTTGGGTACACCCATTGCCCGGATGTTTGCCCAACTACCCTTTACGAAATGAAACAAATCAAAGCTGAGTTGCAAGAAAAATCCGATCATGTTGAGTATGTTTTTGTGACGGTTGATCCTGATCGAGATACGCAGGAACAACTCGCACGTTACTTAACCTCTTTTGATCAATCATTTTTCGGATTGACTGGAAGTACGCAACAATTAGAGCAAGTGTGGAAAGACTACGGCGTGTATCGGGAAATCCAGGAAACCAGCAATTCCCTGGGATATTTAGTGGATCATACTTCCCGTCTTTATCTCATCAATCCGGAAGGAGAGTTGATGATGACTTACCTGTATGAAACAACCCTCGATGAGATTGTATCAGACCTAAAATATCTTATAAAAAAGGCTGATTTGTAGATGAATTCAGAGGTACGGAATAAGATGGTTGTTCGTTTGCTTATATCATTCCTGATTGCATTTGTTTTTGGATATTTGGTAAGCGAAGTATCGTTTTGGATTCTCACGAAAAATACTGAGCGGGATGTTGAGACTTTTGAAATCAGCATTCCGGAAGGTACTTCTATGCGAGTTGAAAAAGGATTTCTAATTCCATCCATTCCCGAATCGATGGTTTTCTTCGAAGGAGACAAAATTATCGTCAAGAATGAGGATCTGGTTAGCCATCAATTAGGCCCAATTTGGGTGCCAGCTGGTTCTACTGGTACGCTGACTTTGGAAAAACCCCAAACTTATTCATTATCGTGTACATTTCAGCCTTCAAAAGTGATGGGTCTGGAAGTGCGACCGCGATTAACGAACAATATCCGTTTCCAGGGAATACTAGCAATCGGTCTGCCATCAGGCATATTGGGGTGGTTATTTTCGATCGTTGTTTATCCCATAGAACCGAAAAAGATCAAGGCTGGGAGTACGAATGTCTAAGAAAGATATTCTGAAGTGGACTCTCACCACCATACTGGTTTTGGTTGGGGTCTTTATTCTGATCCGGTTGGGATTCTGGCAATTAGATCGATTACAGTCCAGACGGCAATTTAATGAACACTATCTGGAACAAATTTCTTCGCCAGCAATTCAATTAAATGAATTCACCAATGAGCAGGAATTAATCACGATGGAATATAGATCAATTAATGTAACCGGGAAATATGATTTTAAAAATGAAATTTATCTAAAAAATCAAGCATGGAATAATCTGCCTGGATATAGAGTTGTCACACCTTTATTCGTTGATAACTCAGATAATGTAGTTCTGGTCGAGAGGGGCTGGATAGCACTTGAAGATTTACCTGAAATAGAATCAATTAACAAACCCTATGACCAACATCAGAAAATTTCCGGGATCATCAGATTGCCACAATCGAAAAATGATTTTGGGGGGACGTCGAATCAGACAGATAGCGCAAAATCGAACTTTTACCTTTATGTTGATCTTGATTTATTGAAATCAAAAATGGAATATGATTTGCTTCCAATTTATATTCAACTTTACAGTGAAAATTTGGATCAGAAACCATATTCACAAATCACTGAAATTGAGATCACAGAAGGTCCACACATGGGGTATGCACTTCAATGGTTCTTCTTCGCTAGTTTATTGGGAATAGGGTACCCATTTTTTGTTAGGAAACAGATTCAGGGAGAAAAAAACAGGAGCAGGGAATGAACGCAATAAATATTGATCGAACAGGTGAAAGAAAATCGGGGAAAAACAATATCACAATCCTATTGTTGGTCTCCTCCTTTCTAATGATAGGGCTTGGTATTTTGTTATCCAGTACAGGATCTGCGAGTATGTGTAATCAATTTCCGCTATGTTTTTCTCAGTCTGGATTTTCGTTTGACATACTATTGATTAATGCACACCGTTTGTTCACGCTGGCAACCGGGATGATTATCACTTTCCTGACGATCACTACCTGGAGAAAATATCGTGAAAATAAGAATATGCTATTATCCGTCACGATAAGTTTTATAGTTTTTATAGGTCAGATTCTAATTGGTGGATTTCAAGCAACCAAAAATTTACCAGCAAATTTATTGTTTGTTCACTCCACTGGTTCGGTAATTTATCTGCTTTCTATAGTGTATGCATTTTATTCTGAAAAATATGTTCGCGATGCTGTGGTGGTGGAAACGAAAACCATCTTCAATGATCCCCAACGAAGAAAAGATTTTTTAATTTTGAACAAACCAATTATCGTGTCCCTGTTATTAGTAACAACTTATGCAGGAATGGTCGTAGGCGGAGAAAAAATACCTTCACTCGCACTGACATTCTGGACTATGCTAGGAGGAGCTTTGGCAGCTGGTGGAGCATCTGCCATCAACCAATACATTGACCGAAAAATCGACCTTTCCATGCAAAGGACAGCAAAACGTCCTCTTCCTGCCGGCCGTTTACACCCCACAGAAGCCCTGGCATTAGGAATTTCAGAAATAATCCTTTCCTTTTATATATTTGCTGCCTATGTTAATTTAAATGCCGCCTTACTGGCTATGCTCGGGATGGTCTATTATGTATTTATTTATAGTAGTTGGTTAAAACATATCACAGTACAGAATATTGTCATTGGAGGCGGAGCTGGCGCAATTCCGCCACTGGTTGGCTGGGCCGCGGCCACAGGCGGATTGAACATACCCTCCTTACTTTTATTTGCATTGGTATTCTTGTGGACCCCACCTCACTTTTGGGCTTTAGCACTTGTCAGAAAAAATGATTATGCCAGGGCGAGTATTCCCATGCTGCCTGTAGTAAAAGGTGAAAAGAATACCCGACTCCAAATTCTAATTTACACTATTCAATTGGTGTTATTAACATTGTTGATGCCATTATTTGGGATAGGTGGCAGCGTATACTTCATGCTGGCAGTCATCCTGGGATTGTGGTTACTCAGCACTGCGTGGCAGGTATATAAAAAAGAAGGCAATAAAATCGCTTTCAAAATGTATCGTTATTCGAGTATGTATCTGGCATTCATATTTTTTGCTCTGGTTGTGGATGTCTTAATCTAAATAATTGAATAGAGAGATTCTGGAGTAATAGGAATCTCTCTAACTTCGAGTATTCAAAAACTGACTGGTTAATCCGATTTATTTATTGAAGTTTAACCAGAACTTTTCCTTCTTTCCATAATTCCTCCAGACGATAATAATCTCTCTTTTCCGGGGAAAATAGATTTACGATCACATCTCCTAAATCGAGAAGAACCCAGCCATTCATGCTGTCTCCTTCTGAGTTGGAAATAATTTTGTATTCTTTCTTTACTTCCTCCCGAACAAATTTCGAGAGTGCATCTAACATCCGGTCGCTTGTTCCGGAACAAAACACAAAATAATCTGTGAAAGAGACTACTTTTTGTACATCCAAAAGGAGAATGTCTTCCCCTTTTTTTTCATCCAGAATATTCACTACAAACTTTGCTAAATCAATACTATTCAGATCTCACCTCTCATGCAATATTAGGTTCTCATTCTAACACATTGATATTTTCAGGTCTATAAACTATATCTGCGCAGCTCAGAGTAAATCGGGCCTTTTGAAGTTAAAGTGCTTTGATATAAACAAAAATGAGTTATCGTGAACGAAATTGGAGTGATATCTTTTCTTTTGTATAATTCCTGCTTTATGCATTCAATCTTTTCTTTTTTGACTCCAGGTCTTAAGCGAGCGATTGTCAAATGGGGAGAAAAGGTCTTGTTGTCATTATCATCAATTAAAGGGGATGTGGTTTTTTGAATAAATTTATATAAATCCATTAATATCTGGTGGTTGGTTGTACCTACCCACAGGACTTGAGGTTTATAAACAGATGGGAACGCCCCCAGTTTATTCATTGTCAAATCAAAAGAACAAAATTGATGATCTGTTTCCAATTTATCAATTAAAAAATTCATCGTTGACTTTGAAATATTTCCAAGAAATTGAAGTGTTAGATGAATATTGGCGTGGTGAACCCATTTCATAGAATCTTCGGGAAATACTTGTTTCAGATTTGAAATCATTTCAGTTAAATAATTAATGACTTGAGAGGGTAATGGAATAGCAACGAACGCCCGAATTTCATCATCGTGGTTCATTCGTTCTCTTTCACCTCAACATTTAAAACTCTCGAGCCTGATCTCTCAAAAATCAGTGTAATATCAAATTTATCGCCCACATTAAGATTTTGTGTTAGATTTATCAACATTATATGGTAACTTTTTGGTTTAAATTCAAGTATCTGATTGGGTTCCAGTTCAACAAATTCTTGTTGCTCCATTTTCATCGTACCATTGACCATATTGCTGAGGTGGATTTCATTAAATTCTGCCACTTGGCTTTCGACGGATATGAGTCTTTCGGATTCGTTAAGATTATTTTCAATTTTAAAATATACGGCCGAAGGGTTCCCCTCCAGGGCAGGTCGTGCCCAAGCATCTTCGACGATCAATCCCTTTTCTTTAGCACTTAAGCCATTACAACCCGCCAAACTCATTAAAATTAGTATGTTGAAAAATAACAATAATTTTCGCATTCCTGACCTCCTGAATTATTAAGGAGTATAGAAATTTCTCATAGATGGGTCAAGAAAAATCATTATGCAAAGCACGGTAAAATCTGGCAAAGATATGTTGATCTAGTCAAAGAAATTAACTTGTGGTATAAAATGATTACCCTGTGGTGTTCGTGATTGCTGCAAAACCGGTTTTGAGCCAACACCCTTAAGATGGGGCTCAGGGTCACTGAGCGTACGCGATAGGCTTCGGCCAAGGCGGAAACTCCGGCGCGGGCCCCCACCTGCATTTGCAGGTTCAAAACTATGTAGCACACGGCATTGCGGGGTTTTTTTAATTAAAGTCTCCTATAATTGATAATAATCAAAAGAATAGGAGATTGATGAATCCAAATCCGTTACTAAAAAAATTAGGTTTTTCAAACAATGACCGGGTTGTCATCATCCATGCGGATGATTTGGGCATGTGTCAGTCAACCATTACGGCTTGCAAAGTTTTGTTCGAATTATCCGGAATCTCATCTGCAGCAGTGATGGTGCCATGTGGTTGGTTTCTTTCCGCAGCCAAATTACAAAAGGAGTTATATAACGTTGATCTGGGCGTTCATATTACACTCACCAGTGAGTGGGATGAATATCGTTGGCGTCCTATTTCTACCTGTGATCATGCAAGTGGCTTAATGGATTCGCAGGGATATTTTCATCCCAGTAGTCGTGATGTACAAGAAATGGCTGAGCCTGTGTTTGTTAAGGATGAAATGCTTGCTCAGATCAATACAGCGATATTGGCTGGGATTGTACCAACCCATATCGACACTCACATGGGCGCGGTGGCTCACCCAAAATTTATGTTTGATTATATAAATGTCGGGATCAGTAGAAAAATACCCCCAATGTTGTTCAGATTAACCAGGGCTGAATGGATGAATATGGGGTTGGATGAAGCCAGTGCGTCCGTTGTGGAAAATTTCCTATCAAAATTGGAAGAGCAAGGTGTTCCTTTATTAGACCACTTAAGATCTATTCCCTTGGAAAATTCCGAAGAGCGATTTAATCAGGCTGTAAAAATATTTGATTCACTTCCAGCAGGAATCACGCATTTTATTATTCATCCTGCTGAAGAAACCCCAGAGTTGAAAGCGATTACTCCAGATTGGCAGTCTAGGGTAGGTGATTTCCAATTATTCAGAGAGAGGGCAATTCACAATCACTTAAAAAATAAAGGCATTCATATCATTGGATACGAGAAGATAAAATCTGTGTTTCCAATTTCAGATATTAAACTAAGTTGACAGACAATTAGATAATTTGTACACTTATCAAAATTGTTTAAATTATTCAGGAGGCATACATGAGCTCTAATTATCAATTAGTAATGAAAACAGGACCCAATCCTGGACAGACATTTATTTTAGATGGTACAGAGTTTTCCATTGGGCGTGATATTAATAATGATTTTGTCATCAATGATTCGGAATTGTCCAGAAAACATGCGAAAATCTATTTATCTGGTCAAGGATTTGCCATTGAGGATTTAGGTTCCACAAACGGGACTTTTGTCAATGGGCAGCGATTGGTTGGGTCCCACCAATTAGCGGGTGGTGATTCAATTCAGTTTGGTGAAAACGTGAATTGCTCATATGAGGTTCCTACTTTTGATCCTGATGCTACGCGTGTTAGTGCTCAACCGCCTTCCTACAATGCTCCTGTTTCACAGCCTCCCTCTTATGCAGCCCCTGTTCCAACACCCAGTACTGCCGTTCCGCCACAGGAGACTTTTATTTCCGCTCCGCCACCGCCGCAACAATACGTTTCTGCACCTGTCCAGCCGAGCTACTCAGGGGAAGTTCCAGGTGCATATCCAGCTGCAGAAAAACCGAAGAAAAAGAGCCGAGTCTTTTTGATCATCTTGATACTGTTCTTGCTGGTTATTTGCGGCTGTATTGTATTTTGGTTAGTAATTGATTCCATGAATCTTTATTGTGATCTATTTCCTGGGATTATGAATGCAATTTTTGGTAGTGGTTCCTGTCCATAATTTTTATTCCATATCAAGACGTGTAAAAGCTCTTTCATTAGAGAGAGCTTTTACAAAAAGAATACGAGCTAACTAAAACAGGGAAGAAATGCATTCAAAAAAAATTGAAAAATCGCCATCTTGGAGCAGTACTACAAAGCTGGTCGTAGCTTTGGTTATGGTTGCTTTTTTTACTTTTTTAATTGTTCGTTTTAACAACATTCTGGCACCATTATTTTTTGCATTTCTTCTGGCATTCCTTCTTTATCCTATTCCAGATTTTTTCAAAGAAAAATTAAAAATTTCATGGCGCTTAACCGCTGTTATCATTTATCTAATCCTCCTGATATTATTTCTGGGGTTAATCACATTAGGGGGATTTGCTGTTTTTGACCAGATATCCAGCCTGATTCGTTTTATCCAGGTAGAAATAAAGAATTTACCAATTTTTCTGGATGAATTATCACAACTGCGCTTTGAATTTGGTGGTTTTGTGATTGATTTTTCTGAATTAGATTTGGTGAGTATTGGCAACCAATTATTATCTATGATTCAACCCATCCTATCAGGATTAGGGAACCTGGTTGGCTCTTTAGCAGGCAGTGCAGCAGCAATGATAGGTTGGTCACTTTTCTCGATATTAATTTCCTACTTCATCCTTTCGGAAGGAAAAGGTGCCCGCAGCGATCTATTAAAGATTGATATACCAGGCTATAACTACGATATTCAGCAGATGGGTGTTGAACTAAAACGCACCTGGAATGCATTTCTGCGTGGTCAATTGACGATCATTGTGATCACAATTTTTGTTTATATCATTTTATTAGGTGCGCTAGGTGTAAATTTTTATTATGGTTTGGCGTTCATTGCTGGATTAGCCAGGTTTGTACCCTATGTAGGTCCTGCTGTCGCCTGGACAGCTTATGGTCTAGTTTCGCTTTTTCAGGGCACAACCATATTCGGGCTTGAACCTTTTCCGTATGCATTGGTTGTGATTGGAGTGTCCTGGATCACTGATGTTATTCTTGACAATTTTGTTGTACCCAGACTTATGGGTGATGCATTGAAGGTTCATCCTGCTGCTGTGATGGTGGCTGTCATTGTTTCTGCCAACTTATTTGGATTTGTTGGAGTATTATTAGCGGCACCTGTATTAGCATCTGCAAAATTAATTGGTCAATATGTATTTTTTAAAATGTTCGATATTGATCCTTGGGAAAGAATTTCCCTGGATCGTATGTCAGGTGAACCAAAAATTCCAAAGCAATTCAAACCTTTTTTTCGATTTTTCTTCAAGATAAAAAATGATGTGAAAAATTGGATGAAACAAAAACGAAAAAATAAAACCAATAATCAACCCGAAAACCAAGTACTTTCAGAGAAGGAGAAAAATGATGGATAATGGACCCTTAACAAATACGCTTAGCGAAACCGCAAACTATATGGCCTGGAAAGCCGATGAACCGGATGGCGAAACCACATATCATTTAGAACTAAATAATGTGACCCTGCATTTTTTCCAGGAAGAGTGGGTTGAATTTTTAGAATTGATCGCCAATCTTACCAAAACGAAATAAAAAAATAGCTGTTTCTTAACGAACAGCTATTTCGATTGCATCTTATTCGATGATTAGTACCGACCACGCGGCTGATAAGGTTGGTCGGTAGGCAATTGATCTTCGTTCACCTTTTCAATTTTTACAGCACAAGCTTTGAACTCCGGAATGAGAGCTTCCGGATCCATAGCTTCGTTGGTTAAGAAATTTGCTGCTGCTTCCGCAAAGTGGAACGGAATAAAAACAACTCCGGCTGTTGTTTTATGGGTAACATTAGCCCTTAAAACGATTTTACCTCGCCTGGATTGAACCTTAACCACATCCAGGTGGTTGATGTTCAATTTTTCTGCGTCCGAAGGATGGATTTCTACCAAACCCTGTGAAAACAAATCATCAACCCATGAATGCCGTGTGAGAGTACCGCCATGCCAATGTTCTAGCACCCTACCGGTGTTGAGAATCAGGGGAAAGTCCTTGTCGGGAAGTTCATCAATGGTTCGAAAATCAAGTGGGAAAAATTTTGCTTTTCCGATTGGGAAGCTTTCTGCATACAGGAAAGGAGTTCCAGGATGATTTTCATCCAGAACTGGCGTTTGTAGACCTGTCTTCTCGATTCTGGCGTAGGTAATACCCCGATAAGAGGGTACAACGGATCCGAATTCATCCATAATTTCTTCGGGATGAGAATAATCCCAGTAAGCAGTGTTGGGTCTCCCCAATAATTTTTCAATTCTTTTGGCCAGATCACTGATAATTTGCCAATCAGGGCGGGCATTCCCTAACGGTTCAATCGCTTTGCGCACTCTCTGGACACGCCGGTCTGTATTGGTAAAGGTTCCGTCCTTTTCTGCAAAAGTTGTGGCTGGGAAAAATACATCAGCGTATGAGCCTGATTCATTTATGAACAAATCCTGACAGGCAATAAATTCTAATTCCTGCATGTGTTGATGGGCTTCATTCAGGTTGGGTTCAGACATCATTGGATTTTCACCCATGATAAATAAACCTCGCACACCGCCAACATGGGCGTTGGAAAGAATTTCTGTGGTGGTTAATCCATTTACGCGGTTTAAACCACCGGGTTCAACATTCCATGCTTTTTCAAACTTCAATGCAGACTGCTCATTTTCCACTTCCTGATATCCTGGATAATGCCAGGGCATAGCGCCAGCATCCGATGCCCCTTGAACATTATTTTGTCCGCGCAAAGGATTTAGACCTGTTCCTCGCTTCCCCAAATGGCCTGTCAACAGAGCCAGATTTATGAGACTATGAGCGTTATCAGTACCATGTGTGGATTGAGATATCCCTAATGTCCAATAAATCGCTCCACGTTCCGCATTTGCATATAAGCGTGCTGCCTGAATGATTTTCTCTCTGTCAACACCAGAGATGGTTTCAACATATTCCGGTGTAAACTTCTCCATTGATTTAGAAAAAATTTCAAAACCTTCTGTCCTGTTATCAATAAACTCTTTATTGTAAAGATTCTCTTTTAAGATAACATGGGCCATACCCGAGAAAATTGCGACATCCGAACCAGGTTTTTCATCTAACCAGAGGGTGGCATAATTTACCATCTCTATTCGACGAGGATCCACCACGATTAATTTTGCACCTTTCTTTTGAATGGCTGCAATCATTTGGATGGAAATAATAGGATGCGTCTCAGTTGTGTTGGATCCGGTGATGATGAATACATCTGTATCCATGATTTCTGAAGCGGTGTTTGACATAGCAGCCGACCCAATTGATTTTTGCAGAGCGACAACACTGGCTGCATGACACAATCTTGTGCAATGATCTATATTATTGGTGCGGAATAACGCTCTGAACAATTTCTGTAATAAATAGTTATCCTCATTGGTTGCTTTGGCACAGCAGTAAGCTGCCAATGCTTTAGAGCCATCACGCTGGTAAATCTCAACCAGGCGTTTGGCGGTGTAATCTAATGCTTCATCCCAGGTTACTTCCCGCCATTCATCCAAATTGAATGCCTGCGTTCTAGCCCCTGGTTTCTGGGGTGTTTTCCGTATTAAAGGATTTAAAATTCTACGTTTATTGTAGATAAAGTCATAACCAAAACGTCCCTTTACGCATAAATTTCCTTTATTGACGACGGAATCAAAAGGAGAGGTGACTTTATAAATAAAACTATCTTTGATATGCAATTGCAGAGTACAGCCTACACCGCAAAATGGACAGGTGGTTTTTACTGGTTGATTTTTAATCAAAGTCATAATGATCCTCTTATTCCTCAGCCGACGTATTTTGAGGTTTTCTGGTCTTTTTTTTGCGTTCAGCGCGAGTCATTTGCATGATCTGATTGCTCTCATAACCAAGTTCCAGTAGCCATTGGCGTTTTGGTTTCAAAGCTTCTGTTGGGCAAACCCCAATACATTGACCACAAAAAACGCAGGTGCTTTCTGGCAATGGTTTTTCATAAAAAGTGCTGATTTGAGTGTGATAACCGCGGCCTTTAAAATTGATTGCGAATGCATATTGAGCGTCTTCTGCACAAACCTGTACACAACGCCAGCATAAAATACATTTTTCATAATCCCTGACAAACATGGAATTGTCATCAATCAATGGGGGATCTCGCCGCTCTGCATCCGTAAAGCGATGATGATCAGCTCCGTATTCAGAAGCCATTTCTAATAGTTCAGGGGATTGACTGAGGTCGGATGTGCTTAACATCATTTCCAGAATTGTTTTTCTGGAGCGATTCACTCTAGCATTGTGGGTTTCGACCTCCATGCCTTCTGAAACTTTAGCCACACAGGATGGTATCAGAGTGCGTGCCCCTTTTACCTCGACAACACATATTCGACAGAGCGCATTGGCGGTGCAATACTCGTGATAACAAATCGTTGGGATGTCAATACCAATCGCTTGAGCTGCCTGCAGGATAGTTAAGTCTTTTTCACACTCAACATTTTGTTGATCAATTACTAATTTAACGGTTTCAGTCATTTTGTTCTCCGGTAAATTCTCTTTGCACACCCAGGTTAGAAAATAGAGCTGGCCATTTCTTGATCGCGCTACCAATTGCTGAACCAGCAGTTTGTCCTAATCCACAAAGAGAAGAATCAGTCATGGTGACGATAATATCTTCCAGATCATTGATATCACTATTTTTGACAACTCGTTTCGAAATTCTTCGCATGATTTCGAATTGTCTTTGTGTTCCTATTTGACAGGGGAAGCACTTTCCACATGATTCTTCCGCAAAGAAATTAGCTAATCGAAAAAGCACATCTCTCAGATCTCGGGTTTCATCAAAGACAGTGACAACACCTGAACCTAAAGGCAGACCTTCTTTCCGTAATTCTTCAAAAGAAAGACTGACATCCAATTGAGAAGGATCGGCCATGGCACCAGCAGCTCCACCGATCAAAATTGCTTGCAGTGGATGGTCTGAACGCATCCCACCTGCTAATTTTTCAATCACATGCCGGAGGGTCACCCCAAAAGGAACTTCATATAATCCAGGTTTATTAACATCTCCCGACAAACAAAATAATTTTGAGCCAGGTGATTTTTCTGTGCCAATTGATTTGTATTCTTCAATTCCCATAGAGAAAATAATCGGGATATTTGCTAATGTTTCAACGTTGTTGATTACAGTCGGTTTTCCGAACAATCCATGAGTTGTCGGGAACGGGGGTTTCACACGCGGAAAACCTCTTTTTCCTTCAATTGATTCAAACAAAGCTGTTTCCTCGCCACATACATAAGCGCCGGCACCTCGCCTGATTTCGATATCAAATGAAAATCCAGATCCCAGAATGTTTTCTCCCAAAAAACCAGCTTTTCTGGCTTCTTCCACAGCCTCTTTCACATGTTTATAGGATGTCAGGTATTCACCCCGGATGTAGAAGTAACCTTTTTGGGAACCGATAGCGTAGCCAGCAATCAGCATACCTTCAATGATAAGATGGGGATCATCCTCCATTAAAACACGATCCTTGAAAGTACCTGGCTCAGCCTCATCACCGTTACAAACCAAATATTTAATTTCTTCATTGGCATTGGCAGCTCCTTCCCATTTCAAACCTGTTGGAAATGCTGCGCCACCACGCCCAACCAAACCTGATTCTTTTACCTGATTAATGACGTCTTTAGGAGGCATTTTGATTGCATTTTTGAGACCGATGTATCCTCCGGACTCCAGGTATTGATCAAGATTCGTTCTGCTACCTTTGCCACAATTTTTTGTCAGACGATGGACATCCCCACCGAGTATTGTTTGGGGTCTTTTCCGGGATGGTTCAAAAATTTCTTCCCAGGATTGCAAATCTTTTGTAATCACTGGTTCACCTTTGACCAATAACGCCGGTGCGTGTTCACATAATCCTAAACAGGCAGAAACCTCAATTGTAATTTTTGGTTTGACCTCACCTGCAAATTTAAAACTTTCCTTTTGGTTTAAAAGTTTATAAATCGATTCTGACCCGGCCATCGCACAGGCAGGATCATTGCAAACATGCACAATCGTTTCTCCGATGGGGTGTTTAAAAAATAGTGAATAAAACTCTATCACCCCAAAAATATCTGCCAGCGGTACGCTTATGGCCTGGGCAATTTCTTCTGCAACAGCTTCTGGAATATACCCAAAATAATCCTGAGCCTCATGCAGGAGAGGAAGCAAGGCTGTTCTACCTTGTGGAGCCATATCATCAATGATTTTCCGGATAGGTTTTAGATCCAATTCACTCATTCAATCTCCTTTAATGTGGAATTCCTTCACATGGATATTGGACAAAAATTCTCCAATACATTCTATTATAAGTATAATAATAAACAATGAATGTTTCAATTGTAATTCAAGCTGGTGGACAATCTTCCCGAATGGGAGTTGAAAAAGGGTTGGTAGAATTATGTGGGAAACCAATGATCGATAATATTATTGGACGATTAATCCCCTATGCCGATGAAATGTTCATCACCACGAACAACCCCGAAAGTTATAAGCAATTTGGACTTAACATGTATGCAGATATTTACAAGAATTATGGTGCTCTGGCAGGGCTACATACAGCTTTACACTATACCAGTCATGAGATGGTTTTTGTAATTGCCTGTGATCTCCCATTTGTCAATGTTGATTTATTCAGGTTTATGAAAAATTTATTTGAAGCAAAACCTGTGGATCTGGTGATCCCTCGAACTGCCAGTGGTTTTGAACCATTTTATGCTTTTTACAGAAAAAGCACTTGTTTACCACTGGTTGAAGAAGCGATTAAATCCGGGAAAAGAAAAATGATTTCCTGGCACGAAAATGCTGTGGTTCATCCTGTTTGTGAACAACAATTACGGGAATTTGATCCTGAATTAATATCTTTTGCAAACATCAATACTCCTGAAGAGCATGCAATTGCGCAACTGAATTGCACGCAAAGTTAATTCATTATTCGGTGAGGATTCGAATATACAGTAAATTCATTCCTGCGGGTGTAGCCGATCAGGGTGATGTTGTGCTCATTGGCAAAATCGACAGACGCTGACGTGGGGCTGGTTCGTGAAACTACAATAGCTGCGCCTAATCTTACGGATTTCTGCATCATTTCGGAACTAACTCTGCCGGTCGTCAGGATTATTTTTTGTTTCCAATTCTTTTGCTCGCCCCTTAAAAATAAACCAGCTAATTTATCAATTGTGTTGTGTCTGCCAATATCTTCAGCAATTAAATTTAAATTTTCTCCGTCGGATAACAGCGAACAATGAACTCCCCTGGTTTCTTTATAAACTGCCTGTTTTGAAAGTAAAAACGAAAACAAATCCAGAACTTTATGCGGTTTAATAACGAAATTGTCAATAACCATTTTTTCTTTTTTGTTTTTCATACTCGTTTTTCCTCCAGTGCAGCCAGAGGTGTTTTCCCATGTTTCTGGTTTTTTCGCTATATGATTTAGCCAGACATCAACGTTTTTATTATTCTCACAAAGCTTGACAATTTCCACTTCGGAGATTGATTCAATAATATGTTCATTGAATAAAAATCCTAACGCTAATTCCTCTTGTAAGAAAGGCGAACAACTGAAAGATAACCAGGTTTCACCATTTACGGTGAGGATAACCGAATTTTCATCCGGTGGGATGTGGTTGCTCTTCTTCCAGGAGTTATTACTGAAAGTAATTGGTTTTATTTTAGTTTTAGATTCCATCTGCCTTAGGCCAATTATAATAATAGAAACGTGGTTTTGAGGTGAAAACCTTATCAATCATAAGTTAAAATAATTGAAATAAAAATTATTGTGGAGGGTTACTGATGTGTTTTGACGATATTACCAAGCTTCAACAAATCGATCAAAAAAACATGATTGAGATAATTCGTGGATTGCCAGCCCAAATACAATCTACCTGGACCTACGTCCTGGAACAACAGAATTTAAATTTTCAATCAATTTCCCGAATATTCATCGCTGGAGTTCCCATGTATTCAAATGGTATCGGAATTCTTCGCACAATGGTTTGCAATCCTAATTCTAAAATTTTATCAATACAGACTTGTTTAAATATTCCAAATCAATTACAAGGTAGGGAGAATTTACTTATTATCATTTTCGATGATAATAATGCTGAAGAAATGCAACAACTGATAGAATTGGCAGAATCGAGAAATTTGTCGATAATCTTGTTGCTTCACAACGAAGAATTAATAAATAAATTCCAAAATTATCACGCATCTCATTGGGCGTTTACTGATCATTCGTTTTCAAGAACCACTTTGGGGTTTGATACTTTCATTCTGTATGGAATTCTCTTTAAATCAGGATTGGTGCCTGATATCACCGATGCGATCAAAACGCTGATAAATGCGCTAGCGTTAACCATTCAATACAATGATATTCACGTTCCTGCAGCTCAAAATCCGGCAAAACGCCAGGCGGGTCAGATGGTCGGTAGATGGGTAAAAATTGTAGCTGGCGGGATCATGCTACCGGTTGCCCGGTGGTGGAGTGATCAGATCAACCAGAGTGCTAAAGCTTTATGCTATGCGGAAGACATTTTTCATCTGGCAGAGCATTCATTAAACGGGATTCAAAATCCAGAGCAGATCGCGCAGCAATCCATGGTGATTTTTCTAAAATCGGGATTAAATGGTCAAAAAATGGAAACGCTGATGGATCAGGCTAAGATAGAACTGATGTGTAATGGTTTAGGGACTGATTCTTATTCTGCTCGGGGGGATGACCATCTTTCTCAAATTTGGACAACCATTCTGTTTGGTGATTTTCTGGCTTATTATTTAGCGATTGCTTATGAATGTGACCCTGCCACCGTCATGTTTTTAAGTGAATGATATCGGTTTAACAATCGGATCATTCTTGCCCTAAAATTTGGCGATACACTTCGATCATTTTTTCGCTGATATTTTCCCAGGCATACAATCTGGCATATTGAGCGCTATTTGATCCTAATTTATCACGTAATTCCTTATTTTTAATCAATTCCACTAATCGTTTCGCTAATGTTTGTACGTCATTTCCAGGAACAACAAAGCCTGTTTCACCATCACGCACCAAAAATGCCAGACCACCTACCTGGGACGCCACAACTGGCGTTCCGCAGGCCATCGCTTCCAATGCCACCATACCAAAAGATTCATAATGCGAGGGCATAACCACTACTTCAGCAGCTGAATAATAATAAGGAAGCATGTGTTGATCTTGTTTTCCTAAAAAGATGACAAAATTCTCAATTCCTAAATCTTCCACTAAATCTTGTAACCGTGCCATCTCTGCATTCATATCCTCTGCTTTTGCATTTGGTTCTCCACCAATGATAACGAGGTTATGAGGACAGCATTGTAGATCTCCATTCTTTTGAATGATGGATATTGCTTCTATCAGTAAATCGATTCCTTTTAGCGGTTCGATTCTTCCTACATACAAAATGGTGTGAGTTTTTTCTGGTACTCCCACAACTTCTTTGGCTTCATCCTCTGCAATGGGATAGAAGTGGCGTATATCCACCCCAGGAGGGATTACTGAAATTTTTGAGGAGGGCGCTTCATATAAAAACTCCAATTGTGATTTTTCTGCTAATGTTGCGGCAATAATGCGATTTGCTTTTGAAATCACCTTTTTCTCTCCAAGAATTCGATAATCACCTTCTTTTTCCTGAGGTGATTTGGCAATCCGGTTTTTCATCAGAACGAGTGTATGAAACATCTGGAGAAACGGGATGTTCCATTTTTCAGATAATTCGATAGCTGCTAACCCACTCATCCAATAATGACTGTGGATCAAATCGTACTG
Organism: Anaerolineaceae bacterium; assembly: GCA_034003505.1. GTDB lineage: Bacteria > Chloroflexota > Anaerolineae > Anaerolineales > Anaerolineaceae > UBA6170. The sequence continues at coordinate 48,647 of JAVEYK010000006.1, read as the reverse complement.
GATATTTTTTAATTCTGCAAAAGCTTCGATACCCTGAACAAATTTGGGAATATACCGTTCTAATTCTGCTTTTGGTAGCGGAACCTCTGGTCCAGCAGGTATGTGCACAACCCGATTGTGATAACCGAGATCATGCAGAACATGCGGCACATGTTCATCCTGAGAGCGGGTAAATACATCCACCCGCACTCCCATTTTTCCTAAGGTTCGGGTTAGTTGATGGACATACACATTCATTCCACCGGTGTCTTTCCCACCCAGGGTGGCTAATGGACATGTATGATAAGATAACATTGCAACGTGTATCATAAATCCTTGCCTATCGTTTTTACTCCTGATATAATCTCGCTCGTGCCACCGTGGCTCAGTTGGTAGAGCAGACGATTCGTAATCGTCAGGTCATGGGTTCGACTCCCATCGGTGGCTCCTATTTTTTAAATTTGATAAAACTTTGGTTTTTTGCTCAGTGATTTTTATTTTAGCATATAGGATATCAATATATTCAATAAAACATTTAGTTGAGATTAAAATTATATTTTCGAGTAACTTAACAAGGATCAAACCTCCTCTTTTTAACTGGGCTTCCCACAATTATTTGGGAAACAATATTATCCCAATTTTTCTAAAAACTTGGTTTTCGAGTATAAATTATAAAAAATATCAAAAAAGGATAATAATTAAAGTTTTACTTTTCGGTAAAATAGAAAATTATTGTGATGAAGCTACTCAGAATAGAGCATTTTTTTATTGAGGACATCTAATGTATAAAATAAAAATATATTTTCGTGAAATAAAATTCCCTGATTGGATAGCCATAGTGTTCTTATTATTTTTAGGATTATTAGCGTATGGGCTTATGATTCCATGGTTAGGTTTTTATTGGGATGATTGGCCTTTTATTTACATTTATAAGACATTTGGTGCGAGTGGACTTACACATTACTTTGCAACCAAGCGGCCCTTTCTGGCCTACATTTATCAAATCACAATGCCAATCGTTGGAGCTGTTCCTTGGCATTGGCATATTTTTGGACTGGTTTGTCGCTGGATTGGGTCAATTGCTTTTTGGAAATTATTAATCACTTTGTGGCCAGAAAAAAAATTGATGGCTATACTTGCAGCTTCATTTTTCATGGTTTATCCTGGATTTGACCAGCAATATATTCCTATTGCGTATTCACATTATTTCATAACGGAAACTTTTCTTTTTTTATCTTTATGGTTAACAATTAAATCTATTCATGCATTTCTTAAAAATAAAACATCGCTGTTTCTAGGATTAACAATTTTGGCTTTTCTAGCCTCCCTTGTGAATTTATTAACTACCGAATATTTTTATCTTCTTGATCTCATACGTCCACTAATTATCTGGATTGTCTTAAAAGAAAAACAAGATCGGCGATTAAGACTCTCGATGGTACTTAGTTTACCGTATCTTATAATTTTTATCGCGCCAACCATATGGCGATTATTCTTTTTTGAATACCAAACTTATAGTTATTCTCTTGTTTTTATTGAAAAATTAAAATCAAATTTTCTTGGATCTTTAATAGACTTATCGAAACTTGCTTTGCATGATTGGTCACTAGTTTTTTTTGGTGCATGGGTAAAGGCAATCACCCTTCCGATAAAAACTAACCTTGGAGGAATCAATACTATTCGATATATTGTGCTAATGGTGGTTGCTGCTTCAGGGAGTTTGTTTTACTTTACCCGGCGAAAATCAGAATCTGTTCACCATAATAATTCTGAAATTTGGGGTAGTTTTATAATGGCTATATTTTGGATTGCTTTAGCAGGGTGGCCATTTTGGTTTACTGAAATGCCTGTTTCATTGGAATTCCATACAAGCCGTTTTACACTATCTTACATGCCTGGGGTTAGCCTATTGCTAGCTGTGTTGTTGGTTTCAATCCCTCAGCGCAAGTGGTCCAGAGAAATTTTAGCGGCATTATTTATTGGATTCGCGGTAGGGTTACATTTTCAAATCGCACTTGACTATAGGCAGGATTGGGAAAACCACACCAAACTGTTTAGACAACTTACATGGAGAGCTCCATATCTTACTCCAGGAACTGCAATAGTGGGAAATTATTTTCCTTCGACTCATTATAGTGATAATTCGTTAACTGCACCTTTGAATGCAATATATGGATCAAAGAATATACCACCGGTGATGGATTATTTCTGGTATTACCCGGAGGTGCGATTAGGGAACGAAATTAAGGCTTTTGAGTTAAATATACCAATAGAATCCGATTACTTAGTTGCAACCTTTCAGGGCTCAACTTCGCAATTATTGGTTATTAACCATCATCCGAGGTATTGTTTACGAGTACTTGATCCTGAACTCGACGCAAATAATCCTCTAATTCCATTGGAATTACGGGATGCAGCAAAATTATCAAACACCTCATTTATAGAGGATGTACCTAAAGAGAAGTCTGTGCACTTACCTGTTGAAATCTTTGGTGAAACCAGCACTGAAGGATGGTGTTATGCTTTTGAAAAAGCTGATTTAGCACGCCAACAAAAGGATTGGCAAGCGGCGGCAGAATTGCTTAATTCTCAGATTACTCAAGGAGAATCTCCACGTACCCCCTCCGAATGGTTAATGCCAATAGAAGTTTTTGCACATGTAGGGGATTGGGAAAAAGCACTTGATATTTCTAAAAAAGCACTGACACCGATGTTTGAAGGACAACCTTCAATTTCATCGGTAGTTTGTCAATTATGGGATCGAATAATTGATAATACAGAAAGCTCTCTTGAGCGAGATCGAGCATGGGAGTCTGTACAGATTCTTAGTGGTTGTGATTGATAGGGTTTAAAAAATCTATCATTCATATTGCATAATTCTTGAGGATTTCGGTGGCTCTAATTTTTTATTATAAACCGGTGATAATTTTCCAGATAATTTAATGTAGCCTTTCTGCCTTCGTCAATCAGGTCTCTAAATTTTTGATCTTTCTTGGACAGGTGAAAGTCGGTGGAGGAGACCCCGAGTGTATTTATTTTAACAGAGCGCCTCTGAACATTGGGGTTATGTTCAATCTCAGCCATTTGCAAACTTATATTATATGACTCATACAGATGGGAAATGAAATCTTTAAAACTTTCAATTTTCTTTGTTTCTGATATCAAGTTGGCATTGGTGTATAAATAAAAACCAAGTGTTTCCCAATTGATACCATTTTCATACCAGATGTTATTTTCTTTAAATTTAGGATGGTCAAAAATGTGCAATGGATAATTCATAAGTATTCCACCATCAACAAAGTAATCCCCTTCACCAAATACTTCACCATCAAATCGCATCACTTCGAAATATAAGGGGATCGACATTGACATTCTCACTGCATCTGCAACAGCAAAATCAGGCGTGGTGTCAGCTGAAAATACTGCTACTTCCAATTTGGAGACATTCGCGCTCACAACATATAAATCTTTAAATCCAAACCTGCGAAAGTCTGCAAATGTCGCGTCGGCGTTCCCCTCACATTTTTTTGCAATGATCTTCCTGATCCAACGGTTGAAATACTCACTGGAATACCAACCATATTTAGTCATCAGTCTTTGCACAGCCTCAAAATCACCGGTAATTTTGGAAATTTCTTTTCCAATAAACCTTGGTAACCATTCTGGTTCATTTTCACGATTGTCCGAGGCGAGTTGAGGTACCAACTTGAAATCGAGCGATTCAATTAATTTCAATGTTTCGGAAAAATCCTGATTAAAACTAACCAGGGTTGCAGTAATCGCTCCCGCAGAAGAACCGGCAACACGTTTAATTTGTTTCAATATTCCTTTTTGTTCAAGAACTTCCAGGGCACCAGTATAAGCAGAACCTTTCATTCCGCCTCCTCTGAACACCAGGTTCTTGAAAGGGTAAACAGGAATGGTGGTATTTAGATTAAAGGGAGGAAGCGGAAAAATGCGCCCTTTTACCCGGTTTTTGTATTCGAGATAGAATGGGCCATAGACTTTTTCAAGACTTTCTTCTTCATGGATAATGTGGAGTTGTAGTGCTACCCACCAGATTGGTGTAACGGCGATACCGATAATGGAACGAAAATAAATTGCCAGCGCCAGAGAAAATAAAACTTCACCCAGATAAAAAGGATGTCGAACAATACTATACAAACCTTTTGTTTTAAATCCTAAATTTTCTTTTGGAGCGGTAAGAGGTTGGTTAATCCAACCCGGAATTAAAAAAATAATACTGATTACTCCCAACAAAATACCCGCAAGGTTGGTTAAAAGAGATTCATTTAATCTGGGTTGGCTAATAAAAGGAAGAACCATAATAATTCTACCCAGACTGAATAGCACTCCTGATAATCGACCAAAAAGCCGGTATTTTTTTCCAAAGCGCGTATTGACTGATGTATTAGCACCCAGAAGTCCTAATAAACTAATTCCAGCCCAAAAAAACGGATTTTGGAAGTATTCAAACATGACCTCTCCTGATATTGATATGGATTAATATTACAGTATTTAATGGAATGTGATTATAATTTTTTTATGATGAAAAGAAAAACACCTCTCGTTATTGGTATTGCTGGGGGATCTGGCTCTGGAAAAACAACCGTCGCAAATGAAATTTTAAAAGGTGTTGGTGCGCATCGAATTGCTTTTTTACAACATGACGCATATTACCGTGACTGGAGCGCGCTTCCCGCAGATCAGAGAAAGTTAATAAATTTTGATCACCCGAATTCTCTTGAAAACGAATTACTCATTGAACATGTGGTTCAATTAAGAAACTGGCAGAAAATATTCTTACCAGTTTACGATTTTACTACCCATACCAGGACGAAACAGGTGATCGAAGTTGAACCTCAACAAGTGATTGTGGTTGAAGGAATTCTAATTTTTGTAGAACCAAGATTGAGAAATTTATTTGATGTGAAGATTTTTGTTGATACTGATGATGATATTCGCTTTATTCGGCGCTTACAACGTGATATTGCCGAACGAGGTCGTTCGATGGATATGGTTATCACCCAATATATGGCGACCGTAAGACCAATGCATCTGGATTTTGTTGAACCCTCAAAACGATACGCTGATGTTATTATCCCGGAAGGGGGAAGAAATAAGGTTGCTCTGGATATGGTAATTGCGAGGGTTGAGTCTTTATTAAAATCGACTGAGACCAGTCTAGAATTCGATAAATGAGCGAAGCGAAACGTCTAACAATCCTGAGATGGTTAGCAATAATCTTTGTGATCGGATTAACGATCATATTATTTCTTAATCGCGAGAGTATTCAATATCTGGAAAGATTTGGTTATGTTGGTATTTTCCTCGCTTCTTTGCTGACGAACGCCTCTTTAATATTGCCCGTACCGGGTGTATTGATCACTTCTGCGATGGGGGCTGTATTCAATCCGGTTTTAGTCGCATTGGCTGCCGGCGGAGGAGCCACAATTGGGGAGATATCTGGTTATTTGGCAGGATTCAGCGGCCAGGGAATTATTGAGAAAACCAAATGGCATGATAAATTAGAAGGTTGGATGCAAAAGTATGGGGATCTTACTATTGTTGTATTGGCTTTCATCCCCAATCCCGCTTTTGATATTGTGGGAATGATGGCAGGTGCGATGAAAATACCGCTCTATCGTTTCTTGTTCTTCTGCTTTATAGGCAAAGTTCTAAAAATGTTAGTTTTCGCTTATGGTGGATTTCTCCTGGGGAATCAATTTCCTGGACCCGGGGGAATAAAATAAATGAATAAATTAACAATTTATGGATAGTTTGATAAAATCGTTTAAATGAAATCTTAAATATTTCAGTATGTTATAATCCAGTCTAATAAATCCTATTTCAGGAGTAATAATTTGGCATTCCGTCCACTAAACTGGTTGTTTGGACTTTTCTCATTAGATATTGGAATTGACTTAGGTACAGCGAATACCCTGGTAAATGTTCGTGGTAAAGGGATTGTTATTAACGAACCTTCCTGGGTGGTTCTGGACAAGAAAACACGACGACCCGAAAAAATTGGATTGCAGGCGAAGGAAATGGTTGGGCGAACTCCCGCTTCGCACATTGCCGTGAGACCACTCCGTGATGGTGTGATTTCAGAATATGATGTAACCAAGGATTTAATTGGCTACTTCCTCAGTAAAGCACATCAACAAACATTGGTACCTTTACCAAGACCTCGTGTGGTGATCGGTATTCCTTCCGGAGCGACAGAAGTTGAAAAAAATGCAGTCTATGATGCCTCCAAAGAATCAGGAGCGCGTGAAACGTATCTGATCGATGAACCAATGGCAGCTGCGCTCGGGGCTGGCTTACCGGTTACCGACGTGATTGGAAGTATGATCGTTGATATTGGTGGCGGTACATCTGAGGTTGCCATTGTCTCAATGAGCGGAGTTGTTGTTTCCCGGTCATTACGTGTCGCTGGGGATGAGCTTGATCAAGACATAATCACTTATATTCGCAACAAGTACAATTTGTTAATTGGTGAAAGGATGGCTGAACAGGTAAAAATGACAGTCGGCTCAGCTTACCCTTTGCCAACCGAAAAAACAATGCGTGTGCGCGGCAGAAATCTGGTCACAGGTTTACCTGAAGAATTAGAGATTTCATCTGTCGAAGTTCGGGAAGCAGTGAGTTCTTCCGTTCAGGTGATTATTGACACGATTAAAGATGCACTGGATGAAGCCCCACCTGAAATCGTCGCAGATTTGATGGAAAATGGTATCTGTTTGGCTGGTGGGGGTGCTTTATTACTGGGTTTAAAAGAAAGATTGACGGATGAATTAAATCTGCGAGTTTGGGTTGCTGAGGATCCTTTGACCTGTGTTGCTCGTGGTGCTGGAATGGTGCTTGATGATTTAGAAAAATATTCCAAATTGCTCGTTGATATCGATTAATTGGATGGTTTTTTAATAAAACTAAAATTAAATGAAAAAATTTTTTAATTCAATAAAATCCTTTACAGTTGTTTTAATCGCTGTCGGATTAATATTATTGGCTCTGGGTGGATATTTGAGTCCGGTGCTGGTTGTTCTGACCAGACCGTTTTTGGGTGCACAGGAATGGATTTCTTCCCGATATATTGCTGTAAGCCAGTTGTTAAATGCGCCTCAGGACGTGCAGGAATTAAGAGTCAGGAATATTGAACTTGAGAATGAGGTAGCCCGCTTACAATCGCAGATAATCATCTTACAGGAGCAACTAGAAGAATCGCAGGGCTTGGAGGAGCTATTAGGTTATGCCAGAACCCGGCCTCAGTATCAATATTCTGCTGCTGCGGTGATTGGAAAAGATCCCAGCCCTTTTCTTCATTACATCATCATTGATCATGGAAGCGATGAGGGCATTCGCAGAGGTATGCCAGTCGTTACCCAATCCGGATTGGTTGGTAGAGTTGATGCGGTAACCGCCGGAGCGGCACGGGTTCAATTAATCACCGACCCCGCGTCCATTGTAAATGTCAAATTACAGACACAAGCGGTTAATGCGCAAATTAATGGATCCATTACCGGCGAAATTACGCTTGAAATGGTGCCACAGGGTACCAATCTCGAACCAGGTGAGGTAATTCTTACATCGGGTCTCGGTGGAAATTATCCATCTGACATTATAATAGGGCAGGTGATTACGGTTCGAAGATTCGAAAATGAATTGTTCCAGACAGCTACCTTACAACCCATTATTGATTATTCACAATTGCAAGCTGTTTTGGTGATAAAAAACTTCAGGCCAGTGGATATAACTCCATTAATACCTGATCAAACTGAATAAAATGAGAAAAATATTTATTTTATTTTTTGTCTTAATTATTGCTATGTTGCAATTGGGAATTTTTAGTTACATTCAAATTCTCGCTGGAAAAGTAGATTTGTTAATGCTTGGCGCAATTGCCTGGGTTATTCAAAAACAGACAGGTATGTTGGATATCGTTATTTATTCTGGTATTACAATTTTCTTCATTTCCTTGATTTCTGCGGAACCAATTGGCATCATCCTTGGACTATACAGTATCATTGCCTTTGTGGTCTTTTGGAGTAAGAATAATATTCAACAGTTACCGATTGTAAGCATGCTAATTTTTAGTGCAATTTTCACGTTTTTACATCTTGCTATATTTGGCTTTTACTTACAATTATCCGGATTACCAATGACTGCAAAAGAAGTTTTTCAATCAGTAATATTACCTAGTATGATTATTAATTTGATTGTTGCTGTTCCTATGTTTCTGCTTGTTAATGAATTGCAACGCTGGGTTTATCCTTTGGCGGAGGAAACATGAATCAATCAATTCTAGATCAATTCAGAGTGCAGCGCTGGCGTGTTTTTGTGTTTTTCGGCGTGATGATTGCTGTCCTGCTCTATTATGTCTATCAGTTATTTTCTCTTCAAGTGGTTGAGGGTGCAGCATTTCTCGAACAAGCAAATGAGAATCGCATCAGAGAGATTAGTGAAACCACACAGAGGGGAATTATTTATGACCGCAACGGTTTTGTTCTGGCCAGAAATATTGCTTCTTACAATGTGGTGGTTACACCAGCGCTATTGCCGGATGTGGATACTTATAATCCCAATGGTGACATGCAACGCATTTATCGGGAACTTTCAAAGTTGATCGACATACCTGTCACGAGCGGCAATATTGATGATGAGGAAGCAATTAAGAATTTTACGCCCTGCTATAACGATTTCGGATTAAAGGAGATTGTGTATATAGGGGATACCAATGCTCCTTATAGCCCAGTCCAGGTCAAATGTGATATTGATCCCGAGACTGCGATGGTGATCAGAGAAAAAAAGAGTGATTGGCCAGGGGTTGATATTGAAATCGTTCCTGTGCGTGATTATCCCACCGGGGAATTGACTTCAGAGGTGATCGGGTTTTTAGGCCCAATCCCGGCTTCACAGGTTGATTATTATGAGGATCTTGGTTTTGTTGCCAACCGGGATAAGGTTGGATATGCTGGGGTTGAACAATACCTGGATGAGTTATTACTGGGGAAAAATGGTCAAAGAGTTGTAGAAGTAGATGGCGCAGGGAAGCTCATTCGTGACCTCGAGGTACCTATTCCTGCAGAATCTGGAAATAACATTAAATTAACCATCGATACCAGGCTGCAGGCGGCGGCTAAAACAGCATTGCTGGCAAATATGAAGAAATACAATCTGATCAAAGGGGTTGAAAAATATAATGTAGGCGCTGTCATCGCGATGAATCCTAAAACGGGAGAAATACTGGCTTTGGTAAGTTATCCAACCTTTGAAAATAACCGTCTGGCGAGGATCATTCCGGCTTATTATTACAATCAATTACAACTGGATCCTCGCAAGCCGTTATTTAATCATGCCATTTCTGCAGAACATCCTCCCGGGTCAGTATTTAAGCTGGCACCTGCCGTCGGTATTTTGAATGAAAATGTCGTCAGGCCGGAGACAACAGTGGAAGATCCGGGAAAGATCACCATTCTTGAACAATTTTCGCCGAATGACCCCGGGAGCCAAAGAGAATATGTTTGTTATACATATAAGGATACAGGTGCTGGGCATGGAACGGTAGATTTTATGCGTGGCGTAGCTTTATCCTGCGATGTGTATTTCTATAAAGTCGGTGGTGGCTATGGGGATGAGGTTCCGGTTGGTCTCAATATATGGCGAATTGGTGAGTACTCCAAAGCTTTGGGGTATGGAGAAATCACGGGAATCGAATTGCCTGGTGAAATGAAAGGATTAATCCCTGACCCGACCTGGAAAAGAATTAATGTGGGTGAAAACTGGTCCACCGGTGATACCTATATCGCCACGATGGGGCAGGGATATGTATTATCTACACCGATCCAGGTTTTGGTTTCCTTTGCGACGATTGCGAATGATGGCATTATGATGAAACCCACCTTAGTGAAAGAGATATTGGATGCAGAAGGAAATGTGATTCAACCATTTACACCGGTTCAGGTTCGGGACATCACGAAAGATCCAGTGATCCAGGTTTATGATGAAAATTTCAGAACCACAGGCGAATTAAAGACAGTGGAACCATGGGTGATTGCAAAAAACAAGGAAGCCCTTAGAGAAGTAGTGGTGGATGGTACATCCGCATTAATTTTTGCCGGTGAAACAGTACCCTCAGCTGGAAAAACAGGTACTGCTGAATATTGTGACAATATTGCCCAGGAGAAGAATATCTGTAATCCGGGTAATTGGCCCGCCCATGCCTGGTATGTTGGATATGCTCCTTTTGATGATCCTGAAATTGCAGTTGTTGTTTTCGTTTACGACGGTGATGAAGGGGCAGTGTTGAGTGGACCGGTCGTTCGGGATATCCTGGAAACATATTTTGCGCTGAAAGCCGTTGATCAGGGGTTAGAGATCAATCAATAAAAAAGCTCTTAATGCTATAATTTAAACTTTGATGCATCCAGATGGATGGATCCCTATCATGGAAGAGTACAATTGAAACAAGCGGAAACCATACAAATAAAGGGAATTAGAGAAGGATTATTGGTCACTCTGGGGGAAGGAGATTGGCAGGATGTTCATAATGCGCTGATGGATAAAATTTCGGAAAAAGAGAAATTTTTTCTAGGGGCAAAATTAGCCCTGGACGTTGGTAATCGAGTGTTGCATGCAGCCGATTTAGGAATGTTACGTGACCGTCTGGCGGATAAAAGCATTGTCCTCTGGGCTATATTGTCTACTTCAGCGACCACTGAACTGACAGCGCAGGACCTGGGATTGGCAACCAGAATCTCGGTACCAAAACCAGAGCGCATCATCAAATCAATTGAATCCTCTATTCCTGGAGAGGATGCAATTTTTCTTCGAAAAACCATTCGCTCCGGGTTTAAAGTTGTTTCGAATGGTCATGTTGTCATTCTTGGAGATGTAAACCCGGGCGGTGAAATCATCGCTGCGGGTAGTATTATTGTCTGGGGCAGGTGCCAGGGTGTGGTGCATGCCGGATCCAACGGCGATCAGGAAGCCACTGTGTGTGCCCTGGATTTAATACCCACACAACTGCGTATTTCTGGCATTATCGCCATTTCTCCAAAACGAAAAGGGAAACCTCAACCAGAGGTGGCAAAAATTATTGACGGACAGGTTGTTGCTGAAACATGGAATCCGAAGACGAGGTAAAACAAGTTTATGAATGCTAAGGTATTAACAATATCCAGTGGAAAAGGTGGCGTTGGCAAAACAACGACCACTGCTAATTTAGCAGTTGCATTAGCGCAAGAGAATCAAAAAGTCGTCTGTATTGATGGAGATATTGGCTTAAGAAATTTAGATGTGATTCTGGGTTTGGAGAACCGAATAGTATATGATTTGGTGGATGTTGTGGAAGGGCGCTGTAGAGTTCGACAGGCAATGATTCGCGATAAACGTTTGCCGGAACTTTTTCTGATCCCTGCTGCTCAAACCAGAGATAAAAGTGCAGTTTCGCCCAGCGATATGATACGTCTGTGTGATGAATTACGCGATGAAATGGACTGGATCATTATCGATTCTCCTGCAGGTATAGAACGCGGATTTCGTAATGCTTTGGCCCCAGCCGATCTTGTTTTGGTTGTGACCAATCCAGAGGTGTCCTCGGTTAGAGACGCTGATCGAATTATTGGTTTGGTGGAGGCTGAAGAAAAAGGCCCTGCTCAACTCATTTTAAATCGGGTCAATCCAACATTGACGAAAAGAGGGGACATGCTCAATACAGAGGATGTGCTTGAATTGCTGGCGATAAAACTACTTGGGGTGATCCCGGAAGATGAATCAGTTCTCGTGGCTTCTAATCGTGGTCAACCGGTCACATTTGCTAACAATTCAAAGGCAGGTCAAGCTTTTCATAACATAGCAAAAAGATTATTGGGCGAGGACATCCCCTTCATGAATATTGAAGCAAATGGTGGATTATTTAATAAATTGGCTAAAATGATGAAATTCAGAGGTGATTAATGGATAATTTCCTCAAAAACCTGTTTACAAAAGATAAAAATAGCGCGAATGCAGCGAAAGAAAGATTAAAACTGGTGCTGATCCATGATCGTACGGATATCACCCCGGGACAATTGGAAAGCTTAAAAAATGAATTAATCGATGTTATCTCCAAATATATTCATATTGAACCCAATAAAGTGAAAATTAATATGACCCAGGAAGGTAAAGAGCATCGATTAATCGCAGATATTCCGATCGCCACCACACCTCAACGCAGAAAATGAAACGATCGTCGTAAGAAATAAAAATGTTTAAACGAGATTTCTGGCAGCAATTTGATTATTTATTATTTGGGGGCGTGCTTATTCTATGTATTTTTGGAATTGCGATGATTCAATCCGCGATTGCTGGAAATGAACAAATAGCCAATTCTGTATCCAGACAGGTGATATTTGTGGTGGGTGGATTTGTTGTTCTTTTTCTGACCTCACTCATCGATTATCGTTACCTATCCTCGTTAACCCGTATTATGTATATATTTTCAGTTCTTATTTTGATGGGTATCTATGTCATTGGAACAGCAGTCTATGGGTCAGCTCGCTGGTTTGATACTGGTGTTATTCTGATCCAACCCTCTGAATTGGTAAAAACGATCATGATTGTGATACTGGCGGATTATTTTTATAAAACCCAGGACCAGGATAAAAATTTGAATTGGATTCTAAAGAGTTTCCTGATCACTGCTTTTGTTGTTTTGTGGATATTTATCCAACCTAATTTAAGCATGTCAATCGTCATTTTTGTGATCTGGTTTGCTCTTTTGTGGTATGCAGGATTGCCGTTTAAATATTTAATGTTATTTTTGGCGGTCGGAATTGTTATAGGTGCGATCGGCTTTAGTTTTCTAGAGGACTATCAGCAACGGCGGGTAACAGATTTTTTGTTTCCAGATCCAAATGCAAGATTTGGAGAAACATTCAACGTAGATCAGGCCAAAATTTCGATTGGCTCGGGAGGCTTACTAGGTTTGGGATATGGTCAAGGACCACAAGTTCAATTGCGTTTCTTAAAAGTGCGCCATACTGATTTTATTTTTTCTGCAATGGCTCACGAGTTTGGATTTATTGGAACCGTATTTATCATGTCGATCCTGGTGTTTATCATATATCGCTGTTTCAGAGTAGGCCAGAAAGCCTCGGATATGTTCGGTCAATTAATTGCTTATGGGGTGGGCACATTGCTCTTTTTCCAAATGGCGGTTAATATAGGCGTGAACCTGAATGTTTTGCCGGTCACCGGGTTAACCTTGCCATTTATCAGTTATGGAGGCAGCTCGTTAGCCTCGTTGTTATTGGGGATCGGATTTGTAGAGAGCGTTTCTGCGCATAGGCATCGAGAATAATAATAGGAGAAGAATACCAATGAAACCAGCCCGCGTTCGTTTTGCCCCTTCACCCACTGGTCATATGCACTTAGGGAGTGCCCGTACAGCATTATATGATTATCTATTCGCCAGACAAACCGGGGGTCAGTTTATTTTACGAATTGAGGATACAGACCAAAAAAGGTATGTTGAAGGTGCCGAGCAGGAATTATTGGATGGATTGCATTGGTTGGGACTGGAATGGGATGAAGGGCCGGATAAAGGCGGCGAGTATGGTCCCTACCGTCAATCAGAACGGAAAGAAATCTACCAGCGCTATGCCCGGAAATTAGTGGAATCCGGCCATGCGTTTTACTGTTTTTGTACACATGAACACTTGCAGAAAGTCCGGGAAGAGCAAATCCGCAATAAAGAGACGACAAAATACGACGGCACCTGCCGGGACATATCTTTAGAAGAAGCAGATCGTCGCATTCGAAATGGAGAAAACCATGTTGTTCGATTTAAGACTCCCAAGACGGGGACAACAACAGTTCACGACCTTCTCAGAGGAGAAATTGTTGTTGAGAATAGCTCCCTGGATGATTCGATTCTTGTAAAATCGGATGGTTTGGCCTTATATCATCTGGCGGCTCCAGTGGATGATCATTTGATGGAAATTACGCATGTATTGCGAGGTTCTGAGTGGCTGCCGACTTTCCCGTTGCACAGTTTGATCCATAAGGCTTTTGGCTGGCAGGAACCTGTCTGGGTACACTTGAGTGTTTTCCTGAAACCCTCGGGAAAAGGGAAAATGAGCAAGCGGGAGGCTTCAGATCTGGCTAAGGATGGAAAATCCATTTTTATAAAAGATCTGCGTGAATTGGGCTATTTACCGGAGGCAGTCATTAATTGGATTGCGTTAATGGGGTGGAGTTATGACGATCATACGGAATTCTTTTTATTGGATGATTTGGTTGAAAAATTCAGTCTGGAAAAACTTAACCCTTCGCCTGCAGCAATCAATTTCACAAAGTTCGATTACTTTAACGGGTTGCATATTCGCAATCTGAGCATCCCGGATTTGACAGATAGAATCCATCCCTTTTTTGTTGAAAAGGGTTACAAACCAGATAGGGAAAAATTAGAACAGATTGCACCCATTATTCAGGAACGATTACAAACCCTGGATGATGCACCTGAACTGGCCGGGTTTATGTTTGAAGACGATGTTGTTATTAATCCTGCTGAATTAATCGCAAAGAATACGACCCAGGCAGAGTCTTTCACTATTCTGAAGGAAATCCATCAGGTCTTGCTGCAGTTACCTCAGATCAATCACGAAACTGCTGAACCACCCATGCGAGAATTGGTGGAAAAATTGGGTTACAAACCTGGTCAGATATTTGGTATTTTGCGCGTAGCCGTCACCGGGCGATTGGTCAGCCCACCATTATTTGAAACCATGGAAATTATTGGCAAAGAAAAAGTGATTTCAAGAATTGAAGATGCCATCAAGATGTTAGAAAGCTACACATAATTAGATTCATTGTCCAGGAAATTTTTCTTTCAGATAATTATTAAAAAAATCCCTGTACAATGAAATCCGAATATGATAAACTTGCGGCAGTGGGGGCTCGTCTAATGGTAGGACGGCTGTCTCTGGAACAGTTAGTAGCAGTTCGAATCTGTTGCCCCCAGCTAGCAGTTTGTGGCGGTCAAACACCGCCACATTTATTTTAATAATGAATCAAACTGGTGCACTTTTTAATGGTTGCACTTATCGTTTTCAGCTTTGCTGAAAAACAGATTAACAGGATGGCCAATTACATTCTAAATGCAGAATGGAGGATTTTTTGCTGAATTTAGAAGGTTCGGCTTGAAATTTTAAGCAAAATTATTATCCTTTGAGAAGAAGAGTAAATCAAATATTGAAGTTAGATTTGGAGGAGGAAAAAATGGAAAATACAACGATATTTGAGAAGCGAAGTTTATCATTGTGGCTGAAAGATGGCATTGCCAGTGATATTCCTACATTGGAAGAAGATATTAATTGTGATGTGTGTATCGTTGGTGCAGGCATTACTGGAATTACATCAGCTTATCGACTACATGAAGCCGGTTTTAAGGTGGTACTTATTGACAAACAGGAACCAATTCATTTAGCGAGCGGAAATACCACCGCGAAGTTTACTTTTCAGCATGATCTAATTTACAGTGAAATATTAAAAAATTATGATTTAAACACAGCTAAACTATACTACGAATCCCAATTAGAGGGTTTGAATTTAGTTCGTTCGATGATTGAAAAACACAACATATCCTGTGATTTTAAAGAGACTTCTTCAATCATCTATGCAGAAAGTGAAGAACAATTTGATGAACTATTAGAGGAAAAATCAGCTTATGAACAATTAAACATCCCTCATGAGATAATCTACGATTTACCATTTAACCTTAAAGGAAAGGGAGGATTAAAGGTTGATTCACAATTTGAACTGAACCCGGTAAAATTTTTGGATTTTTTAATCACTTACTTGTTAAAAAATAATGTTTCTATCTTTAAAAATACGAAAGCTAAAAAGCTTGTAAGAGAAAATGAATCTATAAAAATAGTGACAGAAAAGGAAAAGGTTATCAGTTGCAAAAAACTGGTCCTCGCCACAGCTTATCCCATCTTTGAGGAGAATGGATTTTATTTTACAAGGCTGGAAGCACTGAGATCTTATTTACTCGCATTTGCGATCAAAGAACCTTTCGATGAACACTATATGGTGATTTCTAATTCCGACTCTCCCTATTCACTGAGATTATCGTACACAGATGGAATCCATTATCTGTTAGTAGGGGGTCAGGGACATAAAGTGGGTCAATCTGATTCGGAAATAGAAAGCTATAAAAGGTTACTGGAGTTCGCAAGAACCAATTTTGGAGTGGATTATCCAGCATTCAGGTGGTCTGCACAAGACTATAAATCTATAGACAATATTCCTTACATCGGAAATCTTACTTCAAATGATGAAAATATATTTGTAGCGACGGGATTTAATAAATGGGGTATGAGTAAGGGCAGTTTCTCCAGTATTCTGATAACAGATTTAATCAGTGGCATTCATTCTAAGTATGAAGAGTTATACAATCCATCAAGAGGAGAAGTAAAAAGTAATTTGGGTAGCTTCATAAAAACGAATATTAACGTGGCAAAAGAACTTATTAAAGGGAAAATTTTTCCGGATGAGATGGACTTAAATGACATCAAAAATGATGAAGGCGGGATTATTAAGTACCATGGAAAAAGAATTGCTGCTTATAGAGATCCCAAGGGAAAACTCTTTTTATCGGATAGTACCTGTACTCATCTGGGGTGCGAACTGGAATTTAACAATGCTGAAAGAAGTTTTGATTGCCCATGTCATGGGTCTAGATTTAATTATGATGGAAAAGTGATCGAAGGAGTTGCAAATACTGACTTAAAGAGAATTGATTTATAATTTTGAAATGCAGACAGCAACAACAGATAATCTATTGATCTCTCCTAAACAGGCTATAACCATAGGTTTGTGTTAACTGGATGGAAATAGCTCTCTACTGCCTGATTAATCATCAAATGAGGTATGATTTTGATCTTACATAATTCGATGATGCAGGTGCCCGGTGATTGAGCTTTTTTATTATGAAGAACCAATTAATATGAGATATTCCTGGGTCCTGGAAAGAGTAACAAACACACCGACAAAAATTCACCTCCATTTGAAAAAGGAAAGACAACATTGAAGAGACTATTCATCACTTTCATTATTTCAATATTTTTTTTAACAAACTGTACTCGTTTAAGTGATGGGCCAAAAAACACTTATTATGAGTTTGAAGAATTTTGTGCTGAAGGTGATTTAAGCGCTGCAACTTTATTGGTGACGCAACAAGGGATTGATGAAAATAAAAAATATGACGTTTGCGTTTTAACGCCTAATAATTATTTCAAATTGTTTGAAACAGGCCAATACAGCTTGGATGATCCCAATCCAACAGTGGAAATCCACGGTGGAATTGCTTTATTAAGCTGGAGAACATCTGATACTAAAATCGTTATGATCATGGATAAGATTGATGGAATTTGGAAAATCCGTACCACGTTGGTAGACCCAGAAGCGATAATAAATTGAAGACCTATATTTGGAATATATCAATAAAAAAATTCTTGTGATAACGATAAAAATGATTCAATTAATTAAAAGAAAAAACAGCCTTTTCAGCTGCTTTTTCTTTCCCTTAGTATTCTTCGTCCTCATCCAGCCAGTCATCTTCGTCTTCTTCGTCTAAACTGGTCAATTCCCCCCATTCATCCGCTTCATCTTCATCGTCATTATCCCAGGGTTCTTCAGGTATAGAATCAGCAGAGGGTGTGTAGGTTAAACAACCTTTGTCGGGGTCGAGTTCAATCAATGCCGCGGAACAAAACCCTTCATCTAAAAACTCACAATCCTCATAATGACATCGAATCTTTGGCATTTATAATTTCCTCCTGATATATCAAATTTAGTCTAGATTGTTTTCTCTTTGCTCGTTGCGTAATGTTATGAGAGAAAGGAAAAAAACTATTGTCATTGTGGTGGCAGAAACAATACAAAATGGACAAACCGCTTTAATAACAGCAAATTGCAGGTATGTCAAATAAATTGAAAATAAAAAACCAATTAATGCGATACCAAAAACAAAAATGCTGCCAAAATCGACAAGGAATTTTACTCGATTTTGTAAAGTTAATATCAAAATTATGCTTAAATAAGCGAGGATGCCAAATAATGAGATTGGTATTCCATTCCATTCTGAATAACTGCTGTTATTTACTGTCCAACAATCGCCAATGCCTTGTATACATAAAGCTTTATTGTCTGTAAATTTAATAATTGTTAGATAGATCGCATCCAGGCTTCCGAGAATGGCGATTATTATCGTACCAATTTTTAGCTTCATAAACTCGTTAAATCCAAAAGAAATTTACCTTGTTACCTTTAGGCAGGGATTTTACACCAGCAGGAATAATCAGTAAAGCGTTTGCACAAACTAATGAGTATATATTTCCTGAACCCTGATGACCGGTGAGTTTAGCCAGATAGTTCCCCTGGTCAAACAAAACTTCTGCCCGTAAATAACTTTCCCGTCCATCAGAATTGATTTCTTCATTCAAAATGGCGGTGTGGAGGTCGATATTTTTCTGGATGCCAAGTAATTGATGGATGATTGGTTTAATGAAAATCAGCGTTGAAACGAAAGCTGAAACTGGATTTCCAGGTAAACCGATAAAAGGTATCTGCATATATTCACCAAAGGTGAGTGGTTTACCCGGCCGCATATTTACTTTCCAGAAATTCAGAATTCCATCTTTGAGGATAACTTCACGAATGAAATCATAGACGCCCACACTGACACCGGCAGTAGAAACGAGCAAATCAATTTGCAATGATTGAACGGACTGTAATTTGTTGTGAATGTCAGCCAGGTCATCCCTGGCTATGCCCAGGTCAATCACTTTAGCACCGAAAGACTCGATTAAACTTTTGATGGTAATGGTATTTGAGTCATAAATTTTACCTGGCTGTAATGTCTCTCCCGGCTTTGCGAGTTCATCTCCGGAAGACAATAAAGCTATTACTGGTTGCGCAACGGTTTCAATTTTTTCGAACCCCTGAGCGGCTAAAAAACCCAAATCCTGTGGCCTTAATAGATGCCCTTTGGAAAATATTTTTTCACCTTTTCGGATATCCTGTCCCTGTGGACGCACATAATCTCCGGGTGAAACTGATCTAAACACCTGGATACAGGAGGGTAATTCTCTTTGATAATACCGATCTGAAAAATTGGTGTCCTCCACAGGTACAACTGCATCTGCCCCGGGGGGTAAAGGAGCCCCGGTCATAATTCTGGATGCCTGACCGGAATTAATTGTGTGCCTGGGTGCCATACCAGCTGCGATATCTTCAACAACGTCCAATTTGACCGGGTTTTGATTTGATGCATCCTGGATATTTTCTGAAATCACAGCAAAGCCATCCATACTTGAATTGTTAAATGGGGGCAGGTTCAGGATGGCAAAAATATCGGTAGATAAAACTCTTGCCAGCGAAGCAGTCAATGATAATAAAACACTGTTTTTGATCTGAAATTTTTCAAGAATGATATTTCTTGCTGATTCTACTGATAATAATGTTTCCAACGAGTTGTTCCTGCTTTTTACGTAGATCGCATTCGATAAGCTTCCATCACATTTGGTAAGTTTTCAATGCGAGTTAACAACCGACTGAGTTGAGATATATCACTCACTTCGACAGTTAATTTAATGGTTGCTAAATTATGGGAAACTTTGAGTTCGATGTCAATCAAATTTCCACCCTCTGCGGTTAATACATTGGAAATATCACCCATCAATCCCTGGCGATCGTACGCTTTTACCTGTATGGCGACCGGATAGGTCTTTTGAAGTTCACCCCAGGATACTTTGACTATTCTCTCTCTATCAGTCATGCGCAGCATATTGGGGCAATCGGCACGATGAATGGTTGCCCCACGACCACGGGTGATATAGCCGACAATATCATCCCCCGGCGCTGGTTTGCAACATCTTGCCAACACAGTTAAAAGTCCTTTTAACCCAAGCACTGTTATGGAATCGCTGGACATGGGTTGGTCCGATGCAGGTTTGGAGACTAATAATGGATCTTCTGTTTCTGGTTCAGTGTCCATCAGTTGATTGATGACTCTGCTGATTGATATATCTCCGCAACCAATCCCGACATAAAGATTTTCGAGATTTTTAATCTCATTACTTGAAAGCAGATCATCGAGACTGGAGTTTTTTATCCCCAACCTTTTGATCTCCCGTTCCAACATTAACTTACCCTGGGTCGCATTTTGATTACGATCCTGTTTCTTAAACCAGTTTCTAATTTTGGATTTTGCCCGTTGGGTTTTCACCAAACCCAGGCTTGAATTTAGCCAATCCCGGCTGGGGCCGCCCTGTTTGGCCGTTAATATTTCAACTTGATCCCCTGTTTTTAATGCGTAATCTAAAGATACTAATTTCCCATTTATCTTTGCACCGCGACAGCGATTCCCGATTTCGGTGTGCACATGATAGGCAAAGTCGATGGGAGTGGCACCGGAAGGCAAATCAATGATATCTCCGCGTGGAGTAAAGATATAAACACGATCCTGAAACACATCGCTCTTCATTCCATCGACAAATTCCTGTGCGTCCTCCACTTCCTGACGCCATTCCATTAAGCGCCGCAGCCAATTAATGCGCTGCTCATACGTTTGATCCCGTGGACCACGTTCTTTATAGCGCCAATGCGCGGCGATACCAAACTCTGCATTTTGGTGCATCTCAGCGGTTCGGATCTGGACCTCAAGTGGTTTGCCGTCTTCGTAAATGATGGCCGTGTGCAGGCTTTGATAAAAATTATCTTTTGGAGCAGCGATGTAATCATCAAATTCATGCGGAATCGGTCGCCAATGCGTATGAATGACACCCAGGGCTGCGTAACAACTGGGAACATCATCAACGATAAGACGCACTCCGCGCAAATCGAGTACCATATCGAAAGGCTTGTCTTTCTCCACCATTTTTTTATAAATGGAATAAATATGTTTGGATCTACCGGAAATCTCGATATTTTTAATGCCAGCATTCAACAGCACTTTTTTTAAATTTTCTTTAATGTGACCGATTTCCTGTTCACGGTCTCCTCTACGAACAGAGAGGTTGTTGGCTAATTCTTTATACTTTTCCGGGTTAACATATCGAAATCCGAGGTCTTCAAGTTCCCATTTGACCTGCCAGATACCGAGTCGATTGGCGAGTGGAGCAAAAATATCAAGAGTTTCCTGAGCGATTCTCCTTCTTTTACTTTCTGGCATATAGCCGAGCGTGCGCATATTGTGTAGTCGATCAGCCAATTTGATCAGGACTACTCTGATATCATCACCCATCGCCAGAAAGACTTTTCTTAAAGTCTCATTGGTTAAATCTTTTTTACGATCGCGTACGGTAGGGAAGATATCTTCTGAAAAATCTTCATCATCTTCGCCATCATCGCTTAAGGAGGTTTGGTCTTGTTTGGTAATCTGATCCCCACGGGAAACACGGGGGAGGTTGGTTAATTTGGTGACACCATCGACGAGTCTGGTGATTTCCTCACCAAAATTATTTTTGATATCCAATGTCGTTGTGGAGCTATCTTCAACAGTGTCGTGTAATAAACCGGCTATGAGCACGGCAGGAGGAACCTTTAATTCTGCAAGAATTGCTGCCACAGAGACACAATGAGTGATATAAGGCTCACCGGAAACACGAGTTTGACCTTCGTGAGCTTTTTCAGCAAATTTATAGGCTTTCATTACCATTTCGCGATCAACGAAATTGTAATTTTCTGGTAATGATTCCATCAATGTCTCTATTTTCATATTGTTCACTCTCGAGCTAGATTATATCCAAGAAAATGTTTTTATTCGTGAAATTCTCATTGTTATTAAATTTCTAATAATCGTCAACAGTAAATCCCTATATAAGGAGGTTGTCGTGTGTTTTCTGAGTGAACGTATATTCACCAAAAAATTGAGCTCCAAATAATTGACATGATCCCGTCAATAAGAAGGGGTAAACCTGAAATCAAAAAAACTTGTGTTCCAGGGAAAAAACCTCCCAGTTTGCCATTTTGTGATTGGGATTTGATTTATTTCAATAATTCCTGACCACTGAAGTCTCTATCCGGGGCAACAAACGGTAGAATTTCGTGGTCCTGGGCGGTGAGCGAGTTATTTACAAAGCGTAGTAATAATTCACCCATTCCAGGTCCAAGCATAAACCCCTGACCGCAGGTGCCAGCTGCGTGCAAAAACCCTTCAACGTTTTTCGCCCAACCGATAATTGGGAAACCATCAGGTGTCATCGGGTACAAACCGCGCCAGGTTCTGCGGACGCGAATATTTTGTAATCTCGGCATAACTTCAATCATCCTTTTGGCTACCATCGGCAGGAACGAACTTGTTTCTTCGACATCAAAACCCCAGATATTAGGCTTCGGTGTAATGCAGAAAATAATTTGTCCGGTTGAGTGTTGATAAAAATAGAAATTTGACGATCCTGGTTGTGGCCGAATATCCACTACCATTGGATCCAAAAAGTGTGCAACAGACTCAGTGATAGCCGCTTCATGACTATCTGGATGTACCGGAAGATCAATGTCGGCTAATTTTGCGACATTTTTTGCCCATGGTCCGGCAGCATTAATCAAAAAATCAGATCCATACGTCGCGTGATTTGTTTTAATTGCTTTGATTTTTCCACTGGAGATTATAATTTCCTCAACCGATTCATTGAAATGAAATTCAGCGCCCAGATTGACTGCCTGACGATAGAATGAATGCGTTGCCAGAAGTGGTGATGCGCTGCCATCGTCCGGGGAAAAAGTCCCGCCCAACAATCCATCGGGGTTGACATCCGGAACAATTTCTAAAAATGCTTCTTTATCCAACCAATCAATATTGAGACCAAATTCTTTTTGTTTTCTGAGTAATTCTTTTAATGTTTTTTCTTCCTGGTCACGAAAAGCTACAAAAGTATAGCCACCTTTGAACCAATCGATATCATCTCCATAGTTTTCCTTCCAGGATGAAAATATTTCAATTGACCTCAGACAGAGTCTGATTTTCGCAGGGTCTGAGTGAGTCGCCCGAATACCGCCAATGGCACGTTTGGAAGATCCCTGACCAACACTGGGGAATTTATCAATCACAAGCACCTTAAAACCGGCTTTAGCGAGGAAAAACGCTGTAGGAGCACCAATTGACCCTGCACCGATGATAATCACATCATAATGTGGATAATTTAGATCAGTCATCAACTTTTTCCTCGTTTTCATTTAATCCTGCAAAAATACCAAGAGGAACTTCCATGAACAAAGGTCTTTTGGTTTGATCGGTGACTTCCTCATCGGGAATACCTTCTTCGCGGAAGATGCGTTTGATGATGGAAGTGCAGGTTTTTGCTCCACAAGATCCCATGCCTGCCCTGGTGACTGTTTTGATCTCATTGAAATCGCGGATTCCCTGTCGAATTAAGGATCGGATTTCACCTGCTTTCACCCTTTCACAGCGACACACAATCATATCGTCATCCAAATGTTGAACGTAATGATCCATGGGATGCGTGATTTGGCTTTCCTGCATGCGAATTCCGGCAATTCTCGAAGCGATCTCGCGCGGAGCCTGAACGTGAATCACCAGCGTTCGATCACTTTCTGGGATGCTATGAACCGATAATACTTCAAAATCACCTAATGGTTCACCTTCTGTATCCATTGCAGTTACCAAATCTTTTTGCTGGATAGGATCGCGATTGAATTCATACGGTATCGAGACGGTTGGCATGTTTTTATTATTTCGATAATCCACCAGAGTTATTGCCAATCCAGGACACCCCGCCACGCATTGTTCACAAACCTCGCAGCAAAAACCATCGCCCAGAAAGACAGGGGTACTACGAATATCTTTCCGATCGATAAAGATTAATCCATGGGGGCATAAGGCTGAACACGGATCACAGGGTATTTCCTGCGTGCAATGGATAATTGGGAAAACACCTTCTTCGATTTCTGGATATTGAATATTTTTGTTTGTTCCTGGTTTTGATTTTAAAATCTCGGAGGTTTTATATAATGAAGCTGGAATTTCCCCAACATCAATTCCTAATTCTCTGGCTATCTCCAGACCACGGATTTTTCCGGCAATGATAGCCGCTGATGCTTCGGCAATTTCCTCAGCATCTCCTCCAACAAACGTCTTTATTCCATATTCGATACCTTTTTTGTAAAACTCATTGACAGGATCTAATCCCACAGCAACAAGAACACTGTCGCATTCAAATGATTGTTCGGTGCCGGCGATTGGTTTAAAATTTTCGTCGACGGCTGAAATCGTTACTGACTCCACTTTATCTTTCCCATTCGCGCTGACGATTGTATGAGAGGTCATAATCGGGACACCCATGCGCATTAATTTATCTTTGTGAACTTTGTATCCGCCACATTCAGGAAGGGCTTCCACCAAACCTACCACTCCAATGCCTGCCTGAAGGGCGTGGTAGCCAGTGATTAAACCGACATTTCCACCCCCAATGATAAATAATTTTTCAGCCGGACGGACCAAATCCCGATTCACCAGGGTCTGAAATGCACCTGCTCCATACACCCCAGGAAGTGTATTCCCCTGAAATGTGATGAACTTTTCGCGAGCGCCGGATGAAACCAACAGGATATCAGGTTTAATCAGCAAGTATGTGTCACCATTTTTTAATACACCTACTTTTTTATCTGAGTAAACTGCTAATGCGGTTGAATTGAGCCAGATATCCACACTGGAATGCCCATGTAATTCGTCTTCTAATTTTGTGGCAATGTCAATTCCACGTGTGCCCGCAAACACAGCTTTTGTGGATCCAAAAAACCGGTGGGTTTGTAACACCAACTTTCCTCCCAGGCGGTGCTTATCATCCAAAAGAATTACATCAACACCTAATTTGCCAAGTTCCAGAGAGGCGGAAAGCCCAGCAGGTCCACCACCGATAATGAGCACAGGAATGGTCAGCTCAGAAATGTTTCGCATCCCTGGGATTTCTCCAATTTTTGGTAGAACCGGATATCCATCCAATGGTTCCACCTGCATTCCCTCGGTTACTTCTTCCATACAAGCTTTTTTAGGAATACCGTTTACCATCACCATGCATTGAGAACATTGCCCATTTGCACAAAAAATCCCCTGGGGTGATTGATCTTTGTGGTGATGGCCAAAAACCCGAATTCCATTTGCAAACAAAGCGGACGATATTGTTTCGCCTTTGGTTGCTGTAAGTGGTGATTCTTGCCAATAAAAGACGATATCTGCTGCTGGTGGGATTTGGAGAATTGGATGTTTTTTTATTCTGAAATCTGCCATTGAATGCCCTTCATTTGAATGTATGTAGTTTTTGTTCAAAGTTATGGTTGTATTTAATTTGAACGAAAAAAAAGATCAACCAACATAATATTACAAAATTTTGAAAAAGTTTTATACTGTAAGAGTACATATTTAATTAAATTATCTGTCATAATAAATATGGCGAGTGGGATAGCCACTTTTCTTGGAGCTTTAATGTATGATAAAATTTTGCAGCTCTTTTCCAATTGGCTTCGGAGGTTTATTTCATGAAAAAGATAGCAGTATTGACTAGTGGTGGGGATGCACCGGGTATGAACGCAGCAATTCGGGCAGTCGTTCGTACGGGATTGGTAAGAGGTTGGGAAGTCTATGGAATAAAGAACGGATACGCAGGCTTACTGGCGGGCAACTTTCTCAATTTAGGCCCGCGAGATGTCGGTGGGATCATGCAAAGGGGTGGCACCATGTTAGGGAGTGCCAGGTCATTGGAGTTTAAAACAGAAGCCGGGCAAAAAAAAGCCATCCGAAACTTAAATTCTATGGGTATCGATGGGTTGATTGTGATTGGTGGAAATGGTTCTCAAACCGGATCTTATAAACTTTCTGAATTAGGGGTATCCGTCGTCGGGGTGGCATCCACCATTGATAATGATTTGTATGGTTCTGACATTACGATTGGCGTGGACACCGCATTGAATATCGCCTTAGAAGCTGTCGACCGTTTAAAAATTACCGCCTCCTCTCACCAGCGGGCATTTTTACTGGAAGTGATGGGCAGGAATTGCGGATACCTTGCACTCATGACAGCACTCGCCGGCGGAGCTGAAGCCGTCATCATCCCCGAAGTTCCAACACAGCCAGAAGAAATTGCAAAACAGATTGAAGAAGCTTACGAAAAAGGAAAAGCGCATGCAATTGTCATCGTGGCGGAAGGCGCTGAATACAATGCTGAGAAATTATCGAATTATTTTAAAGACCATCAGGAAACAATAGGCTTCGATTTACGTGTAGCGATTCTTGGCCATATTCAACGGGGAGGCACTCCTTCTGCTTATGACCGTATTTTAGCCAGTCGGTTAGGGTCCGGTGCAGTGGAAGCGCTGTCCAGTGGGTTACACGGTGTGCTAACCGGATGGATACAATCGAAAATCACTTACACGCCACTGACAGAAGTGGTCGCAAACAAAAAAACCCTGGACAAATCACTCATTGAGCTGGCTTCTGTGCTGGATTGATCCAGAAAGTTGATAGGAAAAATTCAACATCTTGAAATTTTAACGGTAATCTAAATTACTCGTTTATTTAAGAATATTGTTCAATGTTATATTTGAGATATGCCTCAATAAATCCATTTAAATCACCGTCTAAGACTGCGTTTACATTTCCAACTTCAAAATCGGTGCGGTGATCTTTTGCTAATTGATAAGGGTGAAGAACATAGGACCTGATCTGGCTGCCCCATTCTGCTTTCTGGTAAACCCCCCTTAATTTAGATATTTCTTTTTCCTGTTCTTCCCTTTTTATCTCGAGCAACTTTGCTTTCAGGACACGAAAGGCAACCTCACGATTCTGTAACTGAGAACGCTCATTCTGACAGGTGACGATAATTCCGGTAGGAACGTGGAGCAGGCGGATGGCAGTACTGTTTTTCTGTACGTTCTGCCCGCCAGCACCGGAGGATTTGAAAACGTCAATACGAACATCATCCTGAGGAATATCGATCGGTGAATCGTCCTGGTCAATATCTGGAAGGATTTCTACCTGTGCAAATGACGTGTGTCTGCGGTGTGCTGCATCAAATGGAGATAATCTGACCAGGCGATGGACGCCCTTTTCTGATTTCAGATATCCATAGGCATATTTCCCTTCAATCGAAATGGTTACGCTTTTAATGCCCGCTTCTTCGCCTACCGAGCGGTCAAGAATCTCTGATGTAAACCCATTTTTTTCTGCCCATCGCAAGTACATTCGCTCTAAAATTTCAGCCCAATCCTGGGAATCAGTTCCGCCTGCACCCGCATGGATTGCCAAAAGAGCACTGCCATGATCGTAATCTTCTGAAAGAAGAGTACTTAACTCCAGTTGATCCAGTTGGTGTTCAATTTCAGTAATCTCAATTTCAAGATCAGCCCGGATCGATTCATCTCCCATGAGTGCTAAATCATGTGAATCTGTGATTTTTGAGTGTAATTGCTCAACTTCCTGAATTTCGTCACGAAGTTCGACAATTTTTTTTAAAATCCCCTGAGCTTTTTCCTGGTCATCCCACAGGTTGGGGTTTTCAGCTAACTTTTCTAATTCTGTGAGTCTTGACTTTTTTTCAGGTAAGTCAAAGATGCTCCAGAAGATCGTTGATTTTGACAACGTAATTTGCCAGGCGATCGATTATATCTTGCATAAGTTCTCCGATTAATTTAACAATCCGTCGACAAATGCGGCCGGATCAAATTCCTGAAAATCCTCTGGTTTTTCCCCTAAACCAGCATAAATGATGGGCAAATTGAGTTCTTTTTGAATGGCGAATGCCATTCCACCTTTTGCAGAAGAATCAAGTTTAGTGAGAATGACCCCATTGATGTTGACTGCTTCCTTAAAGGCGCGGGCTTGCATCAGAGCGTTTTGACCGGTTGTTGCATCCAGGATTAACCAGGTAGCGTGGGGTGCACCGGGAAGCGCTTTGCTAATAACACGGTTTACTTTTTTCAGTTCTTCCATCAGATTGAAGCGGGTGTGCAATCTGCCGGCGGTGTCCACAAACACCAGATCATATTGCTTGGAAATTCCCGCCTGAACTGCGTCGTATGCAACCGCACCCGGGTCAGCATTGGGTTGCCCGGCGATGACAGGGATATCGAGACGATTTCCCCAAACTTCTAATTGTTCAACTGCTGCTGCTCGATAGGTGTCCGCGGCAGCAAAGAGTACCTTCTTGCCTTGATTTTTAAATTTCTTCCCTAATTTTGCCAGGGTGGTTGTTTTTCCGGATCCATTCACGCCTACAACCACGATAACAGCCGGTTTCTGACCGGAAAAATCGGGTTTTTCTGGCACGATAAGCTTGGACTGTAGTTCCAGTGCCAGATGGTGGCGTAAATCAGCTGTGGTAATGATTCCTTCAGATTCAACTTTATTGATCAAATCAGCAATTATTTCCGCAGTTGTATCAATGCCAATATCTGCCTGAATCAGCATTGATTCAAGTTCATCCCAGGTATCAATAGAAATTTCCGTGGCGCCAAAAAAATTTGCCAGTCTTCCAAAAGCTACTTTTCTGGTACGCTCTAAACTAGTTTTCCATTTGTTAAGGATGTCTGCCATAGCGTGAAATTATAACATAAGGTCAACTCGAATGAAGGATTGCCAGCTGTCCGCAGCCTGCCTGGATGTCGATCCCACGCCGAAGGCGAATAGTGCAGGGTATTCCATTTCTTTCCAACACCTTTTGAAATTTTATTGTCTGATTTTTATCAGATGCTTGATAGATGGACTGACTGGTAGGATTGAGTGGAATTGCATTTACATGACATAATAATCCCTCTAATAATTGAGCCAGTTTCTGGGCTGTTTGTTCGCTGTCATTTTTCCCGGCAATCAACGCCCATTCGAAAGTGATTCGACGGTTGGTTTTTTCAATATAGTAATGACAAGCTTCCATCACATCTTGAATCGGATACTTATGATTGACAGGCATCAATGATGATCTCTCAGAATCATCCACGGCATGCAGACTGATTGCGAGGTTAACCTGCCTTTTCTCATCCGCAAAGCGTTTAATCATCGGCACTAATCCTACCGTTGAAATAGTAAACCTTCTGGCACCTAATCCCAATCCATTGGGATCCCCCAGAAGATCAATGGCTTTCATTGTGGCTTCGTAATTATGAAAGGGTTCACCCATCCCCATCAGGACGATATTGGTGACTTTTTCATCATCGGTTTTTAATTGTCGCGCAAAAAACAATACCTGCTCCACAACTTCACCAGCGGTCAAATGACGTTTAAATCCCATTTGACCAGTGGCACAGAAAACACAGCCCATAGCACAACCTGCCTGGGTGGAAATACACAGCGTGCGGCGTTGATCGTATTTCATTAAGACTGTCTCTATCGCTTTTTGGTCATGTAACTGAAATAAAATTTTCTCGGTTTCATTATCGTTAGATTTCAAGGTTTGGATAGGCACTAGCGGTTGAAATTCATACCGGTCAAAGAGCTTTTCTCTTAGACCTTTTGGGATGTTTGAAAATTCATCCGGTTGGGACCAAAGATTTTTGTACACTCCGGACCAGATCTGATTGACGCGAAAGGCTGGTTGTTTAAGTTCTTTGATCAGCACATCCTGTAGTTGTTCATATGAGAGATCATAAAAAACTGTTTTCACTAATTGATCCTCCAATCAGCCTGGATCAGGAAATTAATTAGATGGGTTAAATTATCAATAACCAGATGCGGTTTGTATGTTGCGCTATCCAGATCCTCCTGGTTTGAAATTCCTGTTAGCACAAGGGCTGTCAGACAATTCGCCTCGAGACCACCTAAAATGTCCGTATCTAACCGATCACCAATGACTAAAGTTGATTCCGGAGCGGCGTTAATCACTTTCATGGCATATTCAAACATAGTTGGTTTTGGCTTACCAGCCAGTTTTGCGTGCTTGCCGCTTCCAGCCTCCAGGGCACGTAAAATGGAACCAGCACCCGGGATGATCCCTTCTGGTGACGGAAAAGTTGAATCTGTGTTTGTGTAAAAGAAATCAATATCCTGATGCAACACCAATAGGGCGTTTTTTAGCTTTTCATAGTTAACCATTCGATCATATCCCCCCACAAAAGCAATGACATTTTTATCGCTATGATAAAAATCGTTTTCAAGTAAAGCTTCTCTCAATCCATTTTCCCCGATGATGTAAACAGGTCCGCCCTGGGGAAATTTGTCTTTTAACATTCTGGCCAGGGTTGTGGCGGATGTAATGATCAATTCTCGTTTTAAAGGAATGCCAAACTTGCTTAGTTTTTCCTGGTATTCGGATGGTGACTTTGTGCTGTTATTGGTGGCAAACGCATAATTAATATCGTTAATCTGCAATTTTTGAAAAATACTGCCCAAATCTCCAAGCGGCACTTGATCGCGCCAGAGAACCCCATCCATGTCAAATATCAACGATTTAATTTTTCTCATTTTCCAAATCACTTAAATGTAAAGCCGGATGGCTGTTCGCTGTCCGGCTTTATGGTTACTTTGTCCAGAATTACTTTTTTGCAGGAACTTCAAGCACTTTATCCACCAAACCGTATGCAACGGATTGCTCGGCACTGAGATAATAATCTCTCTCAGTGTCACGTTCAATAGTTTCAATCGTTTGCCCGGTGCTTTCTGCCATAATTTCATTCAGACGTGCTTTCAAACGCAGGATTTCTTTGGCTTGAATTTCGATATCGGAAGCCTGACCTTGTGCACCGCCCAGGGGTTGGTGCATATGGATGGTGGCGTGTGGGAGAGCATAACGCTGACCCTTTTCGCCAGCCGCCAGGATCACAGTACCAAAGGAAGCCGTCATGCCAACTGCAACCGTAGATATTTTGTTGGGGATCATCTTCATGGTGTCATAAATTGCCAAACCAGCGTAAATATGCCCACCCGGAGAGTTGATATACATTTGTATGCTCGCTTCGGGGTCTTCTCTACTCAGGAAAAGCAATTGTGCAACCGTCACATTCGCCACTTGATCATTGATCGGTGTTCCCAACATGATTATTCTATTTTTTAGCAGCAAGGAAAAGATGTCATAGGCACGCTCACCTCTGCCGGATGACTCAATTACCATTGGTATTACAGATGAAAATTCAGGGATACTCATAGTCCTGTTATAACTCCTTTCGTCTTACTCTTTGGGAGTTTCCTCGCCCTCAGAGTCTACTTGTTGAGCGCTTTCCTTTGATTCTACTTCCAAATCAGGTTCAACAACAATTTCTGTAGCATCTTCAGCCTTGGCTTCCATGGGTTGTTCTGATTCAACAACCTCATCAGCTATCGTTTCGACAGGTTGTTCTGATTCAACAACCTCTTCTGCTTTTTCAACAATCGCTTCAGCCAAATCTTCTGGCTCAACCTCTACAATTTCACCGTTTGCCAATGCTTTCATGCGCTCAAGTGTTCTCTGGTTGTATAAACGTGAGATGGCATTATAAGTAACATTGTTTACCATTTCATTGTCTAATTTACCCTTTTTCCCTTTTTGATTAGGCATATTTTGAAGCATTTGAACAGTATCACTGACTATTCC
This sequence comes from Anaerolineaceae bacterium, assembly GCA_034003505.1. GTDB lineage: Bacteria > Chloroflexota > Anaerolineae > Anaerolineales > Anaerolineaceae > UBA6170. The sequence continues at coordinate 17,109 of JAVEYK010000006.1, read as the reverse complement.
TTCAATATCTTCTTTGGCGACTTCAATTTTTTCGTCCTGACCCACCTGGTCAATAATTAGTGAACTCTTCACCCGATTAATTGCAGCAGGGCGAACATTCTCTTCGATATATTTTTCCTTATCTGTTTTCATAAGTTTTAAATAGGTATCGAAATCCAAATTTTGTTGTTTCAGATCGCGTTCTAAAGATTTCAACATATGTTCGATTTCTTCGTCAACCATGAAAGGCGGGAATTTGACTGTAGATAATTCCGTATATTTCTGGATCAGGTCTGAATAATACCTGTCATCGTAATCCTGTTTTTTGTTTTCTTCCTGTTGTTCGCGGACAGCCTTTTCAAGTTCGGCGAAGTTTTCAAATTGTCCAAGAGAATTTGCGAACTCATCATCCAATTCGGGCAGTGTGAGTGTTTTAACGGATTGTATATCAGTGACAAATTTTATCGTTTTTCCTTTGAAGCGCTCGTCCTCTGCTTCTTCAGTGAACGAGTATTCAACATCTTTTGTATCACCTTCACTCATACCCATTAAAATCTTGGAAAAACCTTCATATGGCCAATTGTCTTTTTTCTCATCTTCGCCCATGACTAATTGCACTGGTGTTTCCGGCAGAATAATCTCTTCGTTTTCAAAGCCAGTCAGTTTGAAATAAACAACATCGCCTTTTTCGATCGATCGATCAGCAGGTTCAGCAGTGGCATAATTTTTTTGCAATCTGGTCAGGAATTCATTGATTTCTTCGTCCAGAACGGGTTCAGGGTTATATTCTAATTTAATCTCTTTATAATCGCCCAGTTCAACTTCCGGTTTAAGAGGGACTAAAAAGCTCAATTTTGGAGGATCCATGGAAACAATCTCCTGTAATGAGCCGGGACCTGAAGGGGTTACAGAAGCTTCTTCCAATACTTTGGCATATTGTTCATCAATGAGCAACTCAATTGCTTCCTCATTGATTGCTCCTTCGCCGTACATTCTTAATATAACGTCATAAGGGGCTTTTCCGGGTCTGAATCCAGGAATTTTGGCCTGTTTGGCAATTTTTCTGGCAGCCCGACGTTTAAAACTCTCAAATAACTCAACCTCGAATTCGGCTTCGATTTTTACTTGGTGATCTTCTTGTGGAATGGTTTCAATTTTCAAAGCGACAATCCTTTATCTAAAAAAATTATTATGGGGAAGAAGGGACTTGAACCCTCACGCCTTGCGGCACATGATCCTAAGTCATGCCTGTCTGCCAATTCCAGCACTTCCCCACAGCCCCCAAATTATAAGCGTAACAAAGCGGTGCGTCAATAATCAGATATAATAAGGTGCTTATTTAAATCAGGAGATGAATCCATTGGGAAGAGTAATCAATCCGGATAGCAGCGGAAAAGAAAGAACAAAATTAACCAAAAGTATTGTAAAAGCCATTCGTGAATTAATGACGCAGACCAAACCTGATCAGAATACAAAGGATTTAGCTGCATTTATTGTGATAGGGTTGGATGGGATCTTCCAGAGTATTGATGTCTCGGTTTTAGCCTGGGAAAAACGTGGCTACTGGGTAAAGGCTGATCGTTTTCGAATGGATTGGGAGTGGACTTCGCAGTTTAGCAGGCAGATGAAAGAAGCATTGCTGCAAGACGATTGGGCGCAAGTGGCTTTGATCGCTGCAAAGACTGCCCAGAAATTCAGTCACATCAAAATCTCCCCGAATAACCGGATAGGTGAACCCTGGTTAGGAGCTTATTCAAGGCTGCCACAAAAATAGAGATTGGTTTGTAATGAATAAAAAAAGAGGTTGGTAAACACCAACCTCTTTTTAAGTTCAGATCATTTACTTCTTCAGGATGATGCGGGCATCTACCACTTTCACGCCTTTACCTTCTTCGTATACCAGAACGGGGTTGGCGTCAGATTCGCTGACTTCATCAGCCAGGTCAACGATCATATTCGCGTAACGGCTGATGGTTTCGGCTAATACCTCTCGATCACGAGGAGCTTCACCCCGAACACCAGCCAAAATGGGAGCGCCACGGATTTCGCTGATCATTCTTAAGGAAGATTTCTTAGAGACAGGTGCGACACGGAAGGTTACGTCTTTCAACACTTCAACAAAGATACCACCAAGACCGAACATCATGGTAGGTCCAAAGGTTGCATCATTGACGGAACCCAAAATGACTTCCGTTCCCCAGGGAGCCATTTCCTGAATGGCAATCCCATGGATATTGGCATCTGGATTGTAGGCTTTTGCATTTTCAATAATGGTGTTGTAGGCTTCGCGACAGGACGCTTCATCTTTGATATTGACTTTTACCCCACCCGCATCTGATTTGTGCAGAATTTCGGGAGAGACAATTTTCATGACGATTGGGAAGCCAACTTCTTTAGCCATGGATATCGCTTCTTCCTCAGTTTTTGCTAATAATGTGGCTGTAATTGGGAGCCCATAGGCTGCAAATACTTGTTTCGCTTCGATTTCAGTGAGCGCGTCACGACCATCTTCACGAGCTGTTTTGATAATATCTAAGGCTAATGATTTATTTGTATTTTTTAATTTTTCTTCTGGTTCCGTGACAATTTCTTTCATGAGGGCATATTCACGCAGGGCGGATAAAGCACTGATCGCCAGATCTGGTCCACCATAAGCAGGAATACCATTTTCAACCAACCATTGCATGGCCTTTTCTGATTTTTCACCACCTACAAAGGAAACACAGACAGGTTTATCTTTGATCCCGGAGTCGTCGATTGCTTTTTTGATCCCTTTGGCAATGTCCATCGGTTCTGTCATCGCAGTTTCGCAATATAAAACAGCCAGTCCATCAACCCATTCATGGGCAAAGGAGAATCGTACGGAATCATTGTACCAATCGTATCCGGCCATACCGGTGAGGTCAACCGGATTTTTAGCAGAACCGAAAGCAGGCATATGTTTTTTCAATTCTTCCTGAACATCTTTTGGTGCAAATTTCAAAGGAAGACCCACACGTTCGGCTGCATCAGTAGCCAGAACACCTACGCCGCCGCCATTGGTAATGATGAGCAAGTTATCACCTTTCATCGGTGGTTGGATTGATAAAGCCAGGGACAAATCAAATAAGTTACCCAGGTCAGTTGCCTGAACGATACCGGATTGTTGGAAAGCAGCACCATATACTTTAGCTGCTCCAGCCAATGAGCCGGTGTGAGAAGCGGCAGCTGCGGCTCCATGAGCAGAAACCCCAGCTTTTAGGGCAATAATCGGTTTGGTGACTTTCCTGGCAACATCCATAAATTTACGACCATCTTTGAACCCTTCAATGTAGAGGGAGATGGAACTGGTATTTTCATCCTGATCCAGCCATTCAACCAGGTCTGCAAAGTCGACATCAGACATATTTCCGATGGAGATCAATTTTTCGAAACCAACGCGGCGGGTGAATGTTGCCATATCGATTGCGATCAGAAGCGCACCACTCTGGGAAACCAAAGCACCTTTCCCTGGAAGCGGCAGAACCGGGGCAAAGGAGGCATTAAGTTTCTCTGCATTCGATAATGTTCCAACAATATTGGGACCTAAGATACGGATACCATATTCCTGGGCTTTGCTGACCAATTCTGCTTCTTGTTCTTTGTTACCGACTTCGGAGAACCCGGAAGTGATAATAATTAACCCTTTGACGCCTTTTTTGCCAGCTTCTTCGATAGATTCCAAAACGAATTTTGCCGGAATAGTCACGACAGCTGCATCAATTTCACCCGGAACATCCAGCATTGTTTTGTAACATTTGATGCCTAATATCTCTTCCGATTTCAAGTTGATTGGATAAATCTTACCTTCATATCCACCATCAATAATATTTTTAAGAACACTATGACCAATTTTGGTCGGGTCTGATGAAGCACCTAAAACGGCAATTGATTTTGGACGCATAAGTCCATCTAAATATTGGTTATCCATGCTAATTTCCTCCTCAAAAAAATTCAAATTTTACTGATAAGTTTTTTTATTGATACAAATAAAATGCAATGATGCTTGAAAAGTGATAAAAAACAAAAAACCTCCCATGAATTAAATCATTGGGAGTTAATTTTCCAGACTGTAAATAACAATAATTTTATTTGTGGCCATTAAAGTCATTACTTAACTCTTTTATACTTTCAAGTTTATCATAATTTGGTTGTCTAACATCTTATTTTAAGTATTTTTCGTCAAACAAATGTACTCAGTTTTGTGGTATTTTTATCATCTATTTAAAAAAACTCCTGTCTTTTCAGGAGTTTTTGTTTCGATCATTGATATTGTTACTTATTTTTTAGTGCGGCTTCGATAATTTTGTTAACCCGTTTTACCAAATCAGCACTGTTGGGTTGAACACCTTCAGCGATTAATGCATTTTCGTAAAGTTGTTCGATGACCAATTCACGGACAGGATTTATCCCTTTGATAGCGGATAGATCTTTAATGATCGGGTGACTGGGATTAATTTCTAAAATTCTCTGAGGAGAGTCAAAATCTTTTTGTAAGTAACGATATGCTTTTTGCATTTCCGGGCTGGGACTTCCTTCAGAATCAACCAATCGAACCGGCGATTCCACCAGTTTTTTGGTTGTGCGTACTTCTTTGATTCTTTCGTTGAGTGTGGTTTTAAAGAATGTAAGGAGTTCGTTCATTTCTGCTTCACCGACTTCTTCTTTATCCGTCTCTTTTTTTTCGTCCGATTTTTTCTCAGGTAAATCCAAATCCTTTGATGTTACATTGACGAGATCATAATCTTTGTACTTGTTAACCCGCATTAGCACAAAGGGATCAATTGGATCGGTAAAAGTGATGACGTCCAGCTCTTGTTGTTTAAAGATTTCCAGGTGAGGAGAATTCAGCGCAGAATTTTGATCTTCCGCGATAATATAATAAATTTTCTTTTGATCTGCAACCATCGCCTGGACATAATCATCCAGAGATTGCCAGGTAGAATTTTTATTGGTCGTCTTCACACGCATAAGCGCTAATAATTGGTCGTCATATTCAGCAGATGAAGCCAGCCCTTCTTTGATAAAGAATCCAAATTCTTTCCAGAAAGTGTCGTATTTTTCAGGTTCATTAGATTTCATACTCTCGAGATAATCCAAAACTTTGGAGGAGAGGATTTTTTTGATTTGAGCGATCGATTTTGTCGATTGGAATGCTTCCCTGGACACATTCAATGGGATATCTTCTGAATCGACTACACCCTGAATAAACCTTAAAAACTCTGGCAAAAGATCTTTGGTAAATTCCTGGATCATCACTTTTCTTGCGTATAGTTTTAATCCGTAGTCTTTTCTTTCTGAAAACAAACTTGGTTCAGCGGTAGAAGGGATATAGAGCAAGCCATACATTTGGATTGGTGCATCAATCGAAAGATGCAAATGCCCGATTGGTTCATTAAAATCCAACGTAAATTGATTATAGAAATCTTTATATTCCTCCGGTTTGACCAGGTGTGGTTGTTGGCGCCAAATAGCGGTTTGACGGTTGACCTGTTCTTCACTATCGTTGAGATAAATCGGATAGGGAATATAATCTGAATGTTTCTTAATGATTTGTCTGATGCGATATTCCTCTAAATATTCAGTAGCATCTTCCTTCAAATGCAAAATGATATCCGTTCCGCGATGTTCTTTATCACCTTTTTCAATTGTATAAGTTTCACCACCATCAGAAATCCAATGAATGGGTTCGTCCTCTTTATCATAGGATCGTGACCGGACTTCTATTTTGTCAGATACCATGAATGCTGAATAAAATCCCACGCCAAATTGACCAATGATGTTACTTATATCTGATTCTCCAGCATTTGCTGCAGCTTCCAGAAATTCACGGGCACCTGAATGGGCGATAGTTCCTAAATTTTGCATGATTTCGTCTTGATCCATCCCAACACCTGTGTCTGAAATGGTAATGGTTTTTTCATCTTTATTGATTTTGATGACAATTTTTGGTTCAACATCCGCATCCAACACATTTTTGTTGGTTAATAATTCAAAATTCAGTCTGGAAATTGCATCGGATGCATTTGATATGAGTTCGCGTAAGAAAATGTCCCTATCCGTGTAGAGAGAGTGGATTAAAATATTTAATAATTGCCTGGTTTCCGCTTTAAATTGATGTGTGTTATTTGATTTTGGTTTTTTGGTTGCCATAAAAATCCTCCTGAGGTCATATTCAGATCAATCATAATTCATATTTATAAGATTTTTATAAAAACAGGTTTCCTCAGTGGGAAACCTGCTAATTTTTGATTCTAAATCCCATTTATAGATAGCGCGCTTTGATGGCTGGGATCAGGTATTCTGAGAAGGCGTGCTGCTGATCGCAATCTGGTTCCCATCTCCAGTCTGTCTTTGCGGCTTGGTCATCGACGTCTGCTGGCCAGGTATCCACGATGCCCTGACGGGCGTTATCCGGTTCAAAGGTAATTTCAGCATTTGGAAACGCATCCATGACGATATCAAAAATCTCCTGTGCTGAAGGATTAAAACTTGTGACGTTATAAACCAATTTGGAAAGATTATTTTTTTCAGCTTTTTCGAGATTCAATAAAGCTTTGATAGCGTCAGGCATGACCATGAAGGGAAGGCGTGTATCTGGCCGTACAAAACAACGATACTTTTGACCCATGGCAGCATGGTGCAGCATTTCCGGCCCATAATCACTGGTTCCGCCGGTAGGGGTGGTGATTGCCGAGATCAGCCCGGGGAAACGGATGGCACGAAAATCTATTCCACTTGTATTTTTATCAGCAGCTAATTGGCGGTAATATTTCGTGTAGTAACGACCCAATTGTTCGCAATACAATTTATTACAGCCATACATGGTGGTGGGTTGACACCAGACTTCTTCAATGATTTTTCCTGATGCATTTTTGGTTGCGATGTCTGGCAAACCGTAGACCGCAATCGAGCTAGGATAAAGAAATTTTACGGGTTTCCCTTGCCACGTCGCTTGCTCCACCGCCAAGCGTAAAAGATTCAACGTTCCTTCTACATTAACTCTATGAGCGGCTTCTGGGTTGTATTCTGCTTTTGTGGAGAGAATTGAGGCTAGATGATAAATGGTGCGGATTTCATACTCAGCAACCAGTCTGCCCAGCAACATTTGGTCCAAAATGTCTCCCTGAATAAATCTTTCACATTTTGAGCGCAAGCTGTCATCCATAGGCATTACATCCAGGGCCAGAATATGCGCTTGTTCTTTTTCAGCTAAATGGGAAATCAATCCATGTCCTATTTCTCCATTCGCTCCGGTGATCAGGACTACTTCTTTTCTCATTCAAACGCTCCTTTATACGGAAAAGTGGGGATAAAATCGCTTCACGATAAATGGTAAATTAATTGTAATCAAATAATGAAAAAAATAATGGTACTTTTCGTCCCTAATTTAATTAAAAAAGCTCAGCAATCCGCCGAGCTTTCTCGTATTCATACCTGATATTTATTAGGTTACCGTTTCTTTTTTTCGAAACCAGTTCTTCCATTCCTGGGTTTCCCAAACCACCAAAAGTGGAGCGGCGACAAAGATAGAAGAATATGTGCCACTGAACAGACCGACTAACAAAATGACTGCAAATTCCCGTAAAGTGATCCCTCCAAATAACGCTAAGGCAAGGAGCATGAATTCAACAGTCATCAATTGCGTATTAATGGATCTTTGTAATGTTTGTACGATTGAGTGGTTTACCAATTTCTCAAATTCTAGTTTTCGGAAAATGGTGCTATTTTCTCGGATTCGATCGAACACGACAATTTTATCCTGTACGGAAAAGCCGATCACAGTCAATAAAGCTGTCAGGAACATAGAGTCAACTTGCCAACCAAATAATTTTCCACCAATAGCACTTAAACTGATCACAATCAATACATCGTGAATCATTGCCAAAATACCACAAACACCGTAACGAAATGCATTCGTGATTCCTCTGAACGCGAAAGTGATGTAAATGACGACCGCCAAACCAGCTATTCCTACAGCTACCGCTGCTCTCTGGGTAACCTGTTGTGCGATGACTGGACCGACACTTTCAAACCGATTGATGGTGATTTGACTATTGCTCAGTGCTTCCAATTGATTTACGATGTCACCTTTTACCTGTTCATCCATAAATGGAGAACGAATGACGAGAATTGTCAGTTGATCATCAGTATCAACCGCAGTCTGGACGGTGACTTCATCGAAATTAAATTTTTCATAAATGGATACTACTTCTTCGGTGCTGGGTAGATTCGTTGTAGAGTATTGTATTTCTAATAATGTTCCACCTTTAAAATCAACAGCCAGGGGCAATCCATCAACTGCGATAATTATCAAACCCACCAGAATAAAAACAATCGAAATTGTGAAAAATATGTATCGTTTTCCTAAAATATTCATTATTTACACCCTTTCTTTAGATGCCAAACCACTTCAAATGATTTTCAGGATGTTTGATGACATCAAGTGAAATTGCGAGGAAGGTTCTGGTAACAAAAATGGCGGAGAATAAACTGATACCCACACCGATCGACAATGTGATGGCAAAACCTTTCACAAAACTGGCGCCAAATGTTGATCCGAACCAGAAGAGGATTGCACAGGTGATCAGAGTTGCTATGTTTGAGTCTCGTATGGAAGGCCAGGCTCGTTTCCAGCCTAACTCAATTGCCTGAGAAAGCGTACGACCATTGCGAAGTTCTTCTTTTAATCGTTCAAATATAAGAATGTTGGCATCCAATGCACTACCCGTACTCAATAAAAAGCCTGCTATACCAGGTAAAGTTAAAGTGACCGGAATTAATCTAAATAATGCAAAAGTAACTAAAGCATAAATGATGATTGAGAAATCAGCTAAAACACCAGGAATTTTATAGAAAATCGCCATGAATAAGGCTACCAGAATAAAACCGATCAAACCGGCGACCAAACTTTTCTCGAGTGAGTCCTGACCTAATGTCGGTCCAATCACGCGAATTTGTTCAACTACCAGTGGAATTGGGAGGGAACCATAGCGAAGTTGAACGGCCAGGGCATTTGCTTCGTCAACGGTGAAAGATCCTGTGATCGTTCCTGTTCCTTCCTTGATGGCTGTTGAGATGGTTGGGGCGGAAATCAATTTATTGTCCAGTACAATCGCAAGGAATTTTCCGATGTTATTGGTTGTATGTTCGGCAAATACATCGCGGCCATTATTGGTAAGTTCAAAATCAATTTGATATGAATTTGCAATTGGGCTGTTTACAGACACTCCTTTTAAATCGATACCGGTCATAACGGTATGAAAAACAGGTTGTTCTGTTTCCCCAGTATCCGGGTCAGTGGCTAGAGAGTCCGGTGTGGGAACACTATCCACTTTGGTTGTAGATGCAAAATCAGTTCTTATTTCGTCACCAGGCTGGAAACCAAATAAATTGTCACCAATATCTACAAATTCAAGGACACCGGTTTGTTTAATTTGTTGGATGACATCCTCTGAGTTGCTTGCACCAGGGAATTCTCCGACAATCCGATTGGTTCCGGCTACTTGAAAAACAACCTCGCTAACTCCCAGTCCATTGGATCGGTTTTCCAAAATTTGTCTGGCAACCTGCAATGATTCATTGGTTATTTCTGAATTATCCGGAAGATCTGCTTTTAAAATTACTTGCATGCCTCCCCGCAGATCCAGACCCAGGACGGTTGAGACCGATTTGTTGATTAATGGAATTTGAGAAGTCGAGGGGAGATCGATCCAAATCACTGCTGCCAGCAGGACAAGAATTAGGATCAGATTGGTATAGCGTCGCTTCATGGGAAAATAGCCTCCATTCTTAGTATCTGCAGCAAAAAACCTGCACAACCCGCAAATTATACTCTCATATTCGTGTTATGTGTAGGAAGGCGCATCAGTTCACTTTCAGTGGAGCGCTTGACAGTTTTTAATGCCTGAGATTATAATTCGACGGCTTAGCATAATTGTAAATTACTGAATTTTCAGATAGGAGTAAGAAAATGGGTCCGCAGCCAAAAAGGAAAATTTCAAAAGGTCGACGTGATCGACGTCGCGCACATGACAGCATCACCTCAGCATCACTGGTTCAATGCAGCAATTGTGGTGAAATGAGATTATCACATACGATCTGTCCATCATGTGGTCACTACCAGGGACGTGAAGTTATCCAGGTAGAAAAAGAAAAGAAGAAGTAACAAAAAGAAAACTCCGCGAGGAGTTTTTTTTATAACGCCCAGGCAATTAAAATCCCCAGAAATCCAAATATTATGCCTACATGGAGCAGTAAATTAGATTGGGTCAGCCAGTTGTTGAAAATCAAGCCCATGACAAAATTTAAAATCACAAACAAAAGGGCAATAAAGATCAGCAATCCCTTCCGGTTTGAGAAAAAACCTGAAAGCTTAGATAGTAATTTCGATAAATAGAGCATATTATTCTTCAGCCTCATCCCGGGGGGATGAAAAATAACGTTCGTATAAAGACACATACCTGACCGGGATTTTCCCTTCTATTTGGACACCGCCTTTTTTATGGGAGATATTTTCAATGTTTCCTTGTTCATGAAATAATGAAATCAAGCGACCCTGCTGGTAGGGTAAATAGACTTTAACCGGGACATTACTGAAAAACAACTCAGATTCCACCATTTTTAATAAATCATTCACCCCCATTCCAGTTTTCGCTGATATGGCGATTGCATCCTGGTAGGTTTGTGATATGTCACTGGCTGAATCTGGGTCAGGAAATTTGTCAATTTTATTTAAAACGGTAATAGTAGGAATGCCATCCGCCTTTAATAGTGCCAAAGTGTCTTGCACGGATTGCCATTGTGATTGAGCACTGGCGTGGGTGATATCGACGATATGCAGGAGCAGATCTGCCTCATTGATTTCCTCCAGGGTTGCCCTGAATGCAGCAATTAATTGGGTCGGCAGTTTTTGAATAAAACCTACTGTATCTGTAAACAGGCAAACATGATTATCGGGTAAATTCACACGTTTGGTGGTTGGGTCCAAGGTGGCAAATAATTGGTCTGCCACATAAACTCCTGCGCTGGAAATGTAATTTAACAAAGTGGATTTTCCTGCATTCGTATACCCAACCAGGGCAACTGTTGGTATTTGCGACCTTTTTCTTTGTAAGCGGTAACGGCTGCGATGGGCTCTGACTTTTTCCAGCTCCTTTTTTAAACTTGAAATTTTATTCCGAATTTCACGACGGTCAACTTCAAGTTGAGTTTCCCCAGGCCCTCTTAATCCGACTCCACCGACACTGCCTGTTCTTCCAGCACCTCCACCTGCCTGTCTGGCAAGATGCGTCCAGGCGCGGGTTAAGCGAGGTAAGCGATATTCATATTGTGCCAACTCGACCTGTAAGATACCTTCCCTGGTATCTGCATGCTGGGCGAAGATGTCTAATATCAATGCAGTTCGATCGATGATGCGTACTTTATCGCCAAAACTTTTTTCTAATTCCCTTTGGTGTCTGGGGGATAATTCTTCATCAAAAATGACAACATCAGCTTGAGTTTCATTTACCAGCGTGATGACTTCCTGGACTTTCCCAGATCCAATAAATGTTTCAGGGTTGGGGTGTGATAAGCTTTGAGTTGCTTCCCCCACCACTTTCAAACCCGCTGTTGATGCCAAAAGGCTCAGTTCCTCAAGAGAGTCTTCTAACGAGAGCCAATCATTCTGGTTATGAATATCAACACCAACCAGAAAAGCCTTTTCTGTATTCATCCTTGTTGATTCTGTATTTTTCTTAGCCATAATATCCTTATTTTGCCTTAATCCAGTGCTTAATTCTGTCCATTGCTTCCTGAATTCGCTCGGTTTTGGTACCCAACGAGACTCGCAGATATCCTTCGCCGTATTGTCCATACACAACACCTGGAGTTGTACTGACACCGGTTGCTTCTAATAAGTCATTGCAAAAAGACATACTATTTTCATATCCTTCGGGTAGCCTTGCCCAGATATAAATGGCAGCGGGCGGCGTATCGACCCCAAATCCAGCTTCTTTCAAACCACTGACCACAATATCTCTTCTGTTTTGATAAATTGCATTCCTGGCTTTCAACCAGGTTTGATCACCTGTGATGGCGGTAATGCCTGCGTCAATGACCGGGGCAAACTGTGAAGAGTCCATCTGGCTTTTGTAGGTGTGAATGTAACCAATAATATTCGCATTCCCTACTGCCATCCCTAATCGCCATCCGGCCATATTATATGCTTTGGATAACGAATTAAATTCAACTGCAACCTCTTTGGCTCCTTCAACTTGTAACAAACTTGGGGCAATATAGTCATCAAAACACACATCCACATACGGAGCGTCATGAGCAATAATGATTTGATTTTCTTTTGCAAAGGCAACAATTTCTTCGAAGAATGAGAAAGGAGCAATGGCACCTGTTGGATTATTCGGATAATTAATCCAAAATACTTTTGTTTGTTGAAGGATATCTTGCGGGATCGATGATAAATCAGGTAAAAACCCATTTTTCTTGAGCAGAGGAATTGAATAAATTTTTCCCCCAGCAATTTTTGTACTGGCCGAATAAACCGGATAACCAGGATCCGGCACAATCACATAATCACCAGGGTTTACCAAGACCTGAGTCATATTAAATAAGCCCTCTTTGGAACCAATCAGACCTACAGTTTCTGAATTTGGGTCTAACTTCACGCCAAATCTTTTTTCATAATAATATGCGATTGCTTTCCGAAATTCTGGAGTGCCGCCCATGGGAGTGTAACCATGCTTGTTTGGTAAAGCAGCAGACGCGGTCAATTGATCAATGATAAATTTTTCCGGAGGTAAATCTGGTGAACCCATATCAATTTTTATGATATCGAGACCATTCTCCTGGAGTTTAGAAATTTTCTTCGCTAAGGTTGCAAAATAGTAAGGCTTAAAAGATGCAATTCGATCTGCTGGTTTGATAAAAGAATTTATTGTCATTATCATATCCTCATTTTTTATTTTCAGGTATTTTATCCAAAAGCGGCAGTAAAATGTGGAAGGTTGAACCGGGAAAATCAGTCTCACTATATCCGGATGATTCTACCCAGATGGATCCGCCATGGGCTTCGGCGATTCCCTTTGCGATTGGGAGCCCCAGACCAGGCCCACCACCTTTGAAATTGGTTTTACTGCTGGAATGTAACGCAATATTGCCAAGTCGATTGAATTTTTCGAAGATGAGTGTCTGATCTTCGAGGTTTATTCCAATTCCAGTGTCTGAAATTAAAACCTCTATAAATCCCGGCAACTTCCTTCCGCTAAGATTAATTTTTCCACCATCTGGTGTAAATTTAATTGCATTGATGAGTAGATTTTTAAATAATTGAACGAGTTTTTCTGAATCTCCATAATTGATCAACCGATAACCTTCAAACTCCTGAATATTAATAGAAATATCACGACCTTTACTGATGGGTGATAGCTCTAAAAGGACGAATTCAACAATTCTATTTAACCAATAGGGTTGATAGTTAAGCGAAAGTAGGTTATTTTCCAACAAAGAAACATCAAGCATGTCTTCAATGATGGCGCGCAAGCGTTTAGAGCCATTCAAAATTCCATTGGTATAGACCAACAAATCATTATTATTTTGTTTAATAATCACGTCGATCAGCATGGATGTATACCCATCAATAAGCGTCAGCGGCGTTTTTAATTCATGGGCGGCAACAGCGACGAAATTACTTTTACTTTCATCTAATTTTTCCAAATCTGACCGGGTGGTTTCGATCTGTTTCGAAAGATAATGGATTTTTTGGGAAGTTTCAATACTGGCTGTTTTTTTGAATAAATATGCGTAAATTGGAAGCAAAATGGTGTTTAATTGTGCAGTTTCCTTTGCTGAGCAATTCTCAAAAATCGTCTGATTGATAATGTGGACTAATTGGTCGATGAAATCGTTAATCAGTACTCTTTCTTCTTCCAGGTCGGATTGGGTTAACGAATTAGCCCACGTCACAAGCAATGGGTCAAACCAGGATGGATCACCAGTCTCGACAGATTGAATGAGGTGATTATAGAAAGATTGAAATTGATCTTTAAGTTCATCCTTGAGTAATGAACCACGTGTTAATTCAATCACGACCCGTTTTTCAATCGTGGGGGAAAGGTGTTTCAGAATCTCTGCTGGTTTTGGCATACTTGAAGTTTATGATATTTGAGCAAGATTTTCCAATGTTTTACGGCACTAATAACCAATGATAAATGGTTGTGCCAATCATCTCGAGGCTCTCAGGTGATATTTTATCGATTGTGTCCTGGGAAGTGTGCCAATAGGGGTAGTCAAAATCAATGATATCAATCGCAACCATTCCATTCTCAAGAAAGGGGGTATGATCATCCAGCATACTATACTTGTATTCCGGAATGAAATGTTTTTCATAGCCTAATCCCGCCGCTATTTCCCAAATTTCTTCTTGAACGCCAACATCACTATTTCTTTCATAATAAACATTTAAGTCCTTGTCACCAATCATATCCACGATCACAACTGCATCAGGGTTTGATTGCAGGGTTTTGACGAAACTTCTTGACCCCAGAATCCAATCCCACCCCTCTATGCTTCCCTGATCTTCTGCATCAAAAAAAACGAGCCAGATATTTTTATTGAGATCATCCGGTAAAATCCTTGCCAGTTCTAATAAAACCGCAACACCCGATGCACCATCATTCGCGCCAGGGACGGGTTGCAATTGTTTTTCAATGTCAGAATCCATGTTCGCGTAAAAACGCGTATCATAATGTGCGCCAAGGATAATCCATGGTTGATCCATTGCTCCAGAATTTTTTCCGATTACATTTTTCATTAAATAACCATTTCGTTCTTCGGATTGAATTTCAACTTCCCATCCTTTAGATGACAGTTCATCGGTTATCAGATCAATCGTCTTTTGGTGTGCTGCACTACCTGGTGTCCGCGGACCAAAGTCCATCTGGGCCTGGGCGTATAAATATGCATTTTTCCCATCAAATTCATCCACTGGGTTAGCCTGACAACCCGCCAGAAAAACCGTAATGATTAAAGCAAGCAAGCTTATTTTTTTCATAGGTCTTCCTTTGGCAAAAATTCAGTTAGATACTTTTCCAGACTGGTTTTCGCTGCCTGTGCATATAATTTTGCGCGTTCACGTTTTCCTTTACCGGAAATAGGAGGAAGTATCCCAAAATTTGCTTTCATTGGTTGAAAATCCCGCATATCTGCATTCGTGATGTAATGAATTAATGCACCCAGCATTGTTTGTTTCGGTAATACGAGACACTCAGTTCCTGACAAAAATCTGCTCAAATTAACTCCAGCTATTAATCCGGTGGCTATATTGCCCACATATCCTTCCACCCCGGTTATCTGACCGGCGAAGAACAGGTCCTCTCTTTTCTTAAATTGGAGGGTTGGCAATAATAATTTTGGAGAAGCAATAAAGGTATTGCGATGCATTTGACCATAGCGGGCAAATGTAGCATTTTCGAGACCAGGAATCAATCGGAAAACTCTCTTTTGTTCTGAAAATTTCAAGTTTGTCTGGAAACCAACCATATTGTATAAAGTGCCAGCAATATTATCCTGGCGTAATTGGAGAACTGCATATGGCCGTTTTTCCTCGTGAGGATTCCATATCCCCACCGGGCGAAGGGGGCCAAATGCCAGCGATTTTTCACCGCGTTGGGCTAAAATTTCAATTGGCAAACAACCTTCAAAGTACTGATTTGCACCGGCTTTGACACCTGTATTAATTTCCAATTCAAAATTTTTCAATTCAATTCTATGTGCACTTACTAATTCATTAACGAATCGATCATAAGTCTCTTTAGAAAAAGGACAATTAATGTAATCTCCAATTTCATCTTGATCTTTTTGGTAACGAGAAGCTTTAAATGCAATTTCCAGGTCAATTGATTCATAATTTACGATAGGGGCGATTGCATCATAAAAAAATAAGTTATCTGATTCGGTTATCAGTGAAATGCTTTTACTCAACGCCGGGGATGTTAGAGGACCTGAGGCAATGATGGTGGGGCCAGTGGGGATATCTTTGATTTCTTCCCTGAATATTTTGATGTTTGGGTGGTTGGAAAGGGTTTGGGTCACTTTTCGGGAAAAGAGATCACGATCCACTGCCAGGGCTCCACCGGCTGGTACATCAAATTCATCGGCAATTTGCATCAACAATGACCCCAACCTGCGCAATTCATTTTTCAAAACCCCGGCAGCGCGGTCAGGCAAATTAGATCCGAGCGAATTGGAGCAAATCAATTCAGCAAATTGATCGGTGGTATGGGCTCCAGTTTGAACAACCGGACGCATTTCATACAAGTTGACCTTAAAACCAGCCTTGGCCAGTTGATAGGCTGCTTCACTACCTGCTAACCCAGCCCCAATGACATTTACTTTTCTTTGTTCCAAATTTGATACCTCAATTCATATTTTATATCATGAAATTCGTCTGGCATACAACTTGCAACATAGGCGGATATAGATATACTAAATGAGTGAGGACAAAATCATGCTCCAGTATCAATATCAAGTACATAAACCAATAACCACTGCGCATTTAGCGCAAACGATGACATTGTTGAGTCTGTCTGCTTTCGAACTTAAACAACAGATTGACTCTGAGTTAGCATCGAATCCCGCGCTGGAGATCATTGAGGAAAGGCGCTGTCCGCATTGTAAGCGGGTGCTGCCGGAGAATGGTGCCTGCCCGATTTGTTCGCGCCCGATGAATTCAGACATCAATGAACCCATCGTCTACGTTTCTCCCATGGATGATTTCATGCCGAGATCAGATTATGATGATTCCGATTATTCTGAAGAACCGTTTTCACCCGTCACCGATGACTTAACAAGTTATGTGATCAAACAGATTGCACCAGAATTAACCAAGGATCAACAGTTGATCGCTGTCCATTTATTGACCAACCTGGACGATGATGGCTTTCTCAGCGTAAATTTAATGGATGTGGCCAGATACTTTCATGTTCCTTTATCAGCCATTGAAGAAGTACAAAAGATTATTCAATTAGCGGATCCCATTGGCGTAGGTTCATTAAACCCACAACAGGCGTTATTGGTTCAATTAGAAGTATTATCAGATGCAAACACAGTACCTGA
>JAVEYK010000005.1:96266-107148 GCA_034003505.1 Anaerolineaceae bacterium | reverse complement strand
AACCGGGGGGCAGACTATTCGCAGGGATGTAAGCAATCCCGGCATTGCCACTTGCCCTGGCATAAATGCCGACGATGGTAAAAGTATCCTGGTAGGTGGGGTAGCTCCTCCAATTTTCCGCATCCACCCCATCCCGAATACGTCCGTAATAGGTGTCGGTCAATGGCCGGAAAGTAAACTCCAGGTCATCTCCCAATTGCAGCTCGTTCAGCCTGGCTAATTCCTCGGGTATAACAATGACTCTATGCGCGTCAAGATGATCTTGGTGGGTGAGCCAGCGGCCTTCAAGCAGGTAAAAAACCCGGGCGGATTCCTGCATCTGCGGCATGGCGCTCATATCCGCGGTTGTGTAAATCCAGAGCGTATGCAGGTTCTCGTTTAAAATATCGATCTGATTCTTGATTGATGCCAGGGCTGGGTCGCTGAAATCAATGGTTTCTCCATCCCCCAATTGGATATACCAGAGCTGCTTATCATCCAGCGGCATGATTTCAAACCAGTTGTCATACACATTAAACGTCTTTCCCAAAACATTTTCCCAGCCGCGGATAAAATATCTTTGACCGACGGCCATTTCATCGATGAACGGAATGGAAGCTGGGTAATCTTCGGATATAAATTTATATTTAATCGTCCTGCCTTCAGTGACATAGTCCGGATGGCCGGCAAACAGGGTATCGATGTGAAAATCCAGGTAATACCCCAGTGATTTTCCGCCCACGGTCACAACCTCTTCTTTTTGGATTAACTCCCCGATGAACCACATATCGGTCATATGGACATTCGGCCATTTCTCCTCAGGATAGGCACTGGTAATTGCAGTACTGTTGGAAAAGGATGTGTTTCGATCATAAAATTGAGACATGACCCCGGAAACGATCTCACGCCGGTCACCATACGCGAAATAAGGGCTGGTGCGGATCAGGTCAACCCCGGCGGAAATATCCCCCAGGACTGGATCTTCAATATTCTCGAGCGTACCGATCGAGCGGTAATAACTGCCCAGGACTCCCGTTTCACGCTGGATCAAAACAAATTGGACGGCTTTGGTGATAAAACCAAAGGTAATCAAGCCAAATAGAACCAGTAATAAAAATGACCTGAATGGTTGGCGAAGTGTCGCTTTTAGAAATACGTTTTGTTTCATCATGATTGTTTCCTAAACAAGTTAAATGTAGGTATGTGTAATTTATTAACAAAACTGTCCTATGCAGGAACTTTGGATTAAGAACTCAAGGTATTCCTCTAAATGTTATGAGCAGACTTTTTATTACCATCAAGGAAACAATAACTGTTTGGGGATACAGAATAGTTTTAGCCCGACATGAACGATTTTAAGACACCCATGGTGTTCGGTAGTACCGCCTCACTACCATTTTAACATTTTCAGATTATTTTTCAACAGGTAAACTTCGTGAAGTAAAGTGAAATTTGACAGTTTAGCCTTAGGTTTGGTATAATTTATGTGCGAGATTTGACGTTTAACATTTACAATTCTTGATGGTCAAAACGGCTCGGCTGTGAACGTTTCGCCGGGCTTTTTGTTGGAAATAACTCGAATTCGGGAGGAGGTGATTAGATTGGCTTTTGTAACATTACGCCCAAATGAATCGCAGGATAGTATCCTTAAGCGTTTTCGCAAAAAGGTCGTAAAAAGTGGTGTATTAAGCACGATCCGCCGGAAACGATGGTTTGTTTCCAAGAGTGAGTTACGTAGAGTAGAGAAGAAGAAAGCTGCACGCCGCGTGAAGAGACGTCAGGTCACTCACGATTAGTTTTTTTCTTGCGGGTTTCGAGGTTAGTTTTGGGTTACGGAGGTGACGATGGCGAAAGAAGAAGATAAGATTCAAGTTGATGGTACCATTATTGAGGCTTTACCTGGTACTCAGTTTCGTGTACGTTTAGATAATGAACATGAAGTTTTAGCATATTTATCTGGCAGAATGAGGAAATATTACATTCGCATTTTGTTGGGAGATCGCGTACGCGTAGAAATGAGCCCTTATGACTTGAGTCGCGGCAGAATCGTCTATCGTGCCAAGAAACGTGGCCAATTACCAGCCACCGAATAAAAACCCGAACGAATGTGAATAAAAAAATCCCCTATCAAGGGGATTTTTTTGTTCACTGATCATTTTTATTTCAGTTTAGACAACCTTGTTATCGTAGGACTGCAAGGCTTTCATGTAATTGGCTCTTTCAAATGCAGCCGGCTCAGCAACTGATTTGTGGCTCATACTGCCGCGCATCTGGGTAATGGAATCGTATTCATATTCCAGCATCCATTCTTCCAAACCTTGCAAAATTTCACCGGTTCTACCAATTCCTCTGGCTAAAAATTCAGAGGTGATCTCAACCACATTAGCGCCAGCCATCATGGCTTTAAGCACGTCTTTTTCATTGTGCACGCCACTGGTTAATGCCAGATCTGCTTTAACTTTGCCATATAGAATGGCTACCCAGCGTAAAGGCAGTCGCAGATCATATGAATCGCTCAATACCAGGGTGGGTTCCACTTCCAATGTCTCCGTATCGATGTCTGGTTGATAGAAACGGTTGAATAAGACCAGTCCATTCACGCCTGCATTGCATAATCTTTTGGCAAAAGCTGGCAAAGCTGTGTAATAGGGGCTTAGTTTAACAGCCAAAGGGATGTTCAACTGTTGTTTTACATTGGCAACCAATTCGACCTGAGCATCTTCCAGCTCTTTGCTGAGCATTTTTACATCCGTTGGAATGTAATAGATGTTTAATTCCAAAGCATCGGCCCCAGCCTGCTCAATCTTTTTTGCGTATTCGATCCACCCACCGGTTGAAACGCCATTCAATGATCCGATGATGGGAATATCCACAGATTCTTTGATTTTACTGATCAACTCGACATATGAATCCGGCCCGACATTATAGCTTTCCATTTCGGGGAAATAAGTTAGTGCTTCGGCATAGCTTTCCGTTCCACGATTCAGGAAATAATCCAGGGCATTGCTTTCGTGGGTGATCTGTTCTTCGAATAATGAATACATGACCACCGCTGAGACTCCAGCATCTTCCATCAGTTTTACGCTGTCAACCTTTTTGGAAAGTGGAGAAGCAGAAGCAACCAACGGATTTTTAAGTGTCAAACCCAGATATGTTGTGGTGAGATCTGTCATTTTTTTACTCCTCTCAATAAAATAAGAGATGGTTGTTTTATTCGTTAAAACAACCACCTCATTCAGTTCTGATTATTCGGCATCTCCGTTGGTGGCTTTATACTCAATTTTTGCCATTTGTTTATAAAGTTCCCAACGTTTACTGACGTCATTTCTGGCATCATTCATTAGTTTTTCGGCACGGACTTCATCACTCTGGAGCAGCATGCGATAACGTGTTTCGTTATATGCATAATCCTGAACAGGAATTGAAGGATCCTTGCAGTCAATGATCAAGGGGTTTTTGCCCTCTGCGATGAAATTCGGGTTATAGCGGTAAATTGGCCAGACACCCGATTGAACAGCTAATTTTTGTTGTTCCAGACCTTTTTGCATGTCGATGCCATGTGCAATACAATGGCTGTAAGCAATAATCAGGGATGGTCCATCAAAGGCTTCCGCTTCCTTGAAAGCTTTAAGTGTCTGGGCATCATTGGCACCCATGGCAATTTTCGCCACGTAGATGTAGCCATACGCCATGGCAATCATACCCAGATCCTTCTTGGGTAAGCCTTTCCCATTGGCTGCAAATTTTGCAACTGCTGCTCGTGGGGTGGCTTTGGAAGCCTGCCCACCAGTGTTCGAATACACCTCGGTATCCAGGACGAGTACATTGATATCGCGTCCGGAAGCTAAAACGTGATCCAGCCCGCCGTATCCGATATCATATGCCCATCCATCCCCACCAACGATCCAGACCGTCTTCTTGACCAGGAAATCTGCCACAGAGAGCAGATGTTGTGCTTTGGGGTCCGACATTGCAGCCAATTTTTGTTTCAGACCCGCCACACGTTCACGCTGGGCATCAATGACAGCATCTGTTGTTTGATCAGCGGACAGAATTTCTGTAACCAGATCGGCGCCGATCTGATCGGAGAGGCTTTGCAGCAGTTCTTTTGCAAATTCCGTCTGGCGATCGACAGTTAAGCGCATGCCAAGACCAAATTCGGCGTTATCCTCAAATAAAGAATTCGACCAGGCGGGACCGCGGCCTTTGCTATTGACCGCCCAGGGTGTGGTTGGCAGGTTGGCACCATAGATGGAGGAACAACCGGTTGCGTTAGCTACAATGGTACGATCTCCAAATAACTGGGATAGTAATTTCACATACGGTGTTTCCCCACAACCAGCACAGGCGCCTGAGAATTCAAAGAGTGGTCTGAGCAGTTGTGAATTTTTAACTGTGTTCGTTTCAATTTCAGCCCGTTCAATATCGGGAATGGTCAGGAAGAAATTCCAGTTATCGCGTTCTGATTCGCGAATGGGGGGTTGGGGTGCCATGTTGATGGCTTTCAGACCTGCCTGGGATTTGTTCTTGGCGGGGCAGACTTCCACGCACAGTCCACAAGCGGTACAATCTTCCGGGGCAACCTGGAGTGTGTAGGTGTCACCAACAACGCCTTTAAATTTTGCCGCGGTGGATTTGAATGTTGCGGGTGCATTTGCTAATAATTGACTATCATATACTTTCATGCGAATGACCGCATGCGGGCAGACAAATACACATTTTCCACATTGAATACAGACTTCCGGATCCCAAACGGGAATTTCCAGGGCAATGTTTCTCTTTTCCCATTGGCTGGTGGCAGTCGGGAAGGTACCATCGTGCGGCATGGCACTGACGGGCACGTTGTCACCATCGAAAATCACCATTTGTCCCAGCACGTCTCTAACAAATTCGGGAGCCATGCTGGAGATACCAGGTTGAATGGATATTGTGCTGGTTGCTGTTAGGGGATATTTCACTTCGTATAATTCAGCCAAGGTGTGATCGACAGCCTCGAAATTTCGTTCAACGACGGCTTCCCCGCGTTTTCCGTAGGTTTTCTGAATGGATTTCTTGATTTCGGCAATCGCTTCCTCACGGGGTAAAACACCGCTGATCGCGAAAAAGCATGTTTGCATGATGGTGTTGATGCGGTTTCCCATGCCGGTTTTTTCGGCAACGTCGTGCGCATCAATGACATAAAATTTTAAATTTTTAGAGATGATTTGTTTTTGGACTTCAACGGGAATCTGATCCCAGACTTCAGTGTGTGAAAACGCTGAGTTCAACAGGAATACTGCGCCATTTTCGGCGTATTTGAGCATATCAATTTTTTCGAGGAAATTGAATTGGTGGCAAGCAACAAAGTTGGCTTCCCCTGTTCCAATTAGATAGGGTGCGCGCATTTCACCTGGTCCAAAGCGCAGATGGGAAATGGTGATGGAACCTGATTTTTTGGAGTCATACACAAAGTATCCCTGAGCACCAAATTCAGTTTCTTCCCCAATAATTTTGATCGAGTTCTTGTTTGCGCCAACTGTTCCATCTGCCCCTAATCCAAAGAACACACAGCGGGTCGTATTCGGTTTTACAATTGAGAAGGATGGATCAAATTCAAGGCTGGTGTGGGTTAAATCATCATTGATACCAATGGTGAAATGGTTCTTGGGGTGCTCTTTATTTAATTCATCAAAGATGGCTTTTACCATGGCGGGGGTGAATTCTTTTGAAGAGAGACCATATCGGCCACCAATTACAGCCGGTATCTGACTGAAGGGTGCCAAGCCAAGTTCTTTGCCTTCAAACAAACTGGAGACGACATCCTGTAAGAGTGGTTCTCCGACGGCTCCCGGTTCTTTGGTGCGATCTAAGACGGCGATTGATTTCACTGTGGCTGGCAGCGCCTTCATCAGGTGCTCTACTGAAAATGGCCGGTAAAGATGAACGGTAATTACGCCGATCTTTTCACCTTTGGAAAGCAAATATTTGGTGGTCTCTTCGACGGTCTCTGCTCCCGACCCCATGACAACTACCACCCGTTCCGCATCCGGAGCACCAAAATAATCGAACAAATGGTATTCCCGGCCGGTCAATTTGGCAAATTTATCCATGGCATCTTGGACAATTGCAGGGCAATCCGTGTAGTATTGGTTGACCGTTTCACGAGCCTGGAAGAATACATCCGGATTTTGAGCAGTACCACGTAAAACAGGTCGTTCCGGGTTTAATGCACGGTTGCGATGGGCGGCAATCGTGTCATAATCGATCATGGCAAGCATATCGTCTTCGGTTAATTCACTGATTTTATTGACTTCATGCGAAGTTCGGAAGCCATCAAAAAAGTGCACAAAAGGAATTCGGCTTTTCAAGCTGGCAGCCGTAGAAATCAAAGCGAAGTCATGGGCTTCCTGTACCGAACGCGATCCTAATAAGCCGAAGCCAGTGGTGCGGACTGCCATCACATCGGAATGATCTCCAAAAATGGATAAAGCATGCGTGGCAATCGACCGGGCGGATACATGAAAGACAGTCGGGGTTAATTCACCGGCAATCTTAAACATGTTTGGGACCATCAAAAGCAATCCCTGAGAGGCAGTAAATGTGGTTGTCAGTGAACCTGTCTGCAGGGCACCATGAACTGCACCGGCAGCGCCTCCTTCGGCTTGCATTTCGGCAACCAGCGGAACGGTTCCCCAGATGTTTTTCAATTCTTGTGCTGACCAGGCATCCGAGAACTCACCCATACCGGATGAAGGTGTGATCGGATAAATGGCAATCACTTCATTCAGTTTGTATGCAACTCTGGCGACTGCTTCGTTGGCATCGATTGTAATTATTTTGGGCATAATAAATCTCCATTAATTTTTCTTCGGGATTCCCCGAGATTGTTCAAATGAGAGTAACTCTCATAATTCTTTTCGTCATCCAATTCTTAAGTGTAAAAGCTTGATCATAAAAATAATAGTAATAATGATCACAATCCTGTGAGTGCCCTGTCACTAACTTCAGACAACCGAACCGGTATAATCTTTCAGGTTTGATCCACCCAGCCAGGATAAGTTGATATAGGTATTATAATGGAAAAAAGGGTCTAAAAACGAGTGGTTTGAGAATAAATTCACAAATCATCTATGGAGAATATCCAAGCAACGGGATTGCCAGAGCCAGGGTCGCCAGTGTTTTTGCATCCTGAATTTTGCCGGTTCGCATCATTTCCAGCACCTGCGGATATGGAATTTTGGAGATATTCAAAAATTCGTCTGCATCCGGTTTGAGAATGGATGGGTACAGACCGCTAGCCAGATAGGTATACATATGCTCGTTAGAATACCCAGGAACCAGGTAAAAATCACCCAATAATTGTAAACTTTCAGCAGCCATTCCGATCTCTTCCTGAATTTCCCGCATTGCACAAACCTCAGGAGGTTCATGATCCTCAATAACCCCAGCGGGAAGTTCCAATAATTGGCTTTGAGAACCGAGCCGATATTGGGTCACAAAGTATACATCTCCATTATTATCGACAGGTAAGATGGTGACGGAATCGTTATGGTCCACCAGGTCATAATATCTTTGCTTTTGGTTCGGTAATTCTAAAAATACCTTTTGCACTTTAAAAGCACGCCCTTGATAGACTGATTCGCGATTGAGTATTTTAAAGTCCATAAGACCACTCCGTATTTAAAGGATAAAGCGGGGGCATTAACCCCCGCCGGGTGTTCATAATCGATTGATTTTGGTTATGGGATATTGAGAACCTGTCCCGCTGAGAGCGTATAGGGTTCCACCAGATTGTTGGCATAAATGATGTCATTCGGATCGACATCTCCAAACTGGCAGGCGATTTTGTAAATCGTATCTCCAGCCAGAACATTGTAGGTGGTCGGATGGGCGATTAATGAGCGCGGAAATTCACTGGGCCAGGTGCTGCCGGTGGGTATATTCAGAACCGTTCCGGGTGAAATAAAGCCGCTGATATTATTCGCGCTCAATAAATCATTTGGATTGATATTAAATCGGCGTGCGAGACAATATGCAAATTCACCATCCTGTACGGTATAAGTGCTGGGTAACCCCGGTGTGGCAGTGGGAACAACCACGGCTGCTGTGGTGGGCAAAGATTTGGGTGTTTCTTCTAAGACTGCCTGGGGGGTTGCTGTGGCGGCTTCCTGTACGGGTTGATCAACTTCCTCAGTGACCTGGGCACCTGCGGTTTGGGTAACCGCAATGATTTCAGTGATTCGGTTTGGGTTATTGGTTGGACCTACTGGAAATGGAATGTCGGGCGTAGAGACCATATCATCTCCGCCACCACCTTTTGTGGCTGAACGTGTACATCCACCCAGCATCAGGCTTAACATTAAAATGATTAAGATCATTGGGTAAGCGATTTTTTTCATGAGCGAGATCTCCTTCTTCCAAAAAACCTTCAGATGGCATGAGTTACATCCGGATATCAAAATAGTAGCATATCCGATAATTGACGTCAAGCCAGAATGAATATCTGCTTTTGAATGCCAGAAAGCTGGTTTTCAAGTAGTTTGTCAGGTTTAAAAGGATCAAAATCACCAGCGATCATGACTTTCATAGCTACATGGAAAGGCGTGACTGCGTTATAGTTATGAAGGAGACGCTTGAATAAGGATAACATTGATCTCATCACTGTCTCCTCCTTTGGTAAAACCTCTGCTAAATCTCCTCACCGCCTTTAGCAGAGGTTTTTTTTGTATCATCTCAATCAACAGGGGGTTGGCGTTTTTTTATTCAGAAATTGGGAAAACAATCGTAAATGTGGATCCTTGACCCATTGTGGAATCGACCCAGATCCGGCCTTGATGATTTTCGACGATTGATTTTACAATGGCCAATCCCAAACCACTGCCCGGGATTTCAGTCCCAATGATGTTTCCGGAACGGTAGAATTTATCAAAGATATATGGCAAATCCACTGCGGGAATGCCAAAACCCTGATCAGCGATTTGCAGAATCAACTGGTCATCTTTTTCTTGTAAAGTAACAGATATTGCTGTTTCTGCTTCTGAATATTTCACTGCATTGGTCAGCAGGTTGGTTAGTAATTGCCGCATTTGAATTGGGCTGGCATAAATCTGCTTGCTCGTATCCGGTACATTGGTTTTAAGTTTGATTTTCGACTGCAAAAATTTTGGATTCAACTC
Organism: Anaerolineaceae bacterium; assembly: GCA_034003505.1. Classification (GTDB taxonomy): domain Bacteria; phylum Chloroflexota; class Anaerolineae; order Anaerolineales; family Anaerolineaceae; genus UBA6170. Next base: position 98,014 of record JAVEYK010000005.1, on the reverse strand, counting down.
ATCAATTGCCTGATGAATGAAGATACTGAGATCGACATGCTCTTTGCGGGTATCAAATCCGGCTTCGATTCTCCCCAGATTAAGCAAGTCATCCACCAGGGTGGTGATATTGTGGACAGAGAATTGAATGCGATCCAGAAAACTCTTTTGAAGATCCTGGAGGGGACCTGCCCGTTCTACCAGGTCAACATAACCTAAAATAGCTGTCAGCGGGGATCGCAGGTCATGCGATACGGTGCTGACGAAATCACTCTTGATGCGGTCCAACTTCTTCAGATAGGTGATGTCATGTAACGTCACAGCGTATCCGATATTGGTGATTTTTGAAAGATGAGCGCTGAAAACACGTTCATCATCCGCATTAATTTCGGTTGATTTTCCGAGATAATTTTCAAATTTCTTAATGATTTCCAGAAATTCCGAATCGATGGGGTACATTTGGATGGGTGATCCAACCAAATTCTCTCCACTGACCCGTAATACGGTTTGAGCGATCTTATTAATGATCAGGATGCGAAAATCATTGTCCAAAACCAGGACACCATCTTCAATCTGATTAATAATCGTCTCCAGCTTTGTGCGTTCGGTGACCATCTCCGAAAAAATGCTTGAATTTTCCAGAGCAATGACAGCATATTCCGCCATGGTGGTCAACAAACTGACATCCTTTTGCGAAAAGACCAGGCGTTTATGGCGGTTATCCACCCCCAGAACGCCAATGATCTGGTCCCTCAATTTCAGGGGAATGTATATCAGACTGTGCACCAGGTAAGCGGTTTTTATTTTTTGGGGGGTATTATCATCGAAGATGACAACTTTGCCATTTTGAACCACAGAACCAATAATCGAATCATTGACTGGCATCCGGAATGTCGATACAAAGTCTTCATTGAAATTCCGCGCAGCTCGCATGTATAATTCACCGGTTTTTTCATCGATGAGCAATAAACTTCCTTCTTCCGCGCCAGTGAGTTCAACAGCTGCCTCAACAATTGTTCGTAGAACGATATCAACATCCAGGCTGCTGGTAACCAAACGGGCCAGTTCGGTGAGTGTTTCGAGATCATTCACCCTGGCCTGGAGTTGTTGGGTCGCCCGTCGTGATTCTAATAAAACGTAATTACGTAACGATTGGCTGTGAGATAAATTTGCCTGAATGGAATTTTGAATGTCTTCTTTTGTCAGCGGTGCAGAAAGGTAATCATTGATGCCCAATCGCAAGGCTTGCTTGAGAACTTGATGCTTTTCAATATTGGTATATAGAATGATAGGTAGTAAAGGATATTTCTTTCGAATGCTTACTATCCAGTTGAAATTATTGAGGGAGGCAATATTTTCATTAATGATCACCAACGAAGGAATATTCACGGAGAAATGTTGGCGGGCATTTTCCAAACTTTCACTGACCAGTGCTTCGAAACCCATGGTCTGCACAATTTGATTGAACAGGTGGTTTGTCTGCATCTCAGCATTAATGATCAATATTTTTTGAAGTGGTTTATTTTCAGTCGTCATTTTGATAATTATTCAGCAATCGGTAAAGATAAATGGAAAGTTGTGCCATGCTCCGGATGATTTTCCACCCAGATTCGGCCGCCATAATGGAACATAATTTTTTGGATAAGATCGAGACTAATCCCTACACCACCAAATCGACTCTTTTGATGTTTTTCAGTATGGTTTTGCGCGGTGAGCATTTTGTTTTTTGATTGCTCAGGGATTTTTCCGGTATTACTGATCAATACAAA
>JAVEYK010000005.1:21354-96166 GCA_034003505.1 Anaerolineaceae bacterium | reverse complement strand
TCAGGTTGTTTGCGCATTAATACCAATAAACCCATCACCTGACGCTGAATTTTTATCGGGACAATAATGATTGATTCTCCCAACACCTTGACCTTAAATCGTTTGATAGGATCGCCGGAAATATTAAGGGTTTCGCCTGAAATTGCAACCAGTTGGCTGATGCCGTCATCCCAGGCTTTGTGCAATTTGGACATAAAGATTTCTGGCATATTATATTGAGAGACCAATAGAAAGTGCTTGCCTTTTTCCTCCTGGCGCATTAAAAACCACCCCAGGTTGGATTGGCTTACCTGAGCGGAAATTTGCAGGATTTTTTCAAATAATATTTTATGATTGGTGATCGAGGTTACCGCTTTCCCGATCGAGAAAATCGCTGTTAATTCTTTCACCCGTTGTTGAAGTTGTTGGTTGGTGATTCTTAATTGATTTTCCAGGGCGATGTGATCGCGACGATCATGAACCTGTTTTAATAATCGTTCCACCACCAAAATGACTTCGGTCTCTCTGACCGGCCAGGTGATGTAATCTGCCGCACCTAGCCGGAAAGCCTGAATAATATCTGCTTCCTGTCCGTCTGAGGCAAGCATGATGGTGGGCGGTGTGATGCCATGTGATGAAAGAGCAATCAATAAATCTTTTCCGCTCAAGCCTGGTAAATTCAGATTCGAAATGATCAGGTCAGGATTAATTTGAACGGCTTTGTTAATGGCACTACTCGCATCCGCCACCTGAAACACCTGATAATTTGAGGTTGCCAGTGCCTGATTTGCCAGAAAATCACTGATTTCCGGCTTATTTTCAACGATTAAGATGCGGTCTTTGATGCTCTTCATAAGATTATCTTAGCACGAAATTATTCTTTCTAATAATGAAATGCAATATCATTTCAAGCAAATGGGATTTTGTTTTTTGGGGGGACATTTACGATCCAAAAACCACGCGCCAGCCCCATTTTATTGAGATGTTAGGAACGCAATTTGCTTATTTTTATAAGTTTTTTATAAGAGTTTTGCGGTTTACTTGACAATGATACCTGGTTCGGCATAATATGAATATATGGAATATAAAGATTATTATAAGACACTGGGTGTAAATAGAAATGCTTCTGATGATGAAATCAAACAGGCTTATCGAAAGCTTGCGATGAAATATCACCCGGATCGAAACCCTGGTAATAAAGAAGCGGAAGATAAATTCAAAGATATTAATGAAGCGAACGAAGTATTGAGCGACGCAAAAAAACGCGCCCGGTATGATCAATTGGGTGAATCGTACCAACAATGGCAACAAGGGGGTGGTAATGCCAGTAACTTCAATTGGGATGATTGGTTCGCTCAATCGCAAAGAGGTGGAACCCGCGTGGATGTGGGTGATTTTGGTGATATGTTCGGTGGCAGTGGTGGTTTTTCAGACTTTTTCAGTGCAATATTTGCCGGCGTGCAGGGTTATCCAGGCGGTGGCAGAACCACCACCTCCAGAAGATCTGCTGCGCAACCTCCCAGGGTGATTGAACAACCTGTCAGGATTTCATTAAAGGAAGCCTTTGAAGGCACAATTCGCATCCTTCAGTTTGATAATAACAAGAAGATTGAAATAAAAATCCCACCTGGGGCAAAAACGGGAACCAAAGTGCGTGCATCCGGGGCTGGCCCCAATCGTTCCGATATTCATCTGGTGGTTGAAGTGGATAAAGATGCTCGTTTCGAACGCAAAGGGGATGATCTTTACACCGATGTTGATGTTGATGTTTATACAGCTATATTGGGTGGCCAGGCAAAAGTCATTACACTAAAAGGTGATGTTCTGTTGAGTATTCCACCTGAAACCCAATCAGGCAAAACATTTCGATTGGGTGGACAGGGAATGCCGCTATTAAAGAAACCAAATCAATTTGGCAATTTATATGCAAAGGTAAACATAACGGTACCAACCAACATTTCAGCCGAAGAAAAGAAGCTGTTTGAACAGTTACGTACGATGAAAAAGTAGAAATTGTGTTTTCTACTGAGAGGTGGAGAAAATGAAAAAATTTGCGACAATTTTATTGGTGACAATATTGCTCTTTAGTGCTATGGCCTGTTCATTTTCCGCCAGCTTCCCTTTCAGCAGTGCGTCTGATCAGAACCAAGCTCCTGAAAGCAACCCGGTTGTGCCCAGCCCACCTGTTGTATCTGTTCCTCCGAATTCGAATGTGGTGACCTATAACCCCCAAATGTTGGATTTAATGGACCGTGAGGGCTTGTTAATCAGCCTGTATGAACGGGTTAATCCTGGTGTTGTCTCAATTCAAACACTCAGTGTTACGGGTGGTGGGTTAGGATCAGGTTTCGTTTTTGATAAAAGTGGTCATATCATAACAAATTACCATGTGGTAGAAGATGCAACCGAGTTAGAGGTTGATTTTCCATCCGGTTACAAAGCACGCGGCACTGTTATAGGAAGTGATATCGACTCTGATCTGGCTGTGATTAAAGTCGACGTACCCGAAGAATTTCTGTTGCCACTTGCGCTGGGTAATTCGGATGATTTGCGCATTGGTCAAACTGTGGTTGCGATCGGCAATCCATTTAATTTATCCGGATCGATGACATTAGGGATTGTTTCGGCGAAGAGTAGAACTTTATCATCCTTTCGCCAGGCTACCACAGGAGGATTTTTTTCAGCTGGTGACCTTATTCAGACGGATGCATCCATTAACCCCGGCAATTCCGGCGGTCCGTTGCTCAATCTGAATGGAGAAGTAGTTGGAATTAACCGTGCCATCCGCACAGAACAGACCAATGAAAATGGAGAACCAACCAACAGCGGTATTGGGTTTGCTATTTCGAGTAATATTGTTGGCAGAGTAGTTCCCTTTTTGATTAAAGATGGATATTACGACTACCCCTACGTGGGCATCACCAGTCAGGAAGATTTAACCCTGATGGAACGCGAGGCATTGGGGATTGAAGAAATGACCGGTGCTTATATTCTCGGTGTATCCGAGGATAGCCCGGCAGCGGACGCCGGTTTAATTGGGGGATCACAAGTGACCCGCATCAGTGGTTTATTAGCTGGTGGTGACTTAATCATTGCGGTTGATGGTCGCTCTGTACGCTTGTTTTCGGATTTTTTGAGTTATATCATGGCCAATAAAAGCCCGGGGGATGAGATTATTATGACAATTAAAAGACAGGGGGAAGAAATGGAGGTTCCGTTAGTACTTGATAAACGCCCGTAAAGGCCTGGTTTAAACATCAATATAGGAGGTAATATGTTTACTGAAAAAGATCTGCGTGAATTGGTTGATCACCAGGCGCAGCAATCGATGTTGACCATTTATTTGAACACAGATCCAAGTATGGGGAATACGGATTCATACCGATTACGATTGAGAAATATGTTGAAATCAGTCGAATTGGCAGCAGATGTAAAAAAAGTTGAAGAATATTTTGACACCGAATACGATTGGGCTGGCAGAAGTGTGGCGATTTTTTCTGACCAAAGTAACCAGTTTTTCAAAGTATTCCCGCTGGCTGTACCGGTTCCCGACTTAATTCATGTTGGCTTGCGCCCCAATATTCGCCCTTTCGCGGGATTATTGGACAGCTATGGTGGCTATGGTGTGGTGCTGATAGATAAACAAGGAGCTCGTTTGTTTCATTTCCATTTAGGGCAGCTGGTGGAACAAGAAGGTGTTTTAGGTACCTCCGTTCACCAGGTGAAAAAGGGAGGTTCTGGTGTGAAGGGGATGCGGGGTGGCATCTCTTCCCAGACGAGAGCCGTGGAAGAAATAATTGAACGTAATATGCGCGAAGTGATCGACTTCGCCACCAAATTTTTTGAAGAAAAACGTATACGCAGAATTGTCTTAAGTGGCACGGATGATAACGTAGCCCTTTTTAAAAATTATCTGCCAAAAATGTGGCAGAGCCTGATCGTTGGAACTTTCCCAGCTCCCATGACAGCTTCCCACCAGGAAATACTTAACCGCACTCTTGAAGTAGGACAAAAAGCTGAAAAAGATAGAGAAAATCAGTTGATTGTAAAACTAATCACCCAGACCTCTAAACAAGCTGGTGCGATTGTGGGTCTTGAACCGACGTTAAAGGCCGTCAATGAAGGTAGAGTCCAGACGTTGGTGATTCAACAAGGATTTCAGGTTCCTGGTTTTCGTTGCCCAACCTGTAATATCATCACATCTTTGTCCGATATTGTCTGCAAGCAATGCGGTTCGGAGGCAATAGGCGTGGAAGATGTGGTTGCAACTGCTGTAAGCCTGACACTGAAATCGGGGGGAGAGGTGGATGTGGTCCACAGTCATCCGGATTTAACGCAGGCAGGTAGTGTCGGCGCATTTTTGCGTTACTAAGCTTGGTGTTTTGGCGGGCAAAAACCCGCCAAAACACACTTAACCCCATTTTATTTAAACGGAATTCTTTCTAAATTTTCATTGAGCGTGCGCAGTTGATCCAGTGCTTTCTCTGGATTCGTCCTGACCAATTTTTGAATTTCCTGTAACTGGTCACTCATTCCCGTTGAAATATCTGAACCTAACAAAATTTGAATTTTTTCTAATTTGTCTTTTGCCAGACTGATTGCCAGGTTTGCACTGACCCGGTCTTCATTGAGTAAAGCAAATTTTGCTCGACCGATCTCATATTTGAAATCAATCAGATTTTGATTAAATTCGCTGTTGGAAAGCAACTGATTGTGATCCAACTCCAGCGATTGATAATCCTGGTTCAGGCGGTCAAATTCACTTTTTGTTTCCGTTAATACATCGTTGACCTGATCAAACTTCGTCTGCAACTCATTTAATTCCGTTTCTTTATTGTTTAAATCCTGAAGAACAGACTGATAGGAGTTTTGTGCCGGTACGGTAGTGGTAAAGAAAGCGATCAAATAACCAGCCAAAAGGAGCAGTATGCCAACACCGGCATAAATCAGACCTGTACGCAACCAGCCAGGCATCCTCTTCACTTCTTTTTCCTGTGGCGGTGGGGCGGGTTCAGAGGGCTGATCCAGAGGTGGTTCTAACAATTCCTCGTCCTCAACAACGGATTCTTCGGGGAAGGTTTGCCCGGATTCCAGGAGGTTTTCAGCATTTTGATTCTGGTCGACCTCAATGGACGTCTCATCAAGGATTTTTTGATTTGAATCCATCTGGTCTACACTGTTTTGATCTTCTTCATGATCAAATTCATTATCATTTTCTTTTTTGATTAATTCATCATTTTCCATAGAACCTCCTTAAGGTTTAGGGGTAGGTGTTGCAGTCGCCGTAGCTGTAGCGGATGGTTGTGGGGTTAAATTTGTGTTGGTTTCCTCTGCATTCTCCAGCACTTCCATCTCCTCTGGGGTGGAAAACCCATTGGCCATCATCGTCCAGAGAATTTCGAGGTCATCATTCGCTAAAATGGGATTATCCGGTAGGTGGCCAATCGCCAGGTTTAAACGGGCATCCCAAAGTAAAATCACATTTTCCTGCTCTTCAGTGGCAGAAAGCAATAATGTGTTGAGCAAATCATCTGCCAGGTTTAATTCCTGTTTTGCCAGACCATAATTATCCTGCACCAGGAACAAACGACTACGGTTGATCTGTAGCAGTACTTTGAATAACTGCAAATCCTGATAAACCGGTTGAAGTTTCTTTTCAACTTCCATTTCTTCAACTGTGGCAACCAGATCATCGTTTTGGCTGGCGAGATCCTTGTTTTGATCCATCAAAGCGATGATCGATTGATTAATTTCATCAATTTGCGCCGCCAGGTCTTCCTGTTGTATCAGGTAAGCATCAAGATCGGCTGCAGCCTGATCATTTTGAGCCATCAATTCGGATAGATCATCGGTCGTATTTTTTTGGCTTGATTCGATTTGTGATACACGGTCTTCCAACTCCTTATTTTTGTCCTGTAAAAGCTCCCACTGTTGGTCGACACGTGTTTGAAAATTTTGTAGATCAGCGGCATTTTGCTGTGTTGGGATCACAAGTTGCTGGTAAGCAAATTGGAATCCAAAATATAAAGCTGCGCCAACCAGAATACCGAATACGAGTGTTAAAAACAAACGTAAAAGTACTTTAAGAAATCGGCCAAACCAGGAAGATTGTTTTTTCTGTTCTGTCATTGTTATTTTTCCCCTTCCTGTGCTTGACCATCTATCTGGAGTAACAATTCTAATAATCCTGAGCGGAAATCTTCGGATTTTTGAGCAGATTCCTGTAAAGCAAGAATTTCATCCTGCACGGTAGTCAGTGTTTCTGAAATTTCTTTGATCGTCGTTTGAATGATTCCCAGATCCTCCTCCATGCTATCTGCCCGACCTTCCAAAACGCTGACTCTGCCTGCTACCGTCTCCAAAGCATCCAACCTTGTGCGGATGCCTTGCATGTCGGTTTGCATGGTGGTGGTCAGATCATTCAAAATGGAGATTTGATTTTCCAAGCGGTTTGCTTCTGAAACGGTTGCATACTTTAATCCGCCATTGGTAGCAGAAAGAATACCCAGGGTGATTAATACGGTCAGGAGAATTGAGAAAATGGCAGTTCCTAACAGGCTCCAAATCAGTTGAGATCGGGATATTAATTCATCAGGAGAACTTTTTTCAGTTGTTTTCTGTTCAGCTACAACAGAAGGAACCTTTTCCTCGGTGGTAACCTTTGCTGCAGGTGTTTCAGGTTCGGACTGTATGACGTCATCAACTTCTAGAACTTCTACTTCGTCGTCGTCTGACCTTTCAATTTCTATGTCCTTAATTTTTGATCCAACTTGAACCTCATCCTCAAGATTCGTGTCATCTTCAATGATTTCAACTTCTGCCTCAATCATGTCATCATCAAATTTGATTTCCTGGTCCTCATCGGTGCTGTTTTCGGGCGGTAGGAAGGACTCATCGATCACCTTATTTAATCTCGAGATTTCTTCCGGGTTTTCTTCCAGCGGTGACTCTTGATCATCATCATCCGATACAGCACTAACAATTGTTTCAGCTTTTGTTTCATCCCGAATGGAAGCGACAAATGATTGAAAATCTTCCGGTAATTCAGTCTCCTGAGTAGTGAGGATCGGTTTTAACTGTTCCAGAGAAGTTTCACCAATCCCAGAAACGCGTGTCAGATCATCCAAATTTGTGAATGGGCGCTTATCGATGATTCTTTTCGCCAGGGCGGGCCCAATTCCTGGAACGGATGTTAATTCGTCCAGTGTTGCCGTGTTTATATTTACTTTCGAGTTATTGCTCATTTTATTTTCCTTTCATTAACTCAATAAGAACAGTCTTTCATTAAATAACATACAAAGTTTGTGGTTTTTTTCTGTTTGAAAAAGCAGTGGGAATTGCCATAAATAGGCCAACTAAAAAACCTCCAATATGGGCCCACCAGGCCACGCCACCCATTGATACTCCCTCAGAAATTGATGATGAAATTAAGCCAGACCAAAGTTGGGTGAAAAACCATAGGCCAAGATACACCAGGGCAGGTATGCGAACAAACCAGGGAATGAAAATGATCGGAATCAATGTCAGCACTCGCGCTGTGGGGAAGAACAAAAAATAGGCACCCAACACTGCTGCAATTGCCCCACTGGCACCGACAGAGGGGATATCCGGACTTCCGAAAATTGATTGGACGACACCTGCACTGACTCCACCGATCAGGTAAAAAAGAAGGAATTTGGTACTGCCGATCCGGTCCTCAACATTATCACCAAAAATGAATAAAATCCACATATTACTGATAAGGTGCAGCCAGCCGCCATGTAAGAACATGTGGGTGGCAAGCGGTGTCCAGGACGCCGGTGAGGAGAGGTCCAATCTGGAAGGAGTTAATCCATAAACATCGATAAAATTTGCCAGATTATTTGCCGGAAGACGTACTTCATAAAGAAAGATAACTGTATTGACGATGATGATTAACCAGGTAATTATCGGGGTAGAGCGGGACTGAATTGTGTCTCGTAAGGGGATCATCGACAAACCTCTCCTTTTACTAGTATAGCGATTCTGAAAATGAAGTGCAAATTAATACAACAGGGATGAAAAAACCCCTGCTTTGTGGGCAGGGGCTTTTCTATTTTTGGCCTAGGTTATTTATACTGGTGTTACCTGTGTAGCCTGCGGGCCTTTTGGACCATCTTCAATGGTGAATTCAACTCTCTGTCCTTCTTCCAGTTTTCGAAAACCAGCTGATTGAATGGCAGAATAATGGACGAAGACATCCGGTCCGTTTTCACGTTCGATGAAACCAAAACCTTTTGTCTCGTTGAACCATTTGACGGTTCCTTGGATACGTTCAGACATGAAAATCCTCCTAAAAAAAACTATTGATTGGGGAAGCTTAGTGTTTTTGTCTGAAGTGAGAATATTGCTTTTGGAAAAAAACTCCGCAGACAGATATCCGTTAAAACTTCTTCTTTAAAACGACGTGCTTCTAACTATCATGAAATATAGCAGTAGGATTGTGAATTGTCAAATCAGGATCGTTATGAAATTAAATCTGAACAGAAATGGGCTATAATCTCGTTGATGGAATCCCCCAATAACAGCTCGATATCCGCAAATCGTCAAATTGCTCTGGCAGCCGGAACAGTCATGATTGCGTACGTCTTCAGCAGCGTCATCAATCTGGCCAAAGGAGTGGTGATTCTGAGGGCTTTTGGTACAGGGATGGAAAACGAGGCTTTTTGGGCGGCTAACCGCGTATCTGAAGTACTCTTTAATCTGGTGGCGGGTGGGGCTTTAGCCTCGGCTTTCATTCCCACATTTTCATCATTTCTGGCACGCAAGCAAAAAGAAAATGCCTGGAAATTAGCTTCTGCCATCATAAATTTAGTATTTTTAATTATCAGCATTTTGGCGATACTGGCTGCGATATTTGCTCCCCAGGTGGTGCGCTATATTTTAGCACCGGGGTTTGTGGGGGATCCGGAAAAGTTCCAGTTAACCGTGCAGCTGCTCAGAATTATTTTGCCTTCCACTGTTATTTTCAGCATATCCGGATTAATCATGGGCATTTTGAATGCGCATCAGAGCTTCTTATTCCCGGCTTTGGCACCTTCCATGTATTCCCTGGGGATGATATTTGGGGTGCTGTTCTTATCTCCCAGTATGGGAATATTTGGATTAGCCTGGGGAGTGGTGTTGGGAGCTAGTTTTCATTTAATTGTGCAACTTCCTAAACTATTTAAGTTGGGAGGTAATTATTGGCCTGTTTTGGGGCTTAATAATTCTGCAGTCAGAGAGGTGGGAACACTCATGTTACCACGCCTGGCAGGTGTGGCAGTGGTACAACTCAATTTTTTAGTGAATACCAATCTGGCATCCCGCTATTCCGAAGGGAGTGTGACTGGTCTGACATATGGTTTCACATTAATGTTAATGCCATTAATGTTGATTGCCCAGGCAATTGCTATCGCATCTTTGCCTACTTTTTCAGCCCAGGCTGCTCTGGGAAAATTGGATGAGATGCGCAATTCACTTTCCACCGCATTACGCGCTGTATTTATGCTCTCCATCCCGGCTGCCGTCGGTATGATCATCTTACGCTATCCATTAATTAAAGTGCTATACGAGAATGGCACAACCTTCACAACTGAATCGACAGAATTAGTTGCCTGGGCTTTGTTATGGTACACCGTTGGATTGGTAGGCCACAGTGCGGTGGAAATTCTCAGCCGGGCTTTTTATGCCATGAAAGATACAAAAACGCCTGTGGTGGTGGGGGTGATCGCCATGAGTATTAATATTATGCTGAGCATCTTGTTAGGCAGCCTGTTCCTACGGATTGGCTGGCTAGCGATCGGGGGATTGGCTCTCGCAAATAGTATTGCCACAGGTTTGGAATCGATTGTTCTGCTGATCATTTTACGGAAGCGCATGAACGGATTGGAAGGAAGAAAGATATTCATTTTACTGGTAAAAGTTACGGTAGCAGTTTCCCTGATGGGCATTGCGATCGGGTGGTTGGTGAATAGCGTAGCGCTGTCAGATGGAGTAACATTGGTAATCGGAGCCATTCTTGGTGGCGGTTTATATGCGGGACTACTGCTGGCCTTGCGGGTGGAGGATTTTACTGTATTGGTGAAATATTTCATGAGAAAATTGAACAGGAAACGTGCGTAGTCGATTTTTTATAAAGGAGAATAACAATGACGGATGGAATTGGAAAAGAATTTTTGGAAAAAACGAAATATAAATATTTATCAGAATCAAAACAGCGCCTGGGCGTTCCACAACCTGCGTTGGAAATTCCCTATGACCCAACTGCCGAATTAATTTCATTACCAGACTCAGAAACAATCCCGGCTTATCCCATTGATCTGCGCAGAGCTATCGATCAACGCAATTCTTTGCGCAGGTATCAGGAGCAAGCCTTAACCCCGGATGAGCTGTCTTATCTTCTATGGACAACCCAGGGTGTAAAATCAGTGACTGCCAGACCGGTTACTTTTCGAACAGTCCCTTCGGCTGGTGCCCGGCATGCGTTTGAGACCTATCTGGTGATTAATCGGGTCGTAGGCATTAAACCTGGATTGTATCGTTATATCAGTCTGGAACATGCCTTATTGCCCGTCGAATTGAGTGCAGAAATTGCTGAAAAGGTGGCAGACGCCTGCATGCAGCAGAATCAGGTAACAAAAAGCGCGGTCACATTCATCTGGGTGGCGGTTACCGAACGAATGTATTGGCGCTATGGTGAACGTGGATATCGATACTTACACCTGGATGCCGGACATGTTTGTCAGAATTTATATCTGGCAGCTGAAGCTATTCAATGTGGTGTGTGTGCGATTGCTGCCTTTGATGATGACTTGCTGAATGAGGTACTTCAGCTGGATGGGCAGGAATTGTGGGCAATTTACTGTGGAGCCCTTGGGAAACGATAAGAAAAGAAAAATCCCCGCCGAAGTGGGGATTTTTAGAAGTTACTATGGATCATTCAAGCGGTAAGGGATTATTATTAACGTAGTTTGCCCAGTCATTCCCAAGAACGATAACGACATCTACGGCAGCACCGCTATCAAATTTGTTGCTTAACCTGGGTTTACCCAAGCCGGCATCTTCATACAGTTTGAATAACGCCTGAATGGAATAAGGTTTGGCATTATAAAGGGTGATACTGCTGACATCAGTCTGCTGTGCATTCACTTCTTCAATAACATTGAAACCTTTTGACTTCAGGTATGCGGCTGTTTCACCTGCTAAACCTGTATACCAACTTCCATTTTGCACCGAGATGCGGGCATTTTCAATTTGTACCAGATCATAAATGTCGACTGGTTCCCCTCCAGCCTGAGACTGGATGGCAACGGGGCTCAATGGCCCACCAGTTCTGAAGACTTCATCCCGCAATAAGCGGATTTTATCGGGAATTGGTCTAAGGATGTCCTGATTTTCCGGTGATTTTCCAAATTCAACATAGGAAGGATCAATAATGAAGGATTTGATCAGACTGCGATCAATATTCAAGGCAAAGTTAGCCAACCTGAGCGCATCTTCAAAACGCATGTTGGTGTTTACCCCGGAGGCAATTTCCTGGTAAAGAATGGGTGCTTTGGCAATCAGCGTGGGCCACATCGAAAATTTCAGGATACGATCACGGATGGCATAAACGACTTCCTGTTGGCGAGCTGCCCGATCAAAATCACCCCCTTCGGTGTAACGGGCGCGGGCATATGCCAAAGCGTGCGTACCATCGAGCGTATAAGCTTTGCCTGCCTGTAACGTTTCTTTGTAACCTCCGCCAATGGGAACGATGCGTACATCCATTTTCGGTACAACAGTTACGCCATCGATTTCATCAATCAGGCGCACAAATGCACCAAAATCGACCTGTGCATAGAAATCGATGGGCACACCCAGAAATTCTTCTACTGTCTCCGCAGCGAGAGCGGGCCCTCCTCCGGGGAGTTTCCACTTTTCACCTAAGAAGTAGGCGGTATTAATTTTATTGTATTCAAAACCCGGTATGGTTACCCACATATCACGCGGAATGGAGAGCATGGCTGCCTCTTTTGTAACCGGATCCAGTGTTAGAACCATCATTGTATCCGTACGCGGGATTTCTCCAGCTTCCCAATCACGATAATCCAGACCCATCACTAGAATTGTCACGCGGCTAACCCCATCCCAGGGATCAGGCATTTCAATTTCCATCGGATCAATAGCGATATCCGTCAGAGGGTCGGAATCTTCATTGTTGTTGGGAGCAGCTTTTGTTCCCTGGGTGGTGACAGGTAATCCTTCCAAATTGGTCATGGTCCAGGTTGAAATGATATTCTTTGCCAGTCGAAAAACAATGAAAGCTGAAAAAATGGAAAGAATAACAAAAAACACCAGGATCATGATATTGGTTTTATCCAGTCGAAAAGATGCTTTTTTTGGTTTGATATTGTTGTTTTGATTCATTCTTGACTCAATAGGACAGATGGATCGTCATGCGGTCATCTCTTTTGCATTTGATGCCAACGCTACCTTGATCATTAATTCATTGGTGGAGGAGGAACAGGCAAATCATCCTTTTTGGTCGAAACCCATTTATCACCCTCATCAATTAACATGACGGGAATATCATCGACGATGGGGTACTTTCGATCACAATCCTGACAAATCAGCCAGGTCTCTTTCACCAGTTCTAATAAGCCTTCTTTTTCACGCACACAGGCCGGGCAGCGCAATATGTCTAATAAATCCTGACTAACCATTCTCACTCCTCATTCAGTAAGATTTTTAACATCGCAATAAATGGGGATGGGTTCTGTTTTTGGTGAGCAGGCTCACGAAAAAAACGGAGACCCAAATTATTGAGATGCTACGAAGATTTGTATGAATTTTACCACAAGGGGTTTTTTCATTTGGCAAATGATACCTGTCTTAATTTGACTGTGCGTGTTAAAATCCGGATGATTTTCCAGCGCAGTTAAGCAAAGATCTGATCCGAATTCAAGGGCATGGAGAGACGATTGCTTTCCTATTCAGGAGCAGATATGCTAACATCAATTCGTCACATAAAACAGGAATATCCGAGTCAATTCTGGTTGATGGCGTTTGGCATGCTCATCAGCACCTTAGGATCCAGCATGATCTGGCCATTTCTGATGATTTATGTGAGCGAAACGTTGGCGGTATCATTGGCAATTGTTACCAGCCTGATGACCATTAATTCAATTACCAGTTTGTTGTTTTCATTCATCGCCGGCCCGGTTATTGATCGATTGGGCAGAAAATGGGTAATGGTGATTAGCCTGGCTGGAAATGGTGCCTGTTATATTCTCATGAGTATGGCAAATAGCATGCCAGAATTTATTTTATTGATGGCTTTGCGGGGTGCTTTTAATCCGTTGTATCAGGTAGGTTCGGATGCCATGATGGCAGACATGCTGCCTCCGCAAAAAAGAAGCGATGGGTACTCGGTGCTACGGATGAGCAATAATCTGGGGATTGCCCTGGGTCCCGCGATCGGTGGGTTTATCGCATCGGCATCTTATTCACTGACATTTTATCTGGCAGCCATCGGATTGCTTGCGTATAGTCTTTTGCTGGCCATCAAAGCCCGCGAGACGTTACCGGTGCATGCTGAGGCCCTGAGAATCAAAGAGCGCTTTGGTGGTTATGGCCAAATTTTTAAAGATAAGCCTTTCATCCAATTTAATTTAATCTTTACACTCACAACCATTACTGCATCTATGATCTGGGTTTTATTGGCGGTGTATGCAAAACAAAATTATGGGGTTCCGGAAAGTCTGTATGGATTTATTCCGGCGACCAATGCAATTATGGTGGTCACCTTACAAATGTTTGTTACCCGCTGGACGAAAACAAAAAAGCCCATTCAAATGATTGCGCTGGGTGCTTTTTTTTATGGAACCGCAGCCATCATCATTGGACTTGGTGCAGGGTTCTGGATGTTCTGGCTGGCCATGGTGGTTATGACAACCGGGGAATTGATAATGGTCCCGACTGCCACCACCCTTTCAGCAAATCTTGCGCCTGCCGATAAACGTGGTCGCTATATGAGTATCCATGGAATGACGTGGGGTGTTGCCAATGGAATTGGCCCGGTCACTGGAGGGATTTTGAGTGATACCATCTCCCCACATGCCCCCTGGTTTGCAGCTGGAGCATCAGGATTTATCAGTATATTCTTCTACTTCCTGCTCGCAAAGCAATTAAAAAATCAAGCGATCAATCAACCACATATCAGGTTGAGTTAACCCCATTTAAGCAAAGCTAGTCCGCTTGTTGTGCGTAAAATTGCATACACTAATAAAGCGCCAGATAAGCCGATGGCGTTACCGAGGATCGGCCCGATCAGGGTGCCGATGAGGATGGCAGCATTCGCACCTAAAGTGAACCAGGCCAGATAACCGGTTCGATCTGTTGCAGGTACTTTTTCCAACAGGTAATTGATCATGGCAGCATTTACCAATGACCAGGCAAAGCCCCCCAGGAAAGAAGCCAGATAATAAAGGAAGGGACCCTGGGCGAAAGAGAGGAAGGCAGGATAGAGACCTAACATACAAATACCAATGCCGGTTAGTTTTTTATTGCCGAAAAGATATGTCAGTTTGCCAACTTGTGTTGACCCAAAAAACATGGTGACATAGAAAAGAGCGTTTCCCAAACTTAATACACTGTCTGATAACCCCAGAACCTTAACGGTAAATACTGGAAAAATTGGAATTGCCAGGTAATGTGCCATGTGGAAGAGCGTTAACAAACCCAGAGAACGGGCAAAAACGCCCTGTAAAATATCAAAATGTAATTTTTGACTGATTTCCAGCCAAATTACCTTCAGGAAACCTTTAGCGTCCTGGTCGAGTATTTTCAGCTTAATGCCAGGGGTATCGATTTCGCTCTGGTACTTTTCAGCCACCGGGTGTACAAATTTTAAGTGCACTGTGCTCATCAATGCACCGATAAACCCGATCGCAAAAACAATCTGGTAATTCAACGGAAAGGGAATGATCGTTAAAATTTGACCGCATCCTAAGGCGGAAATGATGGAAGTGATGGCAAACACAGCATTGCGTCGACCGGCAACCCCACCACGATAACGAGCTGGAACTGCGCTGGCGAATAATGCGTTGAATCCCACTGCAATCGCCGACCCGGGAATGCTCATCAGCAGTGTAAATAAAATCAGCATCCAGACTTGCAGCACATCTCTCATTAACCAGGGCAGGAAAATCATGAGAAAGTAAAAAATTCGTTGGCCAACACCGCTCCAGAAAACAGATTTATCGATAGGTCTGGTTTTTAACCAACTACCAGCTGGTAATGCCAGGATCAAGGTGATAGCGGCAGGCATGGCTGTGATCAAACCGATCTGGGAGGTGTTGGCACCAATTCTGGCCGCATAGATGGTCATGAAAGACAATGTACTTCCATTTAATAAACCCCACCAACCAATATCCCAAATCAGGTGGCGTATGTTGGATCTTAAATAATCTGGAACGCCTGGTTGTACCGGGAACAGAAATGCGAGAAGTTTGCGGGTTTTTGTCTGGTTAAAAAATGATCTGTTCATAGTTTGGAAGCTCGTCATTATTGTACCGTTTTTTGTTCGACTTCTTTCAGAAAATTGATGATTCGTTGACCATTTTATCGAATCCTGGTGAAATTTCTGCAGGTGTATAATTATTAGGGGATAAACAGGTTGTCGCAGATGATCTGTAATGGTAAACTAACCTCCAGGCTACCAATCGCCTGTCAATTTAATACATAAAGGAAAAAATATGCCACAAATATATCCATTCACCGCGATCGTAGGTCAGGAACGTATGAAACGGGCCCTGATTTTAAACGCCATTGATCCAAGGATCGGTGGTGTGTTGATTCGAGGTGAGCGTGGCACTGCCAAATCAACAGCAGCGCGAGGATTAGCAGCCTTATTGCCGATGGTGAAAGCGGTTTCGGACTGTCGCTTTAGTTGTGATCCGGATAGCCCTAATACCTGGTGTACCGAATGTATCGAACGGCACGAACAAGGTGAACAATTACCGGTGACGATAAAACCTACAGCGTTTATTAACCTACCAGTCTCTGCCACCGAAGATCGTGTGGTTGGAACGCTGGATATTGAACGTGCGATCCAAAAGGGAGAACGCAGTTTTGAGCCAGGTGTTTTGGCGGCCGCCAATCGTGGTTTGTTATATATTGATGAGGTCAATTTACTGGATGACCACGTTGTTGATGTGTTGCTGGATTCGGCAGCCATGGGTATGAACATTGTTGAGCGCGAAGGTATCTCCTTTGTTCATCCTGCCAGATTTATTCTGGTTGGCACCATGAACCCTGAGGAAGGTGATTTACGCCCCCAGCTTTTGGATCGATTTGCCCTGTCTGTTGAGATCCGCGGTATTCTGGATAAACGTGATCGTGTCATGATTATGGAAAGAAATATGGCTTTTGAAGCCGATCCGGAAGGTTTCCGTGAGTCTTTTCAAGCCGCTGAAATCGATTTATCTGAACAGATAGAAGTTGCCAGAAGATTAATCCCCGAAGTCCGGCATAGCAGCCGTGATCTGATCACCATTGCCTCTCTGACGGCATCTCTGGGTGTGGATGGACATCGTCCCGACCTGGTAATTTTGAAAACAGCCCGAGCGCAGGCAGCCTTTGAAGGTCGGACAGCCATCAATGAACTGGACATTGCCAAAGCCGCGGAACTGGCGTTACCTCACCGTATGAAACGGGGTCCCTTCGAAAAAGAAATTGCCAGCATAGAAGAGTTGCAGGATCGGATTGAACAGTTGAGCGGTGGGCGGGCTGCCGGAAATGATGGTGAAGACATGGAGCCAGATCCAAACCAGGACTCGACACCCAAAGCGGAAAAAAAAACTTAACTGGCGGTGATTCGACAACTGAGATTCCAGAAATGGGAGATGCTGTTCCTGATCCAACGGCTGTATTTCAGAGTGCGAATTCCAATTGGTGGGAAGGCGGACAAAAAGTTAAAACAGGTACTGTTTTTTCTCCGCGCCGCCTGAATACCCCGCTCGATAAAATTTTACGCCAGCGTGCTGGTCGTCGCTCGATGACACGTACCCAACGAAAACGCGGGCGCTACACACAGTCAAAACCAGCCATGGGGAAAGCGGATGATCTGGCATTTGATGCTACGATCAGGGCTGCTGCTCCATTCCAGAATCGTAGAGCAGAACAACGCAAAAAAGTAGCTTTTGCCATTCAACCCCAGGACTACATGCGAAAAATCAGGGTCAGAAGGACCGCTAATCTGATTCTGTTTGTGGTGGATGCCTCCTGGTCGATGGCAGTTGCTGAAAGAATGGCAGCCGCCAAAGGGGCCATCCTCTCGTTATTAAATGATGCTTACCAACGCCGTGACCGGGTTGGGATGATCGTCTTTCAGAAAGACAGAGCTACATTGGTCTTACCACCGACCAATTCAGTCATGATGGCACAACGGGCTTTACAGGATATCCCGGTCGGCGGTAAAACGCCTTTGTCAGCAGGCATGCGGTTGGCTTATGAAGTATTGATGCGCGAAAAAATCACCATGCCGGATGTAATCCCGCTGATGGTTCTATTAACGGATGGGGCGGGGAATGTAGCCATGGGAAGTAAATTAGGTCCATTGCCAGAAGCGTATCAGATCTCTCGTTTAATTGCGGAAGAAGATGTGCATAGTGTGGTGATCAACCTGGAACATCCAGCTTTTGACCGTGGATTGGCTCAAGCATTGGCTGACAATTTATTATCCCCGTGCTATTCGATTGAAGATTTGCAGGCAGAGAGCCTGTATCAGGCGGTTAAGCAAGAAATTAGTTTGATACAACAAAAAACAAAATCGGTATAACAAGAAATCGGTTTCTGTAAGGATAGTGGCTTGATGATCTAAAAGACAAAACATTAAATTTGTGTTTTGGATTAAAATAATTCAATCCAAACCTTATTACACAAACCAAAAAATAGCTGAATAAATATTATACGGAGGCTAACTGTGAAACGAGTCGTCATTTTATGCTTATTCTGTCTTATTTTTGTCACTTCTGCATGTGGGAAAAAAGCAGAAGTTGTTATCGAAACCAGTCCAGCGGTGTCCACCACTACCGCTACCTTAGAAACTAATCCTCCTGTGAGCCAACCCACTGCCAAACCGCCTGAACCTACCCCTATACCGGAAGCAACAGAAAGCCCAAATAAACCTTATGATCCCAGTATTTTTATCATCAAAGCTTCTGATACCTGGCGCGAAGAATTGGCCCCAGAATATTATGCCGATTACGAAATTGATTTGTATTTACACAAAATTGATCCTAATGACAACCGAAAAGTATCCGGCACGTATGAAGGTATCATCTGGATGAAGACCAGCCTGGATACTGCGGGGTACACGAAAAGCATTGTCGGAGACGCACCAATAGAAATTAGTTTTGATGCTGGTGGGGAAGCGATCCGGGATAATTTGCTGATTTCTCTTAATACCACAGATGATAAGGGATGGGTCGATTATTCCATCCTGGGTGAAAATGGCCAACCACTGCCCTTGACCCAGGACAACCCGGTTGGCCGTGGCAGTTTCGTTATGGTGGCAAAGTCGGTCTATCTCGAGGCACATGGCAGCGGGGTGCAAGGTGAGAAGGTTGATTATTCAACGCTGGAAGGCACGGGCGATGCTTTTGACGTAAACTATGTCATTCACGTTCAGACAAATGATCAGGAGCTCGATGGGCAGCGCAAGGTCATCATCAACCTGAGTGGCGAGGGCTTCAACAGAACCATTGAAGGTGTGATGATCCGAATACCAGGCTACCCGGAGGATGTGAGTGATTACTATAATTCATCAGAATATCAGAATTCCGCCTGGAGGCGAGCGAGAGAATAATACAGGGGATTGTTTCTGAATAATGAGTTAAAATCATAATACGTCTGAATGACTGCAAGCTGGATAGAAGCACCTTGCCAGAGCTGTTTGGTCGTGTTAGGATTTAGGATCAGGGAAAAAATGGCTTTAAAATCAGAACAACGTACACGAACACGATCGATTTTAGTCACCATCATTGTTGCTTCGGTGGCCTGTTATTGCGTGGGTGTTATGTTTTTACAGGTTGGAAATCGTGCCAATCGACCGACACCTACGCCAACCAATACTTCCTCCCCTACGATTACAATCACCAGCGCACCCCCGCTTACACTCCCATCACCGGTAATTTTCCCTTCCGTAACAGTAACGTCAACGGTTACAGAAACGTGGACACCAACGGTGACTTATACGCCCTTTGCCACGCGGACACGCACAACTACTGCAACGGCATCTGAAACTGCAACCGTGACTGCAACCCAGACGCAGCCAACCGCAACAAACACTATGCCGCCGGCAACCATTACACCTGCACCAACCAACACGAATACGCCTGAGGTTATGGACACTCCTTAATCTGCGGGTAAAAACCTGATAAAAGGAAGGCTTATGACAGATCTCAAAGACACACTTAAAAAGCTGATCTCATTACCAGGGTTGTCCGGGTACGAAGCTCCTGCGCGGGAAGTTATCGCAGCAGCCTGGCAGCCCCTGGTGGACGAAATCAGTGTCAGCCCCATGGGAAGTTTACATGGTTTTCGGCGTGGCACAGGACCAGAGCCGCGTCCGAGTATCTTATTAGCAGCACATATGGATGCGATTGGATTAATGATTACCGGCTTTCAGGATGGCTTGTTGCGCTTTACGGAAATTGGCGGTGTTGACCCACGGATTTTACCTGGTTTACGGGTAACTGTGCATGGACGCCGCAACTTACCTGCGGTGGTTGTCCAACCACCTGATTATTTATTGGACCCGACACAACGCGGGAAATCAGTTGCCATGGAGCATTTATTCATAGATACCGGTCTGGAAGAAGATGAAGTAAACCAACTGGTCTCAATTGGTGATCTGGCTTCCTTCGCTCAGGAACCCTTGGAACTCTCTGGCAGAACAATTGTGGGCCACAGTCTGGATAATCGCATATCAGTGGCAGCCATCACCTATTGTTTGCAGGAATTACAACACATGCTGCATGCCTGGGATGTGTGGGCTGTAGCCACTGTGCAGGAAGAAGAAACCATGGGAGGAGGCTTCACCTCACCATTCAAAATTGATCCTACCGTGGCAGTTGCCATTGATGTGACATTTGCAAAAGGCCCGGGTGCCAACGACTGGCGCACGGTTGGTTTATGTAAAGGGCCCACTCTGGCTTGGGGACCGAACGCTCACCCCTATATTCACAAGAAATTTCTGGATGTGGCTGACCAGCTTGAGATACCATACCAAAAGGAATTTGCGCCCAGGCATACCGGGACAGATGCTTATGCGATGCAGGTGACAGCAAGTGGTTACCCGACGATGGTAATTGGTATTCCCTTGCGATATATGCACACACCGGTGGAAATGATTGCTATGAAAGATATGGAACGGGCAGGTCGATTATTGGCAGAGACAATTGTGCGACTTGAGGTTGATTTTATGGAAAAAATTACATGGGATGAGGTGAAAGATGAAGAATGAAGAAATCTTAAGTCAAATCCCTGAAATCGGAGAAGGGCAAATCAAGCTGCTTGAAACACTTTCCAATGCTGTTTCTGTTTCCGGAGATGAGGGCGAAGTGCGAGCGATTGTCATGGAAGCTCTCAAAGAGCTTGCTGATGATGTGCGTGTGGATGCCCTGGGAAACGTGCTGGTCACCAAGAAAGCAAAAGTGGAGAATCCAATACGGGTCATGATTGCAGCCCACATGGATGAAGTTGGTTTCATGCTGGTTGATGATGAAGGCGAAGGTCTCTTTAAGTTTGAAATCGTCGGGGGGATTGATAACCGTCAATTGGTTGGGAAACCGGTATTGGTAGGCAAAGACAAACTGCCTGGTGTGATTGGTGCTAAACCCATTCATTTAACAACTGCTGATGAAAGAAAGAATCCTATTCCTCTGGAAAATTTGCGGATTGACGTCGGTCCTGGAAATTCCAAAAAATGTAAGGTGGGTGATCGGGCAACTTTTGCAACCCGATTCGAAACCTGGGGACCCAGCCTGGTAGGTAAAGCGCTGGACGATCGTTTGGGTGTGGCTACATTAATCGAATTATTAAAGCACACTCCCGGGAATATCGAATTGCTGGCTGCTTTCACTGTGCAGGAAGAGAATGGTTTACGCGGGGCTCGTGTAGCTGCATACAGCATGCATCCGGATGTTGCCTTTGTTTTGGATTCCACTCCCGCCAATGACTTACCGGTCTGGGATGAGGAGGAGAATGCCCGCTACAACGTGCGCTTGAACCATGGGCCTGCCATTTATCGATTGGATGCTGCTACTTTATCCGATCCACGGTTAATTAATTTATTGACAGATACCGGGGATGAATTAGGAATTCCATACCAATACCGCCAGCCAGGGAAGGGTGGAACCGATGCAGGCGCAATTCACAAACAACGGGGTGGTATTCCTTCTGTATCCATTTCAGTTCCGGGGAGGTATGCCCATACAGCTGTATTGATTGCCCGGAGAGAAGATTGGAAGAATACGTTGGCGCTGGTATATGCCACTTTATGTAAAATCTCTAAAGATTTATTTTTAGCAGATCGTTAAACCTTTGGAAAAATAGATTTGAAGAAGCGCTGCTTTTTTTAAAACAACCGCATTCAGGAGTAAAGAATGAAATCATTGATTAAAAAATTGGTAGAAACAGTTGGTCCATCCGGATACGAATCAAAAATCAGAGAGGTGATTCGCGGCGAAGTGGAGGGGTATGCCGATGAAATCCGTGTGGATGCGATGGGTAATTTGATTGTTAAAAAAGGTGAGAAAAAAGAGGGTGGCTTGCGAGTGATGCTTTCTGCTCATATGGATGAAATTGGCGTCATGGTAACGCATGTGGATAAGAATGGATTTGCGAGATTTACCAGTGTTGGTGGTGTGCGCCCACATTCCTGTTATGGCAGCCGGGTCCGTTTTATGAACGGAACGGTAGGCGTGATTGGTGGTGAACGTCTGGATAATGCCAACCATGTACATGCGCTTGAAGCGATGTACATCGATGTGGGGGCAAGCAGTGCCGAAGATTGCCCAATAAAAATTGGGGACGTCGCTGCTTTTGATCGACCTTTTGAGGATTTGGGAAAGCGATTGGTTTCCAAAGCCATGGATGATCGGGTTTGTGCAGCCGTATTGATTGAGACCTTGAAGCAGGTGAAAAACAGCCCACATGAATTGTATTTTGTATTCAGTACCCAGGAAGAAGTTGGTTTGCGGGGTGCCACGACAGCTGCTTATTCAATTGACCCTGATGTAGGCATTGCTTCTGATGTTACCATGACGGGAGATACTCCCAGAGGGATTAAGATGGAGGTTGGGTTGGGGAAAGGTCCGGCCATCAAGGTGAAAGATGGTGGTATGTTGGCAGATCCAAAAGTTGTTGAGGCGATGATTCAATGTGCACTGAAACATAATATCCCTTATCAATTAGAAGTTCTATTGGGTGGTACAACCGATGCAAAAGCCATGCAAATTTCCCGGGCAGGCATGCCAGCCGGGTGCCTTTCAGTACCAACCCGCTATTTGCACACCCCATCAGAGATGGTGGATGTTGAGGATGTCAATAATGCAGTAAAATTATTAACAGCTTTATTGAGTGAGCCGATTGAATTAACATGAATTTGAAAAAACCATTTGTGATCCAATTAAGAACTTTCTTTTTGTTATTCAGCCTGCTGACAGTCATTTTGCTGGGCGGCTGTGAGTTCCAATTGGATTTCAGACAATTGGTTGATCAAATAATTGCCCAGGTTGTCCCACCTCCCACCACTACCGCGACACCCATAGAAACTTCACCCACGGCTGGTTCAACGGATGTGGTCGGTGTTACGCCTACCCCTCCGCCTTTATCGGGGCCGATTGAACTGGTGATTTGGGTTCCCCCGCAATTTGACCCGCAATCAGATACACCTGAAAGTGAGTTATTCAAACAAAGGATCGCTGAATTTGAAACCAGCCATGATGATATTTTTGTTACCACCCGTGTCAAAAGCATGAGTGGTGCAACTGGTTTATTGGAATCACTGACGATCACAAGTGCAGCCGCTTCTCAGGGAATGCCATCCCTGGTTGCCCTGCCCCGTTCGGATTTGGAGACGGCCGTCTCAAGAAATTTGTTAATTCCCTTTGACACCTACTCAAGCGAAATTGATAACCCCGACTGGTACGATTATGCCCAGGATTTAAGCGTTGTCGGCGGGGGTTCATATGGTTTGCCATTTGCTGGAGATGCCATGGTGCTGGTTTACCGGCCAACCAGTGTAGGTGAACCGCCTGCTACCTGGAATGATCTGATCAAAAGAGGGGAGGTAATTTCTTTTCCCGCGGCCGACCCACAAGCTTTGTTACCCATGGCACTGTATCTCTCCGGCGGTGGAGAATTGGAGAGTACTCCCAGACTGCCTCAGATGGATATTGAAAAACTTACCCAGTTGTATCAACTGTTCGTGGATGGTGCCCAATCCGGTGTATTTCCTCTGAGTTTAACCCAGATGCAAAAAGACGCTGAAGCATGGACAGCTTACAATGAGTTGCGCAGTAATTGGGTGATCACCTGGCTTTCCAGACACCTTTCAGAACCATCAGATGATTCAAATATTGCCAGTATTCCCCTCATTAACAGTACCCCAACCACCATCGCAGATGGGTGGGTATGGTGTTTGACTGATCCGAGAGTTCAGGTGCATGAATTGACGGTTGACCTGGCAGAATTTTTAGTGCAACCGGATTACCTGATTGAGTGGACGCCCCTAGCTGGTGCTTTACCTGTCCGGCCTTCCACATTATCCGGGTTTGAGGATCCGGGTTTGCGGACCGCCCTGGGTCAAATCGCTTTATCAGCGCATATTCGACCGAGTAATGAAATTGTGAATACGATTGGATTGGCCATGCAGGATCAATTGGTCCAGGTGCTATCTGGGAAAACCACCGCTCCCTTCGCCGCACAGGCAATTATAGACCGTATCGGAAACCCATGACAACGAAAGTACTTCCCCTGCAACGTTCTCAAGTTATTTCCATCCTCTTGATGATCGTTGTCTTCATGCTCCTGAGTAGCCATTCGGTTGAGGCAGCATTCCCAGCGATTGAAAATGACTTGGGACCGGGTGAAGAAGTATTTGATGACCTTTTTCTGCAAGGCAGTGAGGTTTTGGTCGCTGGCCGTGTGCATGGAATGCTTTTCGTGATTGGAGAAAAGATCGTCATACAATCTGGTGCGGAAATTGATAACGACATCTATTTGCTTGGAAAAAGCATATTCATTGCAGAAAAAGCAATCATTCATGGGAATCTGGTAATTGCAGCTCAAAACGTCATCGTAAATGCGCCGGTTGCTGTGAACATTGCGGTTGCCAGTGGGACACTGGATATTGGGCCGGCAGCCGACATTGGTAAAAATTTGTTTTTTGGTGGTTTCCATTTTTCTCAACAAAATGGCAGCACAGTCGCCGGAAACCTATATGCAGCCTGCTATCAACTGGCAATGCATGGCAATGTGGACCAGAATTTTCGTGTCAGTGCAGTATCTGTTGATCTCAATGGCGCTGTCGAGGGAAATGCTGAGATTGCTATAGACGCAAGTGGTGATGATGAGGGTGTGCGCATCTGGTTGCCCTATATGCAGCAATTAAATATTCCCGATTTGTTACCAACCGGTCTGACAGTGGGCGACCAGGCAAGCATCAAAGGGCAGTTAATTTACTCAAGCGCGAAAAGCCTGGAGGAAAATTTACGCAATTTGCCCTTACAGGGGGTGGTTGAGAATATCGCTGACCCTGAAAAAACAGCATCAGATTCTGAAGGAAAAATAATCGAACAAAACCCCCTTGTTTTACGACTTTTCAGAACGATGCGGCAATTGATAGGGTTATTGATTTTTGCAGCCATCAGTTGGAAATTCGGAAGAAAATATATTTCTGAAGCCTCTCAGATTGCCATCCATAAGCCGCTGAATGCCATAGGAGTTGGTATTCTTAGTACGTTGGTTGTCAATTTGGGTGCTCTGGTGATCTTTATACTCATTACTGTGATTTCGATATTATTAGGTATTTTTACCCTCAATCATCTCAGCAATTCATTATTCTTTCTAGGTCTGGCTGTGATCATCTTAATCCTGACTTTATTTGTTATCCTGGTTATGTACGTCAGTAAACTGGTGCTTGCCTATTGGGCGGGTAGCCTGTTCTTGAATAAAGTCAAATTCAACCATAAAAATAAAGAAGCCTGGAGTTTAATCACCGGTATCCTGATATTCGTTATTTTGAGTGCTATTCCGTTTTTTGGATGGATATTAGGTGTACTTGTTTCATTAATTGGTATCGGTGCCATCTGGTACACTTTGCAAAGTCACGATCAAGCTGGCATCTTGCCGGATTTTGAATAGTTTGAAGTTTAAAATAGACGATTAGAAAATGCTATAATCAAGCAAAATTAGTCAATGAATGGATAGGATATGATGGAACGTAAAGAGGTCCTGACCTGGAATGATGTTGATCAATTGATTGACCATCTGATTCCTCAATTTGAAACTGAGTTAGATGCCATGATTATGGTGACGCATGGGGGCATAATCCCGGGTGGGCTCTTATCAGAAGCTTTGCGTCTGGACACCATCCTCACAGCTGCCGTTGATTTCCCAAATGAAATGCAAATGGAAGGCGAACGTAAAAAAGGACGGCTGTTAGCCTGGCCAAAGTTTGTCCAATTTCCAGAAGATTCGTTGCTTGATGGAAAACGTGTGCTGGTGGTGGATGATGTCTGGGGGTCGGGCAGAACGATCACAGCCGTGCGGAACCGGGTGGTCAGCGCCGGGGGACAAGCCTATACCTGTGTATTACATTTCAATCCTTACCGAAATCTATTTGGCAATATCCGACCGGATTATTTTGCAGCTATCACCGATGCATATATCCTGTATCCCTGGGAAATCAATCGTGGACCGGATGTGGTCATGCTGCAGGGTGGCGGTCACGAGTAGATCATTATCGGGTTGATGCTGGCAGCAGCATTTTCAGATAGTCTGCCACCATATCATCCAGATTGAACATTGTTTCCGCCTGGATTCTGGCTTTTTGTTGAAAATAAGCAAGATTGTCAAGGATTTCTTTGGCTGCATCAGCGAGTGCGGTCACATCTGGTGGTTGTAGCTCCCAATAATTACTTCCATACGGCGCAGTGCGACCCGCATCATGCTTTAATATTTCCGGGAGGGAGCCGGTTGCATAGGATACCACCGGCAGACCGCAGGCCAGGGCTTCAATGACCGAGTTGGGGCAGGCGGCGTTCAGGTCTGCTGAAAAGAGCAGGTGTGCAGAACGATCCAATCTGGGGATTTCGTGGCGCGGGATGACACCAGCCCAGGACAGCCAGATATTGGTTGTGGCTGTTACTTTTTCGATGATGTCTTGCGGTACTTTACCGGCAATCATCAACTCAATGGGTTGAGGAATGCTTTGCTGGAGTTGTTCCACCAGCTGAATAGCATTCGATAAGCCAGCCTCATTCCCCTGCCCTAAATGGCCTTCGACCAACAAAATGCGAATATGGTCAGTGGGTCGCTCATTCACTCCCAGGGGGTGATAAGTTTCCAGATCAACCCCATTGTAAATAACAGTCGATTCAACCTTGGACGAACCATAAGCGCTCTGCCACCAGGAGCGGGCAAACTGAGACTGGTAGACAATCGCATCCGCCAGGTGTTTGCGGATGAATGAAAGAATGAAATTACCGTACTCACTGCGCAGGTAATGCCTGATGCCGGTCTTTTTTTTGCGATGGATCCAGTTCATCCCATTTAAGCGTTGTACAATGCGTTTCCCCTGGCGGCGGGCTTGATAAATGGCTGGCAGGTGTTTTGTGCCGCCCACCACCAGAATCGTTTTTACTGCCGGATCGTGCGGATTAAAATGTGCCTGAATTCCATTTTTCTCCAAACCTTGCATCAACTTCGCCTGAAAGGAGGTGGGGCCTCCCAACCCTGTCAGTTTTGGCATTAAGGCTATCTGGTTTGGATATCTTTCTAAGGAAGTTTCAGTCATGATTATTTTTGATTGGATGTGATCACGGTAAATCTAATTTAGAGTGGATCTTTAACAAGGAATCGATGATCTTCTCGGCAGCGTAGCCATCCCCAAATGGGTTTTTCGAATGAGACATTGCGTCATAGACGTCTTTATTTTCGAGCAATTCAATTGCGTTTGTAACAATTCTTTCGGGGTCAGTCCCGACCAATCGGAGCACACCCGCTTTTACTCCTTCCGGGCGTTCGGTCACTTCACGCAGGACCAGCGCTGGTTTATGTAATCCGGCTGCTTCTTCCTGAATTCCACCACTATCTGTCAGCACCAGAACAGCGTGTTTTAATAAATGTGCCATGGGTAAATAATCCAATGGAGGCAATAAGGTGATATTGTCTACATTCCCTAACAGGCGGTAAACGGGTTCCTGGATATTGGGGTTCAGGTGAACCGGGTAAATGATATGATATTGGTGAGAATAGCGTTCCGCCAGTGATCTGAGGGCTGTGCAGATATCTTCGATAGGCTGCCCGAAATTTTCGCGACGATGGGCGGTGACCAGAATCAATTGTTTTTGATCCTTGCCGATATGATGTTGCTCAAAAAGATTCTCAACCTCCGGAGGCGGTGCATAGGATGTAATAATTCTTAATGCATCGATGGCCGGATTGCCGGTCACCGCTATCCGCCAGTCTTCAACCCCTTCATTCAATAAATTTTGGCGGGCATCCTCGGTGGGAGCCAGGTGTAAATCGGCCACTACCCCGGCAATTCTGCGATTGATTTCTTCGGGGAATGGCTGCCATTTATCACCGGTGCGTAAGCCTGCTTCAATATGACCAACCTTGATGCGATTGTAAAAAGCCAGCAGGGCAGAAGTCATTACCGTGGTGGTATCACCCTGAACGAAGATCCAATCAGGTTTGATTTTGGATAGAATCGGATCTAAATTTTGTAAAATGGAGGCTGTGATTTGTGGCAGGCTCTGGTTTGGCTGCATTAAATTTAAGTCAAAATCAGGCACAACATTGAAGGCGTTCAGTACCTGATCCAGCATCTGGCGATGTTGGGCGGTAACACATAAGAACGATTCAATATCCGGGTGTGATTGAGCCACCTGAACGACCGGGCACATCTTTACAGCTTCCGGGCGGGTTCCGAAGATATTAAGCAGTCTTAGCTTTGGCATCCTTTAGTCCCTTTCTGAAACACCAAGACGGTGGGTGGCAAATCCTGCAGCCTGCCAGATCTCAGGTTCCCATGCGCCTACGGTATCCAGAATGATACGAGCCGGGGTGATACGAGCGAATTCGATCGGATCCAGGCTTCTGAAGGCACTGTGGTTGACAAGCAGTACGATGATTTCAGCCTGATTGACAGCTTCATCGAGTGTTGTCGCCATAGAGGCCCCTGGGACGATGAAATCGGGTTTAAACGGTTCAAATGCCGTGACACTCATCCCAACCTGTGCGAGTTTGTGGGCAACTTCCACTGCCGGACTTTCGCGTAAATCATCCACATCCGGTTTATATGCCAGACCCAGAATGGTCACTTTTTCTCCGCTGCCCGCGCCCAGGATGCGTTTGACCAGGTCCACCACGTAATCCGGTTGGGCATCGTTGACCAGCCGGGCGGTATGGATGAGACTGGTGATATCCGGCGCTGCTTCGACCAGAAACCAGGGATCCACGCTGATACAGTGCCCCCCTACGCCGGGCCCCGGGCGCAGGATGTTGACACGCGGGTGTAAGTTGGCGATTTCGATGGCTTCCCAGGCATCCACACCGAAACGATCTGCCAAACGGGCAAATTCATTCGCAATGGCAATATTCACATCCCGGTAGGTGTTTTCCATCAATTTCACCATTTCAGCCGTTGTGGCGGTGGTGGTGATAATATCGCCTTTGACAAAGATTTGATAGAGTTCTTTCCCAACCAGAGCAGATTCGGCGTCAATGCCCCCAATCACACGGGCATTTTCAATTAACTCTCTCAGAATCTGACCGGGCAACACCCGCTCCGGTGAATAAGCTAGATAAAAATCTTCCCCTGCCTGTAATCCGGATTTCTCCAGAATCGGTACCAGAATATCGATGGTGGTACGCGGCGGTGATGTCGATTCAAGCACTACCAGATTGCCCCGGCGCAAAAACGGGACGATCGATTCAGCCGCAGATTTTACATAGGTAAGATCGGCTTTCTTCTCGTCGTAAAAAGGCGTGGGCACGGCGATGATAAAGGCGTCCGCAGTTTCGGGGTGGTCGGCAATAATTAGATTCTCAGATTGGATGGCTGCCTGAACCAGGGTTCGTAAACCGGGTTCGTAAATGTGAACCTCACCATTTTGTAAAAGATTGACAACCTTCTGATTCACATCCACCCCGATGACCTTCACACCGGATGTGGCAAAGGTGCTGGCCGTGGGCAGACCGATATAACCTAACCCAAGAACACAAATTTTCTCAAAGTTCATGAAAATACCTCAAAAAAGAAGAATTTGATGCAATGATCAATTACGAGCTTTATTATCTCACAGGTCATAAAAACTGACTACGCAGGTCGGAAAGCATGGAGAAAAGATAACCGATTAATTATTATAAGGGTGACTTACACTCGCACTTTTTTGAGGGTGATTAGGTTCTCTCATAGTAAACGGATGATCCTTCGGGGAAAATAAAGCAATTGTTGTAATTATAAACGCTTGCATAAACAATCTATACAGCTTAACCCTCTTGACGATGATCGGGTGGCTAATGGCTGTTTGGGGTGGGTTGTCTTCATTGGCTTGGATGATGCAAGGGTTTCGATCTACTGGATTTAAAAAAATTTCCAGGGAAGCTTCTGGAGAACAATCGCAATTAGTCTTGGATTGTTTCAGCGGTTATTGAGGTAATTGTTTATGCGATCATCTTGGGGAAAATGTTGGATATTTTGACCCTCACTGAGAAAATTTAATTTTGGTAAAATCGTTCAGATTACTTTATGTGCCTCCAGTACTATAATTTATCTTCATGTAAAATTACAGCACCCCTAGATTTTCGTCGCCTCAGGTTCGTCCATCTTTATACCAAGGAATGTGAATGCAAAAACTGTCTGCGATCATCAAAAAACATCCCGTAAAAATTTTCTTTCTGCTTTCTACCTTGTTGGGGTATTCACAGTGGATTTTTACCGGAAAACCGAACTGGTTTATTTATGGCATGCTGCTCTCCGGGCTTGTCCTGACCGCTGTCTTAGACGGCGAACAGGGCATCCGGGATCAGTTAAAAAGCGCTACCCGCTTTAAAAGCGGCCTGACCAATTATCTACTCGTCCTGCTACTGCCCCTGTCCGCTAATGTTGCTACACTTGTTTTGGCGTATTTTCTTTACGGCGACCGGCCTTCGCTGGCAATGATTCGAACCGAACCCTACTTGATCCCCATATTGGCTCTCTTCGTATTGGTAGGCGGGCCGATCGCAGAGGAGTTGTTTGGTCTGCGAGGCTTTGCCTTGCCGAGACTGCTCAACCGCTATAACCCGCTGATCAGCTCGATTATCGTTGGATTTTACTTTGGAGCCTGGCACTTGATTGAATTCTTCCGACCAGGCTCAAGCCAATATGCGATTGGGCTTGGTTTTTACCCGCTGTTCATTGTCGCTGAGATTGCCCAATCCATTATGATGACCTGGATTTATCTGAGGAGCCGGCGCAATCTGTTTGTGGCTGGCATCTTTTACCATCTGACCATGAATATGATGGTGGTACTCTTCCAGACGGATGTCACCTTCAGTAACCTCAATGCTTTCCCGGAAATTAACCGGCATTACTTTGTGATTTATTCACTCATCACGCTCGGATTTGCGATTGGGATTACGCTGTATGCGAAGCTGTATCAACCCGTCGAGGCGGTAGATCCACTTACCGGTGCTGGAAATCTTCAGGTACCCAAACCATAGCAGATTGATGACCGATTTACACTCACTACAAACCTCGTCGCTTCGAAGGGATGTAGTTAATGATTGATTGAATAGGGATTTTTCCAGAATATTGAGAAATAATTTTAGATTTTTAGTGACTTACCCTTAATACTATACTTACCTTGATGTCAGTCCAGCCTGTGACAAATGAAGGTGTTCAACAGATAAATTCATTTGTGCTGTGGAATGAATCACACCCATCTTTGGTGCCAAAAATGTGGTATCTCAAAACGGAGTTGCGGAACTGCATGTTTTGACTCATTTAATTACCACGACAGGCTTCAGTGGCGGATAGGGGTGGGGCAGATACTGTCACCAGTGGGAAATTCAAAACCAGAATTATGCCTTTAAATTCCCCTTGCTAAAATGCAAAAAAAATTAACTACGCGCCTTCAATAATTCGTTAATTTTCTGCCCAAACAATCTTGAACTCTTGGGGGCATTGCCGGTAACAATATTGCCATCCACAGTAACCCCCGGTTCGGTATATTTTGCACCCTTGCTTTCAATTGTCTTGGCTTCAGTGCCTGCGACAGTGGCGTTTTTTCCGTTTAGAATGCCAGCATTTGCCAAAATTACTGGAGCGAGGCAAATCGCTGCAACAACTGTTTTTTTCCTGTGCATTTCTTTGGCAATACGCAAGGCTTCTTCGTTTGCATACAATAACTTTGAGCCGCCACCCCCAACAAATACTACGGCGTCATAATCGCTTGCTTGAACTTCATTCAGCACCAGGGTTGCGGTTGCAAAGCCACCACGAGAACCTGGGCAAATTCCTTTGACGCTACTTGCAATAACTATCTCATGCCCAGCCTTTTCAAGTTCTTCTTTTGTAACGAATAATTCTTCATCTCTGAACCGTTCAGGTGCAATAATCATCACTATTTTTGCCATACATTTCCTCGCTATCACTCATTTTTGTTCCGATTTGATCTGCTCTGCAAATGCCAGGACGTGACCATCGGGGTCAAGGCTATAAGCGACACGATCGCCCCAATCGCGATCAGCAAGACCACTTAACTCCCTGGCTCCGGCTTCGATAGATCTCCGATGATATTCGATGGGAGATTTTACGAGTAAGTAAATTTCAGAACGTGGAATACCAGTAGCCAGTTCTGGATTGGGGAGATTGTTGCCAAGTAATCGTTTAATGCCAGAGACTGGCATCAAACCCAAAACACAGTTCTCTGACAAGATAAACTCAGTCATTCCTGGAACGTTTAGGGAAGGAGAACAACCAAAGACATGTGAGTAAAAGGCTGTACTCCGCATTTGATCTTTAACATAGAGGATAAAATGAGTCTTGGTCGCTAAAATCGAGGTCATATTTCACTTTTTAAGATGTAAGGATTTGATATGTTTTCACAAAAATAAATTATTAACAAACACAGATTACGCTTTTACTCTACCTGAACCGAAATTGGTGCCTATGTTGAGTAAAGCCACGCAACCAATCATTAATCGGATTCCTGTATCCAGCAATTTTGCCGTATAGCCAGTCGAAATTTGTATGTGGTTATCCAATTTTACTAGATAATTTCGGGTATGGTATTGAAACCCAATCTCAATAAGAAGACGGCCCTCTTTCAGAATCGAAGCTTTATGAGCGACCAATTAACCCCGAAACCCGGAAAGATATTTGACCCGAAATGCGATCCAAATGGGCTGATGCTCATCGTAGAGTACCAAGAAAACGTTTGTTCCCCGGGCATAACGATTACCATTTTCATAACAAATGCAATCTGGCTGAAACAGGTGCTGTTGATGTCGAGGCGCTTCTCACAAATCTGGTTTGCTTGCCCAGGGGGCTCATGGATTCGTAACAAATATTCAGGTCAATGAAGGAGATAAATTCGTTCGGATTAATGTTTTCGCAGATTTGTCAGTTTTTTCCTTCCGTGGTTTCAAAAGTGGTTGTTAAACAGAATGGTGTAGTAAAGATAAGGGCTTTCATTTATTCGACGTTGTTGATTTATACTCTATCATATCAATCCCAGTTTGCGGGCTTGGGCAACCGCCTCGGTACGCGTTTGGACATTCAGCTTACCAAAAATGTGGTGAATATGACTTTTCACAGTTCCAATCGTGATTACCAAGCGTTCTGCGATCGCTTGATTGGTTGCTCCAGTGGCTACCATTTTCAATATTTCAATTTCGCGCTGGCTAAGAGACTCTACTAATTCCAACGCTAGCATGTCTTCATATACATCTCTCTGTGAAGTGGCGCTTGAAGTCACACCGGTTCCCCACCGTCTAGATTGCCGGATTGCAACCAATATCGATCTGAGATAATCCGAACAATCACCTTGCTGCACTGTGAAATGAATGAGGTCATCCAGAATTGGGGTTTGATCAAAAACACGTACAAATCCTCTTGGACGACTGAGGGCTACAGCATGATTCAGGATAGTCAACGCGGTTCCAGTCTGACCTTGTTGGTGATACATCTGAGCCTGGATCAAGATTAACTCAATTTCTCTCCCCACCAGCCCCTTATCCATAGCCAATCGTATGTGTGAATCAAGGTAAGGCTGAACGGCCTGAGGTTGGTCTAGCAGGATCTGAAGCCGCATCCAATTCAGATTGGCTTGATAAAAGGCTTCTGCTGTACCAACTGGACCCAATCCGAAAATTGGCAGTGAATCACACAAAGCAGCATGGTAAGAATGTAGCCAATCCTTGCCAGCCTCCAGCGTACTGACCTCCTCAGGGTTGGAGCGCAGCCTGGCTAGCACCCGAAATCCCTGTATGATGAGCTGGATATCCGGCCAAAATGTGTCCAGCCGATCAAAGCAAGAAATAGCCTCTTCCAGGCGTCCTTGGATTTCATACATACGAGCCAGGGCAAGTAATGCAGTCAACAGGTAATATGGGTTCATTCCCCAGCCCATCCGTTCAATCCCCTGGCGCAAGTATTGTTCAGCTTCATCCAGATGATCCTGTTCCAGCAAAACACAACCTCGGGCAATCTCTAAACTTCCCAATGCGGGTAAGACCAAACCCGATTGGTTTAAGAGAAGGGCGAATTCCTCCTGACCGGACCGACAAATATCTAATGAGTCGCTCAGGCGACCCTGGCTGAATGCCAGGCGAGCCAGGTGAAAGGTGGCCTCAACCATCCCAAAGAAAAGGCCAGATTGTAAGGCAAGCGGCTGCGATTCTTCAAAGGTCTTTTTCGCCTCCTCCGGGCAATTAAGAGCCAGGTGGGCGTACCCTGCGATCAATAACCAGGGAAACCGACCCGAATCTCCCGGTGGGTAAGCAGTCAGATGCGATTGTGACAAAACCAGCAGCTTATTCGCATCCGCCTGATGGTCAGGGATCATTGCCAGGAAGGTATGGACAACTGCTGTAAATTCGTAGACCCCGGTTGCCTCCTCTGGATTTACAAGATTTTCCATTGCCTGACTCGCAAGGAGCAAGCGTGCTTCCACCAGATTGCGATACTTGCCCTGAAACCGATACGCCAGCGAAAATGCCTGAAAGATACAAAGCATGGGGTGCTTACTCATAACAGTTTCGGGGAATGCAGAACACCACTCGTTAATAGTGGCAATATCACTCTGAATTATCAGTGTGAAACTGTGTTGTTCAACAAAGCCTGCAGCAAAAGACCAATCCCCTGAACGAAACGCATGATAAGCTCCCTCGTGCAACAGGCCATGCTCAGCAAACCAATCTGAAGCAGAACGATGTAGTTCACATACACGTGCTGGTTGGGAAGTGGTTAACCATGTATGCAAAAAGTCTCGAAACAAATGGTGATAACGGTACCAGGTCGTGCCACTCTCACTGCTCTCCAAAGCGACAATAAAAAGGTTTGCCTGCTCCAGTTGCTCGAATATTTTGTTGCTGTTTTCGATTCCCAGAATAGTATCACAGGCCGACGCGTTCATTCGCTCAAAAATCGATGTCTCGAGCAGAAAAGATTGTACTTCTTCAGGCAATTGGTTGACCACTTCATTCATCAGATACTCCGCTTGTTGTCGGCGTCCACCGCTGAATGGCAATACTGCATGCTCATCCGGTACCTGGTTCGCTAGTGAAAGTGCTGCCAATTGTAAACCGGCAGGCCAGCCTTCCACCTGTTCGGCCAATCTTGTAATTATCTCGTCGGGTAATTCGAGTTGCATGGAATTGTTCAAGAAAAGTTTGGATTCCTCATCGACAAAGCGAAGGTCTGAGGCGCGCAATTCGGCTAATCGTCCACGTGCCCGCCACCGAGTCAGTGGAAGAGCAGGGTTCGACCTGCTTCCAATCGCGATGTGGAAATTATCTGGGCGGTGGCTGATTAAAAAACCAACCGCTTTATGGATCACAGGTGTTTTTAGCAGGTGATAGTCATCCATCACAAGTGCAATTTGCTGTTCTGTTTCACAAAGTGAATTGATTACAGTGGGAAGAAGTGATAGTAAATCCGTGTCTGTCGAGGCACGCAGCACTTGATGAACCGATGCCAGCCCACTGCTAGAACCAAGTGCCTGTTCCAGACTTGCAACCAGATATGTGCCGAAGGTAATCGGATGATTGTCACTTTCATCTACTGAATACCAGGACACGGTTATGCCTGTCTGTTTTAGCTGGCGCGTCCAATCGATCAGCAAGGTAGTCTTCCCATAACCGGCTGGCGCGCAAACCAACGTCAGATCTATATCAGGCTCTAACGTCAGTTTTCGCAGCAAACGATCACGCCATATAGTTCTTGATCGAAGTGCAGGCGGGCGGAGTTTCGTTAAAATTAGCGAGCTGATGGGTTCCATGGTCAGTTTAATTTTACAGTATTACATGCCAAGTATATATCCATAAATCTAACTTTCGATAGGTGCGATCGATAGAAATCCCAGATACGATATCGTTATCATTTACATAAAGGATATTCAAGAAAGAGGTTCAAGTATGAAAGAAAATAAAATTTTAATTGCTTACGCGACCATGAGTGGTTCAACCCAGGAAATCGCCGAATTTGTGGCCAATGAATTCAACCATCTGGGGCAGTCGGTTGAGCTGCGTCCTTGCAGGGAGGTTAATGATCTCAATTCATTCAGTGGTGTCGTGATTGGGGCACCGATCTACATGTTCCACCTTCACAAAGAGGCACAGCGCTTTTTAAAGCACCATCACAAGAGTCTGGCTGGTTTGCCTGTTGCTGTATTTGCCGGTGGGCCTTATGGTCCCAATGCCGCGCAGGATGCACTGGAAGTCAGAAAAAACCTGGATAATGAGCTGGCAAAATTTGTTTGGTTGAAACCTGTCAGTATTCAATTAGTGGGTGGAAGATTTGACCCGGAACTTTTGCGCTTTCCCTATAACCTGATCCCGGCCTTGAAGCAAGCCCCGGCCAATGATGCTCGTAATTGGGAGGAGATGCGCGCCTGGGTACAATGCCTGCCGGCCCTTCTGGCATGTCCGAAACAACCAGCTCTAGGGTAAAAAAGGAGTACATCATGAGGAGCACAGCAATCGGTTTTTCTTTGTTGTTCTCTGTCTGGGTGATCTTTTTTGTTCAGCGCAACCACAGCGGTTGGATTTTGATGCTGCTAGCCATTCCAATGCTTTTGTTGGGTGTTGAAAAGAAAATCAGGAAACCGTCAATGGATCTGGTCAAACCAGATCCACCATCCTCAAAAGCGGTTGATGTTCAAGGAAAGAATACATATGAAGAATCAGAAAATAAAAATCACACCCTTCGCATCGGGATGGATTAATCTGGATCGCCTGGGTGGCATCGCTGCCATACTTTCCGGTCTTCTTTTTCGAAGAAATCTTGGCGTAGAAATCGCCCTTTTTTCTCCGGTAAAGGTACCTGCTGCAGTTGGCGATTGGTTCACCCTGCTGGAGACTCAGCGGTTCCTTGGCCTGGTATATCTGGGCATCTTTGACATTGTCAATTACCTGCTCGTTGGGTTCATGCTTTTAGCGCTTTCCAAAGTGCTCTGGCGGTTTGCCTCCGAGATTGTGATCATTGGGCTGTGGCTTGGATTCCTTGGGATTGCTATCTATATGTCTTCCAATGTGGCACTTTCGCTATTGTCGCTTAGCAACCAATATGCCATAGCGATCAGTGAGGATCACAAAAGACTCTTGTTATCAGCTGGACAAACGCTATTGTCACTTAACCCATTCAGCAGCCCGGGTGGGTCTCCTGGAGCAGGAGGGTATTTAAGTCTTCTCCTCGTAGCTGCTGCAGGATTTATTTTCTCCATAACAATTCTGCGAGACAAGGTGTTTGGCCCATTCACTGCGTACATTGGGCTGGCAGCCAATGGTCTGGATTTAATGTACTGTATTGCATTCCTATTCGTACCTGCAACTTCTACCGGACGGATTGGATTGTTGTTCATCCCTGCAGCTGGCTTGTTTTTGATGATCTGGCACATAGTGTTAGGTTGGGGATTTCAAAAGCATTGGCAACAAATACCAAAATGATGCAATGAAGACCCATGTGTACTGTAAAACAGGGCTCAAACTCAGCACTGAAACCTGATCCTCTGGAAAAAAAGTGCTGCTTGTGAGGTAGAGAGAAGGGAACATTAGAAATTTATGGATGACCTTTACTTTCGGTTGGTTATTTATCGCGAAAGTGATCTGCCACCCATAAAATTTGATCCGTAACGGTACGCGGGTGACTACATCAACTTTTGACATAATTTAGAAGCGAATGGATTGATCCACATCCCGCGTGATATACAGTTGCTGGAGCATGGTACCCTCAATCGCGGGATTAACATGAAAGCCTGAGAGAATTTGTCACAAAGCCTGGGAATCCAACCATCGTTGGGAAATTTTCACAAAATAAGGCTGTTAACGGGAATGATCTATTTTTTCTTTTTATGAGGAAGAGTTAATTTTGACTTCTTTCTTCTTAATCAGTTTGTCACCTTTTTTGAACTGATATACTGATATTATTAAGTTTGAGAGTCACCAATAAGGTCTCGCAATGCCAGCACGTGCTGATCTTTTGTTGCTCAAAAAAGAAAATTCTAATAGAATCAACAATGATAAAATCGTTTTGATGTCGCTGAAATGAACTTAAAACGATCAAAACTGTTATCTTGATTTGAATATGATGACATCATTCATGATTTCAAAATGGATGATCAGAGAGGAAGATATGCCCCCAACACTTTATTTAATTGATGGTCACGCACTCGCTTATCGAACTTATTTTGCTATGACTTCAACTGGCGGCGATACCATGAGAACTTCAAAGGGGGAACCGACGGCAGCCATATTTGGTTTCATGAGTGTTTTATTTCGTTTATTCGATAAAGAAAAACCGGAATATCTGGCGGTTGCGTTTGATACCGGCCGAACATTCCGCAATGATATTTACCCCGAATACAAAGCTACCCGGGCGAAGATGCCGGATGATCTCAAGCAGCAAATTGAGCGCATCCGTGAAATTATCGATGCTTTCGATATTCCGCGATTGGAGAAAGAAAACGCTGAAGCAGATGATGTGATTGGTACGATTGCCAATCAAGCGGTGCAAAAAGGATTAGGGGTGAAAATCATCACTGGCGATCGTGATCTATTGCAATTGGTGAATGACCGTATCATCGTTAATCTTCCAGGACGTTCCATGGCGGATGCTAAAGATTACGCCGTGGAGGATGTTATTCAAAAGATGGGTGTGCGGCCCGACAAAATTATCGAGTTAAAAGCCTTGATGGGCGATCCATCTGACAATATTCCGGGTGTTCCGGGTGTGGGCGAAAAAACGGCATTGAAGCTCCTGGAAGATTTTGATTCGATTGAAGAAATCTATGCTCATCTGGATGATATCGCTCCAAAATTCAAGAAGAAGCTGGAAGGCGCAAAGGATCTGGCATTCACCAGCAAAGATCTGGCGACGATCAGGACGGATATTGATATTGCTCTTGACCTGGAAAAATCCAGTACGTCTCACCTGGATTTTGAGGCAGTGGAAAAGATTTTCAAGGATTTGGAGTTCAGAACACTGATTGGACGCTTGCGGGATCTAGAGGGAAAGCATGAGGAATTTGGGCCTACCCAACAGCTTTCTCTATTTGGTGAAACCCTGGAAAAGGTTGGCAATCTTTCGCAATCTCAAATTGAAACCATTCTGGTGGATACAGAAGAAAAATTAAGCCAATTGGAAGCAGAATTGGGGAAGGCTGAATGGCTCAGTTTCGATACAGAGACAACCGATACCGATCCTGTCAAAGCTAAACTGGTGGGGATCTCCCTGTCTGTTAACCCTGAAAAAGGTTATTACATTCCCGTCGGACATCGTAGCGACGAAAAACAATTGCTACTCGATACGGTGATCAAGGCGTTGCGGCCTTATTTTGAAAATGAAAAAATTAAAAAAGTTGGCCATAATTTAAAATATGATGGGATGATGCTGGCACAGAATGGCATTCAGGTACAGCCGTATGTCTTTGATACGATGCTGGCAGCCTGGCTGGTTGACCCGGGTTATTCAGGATTTGGACTGAAGGACCTGGCTGACAAATATTTAAACCTCCACATGACCCACATTGAGGATCTGATTGGCAGTGGAAAATCACAACTCAGTATGGCTGATGTGAGCATTGAGAAAGTGACTAAATATGCCGGGGCGGATGCCGCCGTTCCACTGGCTCTTTTACCTTATCTTCAGGATTTGATGGATGAGAAAAACAGTACGAATGTTTTTGAAAAAATTGAAATGCCATTAATTCCCGTGCTGGCGGATATGGAGTTGACCGGCATCCTGATTGATAAAGAATTTTTTGCGGTAATGGAAAATGAATTAAGACTGCGCCTGATTGAAATTGAAGAGGAAGTGTGTAAATTAGTAGGATATTCATTTAACATCAACTCGACCCAGCAATTATCCATCGCACTGTTTGAAACTTTGGGGTTGGAATCACCGAATAGAAAGAAAACAGCCAGTGGCCATTATTCAACCAATGCAGCTGTCCTGGAAGAGTTGCAAGGCAAACATGATGTGGTCGATTTGATGTTGGAATATCGCGAGTTGTCCAAGTTGCAATCCACTTATGTGAAAACATTGCCAGAGAATGTTAATCCAAAGGATGGCAGAATCCATACTTCTTTTAGTCAGACCGGAGCAGTCACCGGCAGGTTGTCATCCTCCAACCCAAATTTACAGAATATTCCCACCCGCACCGAATTGGGTAGAAAGGTACGCAATGGGTTTATTGCCCGGCCTGGTTGTGGCCTGCTGGCAGTAGATTATTCACAGGTGGAATTGAGAATCGTTGCGCATATGTCGCAGGATGAAGCCATGTTAGACGCGTTCAAAGCCAATCAGGATATTCATGCCACCACCGCCGCGGCGATATACGAAGTTCCTTTGGATAAGGTAACCAAAGAACAACGCAGGCATGCCAAAGCGATCAATTTTGGTTTGATTTATGGAATGAGCCCATTCGGATTGAGCCGTTCAACCGGTCTAACGCTTTCGGAGGCTGAAAATTTTGTAAAAGCCTACTTTAAACGATTCCCAGGGGTGAAAGAATATCTGGATAGCTTGCGAAAAATGGCCATGCAGCAGGGATATGTGGAAACGCTGGTCGGCAGGAGACGGTATTTTCCTAATCTTGCTACCACGACCAATGCAAATACCCGTAATCAACAGGAAAGAGAAGCAATTAATGCCCCGATTCAGGGCACAGCAGCAGATATCATGAAAATTGCCATGATTAATTTGTTTGCAGCCTTGCAAAAATCAGGATTAGAGGCGAAAATCTTATTGCAGGTTCATGATGAATTATTATTGGAATGCCCTGAAAATGAACGAAATGAGACTATAATTTTAGTGCAAAGTGTAATGGAAAATGCCTATCAATTAAATATTCCATTATCGACCGAAGCCCGTTGGGGGTCCAATTGGGGAAGTCTTGAGGTGATTGAAGTTAAAGGTAAGGGATAATTATGAGTGGAGATCAACAAGCATTTCTAACTGCAATGAATCAAGGGCATTCTGCCGCGTGGGACCAGAATTGGTCTGATGCTGTCAATCATTATCGCACTGCTTTACAGGAAGTCCCCGATGATCCCATGGCATTGATCAGTATTGGTTTGGCTCTGCTGGAAATGCAGGACTTTGAAGGTGCATTGATGCATTATCAAAAGGTCTCTTCCATTTCTACCAATGACCCTTTGCCGTATGAAAAAATGGCTTATATTTATGAGAGCATGGGGAGGATTAAGGATGCGGTTAAAATGGGCATGCAAGCAGCAGAGATGCAGCTGCGTGCAAAAGATGTTGATAAGTCAATTGAATCCTGGCAACATGTTATCTCTTTAGAACCGGATAATCTAATCGCGCGCACCCGACTGGCAATGATTTATGACAAAATGGGCAAGAAAACAGAGGCTGCTGGTGAATATCTGGCAGCAGCCAGCCTGATGCAGAGTGCCGGGGATAATCAAAAAGCCATTCAAGCGGTACGCTACTGTTTACAAATTGCACCTGATAATATCGATGTTCAAAATGCGATGAAATTGTTGAAATCGAATCACCGCTTACCCAAACCAGAAAAAATTAAACTTGAAAAACCGATGCATCAAGTTCGACTAGCCAACATCCAGCAATTACAAACCGGTCAAACAGCCGAACTTGAATTAAAAATGGATCCAGTGGCTGAGACACGCCAAAGTGCCCTGGAGGAATTAGCAACCATGCTGTTTGATTCCACCGATAATGATGCCTCCTCACCCGGTAAACGCAGTATTGCGGCATTAACCCGTGGGACGGGCGGTTTATCTCTAGAGCAATCGGAGCGTACGCGCATTCTTCTGCATTTGGGACATGCGATTGATCTGCAATCAGGGGGGAATGAAAAACGAGCGGCAGAAGAACTGCAAAGGGTTCTGGATATTGGTCTGGAAAAGACCTCGGTATATTTTACATTGGGGCTATTCCTGCTGGATGATAATCCTCAAAAAGCAATCAAGTATCTGAATAATGCGTTACGCAGAAGAGAATATGCGATCGCATCCTATCTGCTGATCGGGAAAATTAATGAATCACAAGACAATTTACAGGATGCTACAACAGCTTATTTGCAGGCCTACCGGCTGGCAGATCTGATGACAGTGCCGGAAAAATTTGTGGATGAATTAAAACAATTATATGAGCCCATTCTTGAAGCTCAGCAACATGAAACCAATCCTAAAAACCTACTGGCAGTCTGTCAGAACGTGCGATCACAATTGATGCGGGCAGATTGGCGTGAATATTTGCAGAAGGCACGGGCTCAAATGCCGGCGGTAAGCGAGGACAATCCTCCCGTTCCATTAATAGAAATGTTGCTGCAATCCCGCTCTGGACAGGTTGTGGAAGCACTGGCAAATGTGCGTGAGTTAAGTCAACGTGGTTTTTATCGTTCAGCCACAGAAGAAGCTTTCCATGCCTTACAGTTTGCACCCACCTATATGCCGCTCCATATTCAAATTGGTGAGCTATTGGCAAAAAGTGGCCAAATTGAGGAAGCCATTAAAAAATACCTGTTGGTGGCTGAGTTGTATGAAGTGCGCGGTGAACCAAACCAGGCCATTCGCGTGTTGAAAAAGGTTACAGAATTTGCCCCTATGGACTTATCGATTCGGAATCGATTGATTGAACTTTTAAGCAACAGCAATCAAATTGATGAAGCGATTCATGAGT
This sequence comes from Anaerolineaceae bacterium, assembly GCA_034003505.1. GTDB lineage: Bacteria > Chloroflexota > Anaerolineae > Anaerolineales > Anaerolineaceae > UBA6170. The sequence goes on along the minus strand of JAVEYK010000005.1, from coordinate 53,538 downwards.
ATCTTGAAGTGGGTGAAATTCACTACCGCTTGGCTGAATTAGACAAAGCCAGACAGTCGTATTTGTTAGCGCTGCGCCTGGCACAGCAATCACGTACAAACCGAAAATGGGCTGTGCAGATATTGACGAAAATTGCGGACATTGATATGCAACGATTGGATTGGAGACAGGCTTTGCGGATATTTGAGCAATTGCGCTCTCTGCAACCTGAGGATAAAGCAGCGCGAGTCCAATTGATTGATATTAATGTGCGTCTGGGTCAGTTGCGGTCGGCACTAAAAGAAATTGATGATTTTGTCAAAATATTGGAAGAGAAACAAAAAACAAAGGAAGTTGTCCAATTTCTGAACGAATTAATTAAAGAGCATCCGGAAGAAATTGAAATCCGCAAACGCTTGATGGATGCATTTATTCGCTATGGACACACTTCAAAAGCTATCAAACAGATGGATGAAATGGCAGACCGCCTCCTGGATAAAGGAGATAAACGAGGTGCTATTGAAATGGTGGAAGCCATCATCGCTATGAATCCTCCTAATTCAAACCAATATCGTCAGTTGCTACAACAAATTAAAACGGATACAAAAGCAAAATAATAATCAGTTGCTTTCACCTGATAATTCCTCAGGAGTGCTACGGAGCATCAAAACGCAAATAAATGCTGCCCCAATAATTCACATCCGAATCATCTTTACATTCTGGTGCAGACAGGTCGGTAACCATCTCACCGATCTCACCCACTTTGACGGAATAAAGAGAACCTGGTGTCATGCTGAAGTCTGCATATCCCAGGCTGATCTCGGGATAAAAGCCTGTAAAAAAGGTATCCTGACCATCGGACCAGGTGACAGTGACACGGGAATTGGCGATGGGCTCACCCTCCGCGTTAAAGACTTCCACCTGGATTAATGACTCACGGTAAGACGTATTGCAAATGGTTTTGTTTTCGGTTAATTGAAACGGAAGACCAGCGCTGAGATTCGGCGTTGGACTCATTTGAGCGATCGGCGTTGAGACTGGCTGCGTAGGTTGCGGGGTGGAAGTTTCAGAAGGTGTCTCTGTTGGCAGGATCGTTTCTGTGGGAGCAGGGGTGAATGTTTCAATGAAATCCGTTGTTTGAGCGGTGATGGCTGGTTGAGCCAATGGATTTTGGATTGCCTGCGCCAAATTGAGTAAAACCTGGGCGTCACTTTTGGTCTCGCTGCGTCTGGATTGTTGGATCAGTTGCCCGGCGATATCATCATCGCGCAATAAACCCAGGCGGGCAGACGCCCTTCCCAGATCCTGGTTGGATCTGAAAGCCAGGGCAATCATTAAGCGATAGCGATCTTTGTCTTTGGAGTTGAGCGTTTCGGGGGGTACATTGGTATATTGAACCGGCAGGATCACCATCGTCATAACGAAACCCAAGGCTAACCCCAGCAGAAAACCGGTTAGCAGATAATAAGGTGGTTGACGCTTTTCCTCCTGAAATCTGGAGTTCATGGCGCTTCCGTTGCGGTTTCTGGGATTTGATAGACTTGTGCCAACATGGCTAATTTTTCCAGGTCTTTGCGGCTGAAGTCAAGCTTTTCGGCGATAATAATCGCTTTTTGAATGTATCGTAATGGATGTTGATCGCCCAATAACACCAATTGACTGGTGGTATAGGCAAGGTTCTGATGTTGTTCGTAGGATTCTGCTGCCATTAATACATAATCTGCCAGATAATCACTGCGCAGGTTGGATAACTGAGTGGTTCCAATGCTTGTGGGTGTTCGTACCCAACCAAAATAGAATCCGATCAGCAAACCGAACAGAATTGTCAGAAAAAACCAGAAAAAGCGCAATTTGCGGTTAATTGTCTCAACCTTTCAGCATAGGCATGATGATTCCAAATCTTTTTGCTGCCTCAATGGCTTTATTATAACCAGCATCGGCATGCCGTACCACTCCCAATCCAGGGTCGGTAGTCAGGACGCGTTCCAGCCTTTTAGCAGCTTCGGGTGTTCCATCAGCTACGATGACCATCCCGGCATGCTGGCTGTATCCTATGCCGACCCCACCACCATGGTGGAAGGATACCCAGGTAGCACCGCCAACAGCATTTATCATCAAATTAAGCAGGGGCCAATCACTGATGGCGTCACTACCATCCAGCATTGACTCTGTTTCTCGATTGGGAGAGGCGACTGACCCGGCGTCCAGATGGTCTCTGCCAATTACAATCGGCGCTTTCACAATGCCCCTGGCTACCAACTCATTAAATTTCAAGCCGGCTCTCAGGCGTTCTCCATAACCCAACCAGCAAATGCGGGAGGGTAAGCCCTGGAATGGCACTCTTTCCCTGGCTAATTTTAACCAACGCTGTAAGTGTTCATCTTCAGGGAAAAGTTCTGAAACGGCTTCATCTGTGCGGTAGATGTCTTCCGGGTCTCCAGAGAGGGCTACCCAGCGGAAAGGGCCTTTCCCTTCGCAGAAGAGCGGGCGAATATAGGCGGGAACGAAACCAGGAAAGTCAAAAGCATGTTTGACACCGTTATCAAATGCTCTTTGACGAATATTATTCCCATAGTCAAAAACCTCAGCGCCACGACGCTGGAATTCCAGCATGGCTTTGACATGTGAGGATATCGAATCAACTGATCGACGAGCGTATTCCTGAGGATCATTATTTCTTAATTCTGCTGCTGATTCAATTGATAAACCTGCTGGTATGTACATCATCACATCATGGGCGGATGTTTGGTCTGTCACGACATCCGGGATGATCCCCCGTAAAGCCAATTCGGGGTAGATTTCAGCCGCATTTCCGATTAGACCAATTGAGAGCGGTTTTTCCTGCTCTAGAGCTTCTTCCACGAGTGTCATTGCTTCTTCCAATGTGTCGACGACAACATCCACGTAACCGATTTGTTGCCGACGATGGGCGCGTTCGGGATCGACTTCCACACATAAACCTACTCCTTCGTTCATGGTAATTGCCAGTGGTTGTGCGCCACCCATGCCACCCAAGCCTGCTGTTAATACAAATTTACCTTTGAGGGAATTCCAGCCTTTCTGAGTAGCCAGTGCCCCCAGCGTTTCATAGGTGCCCTGCAAAATACCCTGGGTTCCAATGTAGATCCATGACCCGGCTGTCATCTGACCATACATGATTAAACCCTTTTGGGATAGTTCGTCGAAATGACTTTGGGTAGCCCAAAAAGGTACCAAATTCGAATTGGCAATTAAGACCCGCGGGGCATCCGGATGTGACTGAAAGACAGCAACGGGTTTCCCTGACTGAACCAGCAAGGTCTGATCATCTTCCAGATTTGTTAATGTTTCCAGGATGGCATCAAATGACTCCCAATTTCTGGCGGCCTGACCACGCCCTCCGTAAACAACGAGGTCCTCCGGTTTTTCTGCAACTTCGGGATCAAGATTATTTTGTATCATTCGATAGGCAGCTTCTGTTAACCATGATTTACAGGTTAAGGTAGTGCCGCGGGGCGCTCTTATGGTACGTGGATTCGACATGACACCTCCTACTGGATGAGTGATTATGGTTAATTATAGTATGGGATTAAAACAAACATACTAACGGATTGGTCTTTTTGCCATTCTATTTCCCAATGATCCGGAAGCCGGTAACAAAAAACAGCTGAATAAGCTGTTTCTGCTCCGGATGATTTTTTTCAATGATCATCTGGAAATTGATTCATTTCGAGAAATTGGAGCTCCTTTTTGGCGAGCATAGGTTCGCGAAAAAGACGCCCATTCCCTTTTATTGAGATGATACCGGAAATTTATATTAATTTACCAACGGTGAGATCCTTTATCTTCTCCCGCTGCTTGTAGATGATATTCTTAACCACGTCCCCAATTGACACGACACCCACCAATTTTCCGCCATTTATCACCGGAAGATGCCGGATATGATTTTTCGTCATGATATCCATGCACTCCTCGCAGGTCTGCATGGGGTGGATCGAAATCACCTTGCCGGTCATAATTTCCTTTACACGGGTTTCTCTTGATGTTTTTCCCAAAAGAATAACTTTCCGGGCATAATCACGTTCAGAAATAATCCCTACGAGATTATCATCCTCCATGACCAGAAGAGCTCCTACATCAACACGCGCCATTAATCGAAGAGCATCATAAACAGTATCCTCTGGAGACACTGTCCAAATATCCTTGCCTTTAATTTCCAAAACATTTTGTGCTGTAATCATCGAAAGACCTCCTTCTAATCACTAACTTAAAAATACCTGGTTTCATTTTCATTGTAATATGTTCGAAGGGCATATTCAATTTAAAATATATGTTTTTAAATAACACCAGATTGTTTTGATAGTTATTGATAGAAACTCACCAATTTTTGTAGAGAGTTTTGAAAGCAATGTCCTGGTAACTGAATATCGAACGATCCGGCGTGAATTCTATGAAATTGATTTTTCCATGGAACTATTATATAAAACGACCTGGTTACGCCCCTGTTGTTTCGCTACCTCGAGTGCCAGATTTGCCTGGTGGAGTAATAAATCAACGGATGAAATGCCCTCATTGGAAATTTCCACCACACCCATGCTGGCAGACAAGCGGATTTGTCCTTTGCTGGTCTCTACAGGCTTTGCCCCGATCAGATTCCGGATTCGATTAGCGCCGATGACCGCATCATTTCCATTGGTTAGAGGCATGAGGATGGCAAAAACCTCGCCGCTGATTCGGCCAACAAAATCAGTTTCACGCATATTATCCATTAATAATTTGACCAATATGGCCAACACTTCGTCCCCGGTTGAAAAGCCATAGGTGTCATTGATGATGCGGAGATAGTCGGGATCTACAACTACCAAAGATAAAGTTGTGTTATATCGCTTTGCCCTTTTCATTTCATCTTCCAGGATGCTGAGGATCCCGGTACGATTATTACAACCCAATTCATCCGTAATCTCCAGCTTGCGGTTATGTTCAATACACTTGTCAAGATAGGATTTCAGTTTTTTCCGATTGTTTATCTCAGTGGATAGTTTATCCAGGGTTTGTTGCAATTCCAGATTGCGACCATTTAATCTTTCATGCAAATCCTGGATTTTTTGCTCATTGACTTGCTGTTTTTCATGCAGTGTTTTGACCATATGATTAAATTCAAAGGTTGTTTGTCCCAGATCATCACTGAAATAAGGTTCTAAATTTGCTGTTAAATCACCTTTCACAACCTGAGAAATTCCACCTCGAATCACCTTAATTGGTTTTACAAGACTTTTCCTGATCAGAAATGGATAGACAACCAACATCAAAAGAGAAACGATCAGCATGGAAATAAATTGCATCGATATGGACCAATGCAAATTGTTTCGATAATCGATATAGTAATCCTGATAGACGCCTTTCCAATTTATACTGGAAAGTGGTAATTGATTGTCAAATTTAATCCTGGTAGGAAAATTATCATTCGAACCTAAGAAGAAACCCCGGATCTGTTGCATATCAGTGGGGATATACGGGTCGTAGATTGTATTTAGATGCACATCTTTGTAGGAAATATAGAAAGTGCCAACAGGCGTCAACACCAGTTGAGTGTTGATGGTACTGTTAACATTGATGTTAGCTGAGGTAAGGAACCAGGTGATAATTGTTTTGTCATCCTGGTGGTTAATATAGACTGCGCTGTTTTCTGATGGAATGAGGTCCTTTACATATAATGTCGCTATGGTCGGGTTAGGATTACCGGGCATTGATAATCCATCCAGGTTGACCGGGTTGTCATTAAAGGCAATAAATCCGTTTTTATTGATTAAAATGGATTCCCAATTTTCACCTGAAAAAGGGAATGTAAACCCCAATTCTTCACGGACGGTAGTTTCATTTGCGGGAAATGCAATTTTCTCGCCTACATCTTCGAAAAAGATAAACTCGGAATATTTAATTTCATAAACTGCATTGTTTTGTTCAAAAAGAATCGTTTGCAAGTTCGGATTTGAGGACGTGGCAAAATAACTTGCACTACTTGCCGGAGCTGTTAACCATGAGGCTGAACTAATTCCTGTGAAGGTTGTCAACAGAACGATAATAATAAATTTAAAGAAGAAAGAACCACTGCGGATGGTTTGATCAAATAATGCGATCACGAAAAAAGTTAGCGCCCAGGATGTTGCCAGGGTGAAAATAAAGAAAGAAGTATTACTCAACCCATAAATGGATAAGATAATACTCAGTAGCCAAAAAAACCACAATGCAATGAATGAATAACTAAAACCCTGTGCAGCAATAGAAAATCTGCCCTGGGGATGCAAGAAGCGCTTTATCCAGCTGCCATTTGCTTCCAATGTAGATGATTTTATTGTCATGAAAATGAAAAAAACCATCAAAAAAGTGATTTCTAACACCAAAAAAACCTGAATGATGAATGGCAATAGATTTATGATGGAATGATTAATGAAACCGGAAAGGAAAACAGCGCTTAATACGACGGCTGCTATCATTAGAAAATTGTTCACCCAAACGACTAATTTCGCTTGTTTTTCACCTACCGATTTTACTGTTGAAAAGTTATATGCAAATTGAGTGATTAAGGCTAATCCCAGAACCAGCAAAGTATTATGTACGAGCATACCTTCTGCTTGAAATCGCAAACTGGACACGCCAATAAACCCTGCCAGCCCGGCTGCAACCAAAACAGCAAAGGCAATCCCCAACCATAAATTAGCTTTGGTGCCATTATTTTTAAGGATCAGGTAAACCGTTACACCGAGAAAAACGATTGTTTGAGCAATATAACTGATGGACGCAGGTGTTAAGAATAATTCCATAAAAAAATCCCCGGAACAAGTTTTGTCAATTAGAATTAATCAATATCATTATTGTAGCCTAAAAAAATCTATTTCAGGTAATCATAAGGTCATGAATTCCTAAAATTTTTCTGCAAAATTCCCTGCTTTACTCTGTAAGGCATCATTTAAAGAATATGGATGTTTTCAATTTGGAAGGTACTTTGAAGGTAATTAAAAAAATCCCTCATTCACGCTGATGAGGGATTTTAAAATTAAAGTTTTACTCTTCCGTAATTTCAACAGTTTGAAGTTTCACTGCTGGCGCATTTCTTCTGGAAGGATCACGTTCTGGAATGGATAGTAAAATATCCAACCCTTCGGTTACCTCCCCAAAGACAGAGTGTTTATTATCAAGCCAGGATGTGGGCACATGCGTTAAGAAGAATTGTGATCCGTTCGTATTTGGACCAGCATTCGCCATGGATAAAATACCAGGTTTTGTATGTTTCAAGGTTGGGTCGAATTCATCGGCAAACTTGTACCCCGGGCCACCCATACCGGTACCGGTGGGATCGCCACCTTGCGCCATAAAATCTTTGATCACGCGGTGAAAAATTGTGTCATCATAAAAACCCTCTCTGGCGAGAAACACAAAATTGTTAACCGTTCTGGGTGTCTTATCAGCGAATAGTTTTACAACGATATCGCCTACGTCTGTTTTAAACGTCGCTTGATATTGTTTTTTTGGATCAATCACCATTTCAGGGGCTTTCTTCCAGGATTTTGTTGTCATTAATATTCCTTTCATTTTTTTAGATTTTAAAAATTTGTTCCAAAGCAAGAAGTCGCTTTTTAATTCAAACAATTATGTATTCTAGCATGATTTAGAGGAGAGATATAGACAGCTCATCCGATTGTGTAACCTTCGAAATCATGGTTCACCATTTGAATCTTAAAGTTAAGGCGGGATAATCAAGTAATTCTGTATTGACTTTGAAAGATTGAGTTTGTGATATATTCAAATCAGAATCTCCAACATGAACTTACAAATTTCACAAACTTTTTCAGCACTCAGGCATAGAAACTTTCGACTTTGGTTCAGTGGTCAGATGGTTTCCTTGATCGGTACCTGGATGCAGGCAACGGCACAAGGGTATCTTTTATTTGAGCTCACTGAATCACCAATGATGTTAGGTATTGCAGGTTTCGCCAGTGGTATCCCTATCTGGTTATTTTCATTATATAGTGGTCTACTTTCCGATCGCTTTTCACGTAAAAAGGTGATTTTATTTGCCCAAACTTCCATGATGGTACTGGGTTTCATATTGGCTGTATTAACATTTACAGATACTGTGCAACCCTGGCATATTATTGTGCTCGCATTTCTATTGGGCACTGCGAATGCTTTTGATGCTCCCGCCCGTCAATCTTTTGTAGTCGATATGGTTCCTAAAGAAGAGCTCACGAATGCGATTGCATTGAACAGCTCCGTCTTCAATTTAGGAACCATTGTAGGCCCATCTGCTGCCGGTCTCATTTATGCCTGGTTAGGTCCAGCCTGGTGTTTCACCATAAACGGGATCTCATTTCTGGGGGTGATCGGCGCTTTATTACTGATGAATGTGCCACCGCGGCTGGTGACGGCACAAAGAAAATCTCCATTTACTGATCTCCAGGAAGGGCTGCGGTTTGCTGCTGGGCACGTTGAAATTCGATTTTTATTGATCAATCTGGCTGCAGTTGCAATTTTCAGTTTTAGTTTAATGACCCTTATGCCAGACTGGGCAAATACAGTGCTGGGTGGCGATGTTACCACCAATGGTTTATTGCTCTCTGCGCGTGGGGCTGGATCGCTGGCAGCAGCCTTGATGATCGCTAATCTTGGTTCGCGTGTGGTACGAGGGAAAATCTGGACTGCCGGTAGTTTGGTGATGCCATTCGCTATTTTTCTGTTGGGGAGTCTCAGGGTTTTACCCATTTCAATGGTTACATTGGTCATCCTTGGTTGGAGCCTGATGTCGGTGGTCAATATTACCAATGCCCTGATTCAGACGCATGTACCAGATCATCTGCGTGGCAGGGTAATGAGTATCTACATTCTTGTCTTTCAGGGAAGTTACCCGCTGGGTGCCCTACTGGTTGGTTGGTTAGCCGGCATGTTTGGTTCACCATTCACAATCATTTTATGTGGAGTGATTATTTTGTTCGTCATTGTTACAATTAATCTAATGCATCCAGCGATTAGAAAATTTAATTAATTTTTTCTACGTGCTCATACAATAATATTGCATTAGAATAAAGCGACCTATGAAAGACCTGGGCATAAGCGCACAACAAAAGAAAATATTCAAAACCTGGTTTCCGTTGGCAGCATCCTGGCTGTTGATGGGCGTCGAGATGCCCGTTATAACCGCAGTGATGGCACGGCTGGCCAACCCGGAGATCAGCCTGGCTACCCATGGCGGGATTGTTTTTCCTTTGGCATTGATCGTTGAGGCACCCGTGATCATGCTCTTATCTGCTTCAACGGCTCTCAGTAAGGATTGGGCTTCTTACCAAAAAATCTTTCGTTTCATGATGGTTCTCGGGGGAGTGTTAACCTTTCTTCATTTTCTGGTCGCTTTTACGCCATTGTATGATTTTGTGGTTATCAAGCTATTAGGTGTACCGGAAGAAATTATCGAGAGTGGCAGAATTGGGCTGAGGTATATGCTGCCCTGGACCTGGTCAATTGCTTATCGTCGTTTTCAACAGGGGGTCATGATTCGCTTTGGACATGCCAGGGCTGTGAGTGTGGGAACGTTGGTGCGCTTATCCACTGATGTGGTTGTGTTAGGCACGGGTTTGCTGATCGGAACCATCCCCGGGTACATTATTGGAGCTGCATCGCAAGGGTTGAGCACATTGGCAGAAGCCATTTATTCTGGTATTCGCGTTCGACCCATTTTGAAGTACCAATTGAAGCCAGCTAAAAAAGTGGAAGTGCTTACCTGGAAGAATTTTTATACTTTTTATATTCCTCTGGCGCTGACATCCTTTCTCTCATTGGTTTGGCAACCCATTGGGAGTGCAGCTTTGAGCCGAATGCCCAGAGCATTGGATTCACTGGCTGTGTGGTCGGTGGTAAGTGGACTGCTCTTTATGCTGCGAGGACTTGGGTTGGCATTCAATGAAGTGGTCGTGGCTGTTCTGGATCAGCCTGGCTCATCCAAAGAATTACGGACATTTTCCACTCGTTTAGCATTGTTTCTGGTTGGCTTTCACTTATTTCTGGCAGTCACACCACTCTCGTATCTGTGGTTCCGATATGTATCCGGTTTAACCCCGACTCTGGTTGAGTTATCCAGAATTGGCTTCTGGTTTGGATTACCAATGCCATTTCTGAGTGTAGTACAATCCTGGTATCAGGGTGCCATACTCTTTAGCCGCAACACGCGCGGTATCCCGGAAAGCATGGCTATTTTTCTTGTAACCGTCCTGATTGTTCTGGGGGTTGGGGTTGCGCTGGGTGAATTTACCGGTCTCTATGTGGGATTCATAGGTTTTTCCCTTGCGAATTTTACCCAGACCATCTGGTTATGGGTCAGAAGTCGATCCATCATGAGAGAAGTCAATAAAAGAGATGAAAATATTGTCTGGTCTGTGATGTAGCAGACAAAAACGATCTAGGAGTAAAGATGAATACACAAACTGAGCAAATTATTATTTACAGTACCACCTGGTGTTCTGATTGTAAACGTGCCAAGAAATTTTTTGGGGAACAACGCATATCCTATACAAATATTGATATTGAAGAAAACCCCGAATATGTTGAAGTGGTGGAAAAGATTAATGATGGAAAACGCAGCGTACCCACCATTGTTTTTCCGGATGGTTCTGTTCTGGTAGAACCTTCCAATGCACAGTTGGCAGAAAAATTAGGATTACAAACGGAAGCAAAACGATCTTTTTATGATGTGATCATCATCGGGGGCGGCCCAACTGGTTTAACCGCAGCGATTTATCTGGCCAGAGAAGGATTTGACACACTGGTTATCGAACGGGGCGCGTTGGGTGGTCAGGCAGGCATGACACAATCGATGGAAAATTTCCCCGGGTTTGATCAGGGCATCTCGGGCAGTGAATTTGCTGACCGGATCGGGAGACAGGCGCGTCGGTTTGGTGTCGAAATCCTGCAGGCAAGCGAGGTGGTTCAGGTGGAGCGGGAAGAAAGTGGCTATCTATGTGTTACAACCCGAAATAAAAAAAGTTATGGGTCTAATGCTGTCCTGGTCGCGACAGGTGCGCGTTATCGCAGGTTGGGGATCCCTGGAGAAGACGGCCTGATTGGCATGAATGTTCATTTCTGCGCAACCTGTGATGGCGCATTTTACTTCGGAAAAGATTTATTGGTAGTCGGTGGCGGCAATAGTGGATTTGAAGAGGGTTTATATTTAACCAAATTTGCAAAACGGGTAGATATTGTGGAATTCTTACCCGATCTGAAAGCCAGTAAGATTGTGCAGGAAAAGGTTGCTTCCATGCCTAATATGAACGTAACCGTCAACCACGAAGTCGTCGAATTAAAGGTGGATGAACGGAAACGTTTGCAAAAAGTAATCGTAAAAGATCGGGCTACCGGCGAATTAAAAGAGTGGTTTTATGATGGAGTTTTTATCTTTATTGGACTTGATCCGAACAGCGACTTAATGAAAGACAAAGTTGATTTGGATGCTCGCGGATTTATCATTACTAAAAAGACGTTGCAAACGAAGATCCAGGGAGTATTTGCAGCCGGGGATGTGCGCTCAGGCTCTACCAAGCAGGCCGCAGCCGCCGCCGGAGAAGGTGCCACCGCAGCATTGATGATTCGTGATTACCTTAAAGAAGTCAGTTAATACACAACTAGACAGGTTTTATCGCTCGTACAGCAAAAAATGTGGGCATGTATTGGCCGATCAGTCTATAAAAATCACGATCTTCGTAAAAGCCTGTGATCATGAATCCGGCATCAAGCTGCCCTCCGATTTGATCATCGAATGAGTGACTGAATTCCAACGGATTACCAGCTTGCAAATAATCTGCCAACTGATCAGGTGGTAGATCATTTATATCAGAATATGGCAGGCGATATTTCACTTCAAGTTTCTGTTCATTATCGATTTTTTGCCAATCGAAAATATAGTTGATGGGGTTCGTGAAGCCGCTCAAAAGAATTCCTCCCGGTTGCAGAACCCGGTAGGCTTCTTTCCATACCGAGCGTATCTCTGGAACAAACACATTGGAAACCGGATGAAACACAAGTGCGAAATGGTGATCTGGAAATTCGGATAAATCTGCCATGTCCCCTTCAACGGTTCTGATCATGAGAGATTCTCTTTCTGCCACCATTTTGTCCTTTTCCAATTGGCTTGGAGAATTATCAAGAACGGTAACAATTCCACCTGCAGCAGCGAATATAGGACCTTGTTGGCCGCCACCACCGGCCAGACATAATACAGATTTGCCTTTAAAATCCGGGAACCATGACTCTGGAACTGGAATGGATGGGGTCAGTAGTACTTCCCAATTTCCTGCCCGTGCTTTTTGAACCTGTTCATGGCTGACCGGAATTGTCCAGGGGTTGCCCTTTTCCACTTCTTTATTCCAGGCATCCCGATTGTATGCTCGAATGTCCATGTTATTTGATCCTTAATATTTATTTTATTGTAGCGCATGTCCATCATTACGGGAAAAGAACAGCCCACCATTGGCGGGCTGTTATCCCAGAATGAAGGGGATTCTGGCTTGGAATTATTGATTATCCATATCAAACGTAAATGAGCTTTCTGATCCATAACCTGTGACGATATATGTCCCGGCTGGTAAACCGGCAACGTCCAGCATGATTGTCTCTTCGAAGGGAACCAGCGCCATGGTGCAGGATGTATCTTCAGGTCGATCGGTATAAATGAAAATTTCGAATGTATTTTCATCCAGCCTTTTGGATTCGCTGCCAACGATAGTTGTGCACCCATCTGGCAAATTACCAGTGACCTTAACAGCTACCTGCAGAGGGAATGATTCCAGGATGTAAACCTCCATCTTATCGACATACACATTTTGCTGATATCCCGTAAAGTCAGTGACTGGAGGGGTGTTGATGGGGTCATCAGAAGATACAGGAGAGTCTGGATTGGGTGTAGTGGTAGCGTTGAATTGGCATGCACTCAAAACTGCGATTGACATCAACAGCATTAAAAATCTTGTGAGGTTAAATTTCTTCTTCATTTTGTTTCTCCTAATTGTTGTTTTATTATTAGGACGAAGAAGAAGAGCAGAAGTTCCTTGTTTTTTTAACCCTTAATTAAACGGTTATAGATTACTTTCTTGTTGACTTAGGTAACAAACCAATAAAGGGTAATCCACAGAAGATTAAACCAGCACTAATCAGGAATGTTGTTTTAAGAGTGAACAGATCACCCAGCTTACCCACCAGTAAAGTTCCAAATGCCATCAACACAAAATTGAAGGCCATATAGATGCCATTCGCGAAGGAGCGGTTGTCAGGAAAATTTTCAAGTACGATGGCCATGATGACAGGTGTGATCGAAATACCGAAGAAACCGAGCAAAATCAATAAAGGAATTTGTAAAAATCCTTTATTGAAAATGAAGAGGAACATAAAAATAGGCGTGGCAATAAATGAAATCACTAACATTCGTCTGCGGCCAAATCGATCACTGAGGGATCCAGACAAAAAAGCGCCCACAACGCCGGCTGCTTCCAGAATCGATAAGGATGCACCCGCTACCCATAGACTGGAACCTTCGGTTGTAAGGTAGGTCGGCATAAATGTAGATAAGGTGGCGATCATCATCGAGCGGGCAAAAATCAAGAACCCAATGGGAATCATCACCTTACGCATCATTTTGAGACCAGTTTTCCAGGGGATGGGGTTACCATTGTTACTGGGTTGCGTTGTAATACTTTTCAATTTTCCGTATAGAAATAACGATGTGAAAATGCCTGCGAACATCAACCAGGGGATACCTTCCAGTGTGAGATAAGCGATAGCGGTAACAACAATGAGTGGGCCGGCTGCCCTACCCATTTCTCCGCCGACCATCCAGAAACTCATTCCTCTGCCCAACTTTTTTCCAGCCAAAGTTCCACTAAGCACAGGTCCCACTGCGTGGAGGGAAGCAGAACTTAATCCAGCGATTACCAGCAGGAAGATTAAGAAACCGTATCCAGGTGCGACACTGAGTAAACTCATGGCAATGCCGGTGATGGCAGGGGTGAATATAATCAATAATCGTAGATTTTTCCTATCCGCTAAATGGCCAATGAAGGGCTGCAATAATGATGGTATTTGTAAAAATACAGATAAAAGACCTGCTGCAGTGTTTGTTAAGGAAAATTTCTCAATAAAAACAGGGAGTAATGCTGGTAAAAAAGCTGTATATGTGTCATGAACAGCATGCGCGGTTGAAACGATGGTAACACCACCGGTTTGGAATTTTTCCTGTTCGATACTGGGTTGAGCGTTCATTTTTCTCCCTGTGTATAAGCGGGCTGTTTTATCGAATTTATGAACCATTCATAAATCATTTTACTGTTATGAGAATTACCCCAAAAATCATTTGAAAATGAGGTGGCAACACCAGGTTTCTTGGTGTTGAAAAGATTTTACCAGAATTATATTATTAAAGATTTATTTTCTTCGTCTTGGTCTTGAAAGCATGGTCCAGATCAAAAGAATGGGCCAAATCCATGCCAGATCCACTTCCAATCCGCGTGGGGTCGGTTCGCTGGTCGGATCAAATCGCAAAAAAATCAAATCATTTTTATGCCGAAGGATATCCTTGTGAGAAAGCTGAACGCCAAATTCCTGCATGTAGCGGGCAATAAACTTTGGATTGCGGTCTTTCACCCAATCAATGATGGTGATTAATTCATCATCCTGGGTGATCGGTATGGCTACCATCTGCTCGGTCCCATCGGAAGTCTGAATGGATACGCGCGGATTGGCTAAAAGATTTCGATACCAGGCGGCTTGAGCACCAAATAAGTTGGCAACATATTTGATACCATTCATTTCAAAAAATTTTAGTGATGTTTTCGTTGGATTTCCGGTTTTATGATCAATTTGGGTTAGGATCATCACATAATGCCCTACGACTGGACCCAAACCGAAACGCCAGGCAAAAACAGGTGCTTGGGAATAAAAAATATCAACTAGTTTTTGATAATTAATATTATTTACTTTTTCCTGGAGGAATTGAACGACTGTTTCAATTTGTTTGTTCATTTTTCTACCTTAATTTCCACAATTTAATATGTATTATACAGAATCATGCGATGCCAAATCAGAGGAATCCGCAGCTTTTAATAATATTTCAGCCAAAGTCCGGGCTTCCTGTGATGTGATGAAAAGATTCGTTTCTGAAGCACGAAAGATGCGGGCATCATCAAGACAAGGTTCCCGAAAGTTTAAACAAATATTATCATCAAATTCTTTGTCTGATTTTTCAAAACAGATTTTTACGATTAATTCGCCACCCAACAGGTTGATTTCCATGATGGCCTCCTGAGAGATTGTATTTATTTCTATTTTACAGGTGATCTATTAAAAATTCATAAAAAATGATGAAAAAATTGTAACACCTCAATCAAATGGGGCAGCTTCATCTCACGAGACGTGCGCTCGCATCAAAATAGAATTCCAACTTTCAGAATTGAAACAACCTATTTATCTAACTTTAGTGCAGAAATTTTAAGAACTGAGAATTCTCAAGCGGTTGGGAAAGATAATCACCAGAAATTAAATGAATACCGTTTTTAACCAAAAAATCTATCTGTTTTTTCGACACAATTCCTGTCGCAATCACCTGTAACCCAAGCACCTTCGCCGAGGAAATAATCGACGCTGTGATAACCGCATCTTCTTCATTGGCAGGGAGATCTCTCGTCAGGGTTTCTGAAATTCTAAGTGCATTGATTGGCAATCGTTGGAGCTGTTCCAGGGAAGAAGGCCGAACACCGTAATCTGCCAGACAAAATTTCACACCGATACTGGATAAATTGACCATGGCTTGAATGGCAATGCCGGAGTTATAGATCTTGCTGCTTTCTGTAATCACCAATTGTAATGATTCATTCGGTAGATTACTATCGGCCAGCGCTGACAGAACAATTTCGGTGAAATCAGACTCTAAAAACAATTTGTGAGAAATTGTGACTGAAAGTTGGAGTTGTTCGTTGTGTATTTGCTTCCATTCGGATGCATCCCGGCATGCTTTTCGTAATATATAAGCATTGACCGGAATAATTGTGCCGCTGTCTTCAGCCACCGACAGATATTGTTCTTGTGGAATATAGCCTTTCTGTGGATGCTGCCAGATGGAGATACTGTCAGCGTAGATGGTGCGATTGCTTTCCATGTCAAGGATGGGTTGATACCAAACTGAAATTTCATTGTTCTTGATTGCTTGATTTAGTTCGTTCTCCATGCGAATTTTGGATAGGGTGAAGGCATAAAAACCTTTATCAAAAATTTCTATTTTGCCGCGACCATCCGATTTAGCCTGAAACATGGCAGATTCAGCATCTCTTAAGACCGTGGCGGAATCCTGATAACCACGAGAAAGCTTAACAATGCCTATACTGGTTGTTGGATTGATAATCACACCGGAGTAATTAAATGGTTTGGCTAATTCAGCATGTAATCTTTGCGTAATTTTGATTGTATCGGGCAATCCATTTATTTCTTCCAGAAGAACGCCGAATTGATCCTCGCCAAAGCGTGAGATAGTGTCCATGGATCGGAGACAGTATTTGAGACGACGAGCAATTTCAATTAACAACCCTTCCCCAATGGAGTAACTATAATTGTCGATAATACTTCTGAATCGATCCAGATCAATGAACAAGACTGCTGAATGATACTCTTCGCGCCTTCGAATTCGCCCAAGCGATTGCTCAATAACACCAGAAAAATAGGTGCGGTTTGGTAACCCTGTCAGGGGATCGTACATGGCTTCAATCATTAATTTTGCTTCCAGTGATTTGCGGTCTGAAATGTTTTCTATGGTGCCAACAAATCGATTTGGTACGCCATCCTCACCTTTTCTCACCAAACCTCTGGCGAAGACCCAGATATAAGTATCGTTCATATGACGAATTCTGTGTTCTTTTTCAAATATCTGGGTTTTTCCAGCAATATGATCATTGATCTCATTCCGTAATGCTGCAATATCCTCCGGGTGAACCCTGGTAAACCATTCTGTGGGGAGATTATGAATTGATTCTTCGGTGTGGCCTAAAATATTCCGCCAGGCAGGGGAATAATAACAATAATTACTGGTCAGATTCCAATCCCATAATCCAATCTGGCTGCCTTGTAACGCCAATTCAAAGCGTTCACGTTTTTCATCCAGAATTAAATTTCTTTTCAGAATACTTTTTTGATTTTGAATAAATTGGTTGAATTCGGAGATCAAAATCCCAATTTCATCAGGATAAGCCTTTTCCTGTATTGTTTCAAAATCAGATTGTTCCGCATGATTAATTTTGTTTAGTTTGAATGCGAGTTCTTTTACAAGACCCATTAACTTTTTGTTTTGTATGAATGTGAAAATCAGGATAAGTGACGATAGGAGGAAAAGGGAGATAAGCAGGATTTTCAAAAGCAGATTTTGATGGAAAGCTGAAAAATTTTCAGTTGGATTAATCCAAAATACATTCACAAGCAGTGCAATTAATAATACAACCGATATGCTCAGCAGAATCTGGATGGACTTATTGTTTATTCGCAATTTGGAAAGAAAAGAACTCATTCGGCCCCTACCTAAAAAATTGTAAATAGGCAAGATTATGGTGTAAACGTAGATTGAGGATAAGTATAGATGATTCTTATCAAATTCACAATTTTTTAATGAAAATGCGTAGCATTCCAATCATGCAGGATTTGTGGTTTTTGAGATGGTAAGTAAACGAATTATCCAATAAATTCTTTGGTGGCGGAGATGGATAAAATCTCACCAAAATAGATCCGGTGATAGTCGTGCCGGGGGTATTGCTTCGCAATGGATGAGATTAAAAAATGGGTGGGGTCCAGATCTTGCCAGTAGGATTTTCTACATTCAATGATCAAATCTGCTTCGTCCAACCCGGGAGCAGATACCATGCTGGAGGGGATAGGGTTTAATCCGGTAGAGGTAAGTTTGTTCATGTCCCGCCCCGATTTGGTACCTATTAAATCCAATGCGGTACGATATTTTTCGGGGAGAGCAGAAAGCGTAAAGGAGTCAAATTGCTCCATAAACTCAAAGGTGTATCGTTGCGGCCTTACAGGGATTAATGCAAAAGGTTTATTCCACATCGTTCCGAAACCACCCCAACCCACAATCATGGAATTATATTTTCCGGCATGAAAATCACCACTCGTCAGCACCAGCCACTGTTTATCCAAAAGATGGTGGGGTTTTATCTGCCAATGAAGAAAGTCGACTGTTTTACGGACCATTTTCCCTCCAGGGTAAAAATTTTTTCAAGGTGTAAAAATTGTAACATCTCAACACAAGGGGTTAGGCATATGTTTTTTTGATAACAAAACATAGTCTAAAATGATTGAGGTGGTACTAAAAATTTTACCATGAAGAGGCTCGTGGATATTTATGACTTGGAAACTTGCAGAAAGCGCTTGAATTTTTAAGTCAGAAGTTTCTGACAGGTTGGGTCTATTTTGATACCGTGAACCCTACTTTAATCGTGACCTGCCAATAAGCAATACGGTTTTCTTCGATTTGCCCACGGGTTTCGACCACTTCGAACCAACGTAAATTTTCCAAAGTTTCACCAGCCTGGGAAATTGCATTCTGTATTGCGTCCTCAATACTAATTTTTGAAGAACCAACCAATTCAATTTTTTTATATACATGTTCTGACATATCAGCACTCCTTGGGTTCATGGGATTAATAATACGGGTTAAGATTTTTGAACGAAGCATTCCTAACAACATTTTAGCAGATGAAATTGTTTTTTAACGCTTCCGGTTGATTTGCAAGCATACAAATGGGGTCTTCTGCTCGTTATTTCGTATTTTGAGGATGAAATGGAAATTTTTCCGAAATTCGAATCTCTGGATCTTTTTCATATCTTGTGCTTAAATGGCTGAATTTAACATGACGAAAAATTAATTTGCATTCTTTTCAGCATCTTACAAACTGGTCTTTTCATTTCAAAAATCTGTTAGAATGTGAAAGAAGAGGAAGATGATCTTATGACGAAGAAAGAGTTTATAAAATATTTACTGATATTAGTGGCACTCCTACTAACCACCAGTTTTCTAGTAACTCCTGTTCAGGCAGCCGATCAGGAATCGTTTTATGGTGACCCGTTATGTTTACCAGAGGTTTTTGGTTATGATCAGACAGATTGTCTGGTGATGGGTCCAGCAGAATTCTTAACGACGATGAATAAAAAAGGGATCTCAGTACCATTTCAACCCTTGCCAGCTTATAAACCCGATTCTAACTATAATTTAGCTCCCGCCCCCTATCTAACCGTTGGGGACAATTCTTTTCCAGTCTACGCCAGTTTAGACGATGCGTTAGCGGGGACACCAGCAAGATATCTGGAAGCTGGCATGAAATATTTAGCCGTGTATCAACGCCTTGACAGAGACGATGGTATTTTTTATCAGTTAATGAATGGATTGTGGGTGGATGCTGGTGAGGCCAACACCGAATGTTGTATTCGCTCCGGCCGTTTTCAAGGGTTGAAGTTTTATCAAAACCCTGCCAACCCCTTTGGATGGGTATTAGACATCATTGATGTGTATAAAGCGCCGGGTGCGGGTTCAGATTTGACGGGCAAAAAACTCTATCGCGAAGATGTCGTTCAGATTTATGACACTGTTACAGTAGGTGCGGCGGATTGGTACATGATTGGTGTGGATGAATGGGTGGAACGCAGAAAGGTGCGACAATTTCATGTCAACACGACGCCGCCTGAGGGTGTGGATAATAATCGCTGGATCGAACTCAATTTACAGGAGCAAACTCTCGGTGTTTACGAAAATGGGAAACTTGTGTTTGCAGCTTTGGTCTCCACAGGCATTGATCCATTTTTTACAAAACCAGGACTGTTTCAGATTTATGAAAAATTAGACAAAACCAATATGAGTGGTTCCTTTGAATCGGATCGTTCTGATTACTACTATTTGGAAGATGTGCCCTGGACATTGTATTACGATGAAGCCAGAGCAATTCATGGCGCTTATTGGCATACTTATTTTGGTTATCCACAATCACATGGGTGTGTGAACCTGTCACTTGGGGATGCAAGAGTAGTTTTTGATTGGGCAAATGTTGGCGACTGGGTATATGTTTGGGACCCCTCAGGAGAAACACCGGAAGATCCATCTTTATACTCTGCCGGTGGTGCATAGACCAAAAATTAAAAACACGCCTTGGTAATAAAGCAAGGCGTGTTTGAATTAATTTATGAAATTCGATAAATTTCGATTAAATCAATGCTGGGGCAATTTTAATAACCTGGCTGAATTCATTCATAAAGTCCTCGAAATCATCTATATTGAATTCCTTCATTAGATTATTACCACCGACAATGGCGACAATACAGCAACAACAAATAATTAGGACAACCACAATGATAATAATCCACAATGTTTTGTTATTTTTCTTTTTGGGTGGTTCCACTACCTCGCCGTAACTGGGAGTTTCTGTTGGTCTGGGTGGGTCAACTACCTGACCATAACTTTGAGCTTCAGTCGGGCGGGGTGGTTCTGAATAAACGGGGGGTGTTTCAAATTTTGGTGCTTCCTGAAATTCTGAACCTGATGGTTCCTGATTTGGTACTTTTTTGAAGCGATCGGAATCGCCTGGGTCTGGTGCACGAACGGTCATATCATCATTTTGTCCCATATTCTTCTCCTTAATTAAACAGTTAATATCTTCTCAATAAAGAGGATGGGTGTGTTTTTTTGGCGAGCGCATGCCCACCAAAAAAAGTGCCCCTTTTTATTGAAATGTTACAACAATTACTTTGAATAGTCATTATAAGTATACAAAAAAAAGAGTAAAGATCAAATCTAATCCTGATACGATTTTCTCCTGCGACGGCGGGAGATCATCCAGGCAATCAGGATAATCAGGAGGACCAGCACCACAATAGGAACCATGATGGACAAGACCGAGATAATTGTGGATGTTGCATCTTCTAACATGCTGATGGGGAGATTGCCAACCCCGGCGGTTGTGGCTGTTACCGTGGGTCTGATGATCGTGCTTTTCACGGCATGGATACTGCCAGCGACCAACAAACCACATGCCAATGACAAAATGGGTGATATTTCTGTCAGTACATTGGCACTGGCTGCAAAAACAATCGCTCCAGCAGTCGGGCGGATGAATGTCTGGATAATGTCATTAATGTGATTTACGGCAGGGGTAGAATCGGCAAAAAATTCGATCAAGGAAAGGACAATCAGCAATCCAATGATCCACCAGCTGGTAAGCCCATCCCATGGCTGTTGCAATTTGATTAAATTGGTAAACCTTCCTAAGAGAGCAACTACCAATAGTGGAATGTAAGCATTTAACCCAGCACTGGCAGAAAGCCCAAATGCAGAGAAAATTCCAAGGATATCCATTTTTTACTCCTATAAATCAAAACCACCCCAGGTGAGGGTAAAAGCAAACCTTAGCATGTCAATAACAAATGTCTGGGTAATGGCAATGCTAAAACCTGCCAGAAGATGTGCCCAGACGGAACGCCAGGTGGTGAAATGATTATCTTTTTTTAAAATCATCACAACCAATAATGAGTAGCACATACTCAAAACAACCAGAACAGCCAATCCAGAAAGGATTGCCAGAGGATATAAAACCAGGGGATTTTCCGATAGGATTGTCAGGACTAGTAAAGTCGCCAGGCCAATTAATCCCAGGAATTGCTTCCAGTTTCCTAATGCATATTCATCTTCCCAATCACGCCAAATGGTTTGATTGAAAATAGGAAAAATGACAGCGGCCAGTCCCAACCCCAAACCTGTACCGGTTGCCAGCCGTAACCAATTTTGGGAAGCATATACCTGGGGTAGCATTGGGATGAAATTCAGGTATGAATTTACTCCATCAATCACAAAAAATAATGCCATTATTCCCAAAGGGATAAGAATCTTCATGGGAGGGAACTTCCCACGCCTGCCCCAGATGGATTGGTATGCCAACCCGAGGAGTGCACCCAATTGCATACCGGAACAACGAGCACAGAGAGGGAGTGCCCTTTCGCCCAAATGAAAGGATCGATCATCGATGCGGTGACAGACAGCATATCCAACAGCATCCATCTTACCTAAAAGACCATCGGGAGCAAAATCGAGCCAAAAGTAGGTGATAACGACTGTTAATAAAACCAGAATTGCCTTAATCAGAAAACCTTTCGTTAGCAGAAATCCAGAATTTTTCATGTTTTTGATTATAAGTTCATCGAGGTAGCATAGCAAGTGGGCAGGAGATGTTTCTCTTGTGGCTTTGTAAATGCAATTATTGGCAAAATGGAAAAGATAGAGTATGATTTTTATTCATATGTTAATATTGAGAAAAGTTGGAGCGAATTATGAAGAAAATTTTTGCAGCAGTCATTTTCTTAACCCTACTCAGCCTGATGGTAGCCTGTCAACCCACCGGTAGTATTCCGACAGAAGTTGTCAATACGCCGGGAATTCCTTCGCCCACAGCCTTACAACCAGAGCCTGCAACCGCTACTCCAACGTCTTCACCAACCCCCTTACCTCCGACTGCTACAGCTACCCCAGCCTATCCGGAAGAAGGATATGGACCGGCTAAATTCCCTGAAGGGATCAATCCCTTGACTGGTCTCGAAGTGGAAAATCCTGCTCTTTTGAACCGCAGACCGATTGTCATTAAAGTTCAAAACCTGCCGCGTGCTGACCGTCCTCAGTGGGGCCTTTCCAGCGCTGATATAGTTTATGAATACTATACAGAGTTTGGGACGACTCGTTTTGCAGCTATATTCTATGGGGAGGATGCCGAGATGGTTGCACCCATTCGCTCCGCCCGTTTATTTGATTTTAATGTCGTGCGGGGGTACAAGGCCATGTTCATTTTTGGCAGTGCCTATGAAGGTACCTATAATCGCCTGGTTAATTCAGATTTTGCCAATCGATTGATGATTGAGAGTGCCAACACTGCCGGCGTTATTTACAGAATCGAACCAAACTCGAAAAATTTTGAAGTGGCAAATACGTCCAAGGTCGCTGAATACACACAAAGGATGGGGATTGATAATTCGCAACAAAATTTAGATGGTATGCTATTCCAGATGCAGGCACCAGTGGGAGGAGAAGAATCTGGTTCCGTTTTTGTGCGTTTCTCGGCTGCCATTTACAACCGCTGGGACTATAACCCTAAAAGTAATTCCTATACACGCTATTCGGATGTAGAAAATTCACTCGGCCCTGATGATGAAGTATACGAGAAGTTAATTGATCGCTCCAATGATGAACCGATTGAGGCAGAGAATATTGCCATTATTTTCGTCCGCCATACCGATATTGACGCACGGCCGGCGGTAGAAGTGTTGGATGTGAGTTTGTTGGGGACAGGCGAAGCTTATATAGCCAGGGATGGGAAAGTGTATGAAGTGACCTGGTCACGCCCAACCGAAGATTCTGTGCTTACTTTTTTGAACCCGGATGGCTCAGTCTTCCCCCTGAAACCCGGACAGACCTGGGTAGAAGTGCTAACGCTGAATGGTACTGCCAAAAAACAGGATGATGGTAATTACCGCTTTACATTGGTGTCGGAATGGTAAGACTGGATGTAAGTTAGTTTAAAGGCGAAAGGCGAAAGGCGAAAGGCGAAAGTCGAAAGTCGAAACAGCTATAAGCTACCAACTAAATCAATCAGCCTAATATTGAGGGTAGCGGCATAAAAAAATAATCAGCTTTGTTGACAATGCTCCCTTTCAACGGGTACAATCCATGAAATATGGACCCACGCAGCTTATTAAATGAACAACAACTGAATGCCGTCACGGTTGCAGGCGGAGCAACACTGGTCCTGGCAGGACCAGGCTCGGGAAAAACCCGCGTCCTGACCCATCGCATCGCATATCTGATTGATCAAATGGGTGTGCCTCCGTATCGAATTCTGGCGGTGACTTTTACGAATAAAGCGGCGAATGAGATGAAAAAACGCCTGGAAAGTATGGTGCCGGAGCGTGCGCAGAGTGTCTGGTTAGGTACGTTTCACTCGATTTGTGTCAAGATTTTACGGAGAGAAGCGCGCTACCTGCCCGTCGATTCGAATTTCACTATTTATGATGTGGATGACCAGGCTGCTCTGATCAAGACCATTCTCAAAGATCTGAACCTAGATGACAAACTTTACCGTCCCGGGGCAATTCAGGAGACGATTTCACGGGCGAAGAATGAAATGATCATGCCCAAACAATACAACATTCGTACATCACGGGATGCAAAAATCCAGGAGATTTATGAGCGGTATCAGGCCAGCTTACGTGCCTGTAACGCCATGGATTTCGACGATTTATTACTTTCAGCGTTGTCGTTGTTATATGAAAACGATGATGTGCGCGAGAAATATGCCAGCCGCTTTGAACATGTGCTGGTGGATGAATTCCAGGATACCAATCAGATTCAGTATGAGCTGGTGCGGTTGTTATCCAATGTGCACAAGAACCTGTTCGTGGTTGGAGATGAAGACCAATCGATCTATCGCTGGCGCGGAGCGGACTATCGTAATGTTCTGCGTTTCGAAGATGATTATGGCAATTTTAGCAAGGTACTGCTGGAACAAAATTACCGCTCCACACAGGTAGTTCTTGATCTGGCACGTTCCATCATTGACCAGAATCAGCATCGCACACCCAAAGCGCTATTTACCGACAGGGGAACCGGGTCATTGATCCGTTTTTACAATGCAGAGGACGATCGCGATGAAGCTGATTATATCGTGCGCACGATTGGTTCAGAAATCAAAAAAGGCATCAGCCTGGCATCATATGCGGTGATGTACCGCATGAACTCGCAATCACGTATGCTGGAAGAAGCCTTTATGAAAGCTGGAATCCCTTACCGTCTGGTAGGCGCACAACGTTTCTATGGTCGTCGCGAGGTAAAGGATGTGATCGCTTTTCTGCGGTTGGTGCATAACCCGAAAGATGAAGTCAGCATCCGGCGCGTGATTAATGTGCCACCCAGAAAAATCGGTAGTAAATCTGTTGAGAAGCTGGCAGAAGTGGCGCGCTTGATGGATAGCAACCTGGGGGATGTTGTGCAGGAACTGGGACTATTGGGGCAAGAATCGGAAATTTGGGCTGCGTTGGATCGCAGCGCTGCTTCCATCTATCAGTTTGCTCGTTTGATGGCTGCCTGGCTGGAGATTAAAGATAAAGTTTCCCTGCCGGATTTATTCGATCGCATCCTTCTGGATGTGGAATATCGGGAATATTTGCAGGATGGTTCTGAGGAAGAGGTAATTGACCGCTGGGGAAACGTCCAGGAGTTGCGCCGTCAGGCTTTTGAATTTGAAGAACCGGGTTTGGCAGCACTACTCGAGAATCTGGCACTCGTTTCCGATCAGGATACGATCGCGGAAAAACTGGATAGCCCGACATTACTAACCTTGCATGCTGCCAAAGGTCTGGAATTTGATCGGGTCTTCATAATCGGTCTGGATGATGGGCTCTTACCGCATAACCGCTCCTTTGAGGAAGAAGAAGAAATGGCTGAAGAACGCCGTTTGTTTTATGTGGGCATCACCCGCGCTCGTGATCAGCTTTACCTGGTGCGGGCTGAACGTCGTAATATGTTTGGCTCTTATGAAACCCAATATCCATCACGATTTTTCAAAGATGTCCCGGATCAACTGGTGCAAATGGAATCCCCGGTAAGATCGGCTACTCAACGGGGATACGACCGTTGGGAGAGAGGATCCTACCGTCGGGATGCAGCTAGAAACCGTTTCAAGCAGGAGGATTCTTATTTCGAAAGCTGGGATGAAAAAAAGACAGCTCATACCTGGGATAGTGTGAATGCCAACCGTGAAAAGCGATTGGATGGTGCACAGCAAGGGTACGCTGCGATTCTTCCACAAAAATCAGACGGACCTCAAAGAGAAAAAAAGAAAGAAGCTACCTATCGACCCGGTATGAAAGTGCGTCATCCATCCTTTGGAGAAGGATTGGTGATCAATGTGCGTTTGGAAGGGGATGGTGAAGAAACGCTGGATATTTTCTTTGCTGATTCAAAACAACAAAAAAAATTGGCTGCTTCTTTTATCAAACTGGACATTCTGGAGTAAGAGAGCAGCATGCCATCAGACCCTTCTCTTGAAACGAGCACATCAAAAAGTAAAGTCGGATTGATCGCCCGTTCAACCCTGATTATCAGTGCCGGCTGGGGGGCATCCATTGTGGTAGGTCTGCTGCGCCAACGGATTATCGCAGGCCAATTTGGCACCAGCGCAGTTCTGGATGCCTTCACTGCCGGGAACGTCGTTCCGGAGTTGATCTACACCATGCTTTCGGGTGGTGCGCTTGGCTTTGCTTTTATTCCGGTTTATAAAGAACGCTTGGAGAAGGTAGGTAACGCCAGTGATCTGTTCAGCAAGGTTATCAACTGGATATTTCTGATCACGTTGTCACTGTCTGTGTTGGCGTTCTTATTTGCACCATTTTTGGTGACATCCAATTGGGGCGTAGGTGCGCTATACCCGGCCGATGTTCAGGTCTTAACCATCAACCTGATGCGGGTTTTGCTGCTTTCAACCATCATCTTTTCTATATCCAGCATCCTGACATCCACCTTGTATGCGCATGAACATTTCATTACGCCGGCCTTGCTTCCTTCTTTGTATAGCGCCGGGATCATTTTTGGTGCCTTGGTATTCGCACCCACATGGGGCATCTATGGGATTGCCTGGGGCGCAGTTTTGGGTTCGCTTTTACATTTATTGATTCAAATTCCCGCTCTATTGCATTACAAAGTCCAATGGCGTCCTTTGCTGTCCTTCGATCCATTTGTGCGAAAAGTGGCGATATTAATGCTGCCGCGCATTATTGATCTGTTGATGGCACGTGCCAGTATCAACTGGCTGAATGCCACCCTCAGTTCACGATTGGGCGAAGGTCGCCTGGCTGCGCTGGATTTTGCTTTTCGGTTAATGAACATGCCCTGGACACTGATTGGCACAGCTATTGGGATTGCTGTCTTCCCGACCATGGCAGCACTGGCAGCACAAAAAGATGTTGCCGCACAACGCAAAGCATTTAGTGGATCATTACGGGCTATTTTAACCCTGGCGATACCGGCCGCTGCTGCGCTGATTTTATTTGGAGAACCGATCATTCGGGTATTGTTTGAAGGCGGCGAGTTCACAGCCGAAAGTACCCAATTGGTCTATTACGCCTTGCGATTCTATACCTTAGCACTGATCAGCCAATCCATGCTGGAAGTTGTGGTGCGTGCTTTTTCTGCTCAGCAGGATACTTATACGCCTCTCTACATTTCGATTTTTACCACGATGATTAATATTGGTCTGGCCATCTGGTTCACCCGTCCGATAGAGCAGGGCGGTATTTCACATGGCGGTCCAGCTTTTGCCAATGGACTGGCGGTGTTAATTGAGGCTTCGATTGGAATGTTGATTCTCTCCATTCGCTGGAAGGGAGTGGACATTAAAAGGATTTTGATTGACTTGTCCAAAGCGTTATTGGCAACCGGGGTAATGGCGGTAGCGGTATTGTTATTAGGGAAAGCGCTGCCAGCTTCAGATTTGATTCAACTGGTTGTAGGGGGTGGTATCGGGTTTTTTGTTTACCTGGTGGTGGTATATTTCCTGGGTATCAAAGATGTGGTCAATATTCCCCTGGCGATGATAAGGCGGAAATCGAAGGTTTGAGTGAGGGAGAATACAAACCGGTTTCAACCGCTACAATTGCATAAAACCTTGACCAAATTATTGTAAACAATACAAATAAGACTAAAATAGTATTAATTATTGTGAACAAAGTCACAATACGAAAAAAATTTGGAGGTGGAAAATGGCCACAATTGATCATCAACTTCCGCAGGTTGTTATCGTTGGTGCGGGATTTGGCGGATTGCGCGCTGCCAAAGCGCTTGCCAAAGCACCAGTGAACGTAACCCTGGTTGATCGTAATAATTATCACCTCTTTCAACCTTTGCTGTATCAGGTGGCAACAGCCGGGCTCTCGCCCGACGAAATTGCTCATCCTATTCGAGGTATTTTACGAAGACAGAAAAATCTGACGTTTATCATGAGTGAGGTGACCTCTCTTGATTTGAAAGAGAGAAAAATCATTACCCAACAAACTTCGCTTTCATATGATTATTTGATCCTGGCAGTGGGAAGTGAGACAAATTTCTTTAATCAGCAATCTCTCGAAGAACATAGTTTTGGATTAAAAGACTTGCAGGAAGCCCAGGCTATTCGCAACCACATTCTGAACCGGTTTGAAAGAGCAATGCTGGAAGATGATGCAATTGTCAGGCGTGCCATGTTGACCTTTGTGATTGCTGGAGGAGGCCCAACCGGTGTAGAGATGGCTGGCGCGATTGCAGAACTGGTGCGCGTATTGCAGAAAGACTATCCTGATTTGGATCATGATCTGGTTCAGGTTGTGCTTCTGGAAGCAGCTGACCGGCTTTTAGCACATTTGGCACCAGAATCTTCCAGCGCTGCACTGGAAGCATTGACCCATAAAGGAGTGCAAGTACGGCTGCACACATTGGTCGCGAGCTATGATGGCAAGTTGATCCAACTCGGTGAAAATGAGCAATTGCCCACCCAAACATTAATTTGGGCGGCTGGCGTACAGGCAGCCAGTCTGGTGCGGGAATTGGCGCAGGAGAAATGGCCGCAGAAACGAATTAAAGTTTTACCAACATTACAACTCCCGCAGGATGAAAGGGTATTTCTAATCGGAGATGCTGCTTATCTACAGGATGCAAGTGGGCAACCCTTGCCCATGGTAGCGCCGGTCGCTATGCAGCAAGCTGATCTGGCGGTTAAGAATCTCTTGCACATGATCAAATCTGAGCCTTTACAACCATTTCACTACAAGGATTTGGGTTCCATGGCCACCATTGGGCGCAACCAGGCGGTCGCCGAATTGTTTGGTGCTCGTTTACATGGGTGGCTGGCGTGGGTGGTGTGGCTATTTGTTCATTTGATGCAACTGGTTGGCTTTCGAAATCGTCTGCTGGTGCTTATTAATTGGGCCTGGCAGTACCTTTTCTACGACCGTGCTGTTCGGCTGATAGAAACAGGAGATTGTGATTGTTCAGATGGATAAATCTCAATCCATTATATCAATACGGGAACTTTTTTCCTGTTGACCCCGTCTAACACAATGCTAGGGTTCATTCAATAAAAGAAAAAGCGTACTGGGAGTCGTCGTACCTGAAACGGGTTTTCTAGATGGTCATTTTGTAGCGCTGCGAACAGGTCATCTGATTTCAGCCGGTTTGCAGGTAAAGTACCTGCCTTAAAGATCAGGTTAAATTTCCACCAGTTGCCAGGCAAGAACCCTTCCAGTAGCCGAACCTTAACCCGTATCGTGGTGTTATTGTTAACACGATCCAGGAAATTGGATGTTTGATTGGTTTTTGAAGGAAAGAAGAGGTTTATCATGGCCGGAATTGTATATATTGTCGTTGGAATTGTTGCTGTCATGTTTGCTGCTTTGAGTGTGGTTAATCTCCATTCAGAACGGTAATTCAGGTGGGTTTATTACATCATGTTGATTGGTCAGACCTGCTTGTATAAAAATACGCTTCCATCAATCGATTGAATTTTTCGATCTGTTTGTTTCCCCCTTTCATAAAACTCCTGAGAAAAAAAACTCAGGAGTTTTGTTCTTAAATATTACAAATTAACGAAACGATTCAAATCAACTTATAAATGTGATGAATATGGTCCTTCTCGTGCCATAATATTCTACGCAATAATTTTCGCGGGCTCCAAAACTCACCATTTTTACCAATCACCAGTTCTTTACCCACTAATTGTGGCATGGCTTGTTTCACCTGGGCGCGGACGACTTCCAAACGTTGAAATGGGTCTTTGGGCACCTGATCACGGGTCAGATTTGTCAGTCCCAGGCGATCCAGGTACCACCATTCAGCACCGCCAAGATGTTTCACAATGCCCAAAATATCCCAGCGCTCCCCTGCAAACTTTTTCTCGCGCAACTCCACTGGGATGCCTGCCAACAAATCCAGAAGATCTTTCCGCGACCAATCCATCAGCAATAATCCCTGTTCAATTTCTGATTCTTTCAATGGAATCCAATCGGTTTGAAACCAGGCATTGACTTCATAGCCTTCCCGATCTGTCACCTCGAAGTTTTCGTTTATAAAATAGACCCTGAAACTCTCCAACAGGCGCACTTCAATATCATGATCATCTATTAACCAGGATCTTTCACCTGTTTTGAAATGTACCCAGTGTTGATAGGCAATAAATGCCTGGGTTAAGCGCAATAGTGCTTCCTGTTCATCCTGTCCGTAAGCAAAACAACCCGGGTGATCTAATGCCCAGGCTAAGACCCTGCCCGAAAAATTTAGTTCCAAACCGGTTCTTAATTGCATAGCATCCTCCTCTAAATTCTTATTCATTATAAAACAACCCAAATCCAATAGAAAAATTTCGTTCTGACCGCAGATCACAGCATGGCTAATCAATTTTGGTACTATTTTTTATAGATCAAAGTACAATTGAGTTCTTGTTGAAACTTTTTTTCGTGTTAGTTCGTCTTATTTAGAGAGCCTTTTTCAGGGGCCTTTTTTATTTCATTTCTCCGGTTGGAGGTAAAGCATGGCAGATAATGATATTGAATTTGAAGTAGAAAGAAAACCGCGCAAATTTATCGCCCAGTGGTTTTTACCCATTCTTTTTAAACCACGAAAAACAATTGATGAAATCGCTGAAAAGGAACATGCTGTCTGGATTGCGCCTTTGCTCGCTTTAATGATTTCGGCGTTAATCCTGGTGCTGGTTTCATCATCTTTGGTGGGGCAATCATCGCAAGGGGTGTCTGACCCTGAAATGTTTGAATATTACAGCCCCGAGCAGCAACAGCAGTATCAGGATGCGGTCAATATGGGGGCCAGTCCGGTTGTGACTGTTGTGTTTCCATTGCTCGGAAAATGGATAGGAATCTGGCTAGGCTGGATTTTGCTGGGAAGTATTTTCCACCTATCTCTGACCTTGAATGGCAGCCGCAGCAGCAATCGCTCGGCTTTAAACATAGTCGCCTGGAGCAGTGTACCTTTTTTGCTGCGGGACATCGTCCAGATCATTGCTATTCTGGTCACAAAACAATTAATTTTGCAACCCGGGTTATCAGGGTTTATGGCTCAGGACGCAACCGGCTTCATGTCTTATATGACTGCGTTATTAGCACTTATTGATCTTTACCTCATCTGGCAAATCGTATTAATGGGGATGGGTGCCATGCAAATTTCTGGTATGAAGCCTGGAAAAGCCTGGCTGGCTACCTTGATAGCTGTCGTTATTTTTATGATTTTAAAAGCCTTGCCCGGCTTTATTATGGTCCAGATCAATAGTCTTTCCCCAACAAGGATGTTCTTTTAGCTTATGAGTGAACAACCGGTTATTCAAATTCGTAATTTATGGAAAACCTTCAGCATGGGGACACAAAAGGTACATGCGGTGGCAGGGGTAGACCTGGATATTGCACCTGGATCACTGACGGTCATTATGGGGCCCTCTGGTTCCGGGAAAAGCACCCTGCTGTATTTGCTGGGTGGTTTGGATCGTGCGACCAGTGGCACAATCCAGGTGAATGGCCGTTACCTGGATCAAATGGATGAAAATGACCTGGGTTTGTTTCGCCGTAAGAGTGTTGGGTTTATTTTTCAATCCTTCAACTTAATCCCCAGCATGACCGCCATGCAAAACGTGATTTTCCCGATGCGCTTTACCGGAGTCTCGAAAAAAGAACGCCAGCAACAGGCTGCACGCTTATTAAGTCAGGTGGGTCTTGCCAAACGAGCGTTGCACCGGCCAACCGAATTATCCGGGGGTCAGCAACAACGCGTAGCGGTAGCGCGGGCATTGGTGAACAATCCACCCATCATATTAGCCGATGAACCGACCGGCAACCTGGATACCAGTAGCGGTTTTGGCATCATGAAACTTTTATCCAGACTGAATATGGAAGGCCGTACGGTCATTGTGGTGACCCATGATGTGCGTATGTGTCAATTTGCCAGCAATATTATTTATTTATTGGATGGGTCAACCGTCAGTGAAGCAGAATATGAAGCTGCTTCGCATTTTGAAATCCCGGAAGAAGAAATTGAGGAAGTATAAACCATGAAGAAATTAATCAAATTTGTATCCCTCACCAGTTTAATTG
>JAVEYK010000005.1:11813-21254 GCA_034003505.1 Anaerolineaceae bacterium | reverse complement strand
GATGGGTCAACCGTCAGTGAAGCAGAATATGAAGCTGCTTCGCATTTTGAAATCCCGGAAGAAGAAATTGAGGAAGTATAAACCATGAAGAAATTAATCAAATTTGTATCCCTCACCAGTTTAATTGCTGTAATGATGTTAATTGTGTCCAGCCCTTTAATAGGTAGTGCTCAGGATGATCCACCGGTAGTAGATACAACAACAGTAGTTCCAACTGAACTGGCTTTGGATACGCCTGAACCGACAATTCCATCTGAGCGACCTCTGTTAGTGATCACCTCATATGATTTCGGTGTTGATCGTGTTTCCCCTGGAAGTGATTTCACGTTAAAAATACGTCTCAAAAATGATGGTCAAAGCGATGTCTATAATTTGGTGCTGACTTTTGAAAGCACCGATTTCCTCCCATTAGATTCAGGTGGTATGCGGGCTGTACCCTTTATAGATACAGGAGCCTCGGTTGAAATTTCACAACCAATGCGTGCCAATGCAAGTTTATGGGGTTATGCTTCCGGATCGATTGTAGCCAACGCTTCCTACACCGATGTGAATGGCGTCGGTTATAGTGAACGATTCAGCATAACAGTAGATTTACGAATTCCTGTTTACACCACTGCACAACCTACAGTGACACCCACGTTACAGGCACGGGCACAGTTGGTGGTGAGTGGGTATGAGGTGGATGTTAACCCCTTGCAGTCGGGGTCAATTTTCAACCTTTCCGTCGATATTCGCAATTTGGGTGCCGTGGATGCACATGATGTGACCATGGTATTGGGTGGTGGTGTGACAGTACCCAGTGGACAGGATGGCACTGGAGGGCAGCAAGCGGGTGGTGTAACTGGCACTGGGGCTGACCTTTCGGTATTTGCCCCGATTGGATCTTCCAATTTGATCTATATTGATGAAGCCAAAGTAGGGCAACTGGTGAAAGCCTCGGCTCAGTTGATCGTAAATGTTACTGCAAATCCGGGTGCCTATCCATTTAAGATATCCTTCACTTATCTAAATGATAAAGGGGAGCGCGTGGTGGATGATCAGGTGATCACGTTACTGGTGTATTCCCTGCCAAAAGTTGAAATTGGTTTTTATCGCAACCCGGGATTTTTTATGGCCGGACAAATGAATCCATTGCCGATTCAAATGACAAACCTCGGTAAAACAACCGCTGTATTAGGTACCCTGATGATAACTTCTGAGAACGCAGATTTGACTGAAAACACGATTCTGGTTGGTTCTTTAGAGCCAGGTGGTTATTTCACGATGGATGCCATGGCGATGCCTTATCAGGAAGGTGAACTCGAATTGCTCGTGTCTGTATCTTATACGGATGATTTCAACCAACCGCGAAAAATAGAACAAAGATTAACGGTAATGGTTGAGCCGATGCCTGAATTTGAACCCATGCCGGGAGAAAACAATGGCGGCATGCAGCCACCCATGGAAGAACTACCAGAAACATTCTTCCAAAAAGTGCTGCGGTTTTTCAAAGGTCTTTTAGGGTTGGGCAGTGCAAAAGAGCAACCAGAGCAAAACATGCCATTTCCTGGCGAATATCAGGAAGAGGTGCCTCAATTTGAAGAGCCGGCAATGCCTATCCCGGGACCCAAGGGATGATCAGGAGTAAAGCATGCGTTTTTGGGACCTGGTTAGTTTAATTTCTGAAAATTTACGCCGCCGCAAAGGACGTGTCGTTCTGACTGCTGTAGGGGTGGTGATTGGCACCGCTGCGGTAGTCTTGCTGGTGTCGCTGGCAACCGGGCTACAGAAGAGCGCTACCAGTAACCTGTGGGGCATTGACGATTTGAGCAAGATTGAGGTCTATCCTAATTATGGTGATGTTATGTATGAAGTCGCCGTCCCAATGGGAGGCGGTGGCGGAGGAAGTGGAGCTGTCAGTTCGGTTAAATTGTTGACTCCTTCCGTTTTGGACGAAATCGCGGCAATTCCTGGTGTTCAGTCGGTGATTCCACGTGATTACATGTATGGGCAGGGCGTTATTAAATTCGGAAAACTTGAAACCTGGGCGGGCTTCATGGGCGTCAAAACCGAGAATCTGGATGATCTGGGTTATGATCTGGATCGCGGAACGTTGGATTTGCGCAAGGGCACTATCATCGCTGGTAGCTGGATGGTGAAAAATTTTTACGATCCCAATTTAAGACCCGGTCAGGAAATGCCCGAAATCCCTGATTTGCTGGATCAACGCGTCAAATTGAAATTGACCAAATGGACCAGCGATGGGCAGGAAGTTCATAAAACGGTTGAGCTAAAAATTGTTGGCATTCTGAAGGAAATGCGCAACGAAGCCGATGGACAATTTTTTGTGTCCATGGATGAGTTGGAAGCCTGGAACACCTGGTTCAACAATGGTATTCGAATTAACCGCAACAAAGATGGCTATAACAATGTGATTGTGCGGGCAGAAAACCCGGATGTCGTGATGGATATTACCCAGCAGATCAATGACATGGGGTATATGGCATACTCACCCCAAAGTACCGTCGAGGGCATCAATAGCTTTTTCGTGATCCTGCAGGTTGTTTTCGGTGGGATTGGGGCGATCGCCCTCCTGGTAGCCGCCATCGGGATCGCCAATACCATGACCATGGCAATTCTGGAACGGACGCGCGAAATTGGGCTCATGAAAGCAGTCGGTGCCACCAATCGGGATGTTCTGACAATTTTCCTCGGGGAGGCAGCTGGTATCGGGTTTTTAGGTGGTCTGGGGGGTGCTTTATTAGGTTGGCTGGGTGGATACGCCCTGAATGTGGTTTCGATGCAATTCCTGGCCAGCCAGGCACAGGAACAGGGCTATATCTCCGCCGGATTATCTGCAGAAACACCGGTATGGTTATTACTGTTTTCCATCATTTTTGCCACATTGGTTGGCTTTTTGTCTGGTTTGTATCCAGCGTTACGTGCAGCCACCCTGGAACCAGTCACCGCCTTAAAATATGAATAATTTGGTACATCTCATTAAAAGGGGTTGGTGTCTGTTTTTTCATTGAGAAATAACAGAACCACGAATTATGGAAATGACACCAATTATTTCTTGAAATAAAAGTTTCTATGAAATTTAAAAACCGGTAATTATCGGAAGAAAAAACCCCGCCATTTCAAGGTGCAATCATAAGAGTCAAAATAGACTCAATTGTCATAAAAAAAGAGGGTTTTGAGTCAAAAATTGTGAAAATTGACTCAAAAATTGACTCATAGAGTCAAACAATTGAAGCTTGATATCCATTGACACGGGTAAAAAAGGGTCAGGAAAAAGTTTTTTCTAGAAATAATTAATTCAATGTTTTTTTAACATTTCTAATGTTATTTTAATGTTGGGGAATTTTGTGCTTTTTTGAAATGGTTAAGATATAGGTGTGGTGGGGTTTTTCCTTTGCATCAAATTTTCATGGGGGAGAATTCCTGAATAGAGATGGACCTGAATAGATAGTAAACGAAATTTATATTTGACTTGTCAGCCAATGACAGAGATAATTTTTAATCGAGGTTGATTGTGAACTGGTATGCATTTTTGGTAGGAGCTGGTGCTTCCCTGGCCATCTGGCGGGTGGTGGGTGCACAGAAAAAAAAGGATCTCCAGTGGGTTGTGGCTGGATTGTGGTTGCTGGTGGGTGCCTGGTTGGGTGCGCGGTTGACTTATTTTATATGGCAGCCGGCGGCCCTCGTTGACTCGGGTTGGCAGTCATTAGGTTTGCGTGAAGGCGGTATGGTTTGGCCTGGGGCAGTGGTGGGTGCCTGGGTGACTATTTTTGTGTTGGCATTGGCAAAGAGGGTCCATTGGCAGCTGGTAGCCGATCGTTTGATGGTCATGCTGCCACCCCTGGCGATTATGTCCTGGCTGGCGGGCTGGTTTTCTGGCAGCGGTTATGGTCCTCTGATGCAGGCTGCCTGGTGGGTTCCGCGAACATTGGATGACAGCTTCCAACAATTACCACGTTTTCCTTTGCAGTGGGTAGCAGCTACCTCATTATTTTTGCTCTATATTCTGCTGGAACCACGCTTTCCAAAAAATAAAACGGGTAGTCAGGCAGCCCTGATCTGGCTGATCTTTTCCATCCATACGCTCATCTTTTCATTCTTAAGAGCTGATCAGCGGCCGGAATATTCAGGAATCTATTGGGATATCTGGTTTGGGTTTATGTGTTTGCTGTGGGCTATTGTGTTCCTCTGGCTGGTTTTTGGGCGTAAAACCAAAGAGAAAAGTCAACCCTGAGCGAAAAACTTCACCAGGTACCTTTTCTGAGATAGAATCAGTTTACCCTTAGCGGAATGTGCGCAGC
This sequence comes from Anaerolineaceae bacterium, assembly GCA_034003505.1. Lineage (GTDB taxonomy): Bacteria > Chloroflexota > Anaerolineae > Anaerolineales > Anaerolineaceae > UBA6170. The sequence goes on along the minus strand of JAVEYK010000005.1, from coordinate 16,953 downwards.
TGTGCTGCAACAGCCACTCCTGCACCCCGGTGCCGGAGAAACGTCTATGAGACGATAATGGAGGAAATGATGATAGACCTATCAATTGATACCAAATCAGTCACTCAAATTCTGAGTAATTTCATTCACAGTGAGATTACCCGAGCCGGTTTTCAACGGGCGGTTTTGGGGCTTTCCGGCGGGCTGGATTCAGCACTGGCTTGTTTTTTGGCTGCCAGAGCCTTAGGTCCGGAAAATGTGCTGGCAGTGCGCATGCCGTATCGTACTTCCTCTCAGGATTCTTTAGATGATGCACAAAAGGTGATTGATGCTACCGGGGTTCAAAACCTTACAATACCTATCACAGATATGGCTGATGCGTTGATTGAGCGGTTTCCGGATATGAATAATATGCGCAAAGGCAATATCATGGCCCGCGTGCGCATGGTGATCCTGTTTGATCAATCAGCAGCCTTCAATGGTCTGGTGGTGGGCACCGGTAATAAAACTGAAATTCTACTGGGTTACACCACCATCTATGGTGATTCAGCCTGTGCGATTAATCCATTGGGGGATTTGTATAAAACCCAGGTGCGTCAACTCTCTCGTGATCTGGGTGTGCCGCAAGCACTGATCACCAAACCGCCTTCAGCAGATTTATGGCATGGGCAGACGGATGAAGGCGAGTTAGGTTTTACCTATGAAGAAGTGGACCGCTTGCTGTTTCTGCTGGTGGACAAACACTTTTCCCCACTGGAGTGTGTGGAAGCGGGATTTTCGCAAGCTTTTGTGGATGAAGTAATCAGGCGGATCGAGCGCAATCACTTTAAGCGTGTGATGCCGCCGATTGGATCGCTTGCCTGACAGCAACCAATCGATTACCCGGTAGTTAATTTGCTTCAGTCAACAAGTAATTAACCATCTGGGAATCAAACCTTACCAGGATGGCGGGTTGATCCGCAGAATACCAGGCGATCTGGCCATTGCTCAGGGACACTTTCCAGGCCTGGAATTCTCCAGCCGGGACACTGATACTTTCTGGTCCTGAAATGTTCAGTCTTTCCTTTACCAACAATGGCCCATTGTCCTCCGTCTTTTGACGCCAGGTTAGTGGGACGAGGTAATCCAACTCGTACGTCCTGCCTGGATCAAACGAAAGACCCATCAAGCGCCAACCCCATTCTTCCTGGATGAGTGTTTCAGGTGCAAAGGAAATTGTGTTCTGGGCGATATTTTCTGCCAGAATGGATAATTGCAGGTTGGAACCAATCTTTTTAATCTGCCATTTGCTCTCAAAAATTTCGTTGCTATTCTTCTGGTTCAGACTGACCAGTTGGAGGTTGTCGGTTTGCCATTCTACAGCCAGGGAAGTGGATTGATCCAGGGAAGAAAAATAACTGGACCCTTCTTGATACTCAAAGCCTTCATATTCCCACTCGCAGCTCAGGTTGGATTCCACTTCACCCTGATGCCATTGACAGATAGCTTCTCCAATCTTTTCACCCCCCTTGTGTTGAATTTCATACGTCCATTGGGCTGAGACTGGCAATGAATGCTCATCCAATGGTAACGCTGATAATCGTTTTGCCTGGGCGATTTCCTGGAAAGCTACCACGATGAACAGGATGCCGGCAATCAGGATGGGCCACCAAATCTTCCAGGTGAAAAATTGTACAGGTTTTGACTCCTTTTCCGTGTTGGATAATGGGTGTGGGATCAGTCGTTGCAGAAGGACCAGCCCGGCTACCAGCATCATGACACCGAAGGCACCGGCTGGCAGAGAAGGAAAAGGTAATAGGCGGTCAGGAAATAAACCGGAAGAAATCAAAGAGACGGCTGCCAGGAAGTTATTGGCAGCATGCAGCATAATGGTAACCGTCAGTGATTGTGTGCGCCAGTAGGTGTAGCCCAGTAAGAACGAGATCAGTAATAAGGCTGGTAAACCCTGCAGGCGGAAGTGGTAGAACGCAAACAACAGGCTGGAAACCAGGATCGCCACCCTGCCAGTTGTATGTTTTTGGTAAGCTGTTTGTATGGTTCCTCGGAAGAGGATCTCCTCAGCAATGGGTGCAGCGATCACCAGCCCTGTAAAGATTAAAACGGCTTGAAAAACTGTGGTGGGCAGCATACCTTCCGGTGTGGGAGGAGAATAACCGGTAATTTGCAGCATGAATTGCTCCACCAGGCTGGTCACCAGCCAGGCTCCGCCACCTAACATGGATGCCACCAGCAACAATGAGGAACTGGTCTTTTTCAAGCCGCCACTTTCGCGGATATCGATCTGGTGATGACGCAAAATCCCCAATGTAGGCAGTAGAATGAACAGAAGCTCGGTAAGCAGCAAACCCCATGAGAAGGAGTATGATTGCAGGATGGTACCCAGGCTGATCACCAACAACATGGTTGCCAGGTATAAGCGATTTGCCTGTAGGATGCTTAAGGTTTTTTTCAAGTTACCCGACCCTCAATTATGGATGATTTGATTGTAACATGTGAGGAGGTAAACTTAAGTAGTGCAGGCGGATTATTCGATCTGATTTACCTGGAAATTACAGGTAAATGTGTGAAATAAGTGTAGATGGCTGTTGTGGTCAAAGTGAAAGGGGTTGTTAGGGTTGGATCAGATGTGGAAGTGACGGTTACCTTAACTTCATCTGTAGCACTAACTTCTGTTCCAGGTGGGATATAAACATTTACCCAGAGAGTTCCGCTGGATTGATATGGCAGGTTAACAAGCTCTTCAATATCAACTGGCCAAAGATTCTCGGAATAAAAGGCTGTGTAGGTGTCTGTTGTTCCCAGATTTGTGATTTGAATGGGATAGCGGACGGTTCCATTGATTAACCCATCTTTGGCTATCGTAGCAGTGCTGGCTTCATATTGATATTCTGGGACTAACCAAAGTTGCTGGCTGGGATCACCGAGGAGATTGTAGGTTTCCCAGTAGTATTGAGCTTCCCCAGGGTCCTGTTGATTTGGCTCACCAGGATATAGATCTTGCACTCTCGTGAGGCCAGCAGAAATTGCTATTCGTATTGGTGTTGGATTCAATGGATTATCAAAAACCGCATCATACAATCTTCTTTCCAATACATCGTCTTGCCCCCAATAGCTATTAGCTGCTGAACCTATGAAGCCAACAGCTCCTTTGTTTGCTTGGATCATCCAGGTTTCACCGAACCCAACTAGGTTAGAATCTGAACCAAAATCGTTGGTTGAACAAGCAAAACTAGAGACAAAAGAAAATTTTTCGTAATTAATGAGGGCAGCGATAGCAATTTCATGAATTGAGATATTTCCATCACTCCAACCATCTGTCGCTCCGTGACCAGAATAGGTGATTATCCCCCTTCCATGATTTAGGCGAGAAAGGATAGCATCTTTTGTTGCTAAATTAGAAACACAGTAAAGTTGATCTCCACCAATAGGATCTTCATCTTCCGGAAAATCACCAGGGAACTCTAACGGGGCTGTGTGGTTATCAATTACATAATTATGAGAACCTTCTGCAACCTGGTAGTTCCGAATAATTCCACTGAACAATTTTGTATCGCATGTGCTGATAAAAGCCACATCAGCATGCCAGTCTTGATAACCACCATTTGAGTAAGCAACTAATTTATTTACCATATTGACCACGTCCGATACTGAACGAGCAGGCAATCTGCCGATATGAATATCGGGAACATAGTCATTTTCATCTCCTAATGTTCCATAATAGAGATCAGTTTTTAGTCCCGTTATGTCCCCAGCAGGGGCAGGTAGAAGATTAGTGTCACCAACTAACAATAAATATACAGGTGGGGGCACTATAGATTTAATGAAATTTTGTATGGCGAGAATGTCATTAACTTCACCATTCGCCACTCCATCAAATCCGGGAATTTCACTCAGTAGGGTTACTTCAACGGAATATTCTTGAGATCGTTTCATCGACACAAAATCTGTTAACGCTGATTCAAACTCGTCCGGGGTAATGATCAAATAGCCTTCGCCGGATTTTGTTGTGTGATCCAATGGCTCTTGTGGCGGTGGGTTGATCACGATCTGGCTGACCAGGCGGTCGAAGGAGGGGCTGTCATGTTTTACAGCAGATTTAAGAGACTCAGCGGGCATTTCCGGCCAGGTCAGACGCAACTCAATCCTCTCCAGCAGCTCTAATTCTCCAATGGTTGGTTGGTAGCGCACTGGGTTGATCCAGAGCGGAAGGATGGTGTCGTCACGCATCTGAAAGGTGTCTTTGGCATCATACCAACGCTGTGGGTATGAGCTTCGGCTGGCATAACGGGCCGGGTCAGGTGGTGTCCAGGCTGGAGGAGGTTCGGACTTGGATGCCTGCCTCTGGGCTGGGATGACCCTGGCTGGTAAGGTCGCTTTTGTGAGATTAACAGAATGGCTTGTGTAGCTCTGCTGTGCTACCTTAACCTCAGCTCCCTGTGGGACGAGAATATTGAATGTTTTTCCGGGCAGCGCTGGCTGACCGGGTTCGCGATAGGAGCTATATTCCTCGTGCCAGAGCCTTGTGTAGGAATGCCCATCACCGGTTTGAATCTCAGCCCAGACGCCGGAAAAAGTGATGGTGATATCCAGGGTGTGCTCATCCACCGATAGTACCTGAGTTTGAGGGGCAGAGCCTGGTTTATTGCTGGCATCAGCAGCCAACCACAGTGGTTCCCCGGGAGAATCAGCCTGTGCCCGCACGGAAAAAATCGGCATTACGACCGATAGCAGCAGGCAGAAGATGAGTGGACCCTTGAATTGTTTCATAAAAAAATAGGATAATTCAATTAGATTTTTATGATTGTAGCATTAATTGATGAGATTAGGAGTGAGGTTTTAAAGTTCAGAGTTCAGTGTTCAGATTTCAGGAGGTCACAGACTTCAGTCACAAGTTGACCTTCAACATTCAACCACATAGTCACCATCAATGTGTTAGGTGTCACAGTGAGCTTTGAGCTTTCAGCTTTCGACTTTCAGCCAACCCCCAACCCCCAACCTCCAACCCCTATGACCCCCTAAATCCTAGTACTCTCGTATCCGCTTTACAAAACCAACAACCTTCTTTATACTTGTGGAGCAAATAAAAAAACCAATGCAGGAATGCATTTTGAATCGGGGCTTTCATTGACAATTACAAACATTACTTCTTCTAGGACCGAAA
>JAVEYK010000005.1:6395-11713 GCA_034003505.1 Anaerolineaceae bacterium | reverse complement strand
TATCCGCTTTACAAAACCAACAACCTTCTTTATACTTGTGGAGCAAATAAAAAAACCAATGCAGGAATGCATTTTGAATCGGGGCTTTCATTGACAATTACAAACATTACTTCTTCTAGGACCGAAAATGGTCAGATCAAAACACGCGTTGTTTTCTTTGATATGGATCACACCATACTGGATGTTTCGCCGTTTCACCGTAAAAATTTTACAACTGTCTTAAACAAACTGTTTGGAATTACTGAATTGGAGAAGGTGGTTACGTCTGGTGTGCCGATGTTCGAAGTGATGCGGCGCTTTGCTGTGGCTGGGGGTGTGAGCGAGGGCAGCGTAAATGCCAAACAAGCTGAAATTGAGCGTATGTTGGTAGAAAATATTCAGACAATTCTGCCGCAGGATTTGCACGATTTTGTTCTGCCAGGGGCAGTGCAACTACTGGAAACATTGCATAAAAATAAGATTCCGGTCGGCCTGACCACGGGAACATTGCGGGGGGTCGCCAGTCAATTGTTAGCAAGAGCTGGACTGTTGGGTTATTTCCCGCTGACATCCTTTGGCGATGATTGTGATCATCGATCCCAGATTATTGACCGGGGATTGGAAAAAGCCACCTGGGTATATGGTTTGGCGCGTGAATCGATTGAATTGGTCACCATTGGGGATGCTCCCATGGATATAGAAACTGGAAAAGCTTTTTCAGCCCGAACCATTGCCGTGACCACAGGAACTTACACGGAACAGGAATTAAAATCCTACGATCCGGATTTTATCTTCCCAAACCTGGCGGATACTCAGGCAATTCTTAGCGCGATCACCGCGAATTAAGTCATCATATTTTGGGATGAATTTCACAATCCAATTGACAAGCCTGAAAGGATTGTTTATACTTAAGTCAACAGATGAATAAGCCTTCGGGGCAGGGTGAGGAAGTTCACTTCCAATTCCCGATCGGTGGTAAAACCCACGAGCACGAACAGTGCATGACCCGGTGAAATTCCGGGGTCGACGGTATAGTCCGGATAAAAGAAGGTAAGCAAACTGTATGCATGTTTGCTATAACGCCCCGAAAACACACGTTTTCGGGTTTTGTTTCTCCCCCGCTGGCTGTTAATTCGCCTGCGGTTTTTTTTGGAGAATGATGGAAATCAGCTTGAAACGTTCGCACAAACACAATTCAATCCGAAAAGCAGCCGGGAAATATGGCGGCTGGTTGATGCCCATTTCCGGTACGCTGGCAGTGCTCTTGTGGTGGATCGTGACCCGCTGGGGTGATCTGCCGGTTTTCATTTTACCTTCGCCCATGATCGTTCTGCGACGCTTTTTCCTGGTTTTACAGAATGGTAGCTTACTGTGGCACGCCTCTTACACACTCCTGGAAGTGACCCTGGGTTTATTCTCTGGTGCTTTCCTTGCCACGGTTTTGGGTTATTTGCTGGCAAAATCCGGCACATTGGAACGGTTGCTTTCTCCGTATCTGGTGGCATCGCAAGCAATCCCAATTGTGGCGATTGCACCTCTGCTGGTGATCTGGTTTGGGCCGGGGTTATTTTCGAAAGTACTGATTGCTGGATTGATTGTTTTCTTCCCGGTGCTGGTGAACACGGTGGTGGGCATTCGCGCTGTTCCACAGGATCTGCGTGATCTGATGCGTTCATTACGCGCCACCCGCATGCAAACCTTGCGTTTTCTGGAAATTCCGGCAGCATTGCCTGTTTTTCTGGGTGGTTTACGGATAGGAGCGACACTCTCGGTGATTGGTGCAGTGGTGGGCGAATTGGTGGGCGCTGATCGCGGATTGGGGTTTTTGATCAATGTCGGTCGCGGACAATATGATACCGCATTGGTCTTTGTGACAGTGTTTACCCTGGTGGCGATGGCATTATTGCTGTATGGAGCAGTGATTTTATTGGAAAGAAAATTATTAGCCTGGCAGCATCGGCCACGCAAGCAAACATTAACCGTAGAAATTTAATGGAGGAGAAACCTTGAAAAAAACGATCTTAGCAAGCATTGTACTGGTGTTGATCCTGGCGGCCTGTACACCGCAGGTTGAACAAACGCAAGAATTGATCAATATTCGTTTACCCATGGGATTTATTCCGAATGTGCAATTCACGCCCATCTATGTGGCCCTGGAAAATGGATATTTCAAAGAGGAAGGTTTGGCCGTTGAACTGGACTATAGTATGGAAAACGATAATGTGGCGCTGGTGGGGGCCAACCAAATCCAATTTGCCATTGCCTCCGGTGAGCAAGTGTTACTGGCGCGTGCGCAGGGGCTGCCCGTGGTGTATGTGATGGCCTGGTATGAAAATTATCCCGTTGGTGTGGTTTCTTTGAAAGAGAAGAATATTACCAGCGTCAAAGATCTGGCAGGCACACGGGTTGGGATCCCCGGTTTATATGGTGCCAGTTATATCGGGTTCAAGGCCATGCTGAGTGCTGCCGGTTTGAAAGAGTCGGATGTGCGTATGGATTCGATTGGCTACACCCAGGTGGAAGCATTGGCTACAGATCGGGTGGATGCGGCTGTCATTTACGTCACCAATGAGCCAGTGCAGTTGCAAGAGGAAGGTTATGAGATCAATGTGCAGGCGCTCTCGGACAATTTACACCTGGTTTCCAATGGTTTGATTAGCAATGAAACCACGATTAAAGAACATCCGGAAATGGTACGTGCCATGGTCAAAGCCATTAGCCGCGGCATTCAGACTGCACTGGATGATCCCGAAGCAGCTTACCAGATCAGCGAAAAATATGTGGAGAACCTGGCACTGGCCAATACCGCTGTTCAGAAAGAGGTATTACGGATCTCCATGCAATATTGGCAGGCGGACCCATTGGGTTATAGTGATTCGCAAGCCTGGGAAAATATGCATGCCATTTTGTTAGAAATGGGGATGATCAGTCAGGCTATTAATCTGGATGATGTGTATACCAATGACTATCTCTACCGGTAAAACCCAGGAAAGTTTGCGACCTTTTCTGACTGTAAGGGACCTTTACATCACCTTTGCGATTGAAAATGGTGGTTTGCAGGCTTTGCAGGGTGTTAATTTTCAAGTGTCACCACAAGAGTTTGTGTGTGTGATTGGGCCATCCGGCAGCGGAAAAAGCACATTGCTGCGGGTGATTGCCGGGGTATTGCAGCCATCTCGCGGCGAAGTGAATTTCTCTTATGAGGGGGAGCGGGAAGTGAAAATCGGCTACGTCTTCCAGCAGGCCAATCTGATGCCCTGGCGCACGGTGATTGAAAATATCACGCTGCCATTGGAATTACATCAGATCTCAAGCGATGAATCACGTCGCAAAGCCATGGAATTGATCGAATTGGTCGGTCTGGTAGGATTTGAGCAGACCTGGGTGCAGGAGCTTTCCGGTGGTATGGCGCAACGGGTGGCGATTGCCAGAGCGCTGATCCAGGATCCGGATTTGTTGCTGCTGGATGAACCCTTTGGCGCACTGGACGCACTCATGCGCGAACAAATGGGGGCAGAACTACTGCGTATCTGGCAGGCACGCCGTACCACCGTCCTAATGGTTACACATTCCATATCGGAGGCCTTGTTGTTGTCAGACCGGGTGCTGGTGTTAAGTGCCCGTCCGGGCAGCATCTCATGCGACTTTCCGGTCAACCTGCCCCGGCCACGGCAGGAAGCATTGCGCTACACACCTGAATTTGCTCAAATGTCACAGCAATTAAGAGCAGAGATTTTGCCGGATTAGAACCTCGCTTCCCGGTTTATCATCTTGATTGCTTTGGTCTTATCCCAAAAGGTTCCAGAAGTAGAATGACCATAATATGGCCAGCGTAAACATGGTCAACAGTGAGTAAACCAATCGGCTCTTTACCGTCCAGAAGCCGTTGATCCAGTTAATCACCGCAAACACCAGGGTTATCAGGCCGAATATGGCCAATAAAATCGGAATAAAAAACAATTCATCTGCATGTGCTGGCATACCAAAAAATACTCTGGGGACACCAAATGCAGGGTGTGTATCTGTAAGGATGGAACCAAAAGCAAACATAAAGCTCAAATAGAAGAAACCGAATAATCCGGCGCTCAGGCGGGATAGGCGCGCCAGCAAAGGTCGTTTTTCACGTTTTTTCAAACCTTTGACGAAAGACACAAACCAGCTAATCATGGTAATCAGGAACAGGATGAACCCGCCGGCCAAGATGAAAATATGCAAGGATAATGCCCGATACCAGGGTATTTTCAGAAACACAAAAGGCATGGGAGGAGTCAGCGAGATCTGGTCATCGATGGTATTCAAGACCAATTTATCGGCAGGGTCATCCGGGTTGACCAATAATCCCGGTTTCACTTCCACATAAGACAAGGTTTTTCCACCAAATGTGACCAAGACACGCTCCTCTTTTACGCGCACATTAATAGGTGACATCAGGGTGAGGACTTTTTCAAAGGTCGTGAAGGTGGAGCGTGCCAGGAAATAGGTACCTGCATATTGATCTGCCCGGCTGGCAAAATCAGCGGTTGGGATTAACGGAATATTTTCTTCAGCTGGAAAATAACGATTAATAAACGTTTTGATTATTTGCTCAGCGACCATGCCTCCGGCAGTTCCATTGGTTGAGACGAAAATTCCAACATTTGATTCAGGCAGTAGATATAACTGCGAATGGAAGAGCATGGTATCGCCACCATGGGAAAGAGTATATTGACCATTCATTGTGTTAAAAAAGAAGCCGTAAGTCATGCCACCCATTTGTGGATCAGGCCTGTATAAAGGACTATGCATTAATCGGGCAGTTTCTGGATCCAAAATTCGGGTGCCTTCAAACTCACCCTCCTGTAAATGCGCGATCATAAAGTTGGCCATGTTCAGTCCGGTGGCACTTAGCGCACCAGCTGGGTTGCCGACCACAAATTCAAAACTACCCTCAATATACTCCCCATGCAGGTAGTTGTATCCTTTGGACATGTCATTAGCAAGATGATCAGGGAGTGGCTGTTCAAAGGTGGAATGCTGCATCTGTAACGGTTGCAGAATGTTTTTGGAAATATACTTTTCAAAAGGCATAGCGGAGACCCGTTCAACAATATAGCCACTTAAGGCGGTGGCATAGTTAGAGTAGGCGGCGTATTGACCCGGGGGGAAGACCCGTGCTGGCAGATTGGTTTTTACATAGGTCTCGAGGGTACTCACATCTTCAGCATTTAATTTGAATAAACCATCCCCTTTGTCTTCAAAGCCCGCCAGATGGGTCATGATCAGACGTAAGGTGATCGGTTGGGCAAAAGTAGCCGGGATCTCGAAATCCAGATAGGTGTTGACATCCGCATCCAGATCCA
>JAVEYK010000005.1:0-6295 GCA_034003505.1 Anaerolineaceae bacterium | reverse complement strand
TCGACCATTGAACGTTATGAACCGCCTGTGCATCTGGAAGAATCATTCAGAGGAACCGGGATGGATGGGAATCTGGCGTATGAAATAAATTTAGTAGAAGAAGGAACTCATCTGATTCAACGTGAGACAATCCAATTTCATGGATTGTTTGGTCTATTTTCTTCTCTTATGGGGCGAATGTTGTTGAAAGCAGTGGAAGCCAGATTGGAAGGAATTAAGAAGTTCCTGGAATCAAAACCTGCGGGAGAATAGATTCGACGTTGAAGTTTTTATTCATATCGTGGGGAACATTGATTAATGCTTCCAGCATACTTTGGTGCAGATCAATTTACCACATTTAGCGTTCCGAGCCAGATCCCTAAAACAGCAAACAAAGCACCGAGAAGGCTGGACCCAAGCAGGTTGAAAAGACCTGCTCCCCATTGTCCTTGAGAGATCAGCGTGACAGATTCATAAGCAAAGGTTGAGAAGGTGGTATAGGAACCCAGAAAGCCAATCATTAAGAGCAACCGTAAGTGTGGATCGATCATAAAATTCTCGAGTGCCATGGAGATGATCAGCCCCAGCAGGAAACTACCGGTCAGATTGATTAACAGGGTTCCATACGGAAAACTGCTGCCAAAACGTTGGGCTGCCCAATCGCCACCCAGTAACGCAAGTTTGCTCCCAATACAGTGCCTATTGATATCCACAGTACTTTATCCATACACATCCCATAATTAAAAAATCTACCCAAAAACTGGGTAGAAGCGATCAGCCTTGCGGCGGTCTGGTTTCCCGAGCGAGCCTCATCGCTCGTCACAAATTCTACAGGTGATCCGCTTATACTTTAAGACAAACTGCCTTGACAGACGAACTGCCCTTTGATCGTCAATCTTACGATCAGCAATCGGGAATCTTGTACGAACACCGTGAAAAAATCCTTTTTGCCCTTATAATCAGCAGGTAACAAGAAAAGAGGAAATTATGTATCACGGTTTTGGATTTGGTTATGTATTAATGCAGGTTTTTATTTTCCTGATGGTTATCGCCTGGGTGGTTGCCAGCCTGGTGGCTCTATTTTCTTTAAGAAAGGCGACATTATCAACGATTGCTAAGGCATTGTGGGTGATGATTTTGCTGGGTATCCCGGTTCTGGGTGTGGCAGCTTACTTTATCATTAAACCAACAGAAGAAGAATAATTAACAACCCCTCTTGACGAAAGAACAAATGTTCTATACAATAGAAGTATGAGCATCTGGCATACTTTTCAAAAGTTCTTTCGTCCGGAGACAACCCCTGCGTCACAACGTACTTTTGCGCTGGATGGGGATTTATTGCTTTCTCTGGAGCAACTGGCGCAGTATCGTCGCTCCACGCCGCGTAAGGTCGCTGCTGATTTACTGGCGCGTGAGCTGCAGGCGGTGGAGGTGGAACGTGAGACCTGGGAGAAGTGGCAGGCGTTAACAGAACGGGAGCAGCAGGTGGCAGCTCTGATCTGTTTACAGTACCGCACCAATCAAATCGCTGCGCGTTTGCAAATTGCCCCGGAGACGGTGCGCAGTCATGTGCACAATATTCTAAATAAAATGAAATTGCCCAACCGGATTGCCTTGCGACAATCGCTGGCAGATTGGGATTTTAGCAGTTGGGCATGATGCCGTGCGTGCTTAAACACCTTTAAACGCTTCTTAAACGAATCTAAACGAAAAATCAACTGAAGGGGGATAGAAAATATTTTCTAACATTGATAAGATGGGGGCATGAACAACTTATTTCCCTCTCATTTGCCCAACCAGATATTGCTGGTGATGGGCGAGCATGCCGCATCCAACTGGATGTGGGAGCTTTCTGCCTGGCTGGCGTTGCAGGGCAACCTGCGCGTACTGGATGCCGGCAACCGCTTTAACGCTTACCCGGTGGCACAGGCCATCCGGCGCCAGCATCAGAATCCACGCGTGGTGCTGGAGCGCATTCGGCTTTCGCGTGCCTTCACTTGCTATCAGGTGGATGTGCTGCTGGAAGAATGGCTGCCGCAACCGCATCCAACGTTGGTGTTTGACCTGCTGGCGACTTTTTATGATGAGAACGTCAACCTGCCGGAAAGCCAGCGTTTGCTGCGTCAGGTGATCTGGCGTTTGCAACAACTCAGCAAGCTCGCGCCGGTGGTGGTCAGCACCAGCTTACCGGCTACCATTTGCGCCGAGCGCATGGTGTTGTTCGAGATGTTGAAAGCCCAGGTGGGCGAGCTGCGCCTGGAGATGGAACTGACCGCGGCAGATCGTGCGCAGCTGCCTGCTCAGATGCCACTCTTGCCGGCTTTTGACAGCACCACGACCCCATAGACAGAAAGGAAGGTGATCATTTTGGGACGTACCGTACCCTCTATTACACAGGTCTTTATGCAGGAGGAGCAATCTTTATCGCGCTTCCGGCGCGCTTTGAGGCGCAGCGATCAACTGGCACTGGATGAATTACTCAGCCTGGCTCGCCAGCATCTGGCGGCGGCAGCCTATGCCACGCATGTGCTGCCGATGGAGACTTTTCTGGTGGCCATGCTGCTGGAAGAGCACAAGGAAGTGCGCCGTTTGCGTGATGAAGTAGAGTTGCTGCAACGGAGCTTGAATGCAGGCAGTTAGCGGCTGGCTGCTGGATGTGTTTGAGAACACACAGGCAGCCGGGGCGGTGCTCTGGTTTTTAAGTGATAAGGGTGAGCGGCTGCGTCTGCACCAGCCCTTCCCGATCACCTTCTATGTGGCGGGTCCGGCAGCGCGTTTGCGGGAAGTCTGGCGCTTTTTAAAGGATCATCCCAGCGCACCGCGTCTGAGCCGTGATCAAAAGCGGGATATTTTCCAGCCGCAGCCCGTGGATGTACTGGCGGTCGAAGTGGCTTCCCTCAGCAGTCAGCAGCGCCTCTTTCAGCAGTTACTCGAGCAATTTCCGACCCTGAACTATTATGATGCCGATCTGAGCCTGGCGGTGCGGCATGCAGCCAAATATAAAACCTTTCCGTTATGCCGCTGCCGGGTGAAATTTTATGAATCCTATCTGATCCAGGATCTGGAGGTGGAGAACACGCGCTGGGATTTGGACCCGGAGATGCCAAAATTGCGTGTGCTGCACCTGGAGCCGGATTGTGATCCTGCGCACGCGGCTCCGCTGGCAATCTGTGCACAGATGAATGGGCAATCTTATCGCTTTTCACTACAGCCGGTGCGCCCTCTGCTGATCAATCTGCAGGCATTACTGAAACGGCTGGATCCCGACCTGATTCTGACGCGCTGGGGTGATACCTGGCTGCTGCCCTATCTGTTCGAGCTGATGGAAAAACAGCCCTTCGAACTGGCATTGAATCGCGAGCCGGGTCGCAAATACATGCAGCGTCCGGAGCGCTCGTACTTTTCCTATGGGCAGATCATCTACAGCGGCCAGCAAATTCACCTGTTCGGGCGCTGGCATATTGACCAGAAAAATGCCAGCTTTTGGACTGACCTGGGGCTGGATGGCATTTTCGAGATGGCGCGTGTGACCGCCCAGCCAGTGCAGGTGGCAGCGCGCACTTCACCGGGAACCGGAATATCAACGATGCAGGTGCTGACGGCGCTGGAGGAAGGTATATTGGTACCCTGGCATAAACAGCAGGGAGAACGCCCCAAAACTGCCCTGGAGTTGATTGAATCCGACCTGGGTGGATTGGTGTATCAACCGATTGTGGGGCTGCACCGTGATGTGGGCGCGATTGACTTTGTTTCGATGTATCCGGCTATCATGGTGCGCAGCAACATTTCCCCCGAGACCTGCAAACCACATCCACTGGAAACGTCTGATGAAAAACCAGGTTTGATTCCACTGACATTGGGTCCGCTGCTGGAGAAACGGGTGGCATTGAAACACCGTATGGGATTAACACCGCGCTGGGATCCACGCCGCAAGCTGGATGCCGAGCGTTCGGGTGCCCACAAATGGCTGCTGGTGACCTGTTTTGGCTACCTGGGTTACAAGAATGCGCGTTTTGGGCGTATCGAATCGCATGAGGCGGTCACTGCCGGCGGACGTGAAGCCCTGCTGCGCGCCAAAGAGGCATCCGAAGATTTTGGTTTCAACGTGTTGCACATGTATGTGGATGGACTGTGGGTAAAACAGCCTGGCTATACCCAGCCGGCGGATTTTTCAGCTCTGCTGGATGAAATTGTCACCCGCACCGGACTGGCGATTGCCCTGGATGGAGTCTACCGCTGGGTGGCGTTCCTGCCCTCACGTGTGAATGAACGCGTGCCGGTGCCCAACCGCTATTTTGGCGTCTTTCAGGACGGCTCCCTCAAGGTGCGCGGTCTGGAAGCCCGCCGAAGGGACTCAGCTCCCTGGGTAGCGCGCATGCAGATGCAATTGCTGGAGTACCTGGCACAGGCAGAGAGTGTTGATGAACTACCAGAGTACATTCCGGGGGCGCTGGCGATCCTGCGCCAGCATCTGGCGGATCTGCGCAAGGGGCGCGTGCCGCTGACCGATTTGCTGGTGGCATTGCGCCTGACGCGGGAACCGCAGGAATACACCGTCAAGACTGCCGGGGCGCGTGCCGGGCAGCAATTGCTGGCGATTGGCAAGTCGATCCGCCCTGGGCAACGGGTACGCTTGTTGTACATGCATGGCGGGGAAGTGCAGGCCTGGGACATGCCGCAGACCGTGGACCCACGCCGCGTGGACCGGGCACGCTATTATGAGCTGGCGGTACGGGCGGCTTCCTCGGTCTTCTGGCCAATGGGTATCCCTGAAGCGGACCTGCGCGCCTGGTTGCAGGGCGGCATACAGCTGGCATTTGATTTTGCCCTGCCGGCCGGCAAGAGGCATATTCTGTTGCCACCCAGGGAAGAGGAGAAAGAGTGGGCGAAGTTGTTTGTGCCGGGTGAGAGGAAGTTGGAGATAGTTTACAGTTGACGGTTGAAAGCTCAAAGCTAAAAGTGAAAGCTGAAAGCAGTCACACATTTCCATTTTTTTAAAGAATTTTCTTGTTTATTTTAAAAACACATTTAACCCCAACAGATGCAATCCAATAATTCCACTATAATTTAAGAAAAGCTAATTCTGAAACTCCTTCTCATTTTGACTTAAAGCGAACATGAACAATTACAAGGGTATGATTAATTTACCAGTGCTTCTCTTGGTCATAAGCTTAAGTGCTTGTAATGGCATAGGGTTATTGCCTCAACCCACTATTCCTGGCCCCTCTAACCTTAATACAAATACAGCGCCATCCATAAAAACTGTTATTAAAACAGCTGCGCTAACCACAACACCAACCCCACCTTCAACCCTGGGCATTGGGAACACGCGCATTAATGATATGGATGGGATGCAGATGGTATCTGTGCCATCTGGTGACTTTCAGATGGGTTGCGATCCGGATCATAATGGAGGTCATCCCTGTGATATACATGAACTTCCCTTACATACCATTTATCTGGACGCATTTTGGATCGACAGGTTTGAAGTCACCAATGCCCAGTATAAACAGTGTGTAGCCGCAGACGCCTGCACAGCACCCTCAAAAAAATCATCCTATTCAAGGTTGTTTTATTATAATAACCCCACTTACGCTAATTACCCGGTCATTTATGTCTCCTGGGATGATGCCGCCAATTATTGCTCCTGGGCGGGAAGAAGATTGCCAACGGAAGCGGAGTGGGAGAAAGCAGCCCGTGGCGTCCAGGATACCCGAGCTTTCCCATGGGGTGATCAGGTGCCAGGATGCTCTCAGGTGAATGGCTATATAAAAGGCTATTGTGTAGGAGATACCAGCGAGGTGGGGAGCTACCCATCAGGAACCAGTCCTTATGGGGCAATGGATATGGCCGGAAATGTCTTTGAGTGGGTCAATGATTGGTATAGTGAATCCTACTACACCGATTCACCTTCCAGCAACCCACCCGGTCCAGCTTCAAGTCCCTATAAGATGCTGCGTGGGGGTAGTTGGTATGGCTATGACTACTACATGCGGGTGGCGTACCGCTACTTCCTCCGTCCCGATCTTCACTTTTACCTCATCGGTTTCCGTTGTGCGGAGTCTTCAGATAATTGAGCAGCTGTGCTTCTGATTGACGGGTGTCTATACTTCATTTTCCCCGCAGGTGTGCAGCTTTGAAAACCTGTTACATATTTACTGGCTGGAGCGCCCTGGCAAGCCAGAAACACTGGCTTTTGACAATTTTGTGATTGGATCGTAGTGAAGAATAAAGCTTCCCTTTTTACTTGAAATCGATGGTTTACAAGGTAGGATGATAAAAAAAGGCGTGTCGTGGAAGTACGAAAATTGCCAAG
>JAVEYK010000004.1:94423-114524 GCA_034003505.1 Anaerolineaceae bacterium | reverse complement strand
ACGACGAGATTTAAATTTATTGCGCTTTCTTTTTCATTTGCAATACTTTCTGCTTTCCTTTCCGGTTGTCAAAATACTGTCCTTCTGGAACCCACGACAACTTTTCCTGTTGCTACTGAGCCAGAACCATTACCAACCGCAACGATTCAACCAACTGTCCCGATTGGCCTGGTTGAATCACCAATCATTATTGGATACATAACCCCAGGCAAGCAAACCAATAATCAGGACCAGGCAGAATCGATGCTGGTAGCACTTGCAGACAAGACAGGTTATGCTTTCAGTTTTGCTACTTACGCCAGCCCTCAGGAAGCTTTTACCCAACTACGAACTGGAAAAATTCATTTTATTTTTATTCAACCATTAACGTATCTGGCGGCATCTGAACGTGATCTTGTTTTCCCTCTATTGGTTTCAAATCATTTCGGTTTATATAATTACGGGACTCAATTTTTTGCCAATCAGGATTCTGGCTTTACTTCCTATTTTGATGAGAAAATCTACAAGTCGACAGCGTCTGCGGATGTTGCCCTGCGGCAATTTGAAGGCAAACGTCCCTGCTGGACGGAACCTTCCTCCATTTCAGGCGCAATCATGCCCCAAGGGATTTTAGCCAAAAACGGGATCTCCTTTTTAACACCTGCCTATCTTCAAAATCCTAGTTCGGTAGTAAGAGCGCTTTACATAAAAGGAATTTGTGATTTTGGAACCACTTATGCTTATAGTGGCGATCCGAGAACCTCGTCTCAGGTGATCAATGATTTACCAGATGTTCTGAATCAGATTATGATCATCTGGCAATCCGAAGCAATCATTCCCAGCCTGGGACTATCTGCATCGGTAACGGTTCCTGCTCAGATGCAAATCGATGTAAAAAATGCTTTTTTAAGTCTTTCAGCAGAAGAAAATGGGAAAGCTGTTATCTCCGATGCTCTACAATACGATGTTCAGGGTTTTCTTTCTATTGAAGATGATTATTACGATCAGATCAGGGAAATGGTGAAAGCTGCCCGAATCAATCCATACCAACACTTAGGATATTAATTACAGATGAAATTTTTTAAAGGTTTAATTCGATCCATTATATGGGCAGGTTTGTTAGTAACAATATTTCCTATATTGGTGTGGTTACTGTTCAAAGTCGTTTATTCCGATAGAATTTATAGTGTGGAAGAAGCTCCCGATGGATATTCGGTCGCTATTGTATTTGGGGCTGGTCTGCATTGGGATGGCTCTCCCACCCCCGTCCTTCGTGACCGTGTCAAAGCAGCAGTGGGATTGTATGATCAGGGGAAAGTTCAAAAATTGCTCTTCAGTGGGGATAATCGCTATGTGGATTACAACGAACCCGGTGCTATGCACGAATATGCATTGGAACTTGGAGTTCCAGAGGAAGACATAGTCCTTGATTTTGCAGGGCGTCGCACCTATGATACCTGCTATCGGGCAAATGCGATCTTTAAAGTTGATAAAGCAATTTTAGTAACACAGAGATTTCATTTGCCCAGGGCAATATTTCTGTGTGATCAGTTAGGGATAAAAACCCAGGGGGTGGAATCCGATTTACGTGCCTATTCGACTTATTCACTGCGTTATTGGAATCTCAGGGAAATTTTAGCAACCGTGTCAGCCATTTGGGATGCTTGGTTTAAACGACCTGTCCCGGTTCTTGGTGAAGAGTTACCAATTTTCTAAACGTTTCATATAGATGGTTTGAGGATGTTATGGTTCGAGATCAAGTAATGTCAATCGTAAGAGAATACATAAAAAATGAGAATCTTATCAATCATATGCTTTCTGTAGAAGCAGCCATGCGCTTTTACGCTACATTAAACCACGAAGATCCTGATGAATGGGGAAATGTTGGGCTTCTGCATGATTTTGATTGGGAGATCCACCCAACACTGGAAGAACACCCCCAGGCGGGAGCACCCATTTTACGAAATCTAGGGGTCCCTGAACATTGGATAAGGGCAATTCTCAGTCATGCAGATCACACCAACATTCCCCGGGTAACGTTGATGGAAAAAGCTTTATATGCCTGTGATGAAATCACCGGTCTGGTCACAGCGGTTGCATTGGTCCGACCGTCCCGTTCTTTATATGACCTGGAATCAAAATCAATCAAAAAAAAGTGGAAAGATAAAGCCTTCGCAGCTGGAGCTAACCGGGATGAGATTGAAATCGCGGCAAAAGAGTTCGGCGTCGATATATGGGAACATGTATCAAACGTAATTTTGGCTATGCGTACTATTGCGCCACAATTAGGGTTGGAAGGTCAACCAAAACAATGAGAAGGAATAGGTGAAACGATGAGCCTGAAAGGTAAAGGATTTTTCATCTGGAAAATAATTAATAGTGAAAAGGGTGATCCAAAAGCGATTGCCAAAACAGCAAAGGATGCCCATCTTACCCATGTTATTCTGAAAATTGCTGATGGTGCTTTTCCCTACAATGTTAATCGCCAGACCAATGAAGATTATGTTGGGCCAGTAGTTAGTGCTCTCCGTGATGCAGGAATCGAAGTCTGGGGTTGGCATTACGTTTATGGTGACTATCCAACCAGTGAAGCCAATATTGCTATAAAAAGAATGAAAGAATTTGAGTTAAGTGGATATGTAGTTGATGCAGAAATTGAATATAAGGAACCTGGCAAGAAAAATGCCGCAAGTGTATATATGAAATTGTTGCGCAAAAATCTACCAAATGTTCCTTTTGCACTCAGTTCTTATCGCTTTCCCTCTTTTCACCCGCAGCTTCCCTGGAAAACATTTTTGGAATATTGTGATTACAACATGCCGCAAGTTTATTGGGAACAATCCCATAATCCAGAAGCAAACATGGTCAGAACAGTAAAAGAGTTTCAATCAATAACTCCATTTCGTCCCATTATCCCAACCGGACCCACTTATCGTGCTGGATCCTGGATTCCGACAATTGAGGATACACGCAAATTTCTTGACATAACCAAACAACTCAAATTGGAAGCTGCCAACTTCTTTAGTTGGGATGAGTGTCGTCCCGACTATCCTGATTTGTGGAAGACGATTTCAGATTACGATTGGGAGAAAGCCCAACAGCAAAAAGATATCAGTGAAATTTGGGTGGATGCGCTTAATTCGGGTAACCCAGAAAGTGTTATCAAGTTATATGCAACCAACTCTGTTCACATCACCGCCACACGTTCAATACAGGGTTTGACTGAAATTCAGGATTGGTACAACTATCTTCTTAAGCAATTGTTGCCAAATGGAAAATTCACAATCACAGGAATCACTGGGTCCGGTAATTCACGCAGTATAAATTGGATATGCAATTCAGATAAAGCGAATGTAAGCAATGGAAAAGATACATTTGGATTGATCAATGAAAAAATTGCCTATCATTATTCTTTTTTTTCCACGAAATCCTGACCTATTGATAAATAAATAAAAAAATCTCCGGAATTCACCGGAGATTTTTTTATTTTTTGAATGTTCTTATTCAGCTTTGGGGATGGGCAAGCCATCGCTATCAACAATGGTGTCCAGGTTTCCGTCTTCAGTCTCTGAAAAGCGACCATGCGTAAACCCAGAGCCAGCCGGAATGAGCTTCCCAATGATGACGTTTTCTTTCAGACCAAACAAGGGATCCTGTTCACCTGCAATCGCTGCATGGGATAAAACCTTGATGGTGTGCTGGAACGATGCTGCCGAAAGGAAGGAATCGGTACTAAGAGAAGCTTTTGTAACGCCCAGGAGCACCTCTGAATACTTAGCAGGGACTTTCCCTTCTGCTTGCAAGCGGTCATTGATGTGTTGAATTTCAAGACGGTCAACCAGATCCATGGGTAAATAGGCTGAATCTCCAGCGCGAATAACCTGTACACGGCCTAACATCTTGCGGATAATCACCTCAAAGTGTTTATCATTGATGTTCTGCCCCTGCGCACGGTAAACTTTTTGAATTTCAACCAATAGATACATCATGCAGGCATCTCTGCCTTTGATCTTGAGAACTGTATGGGGATTTAATGATCCTTCGGTCAGCGGTTGACCGGCTTCAACATGTTCGCCATCTTTCACTGTGATTCTGGATGTGGTTGGAATTTCGTACTCTTCCATATCCCGTTGTTCATAGCTAACGATGACTTTATTCCCTTCAACCCGAATCCGACCGGCATGTTGCGCAGATACTTCTGAATCGCCTAAGGTCGCCAGGGTATCACCCATAGATACCGCATCTTCATCCACGACCCGGATCGTCCATTCTTCCGGAACATCATAGACATCACTCAGCATTTCGCTATGTTCAACGCGCACCATTCTCTGCTCAGTATATCGATCACTTTGAAGAATTTGAGCAACACCAGAAATCTGGCTGACGACTGCTTCACCTTTCGGCGCTCGTCGCGCTTCGAACAACTCCTCCACGCGCGGGAGACCCGTCGTGATATCACCACCAGCAGCAACACCGCCAGTGTGGAAAGTTCGTAATGTTAATTGCGTACCAGGCTCACCAATAGATTGAGCAGCAACTGTGCCAACTGCTGAACCCAGTTGTACAAGCTTCCCTCTCCCTAAATCCATACCATAGCAGGTTGCACAAATACCATGGATTAACTCACAGGTCATTGGAGAGCGTACTTTGACTTCCTTGATTCCATGTTTTTCAATTTTTCGTATGCGATCATGATCCAGAATATCGTTATGTTCTACGATAACTTCTCCCGTTTCAGGATCGACAATTCTTTTCGCAACGACACGGCCATATAACCTGACACCGAATGGTTGTCCGGCGACATCATCAGATGCAAGCATATAGATGCCAGCGTCTGTACCACAATCGTGCTCATTGATGATCACATCCTGGGCAATATCGACCAAACGTCGTGTCAGGTATCCAGCGTCTGCGGTTCGTAACGCGGTATCAGCCAGACCTTTACGGGCACCATGAGTCGAGATAAAGTATTCAAGTGCGGTGAGTCCTTCACGGAAGTTGGATTGAATAGGAAGGCGAATAATACGGCCTGCCGGGTCTGCCATCAAACCACGCATACCAGCCAACTGGGATATTGGACCAAATCCACCTTTCGTAGCGCCGGAGTTTGCCATCGTCGATAAATTACCATTCGGATCCATGTTATCACGGACTGCCGTGGCAACATCTTTGGTTGTCCTTTGCCAAACTTCGATTTCTCGTTCATTACGCTCTTGTTCGGTTAATAAACCACGGCGGAATGAACGTTGAACATCTTCAACCTCGCCCTGGGCTTTTGCCAGAATTTCTGCCTTATTGATCGGCATGGAAATATCGGCAACGGCCAGGGTTGATCCGGAGCGCATGGCAAATTCAAAACCAATATCTTTGATGTTATCAGCTGTTCGTGTGGTGGTTTCTTCACCATATACTTCATACACTTCAGCAATCAGGTCTTTAACTCCACCTTTTTCTAATTCGCGGTTGATAAATTGCACTTTTTCAGGGAGGATTCGATTGAATAGAATTCTTCCAATGGTTGTGTCAATAATCGCCTTGCGAGGAGTGGACAAGCGTTGTCCATTTTCATCGTACCAGGTATCGACCTGAATTTTTACTTTAGAGTGAACTTCCACTTGATCTAATGTATAAGCCAGTTCAGCTTCATCCATACTTGCAAACACCCTGCCATCACCTTTATGTTCTAAATTGTCATAATTGGTCAGGTAGAAAACCCCCAAAACCATGTCTTTTGCTGGCGTTACAATTGGTTCGCCATCAGCAGGTTTCAAAAGGTTTTTAGAGGAAAGCATCAGGTTTCTGGCTTCCCAGACCGCCTTATCAGACAATGGCACATGCACAGCCATCTGGTCTCCATCAAAGTCAGCATTGAAGGCTGTTGTAACCAGCGGATGCAATTGAATTGCGCTTCCTTCGATCAAAATGGGCTCAAAAGCCTGAATTCCCAGTCGGTGCAAGGTAGGTGCACGGTTTAATAAAACTGGACGATCACGGATAACTTCTTCTAAAACTTCCCAAACTTCAGGTCGGTTGCGTTCAATGAAACGCCGGGCGCCTTTCACGTTGGCTGCATAACCATGATGCACCAAACGTGAAATTACAAATGGTCGATAGAGTTCCAGAGCCATATTTTTTGGCAAACCACATTGATAAAGTTTTAGTTTCGGTCCTACGACAATCACCGAACGGCCTGAATAATCTACGCGCTTCCCTAAGAGGTTTCGGCGGAAACGACCTTTTTTCCCTTTTAACATATCGCTCAAGGATTTCAATTCACGACGGCCACGGCGCGAGAGCGCTTTTCCACGCTGTGAGTTATCAATCAATGAATCCACAGCTTCCTGAAGCATACGTTTTTCGTTACGTACAATCACATCGGGAGCGCCTAATTCTAATAATCGCTTGAGACGATTATTGCGGTTAATGACACGACGATACAAATCATTCAAATCAGAAGTGGCAAAGCGCCCACCATCCAATTGGACCATTGGCCGCAGATCTGGAGGGATAACCGGTAAAACCGTCATGATCATCCACTCTGAGCGATTTTTTGATCGTCTAAAAGCTTCTACAACTTTTAAGCGTGTGGTGGCTTTTTTCCGTTTTTGCTTGCTCTTCGAGGTGCGAACTTCCACCCATAATTCTTCAGATAATTTATCGAGATCTAGTCGTTTGAGAATATCATAATAGGCTTCTGCACCCATATCTGCTCTGAAGACTTGACCCCAGCGTTGTTTTAATTCTCGATAACGAGTTTCGCTTAAGAATGTGAATGGTTTCAGATCCTGCAATTCATCGCGTTGGCGTGAATTCTGATTCTGTGAAACAGTGGATTGATCCTCGAGATTATTGCGCAAAGATTCCATCTCAAGATCTGCTTGCGCTTTTACCTGATCAATTTCCATCTTGATCATCTCAATTTCACGAACGATCTGATCGCGAGTTTGGTTTTCAAGTTCCTCAAGATGTTCTTTAACCGCTTTTTGAACCATCCCAATATGCTGATTAGAAATTGTTTCACCAGCTTTGACAATAACCACATTGTTTATTTTTGCAAAAACGATGTCTGTTCTGGCCACACTACCTATTTTTTCTTGTAATTCACGTTCCAGTGTCTGGCCATCACGCATCACAGGCGCTAGAAGATTAGCAATCTGTTCTTCGCGCCGATCCTGAATTTCTTTTTGCTGTTTGCGTAATTCTTCGATTTTTCGGTCACGAGCTTGTTTAACATCCAGAATTCTGGCGTTGATTTGTGTGGCCTGTTCGCGTTCTGAAAAATTAATTTCATCTTCCAGACGTTTTAAAGCCTTTTGCCTGGCATCTTCATCCACAAAGGTGACAATGTATTGCGCAAAATACAACACACGATCGAGATTTCTTCTGGAAATATCCAGTAATAAACCTAGATATGAAGGAATTCGGCGGGTATACCAGATATGTGCGACTGGAGCAGCTAATTCAATATGCCCCATCCGCTCCCTTCGAACTGCTGACCGCGTGACTTCTACACCACATTTATCACAAACAATCCCCTTGTAGCGAGGATTTTTATACTTACCACAATAACACTGATAATCACGTGTCGGCCCAAATATTGCCTCACAAAATAAACCATCTTTTTCTGGCCGTAGCCGGCGATAATTAATTGTTTCTGGCTTGAGCACTTCTCCATATGACCAACTTCGAATAGTTTCTGGCGAAGCAAGGCTGATACGTAATGCGACAAGACTCTTGGTTTCCACTAAAAAGCCTCCTTTTAAATGTCCCTAAAAACAACAAAGATAAGCGGAAGATTGGTTTCTCCGCTTACCACAAAAATCCACAACCAATAACCATATACATGCAAACGAATATTATATCACAAATAATTCACTTTAGTACTTTTTTTAAACCAATTTTCAATAAATAATCCCCAATTTTTCTTGCCTATTATACTTTATTCCTGCCGCACTGGTAATTCCAGGTAAAAACTACTCCCACGACCTAACTTACTTTCAACCCAGACCTTCCCGTTGTGTTTTTCAATAATGGATTTTACGATTGCCAACCCTAAACCAGTACCTCTTTGATTGTAAGCCTCTCTGCGACCACTTCGATAAAATTTTTCAAACAAATGCGGTAAATCAATCGGAGCAATGCCAATGCCATTATCACTGATTTCAAATAACGCATTACCAGCATTCGAACTCACAATAACTTTAACAGTTCCTCCCAATGAATTGTATTTCAGGGCATTTTCAACCAGGTTATACAAGGCCTGTTGGACCAACCCAGAATCTGCTTCTATATTGGTGTCCCGATTGATTGAATAATCCAAAATCAACTCAATATTCTTTTGGTTCGCATAGGGTTGTAATTCCAAAACGACCTGCTCGGCTAAATTGATGGGGTTCATTCTTTCTACTTTTAAGCCAATTCCAGCCTCAATCCTACCCAAATCGAGTAAATTGTTGACCAATTTTGACATACTATCCACACCTGACACAATTTTTGCAATATAAGAACGCTGTTGTTCATTAATTTCACCTACCATTTGCAGCATGGAGGCGTATCCACGCATTAATGTTAACGGAGAGCGAAGATCATGACTGACAGTAGAGACAATATCTGATTTAAATGTATCCACTTCTTTGAAGTGGGTAATATCTCGCAATAAACATACCTTTCCAACCGATTGCTCGTGTCGAATGACAGATGAAACCGTGGTGAAAAACACACGTCGATTGCTTAAATGAATTTCTCTGGATGTATCACGATTAATCGTATCCCGCTTTAATAATTCCAATAAATCTTCGTGTTCAATAACCGCATCCATTTTCAACCCTGGCGTGGTCGCTTTGAATAATCCACCTAATTGTTTTGCGGCTGGATTTATCAGAATTAGCTGGTTGGCATCATCAAATACCATCACTGGATCAGGTGTTGAATTCAAAACTGCTTCAAACCTTTGGCGCCCTAATTCAGCAGTTGCATACAATTGAGAATTGGCTGCAGCCATGGCTGCCTGACTGGCAAGTGTTTTATAATAACGGATTTCTTCATCTTTGAACGTGCGCGAGGTAGGAAATGCCAACCAGATTACACCAAAATATTGATTCTCATGGGATAGAGCAATTGCTAACAAGGCACCTGGAATAGCGTTCCCGGGGATGGTAAAGCGTTTAAATCGAGATAGATTTGGGATAGGGAGGACATCCTGTTGCTGCATCATTTCAAATAACTGCCGGTCTAATGCGTTCGTCGCCTGATTCTCCAGACCAATGCCAATGGACAAATATGGTGCGTGAAGCTGGTCAGCAGTGACCTCCCGAACCAAGACGGCACGGGCATGCGAAGCATCATTCCCGGACATAGCCCCCAATATCGGTTGAATAGCTGCATGAATATCAAGATGTTTCGAAACACTCTGACTGGATAATAATAGTTGTTTCAGCTCCTCCAACCGATCCCGCAATCGAATTCTCATTTGTTCGAATGAATAAGCCAACTGCCCTAATTCGTCCACACTTTTGATACTCATTGGATTATCTAATTCACCCTGAGAAATAAGAGCCGCCTGATTTGAAAGCAATCTGACAGATTTCGTAATCGGTTTAATTCCCAATCGTAAAGCCAAAATCACCAGGACAATCACCAATCCCAAAACACCCAGTAAAGGCGCTGCGATTCTTAATGCCAGTTCCTGCACTTCCGCGGATGGTAATCCCACCAGTACTGACCAGGATCGGCCCGTAAGGGGTTGATGAAAAACAATTTGCTGATTGCCATTGAGCCCCGATTCATTAAAAATTCCGGCTGAAGTAGGTAACTCACCTGGATAGGTCGACCATAACAACTCGGGTTTCATATTTGAATCAAAAATAATTCTTCGTTGATCATCCAAAATGATGCTTTCCCCATGTGTTTTATTAAAGTTATTCAACGTGGTAATGGTCGGCTGAACATAAGGATTGGTCAGGAAATCCGTCCTGCCAATAATGACTCCAATGGGATTATTCTGTTGATCAAGAATAGAAGTAATAAAGGTAAGTAAAACTGATTGGTCGGATACTTTCGGAGGTGAAGTGTATATTTGAAAACGTACACCTTTTAAAGCTAGATCAACACCTGTTTTTTCCTCCATGGACAATTGAAGCTGGTCAATATTCCGAATAGGATACCCATCTTTAGGGGCACCATCCTGGTCAAAAATATACAGCTGTGAAAAGAAGGGTATCAGATTAATTTTTTTAGATAATTCAGACCAGGTATCTGTCTCTGGCAACAAAAGTGTTTCATCTGCCAAATTAATAATTAAGTTTTGTCCTGCTTCAAAAAAATACGGCAAACTTTCAGATGCGATTAATGCGGTACTCCTCAATCGCGACTCCAGCAGGTCTTGCGCTGCATTGCTGGCGACTTTCCAATCCACATAGATCACAAATAGAACGACAACCAAAATAACCGGCATTGTGGTCATTAAAAAGCGGTGTTCAATCTTCTTTTCCATCGGCGTAGGTGAAAAATACTTAGGGACAAACCATAACCTGGATTTCATTAAATAAAATATGCTGCAAATTCCTCCAGCAATAACAACCTCAACTAACCTGAAGATGGAGAGAGAAAATGTTTGCGTCAAACCATAATCCAGCCGCACTGCAAGCGATCCGCTTGTATTTAAAGTTTGCCCAAGGATAAAAACCGGAATAAATAAAATTCCAGTGAAAATTGCCGCTATCAAAGGAAATCTTAACAAAGTAAAAAATTGTGTTCTGAAATTTTGTCTCACCATGAAAGAAAATAAGATGGCCATACCCATTGTTTCTACAATCGTAAAAATATCATGGGTCCCCCACCAGGCCATAGATATGCCGCTAATGAGAGCAATGATAACTGCAGGAAATAAACCAAAAAATCCGGCTGCAATCTGCCAGGGAATTGCGACAAAAAGAAATAAAATAAGACTGGAAGCAGCAAACCCAGCGCTAAAAATCTCAAATTGTATGCCACCAAAAATGACCGTAAATGGAGCGAGAAATGCCAGGGCGTAGAAAAACCACCAATTTTTTTGCCGGCGGCTTGGCAGAGGCTGCCATAACCTCTTTACCGCCAGAATAAGCAGAAATAAAAAAATAAACCACACAGCGAAACCAAGAAAATCTTCAGGCGGTGTAATAAAAGGTCTGGACGGAAAGAGGACTGTGTAAGAAATAGGCATTGTTTTCCAAAAACCAACTTATAAAAATTATAGCATCGCTCTGCTAATTTGGCATTTTGGCTAACCTGTTATTTTTATTCCATACCATCCTGTAAAGAAAATTTGTCTTATCCTTTATTGGTAAATCTCGTAATTTCTCGATCCACTTTTTCTGAAATATTAACGCATCGTCAAAACAATCCGCGATAATTTCAATTTCCCCATTGAATTCTTTCATTTTTTGTATGAAACCCTGTTCCAGTTCTTTTGCTTCCAGCAGATATTCAGGACTCAATTTTGAATAATCTTTTAAGATCTGGCGATGAATGATTTCATGTTGCCACCAATATGAATGACTATCGTAATCCAATTCGGGGGAAGGACCAAAATAATTCAATTCCTGATTCAGTGACATCGGCTTAAAAATACTGAGACAAGGAGCAGATGATCCGGTCACCCAAATATTTAGAACATTTTCATCCTGCTCAACCACCATCGATCCAGTTGTCTGGCTGACACGAATTGGACCAAAACCTGAGTGCATACACAAATCAGCTCCGGTTAAACCTTTATCTGGCCGAAAATTTTCTTCGTCCCGGTGACTTCTGAGGGTTTCAAATATATCTTCAAGATTGGTCCTGGATCCGGTTTCATTTATCTTTCGGATCGAGCAGGACCGACGTTGTTTTGAATCACTAAATGTTGTGATCAACCAATCCGAAATCGCTTCACGGAAATTAAATTCATTTTCATTTTTAACCCAGCCTTTTTCCTTTGCGGTAGCAATAAGATTGGGTGAAATCAAATCCCAATGATCTTCAATCGAATAACCATTGGAGATTGCTCCGAAACCATTAATTTTCTCAGCTATCCAATGTTTTTCTACTGTTTCTAATTTCCAGGCTTCATTCTTATCCGCAATCAGAAAACTATTATGATAATAAAAAGGATGCATGTATCCACAATTTCCAGATTGGCCATATTCTTCTAACAGACTGGTGATAACATCCAATGCTTCTCGGGCTGTGTTACCTCTTTCCAGTCCTAAACGCAGGTAATCCATACCGATTAAACCTGGTTCCTTACCAGCAGGAATTTTTGAAAAGACAGCTTCGTTGCCAATCACCACACCATTCTCGTTAACCCCCATTTCAGCTCCCCAAATCCATACCGGTTTACATAATAGAACTCTATTCGTCTTCTCCACCTGTGGAATTGCGAGGTAAGTGCATTTTAAGGTTTCATCTTTCTCGTGTTGTTTTTCCGGCACAATGATGACTTCATGAGCTTCATTTGGATCCCTATCGGAATTTTTGCCAAAATAGAATTTATTGGTCTCCGTAAAACCCGGCATTAATACGAATGTATCACACATTTTGATTCCTTCCTGATAAGATCAATTGTCACGAAAATTGGCTCTTGAATAATAAGTGAAATTATTTTATTGCATTAACAATCCTGATTGATGGCCTTTTTCTCATTAATTAAATTAAAGATAAATTGAAAAACTTCCTCAGCATTCATCTGGTCAGAATCAACCATAATGGCATCTTTTGCCGGTTTTAAAGGCGCAATGGTACGCGATGAATCAATTTTATCTCTGCGTTGCAAATCTGCCAGGACATGTTCGTAGGAAGCTTGTTTTCCCCGATGAATAAGTTCTAGATACCTACGTCTAGCTCTCTCTTCTACGGATGCATCCAGATATAGTTTAATTTCCGCATCCGGCAAAACCACTGTACCGATGTCTCTACCCACCATAACAATTCCACCCCGATTACCAATCTCGCGCTGTTTTTTTGTCATTGCTACACGCACACCCTTATAGGCAGACACCTGAGACACATGCGCTTCAACATCTGGCAATCGTATTTCCCAGGTGACATCATTCCCATCAAGAATTACATCATTACTGCGTCCATCTTTAATCGATGCCGGTTGAATATCAAGATCCATTTCTTCGGCGACCCTGGTGACCATGTTTTCATCGTTTACATCAATATTTTTCTTTAATACTGCCAGGGTGACAGCCCGATACATGACACCTGTATCCAGATACATAAAATGCAAGGAATTCGCCAACCGTTCTCCTAAAGTCGATTTTCCGGAAGCAGCTGGACCATCCAATGTGATTGTGTATGATTTATTTCCCATGGTTCTCCTATAAATTTTATTGCGTATCAGAGCCGGGAAATAAACTATTTCGAACCCAGACAATGATCGATTTTTGATTAAGAATATCCTGTGGAGCACGTCTGGCCAAAAACCACTGAGCGAATTCTGAACTGCTCATACTATCCCAGGCAACATAGCTTGTCCATAATATATCTTGCCCTCTGAACATATCTGATTGAACCAGAGTCTGATCTGCATTCGTGATAATGATATCAATGTTCTCATTGAGAGGGATTTCATTCCCCTGGGTGATATTATCAAATTCTCTCAATGCCCAAAATAGAGAGGCTGGTTGGTCGCCCATTACATAAACATTAATCGTGTGATGATTTCCGTAATTCCATTCGGAATAGTCTTCCAGCGTGTCGATTAATAAATCCTGCTCAATGGGTATTGGACTGATGGATAGAATTTCGTTTTGATACGGGTTCCTCAACCCGGACCCATTCACTGCTGCTGAGAGATTAATGATTGACAAAAAAATGAGCGCAACGAACAGGAAACTTTTTCCAGCAATCTGCCAGCTGATCGCCCACCCGGCTAATAAGCCCGCACCTATGATTAAGGCAAAACCGGCAATGATAAAAAATATTCGCAACGTATTTTCCTGCTCGCCCTGATACGGGTTCGCGAACATACTCATGAACGCCAGACTGATGAAGAACAAAATTGACAGAGCAATGGAGGTTACCACCAAAATTTTTGAAACAGACGATTTCGGGAAGTTTGCAAAATGGTTGATGAAAAAGGATGCAGCTATGATCAACGGTAGCAGGATTATCAACAGATAGATAATTGATTTCTCAGAGATTAAAACAAATTGAACAAAACCAAAGGAAAGAATACCCGTGATAAATAATCCGGCTAATTGATTTTTTCGAACGATGTAAATGATGCCCGCAATCCCAAAGAGAATCACTCCAATTTCGTAGAAAAGCATACCTCGCACCAGATCTGACAAACGCAATGAGGAGAAATGTGACCAACTATTGAGATAAGCATTTACGCCGTAGCCAACACCCGAGAACTGATCAGGAAATATGAACCCCATCGTACTTAGAAAAACATACCCGATCATGGCGGCGAACCAAAATTTTTTCCATTCGAACGATTTAAAAAACCATATTGATTTTTCATAGATAGGACTGTTTTGTTTATTAACAACCAAATGAACATAAATCAAAGTAAAGAGTAACGTTATTAAAGTCCAAAAGAAAATTTTTCCGCTCAGTAAGCTGATAATAAAAAAAATTGCACTTGGAAGCGTTTTTCGTTTGATAAAAAAGTAGATAAATAAAACGATCGCTAACAGGAATAATAGAGTGCTATTTACCTGTCTGGATAGAGCAATGAATGTAGGACTTATAGCAATCCAGAAAGAAAGAATAATCATTGCTTTTGAAGGAAAATAACTTCTGAATAACGAGGGGGTCAGGATAAATAATGTGCCGAGCAATGCAGGAAAAAACCTTGCACTGAAGTTACTATTTCCAAAGAAGAAGAAAAATATTGCCTGAAGATTAGCCAGAAAAGTCTGGTCAGAATAAGCAACCGTAGTTCCTCTAGAGAGCAATCCTAAAGCATGTAATGAAACAACCCCCTCTGCATCGGAAAGAGGTAATCTGCCTAAAGAAATAAAACGGAATGCAATTCCAATAATGATGATCAGCGCGTAAAGTAAGTGTTCAAGTGTTAGTATTTTTTTTATCATTTTGGATTCTTTGCTTTTCCTTATTAATCACCAAAGAAGATTTGTTTGACTATCATTGACTGGATTATCATTCAGTCCAAAAAATCTTATTATTATCATCAATGCATATCGGTAATACACCCACCACAGAGTCAATATTTAATGTCCCATACAGGTGAGGGAAAATTCCAATATCTGCGACCGTTTCAAATACTAATCTTGATTTTATCTTATTAATATTTACCTTGAGGACAATTAACGATTTTTGATCTCTATAAAATCGATCAATCACACCAGGAATCTGCTCCATGAATGAAAAATGTATGAAGCCTTCTTTATTAAGTGATTCTGGGGCGTAAAACTGAGAGTCTGCCACGCGCTCCCACTCTTCTTTCGTAATAACATGGTAAATAAATTCATTTTTCATTGTCAATGGTCACCTGATAAATGGTAGTACTCCCAACTGTAAACACAGATTTCCATAACTTGCCATCCAGTTGTTGGAACTTTCCAATACCCTCTCCAGAATATTTTGCCTTCTCCATCTGCCCAACGATAACATAAGATACATCATATTTCTGTAAGAAATTTTCAGTTTCTTGAATATCAGTCGATAAATAAAAATCGTTTACAGCAGACACCCGATCGGTAATCCAGGTGGAAGGGACAACAGCTCTTTGCTGCCGCTGATGCCAATTCCAGCCCACCACACCTGGTAAACCCGTATAAATTGAAAAGCGGCTTCCCCAGCGATATTCTACTGTATTTGCTTCTAGGATCACCGGTGATCCAATCACATTCTCCTGCATCCAACGAATTGCCTGATAGTCTTCATCAAGTTGCATATTGACACCCTCATCAGCGTAAGTTGAGTATTGCATATACTTCATTCCATCCAATGTCAGGGGTGTTAGTGGACTGATGCGGTCGTCAATTTTTTCAGCAGTAGCAGTGATAGGATACAAAACTGCACAGCCGATGAGAATGATCAAGCCTATCTGCCAGATTTTTTGCAATTCTGAAAACCAGTGTTTAGCAATTTCTGGCAGACTCCAAATGAGTGCTGCACCGCTGCTAATTGCCAATAGAATCCAGGCTTGAAGATAAAACTTAAACACTGTGTTCATACGTCCAAGATCGCCTTTTAAAACAACCAATTCAACCATTAATGTCAAAACCAACGCCGTACCAGTCAGAAAGAGTACGAACCTTTTTGCATCAGTCTGGTCTTTTCTCAAAATCAATATTCCTGCCCAGGAAACCATCGGAAAAACCAACCAGGCAATCATAATTTCTTTCGATAACAAGTAGATTGTGATTGTAAAGATTCCTGCTAAACCTAGCCATATCCAGAAGCTGTATTTTAGCAATTTTCGTGCTTTCGAAAGGGGTGTTTTGTCCATCCAATCTATTGTTTCTGTGATAAACCAGGCAATTAGAATAAAGAGAAACAATCCCCAGTGCGTGAAATATGACCAGAATGGTGAATGGTTACCTGTCCAAATTTGTATCTGTGTATATGCCTGACCATACCAATCGGCAAAGGGCTGATAAAAAAGAAAAGCAGCTACCACGAAAACGGTCACCATCATGATTGCTTCTAACAATCTGGCATTGAGACCACTCAGTTGATATGCAGTTCTGAAACCGGTTCCATATCTCAAAATGGTAAATCCGACGACCACCCCGCCCAGTATCAAATAGGTGGGGAAATCCCAGGTATTGGTGGGGCGCAAAGCACCAATCGTCATTGCACCTATCACAATAATAATTGACTTTGTTAACCAGCCCGGAAAGACTTCATTAAATTTCCATTTACTGAATAAAATCGAAAGTGCCCAGGCAATTGCCATCACCGTTATTGGCATCGCGATTAAATGAGCATGCAAATCTGCATAAAGAAATGTAAAAAAGGGAAATTCTGTAATAGGTTCACCTGGCAGTGCGCGGCTGGGAACCCAATACCAATCTCCTGGATAATACGGTAAAGCATGACCACTAAAAAATCCAGTAAGTCCTTTGAATGCCAATGCCCAACGCTCAAATAAACTAACGCCGTCAATGACACCACCCGGAGATCCGATTTTTTGCAATCCGTGCCAGATCATCCGGATAGTTCCTAGATTGCCAACCACTAAAGTAAGTAAAATCCCGGCTAATCCTGCTTTGCCTTCGGATGATCTTAAAATTTCCCTGAATGTATTTGATGGAAGGTAGTCAGGATCTTTTTCCATTTTGAAAAATGTTAACAGATTCCAGACGATAGCGAACGATCCAATGCCAACGAAACTAAATAGGGTTGGTAAAACAATATTGTATGCAACTGAGGGCACGATTCCCAGCCATTTAATAAAAATGCCAATGATTACAAATCCATAATAATAATAATTGATATATCCCCCTGCGTACCATGGGTCAAACGGAGGAAAGGTAGAACTCTTGATGACAGCATTCAGATAGGAGAAATCCATTGGTTTTTCTCCACCTTTTCCCGGGTGCCATAAATCTGGGTTCCCTAACCGAACTAATAAAAATGTAGCGAACAATAAGAGGCTGATAATCTCCATCCAAACGAACAGCTTCTTCATTTGTCTCAGATCTTTTAAAATAGCTTGCCGCGTAAGGTACCCAATCAGCACACTAAAAAAAGATACAGATCCAATCACAATCCAGATAAAACCTCTGGTGACTGAAATCCCATAGGATCCACCTAACCAGACGATCAACGAAACGAGCAGCAGAGCAAAAAGCTTGCTAAATGCGTATCCCTTGTCGACCATACCATTAAAACCCAAACGAACAATTGGGTAACAGATAATACCTAATAAGGTTAAAGCAAGGTACCACATCGCGATTGCCACAATGGGATACTGGTTGACCAAACTGGATGTATCAAAAATTTCCGACCAGGTTCCTCCTGCCTGTTGTGCATTGAATTCTTTTTCGGAGAGTTCTAAATTAGCGGGATAATCAGGAAATTCGCCGGGTGTTAGATAAATGACCTTATTTAAATCCACCTCATTAAGGATTTTCGAAACGAGGATGGGATCATAACTGTCAGATTTTTTGAAGATCAGCACTTTGGGATGATCATAGACTGTAAAAGCTTCATCGGCGTATTGGTCATTAATTTCAAAATCACCAATTCTTGGATATGACTCGAATACCTTTATCAGTTCAAACCCCAAATTCCCCTGATACATACCCGGTTTTGCCTCACTATAACATCTGTAAATCTCTTCTTCATCAGGACAACCCATCAATTCTTGGTAAAACCGGGTAGTTAAAGGATATCTTTCAGGAACCCTGGTGGTAGTTCCCCATTGCCGGTTTGAAGAGATAAATATGTAATCACTGTTATAGAGGGTGGAGATAAATCGATCGAGTTTTTCCTGGTTATCATTCCAATACATCTGAAATGTAAGATCTCTTTGATAAATACCACCAAAAGCATCATATCCATCAGTCCGCAAAGGTAGTCCATCATCCCAGACAGATTCATTGGCAGTTCCACTCCCAAGGATTGAAAGTGCTCCTGAACCAGTGTAATCAATCACAATCTGGTAGGTGTGGTTTGATTTCAAGTTCAGGGGAGGATTAATTTCCACAGAATATTGATTCAATTTTATGGAACCTTGCACAGTAAAAGGTCCACTTATCTCATATCTGCCTAAAAATTCTCCCGAATTTTCACTATCAAAAATGGAAATGAGTAGTTTCCCCTCTGCCTGATCAAGCTCATTTTGAGGGATAATCCGACCAAACGAAATATCTTCGAGTTGACCGGCGTTTTCAAGACTGAAATGAGAGGAATATGCATCTTCTTGAGTCAGCAGATAATCGTAAGGATAGGAAATGATTTTAGGATTTGTTTCATTCCCTTGTCGAATAATCAAATTAATCGGACCAGGCACGTTATCAAAAATCCAGCGCGAAGCTTCAATTCTGGTAATGGGAGCGACATAGATTGAACTGAACATAAATGCCCAAATAAATGTGCCCGAAATTGATATGAAAGCGAGGAAACTACCGGCAATTTTTAATGGCTTCTTCAAGCCTGTATGTGCCGGTTTATAAGTGAAGAGGAAGTAGATCATCCAGGCAGCCATCAAGGCAAACATGGGGTAAACAGGCATTTGATAGCGCATCACTGAATTTCCCAGCGAAGACTGCCACAGGAAATATCCCATTGTCCAGACCCAAATGAGCAGATAATTTTTCCACTCACCTCGTAATATGCGCCAACCCATCGTGAATATACCAAACCAGGCAGTAATACTAAGTGGCAAACCTAAACCCCACAAAGAAAGATTTTTCCCTGAAAAGAAAAAATTTCTCCTCGCCCATTGCAATGCGGGTGGAAAATCTACTTTACCACCCGATTGGGCGCTTACTTCACGCAAATTCTTTAACCAAAGCTCATTGAGTTGAATATCAAAAAATCCAGGTCCTTCAAATGCGTATGGCTGAAATATTCGAAATGATAAAAAAGCAAAAATACCCCCAATGACCAGATCCCGAAGTATGAGTTCACTTTTCAATCCGGAATCCGAAATTGGAATTCTTCCCCATAGGATGAAATATGAAAGTGGAAGCAAGATGGCGATTGTTACAGTGTTAATTTTTGAAGCTGCCGCTAGACCTACAACAATTCCAAAAAATATTGAAAGTAGTAGCGTTCTCGGGCTGGGTATCCAATTTTTCTGAATTTCCGGTGTTTCTTGATCATCGCTCTCATCATTTCCTCCCCGGTACTTTTTTACCGAATATTCTGTTTGGGAAATAATGACAGCAAGATAAACGCCAAGTGTTGTAAAAAAAGTAGCAAAGGTATCAACAGTAAAAAAATGCGATTGTTGAATTTGAAGAACTGCCATCCCAGAAAAAATGGAGGCTAACAATCCAACCCATTGGTTGAACAACTTTTTTCCAATAAAAAAAAGGAGGATGACACTACCTATATCAAATATGGTTGATAAAACTCTACCTGCTTGCGTAATTTCATTCCATCCGGTAA
Organism: Anaerolineaceae bacterium; assembly: GCA_034003505.1. Classification (GTDB taxonomy): domain Bacteria; phylum Chloroflexota; class Anaerolineae; order Anaerolineales; family Anaerolineaceae; genus UBA6170. The sequence goes on along the minus strand of JAVEYK010000004.1, from coordinate 94,484 downwards.
ATTCAAAAAAACCTTCGGTAATATAGCGGGTTAGAATGATTGGAAAATCGCCATACACAAA
>JAVEYK010000004.1:71603-94323 GCA_034003505.1 Anaerolineaceae bacterium | reverse complement strand
ACCAAATCATGATTGATACTTGCCGAAACAAGGAATAACGCAATCCCAACGAGAGAATAGAATAATTTATAACGCTTACGCCTGGCAACCCGCCAAACGCTATAAAAAACACGCTCAAAACCGATGGCTACAAGAATAAATACAGGGATGATTGCGCCTCCGGTTCGATTCAAACTTGGATTTTCGTCTGGAAAAGCCAGTGAGAGGATCGATGGCATCATTAACAAAGGCACTGCCAGAAGAATAAAAATGTCCTCCCAATTGCGATGTTTCAGATATTGAATTAATACAATCATGCTTCCCAATAAATACAAGCCTGCACTGATCAGGTCAAGAGCTGGTCGATTGGGAATCGAATGTACCCAGGTACCACCATTTGAATAAAAGAACATTGTTTCGGCGTTCCATAAATTTTTTAGGAATATTTCACCAGCAGGTTGGGCTAATTCTCTTTCACTGGAGGTCAAGCGCGTCATCATCCGGTAACTGACGATTTCCGGATTTACAAATGTAAACTTAAATAAAGGCAGAAAAAGAATAAAACTTGCCATCACCAAAGTGATGAAGGCATTAATAGTTTGGTTGCGAAACCCTTTGGATTGTTTGTGAAGCAGATACAAAAGGACACCTACCACAACTACGATGGGGAGAAACCGTGTTGAACTATAACCATGCAAGCCAAGGCCCAACGCTATGCCTGAGTATATAAAATCATTTCGTCTTTTCTGACGTATTCCTCTGATTAAATAGAATAAAGTAGGCGCTGCAAACAGTGGATAAAATGGGAAGCGCAAACCCACCCTGGATATTACATTCGGCCAGTATGCAATCCCAGCAAACAAAAAGGCAAGTAGCCCCACCCACTTATTCCTAAGCTCTTTACCCAATAAATAAATGTATGGCAAAGTCAATAAACCTGCCAGAGCAGTACCGATTTTCAAACTCATGAAAGAAATGCCTGTATTAAGAATGATCGCAAGGAAAGCAGTCCAATAAAACTGGAAGAATTCCCGGCCGGTATTGCGCACAAAAAACACAGGAAATTTTCCATTTAATACGTCATAGACATCCAGTAATTTCTCAGCATGGTCGCTGAACATTTCCCCCAGTACTTCATTCAGGCGATAAAAACGAAAATATATTGCCAAAATGGATGCCACGATAAGGAGAATCATCCATGGTGTGATTTTGATAGAGATGTGTTTTTTATAGTAGATTTGTTTGCACTTGTTTAAAAAATTATCAAACCATTTGAAATCCAAGAACGCCAACAAAAAGAAAATAAGTGATAAACTCCATAAACTTAAGTTCAAAAAATTAAATAGCACTTCGTTCGCAGAATTTTTTTGAAATGCGAAAAAGGCTAAAATAAATAATATTCCACTGGCAGCTAAATAATACTGCTTCCGTGACGACAAATCTATGTCAAGCGGTTTGGTTTCGATGTTATCAGGGTACTCGAAAATCGGATCTTTCAAAAAGGCAACCCACGTCACCAAGCCTAAACTAAGAACGAAAAAAGCGATTGCAACCGGAACATTTCTATCCGGAGGTTGCAAAAAGAATTGACCGATAATGGCAAAAAATAAAGCGAAAGCTAACTTAAATTTCCCCAGCTTTGTAACAAAAACAATGGTTTGATCTTTCTCCTCTACACCAACTTCTCCTGCATTGATGGAAAATTCCTCTTCTTCCGATAGGGTATATAAGAGATACTCCTCCGAAATCGAATATTTCCAGGGCATTAATTTTGCTTTAATGAAGTCTAATAAACTTGGCTCATTCATATCTAAGAGGGTCGAAAACTTCTACAATTATATCCCATCCACCTTTTAGAATTTATTGAACTTATTGTATCATTTCAATAATGTGAGGCACTCTTTCTTGCAGAACTTCTGCCAACCAAAAAACGCACACCCATTCCTTTTATGGAGATGGAACAATTCATTTACCAATTGAACAATCGAAAAATGATTATTTTCGATGCGTTATGTAAAATGAATAAGATCCATTTTTTTGCTGTGGGTCCTCATTGAAATATTTCTTGGTAAGTGCTTCCGTTAAAAATAAATTCCATTTTTCGGGTACGAGGATCCACTGTTTGAATAAAAAATGGCTGATCAAAGAAGGAACTCCAAAATAATGCCCCCATTCCAGCACATGCAGTGCTTTGGGTGAAAAATAATGCCACCATCGATCAATTACAAAACCCGCAGCTGATAAACGTTTTTCCCATACCTGTGGAGAATCACAATGGTGATGCCTGGAAATCCAATTAAAGAATTTTCGATAAAGATTCCCAATTGGTTTCAAATAAATTCTATCCAGCCAATTGGAAATTGATAAATTCCCTAAAAAAAGGTGATTTGGGACACAAAAAATAAAGGTGCCATTAGGTTTGGTAACTCTGGCAATTTCCTTGATGACCACATCCAGATCTTCAATATGTTCCAAAACAGAATTACTGATAACACTACTAAAATAAGCATCCGGAAATGGTAATTGGTTGCCCAATCCGTTGATCACAAATTGATAACTTCCTTGATTTTTTGCTAATTTAACAGGTCCTGTCCAGGGATCAATACCCACCTCGAGTGGATGGTCGAAGGCGACTGAAGCAAAATGGCCATCCCCACAACCCAGATCAAGGATTGGCCGCTCAAGCTGAATATCCTGATAAACGCGCGCTTCAACTGCCCGTAATAAACCCCGAAAATATGGCATTTCTTTTATCTGCAGCCAAAGATAATCCTTCTTCGCAGTTTTTACCACATTCTTTTCCAATGCATTCATGAATGCGAAAGATCCTTGCTGATGGATTCAAATAATTTTTCATATTCCATTGCCACAATTTCAGGCACATACTTCAACTTGATCGCGTCATGATCATAGCGATACCGGGTTGGATCACGCAAAATCTTAATTAATGCATCAGCTAATGCATCGGAATCGCCAATGGGAATGATTTCACCCATTTGATGCATTTTCACTGGCTGCCTAACACCCGGTAAATCCGATGCAATGCATGGGATTCCATTAATCATTGCTTCAATTTGTACCAGGCCAAAAGCTTCAGTGGAATTTAAACTTGGCAATACGAGAACATCCAGATTTGGATAAAAAGCTGCCATTTGTTCTGGGTTGAGAACCCCAACAAATTTCCAATTCCCCGATTTTTCGTATGCTTCAATTTTGGCGGACAAGCGCTGGAAATAAACTTCCTCACCAATAATCTTTTTATAAGGACCAGCAAATTGAATTAAAGCGTTGGGAAATTCTTGTAGCACTTTTGGCATGGCGTTTATCAAAATTTCAACACCTTTTTCAGTGGCGAATCTGGCTGCCATTCCAATCACAGGCCATTGGTTTTCAAAATTATTCTCAAATCGAAATTTTTCAACTTCCTCTGAAGTTATCTCTGGTAACTCAACTGGTGGCAAGGCTACACTTAATTTTCTTAGGTATCGCCTCAGATACGAAGAATTTTCTGCATAATCACGGGTGTAAGTCACAATTTTGTGCGCAAATAATGCTGCCAGTTCATTCATCAGAAGAACGGCTTTATTGGCAGACCAGGCCATCAAACCGGATGGCATAATTAAATCACAATGGTATGTGATAATGGTAGGTTTTTTGAATAACCTGCCTCGTAAAGCAACACCCGCTGCATCAAACTGTGGTAAATGTAGCTGGATCACATCATGCTCCAAAACTAATTTAGTGGCCAAATAGCCAAATTTCGGCATGACGACGCCTTTACTAACTCTAAATAAGATGGGTACTCGAACAACTCGTACTCCATCCAGAATTTCCTTCTCCGGTAACATTTTCTCAAATTGAGAGGTCAGGACCGTTACTGTATGCCCACGCTGAACCAGAGCTTTAGCTAATCTTTCAGCATAAATTGTCAATCCACTTGTGTGTGGGCGATAATAGGTCAATACAATCAAAATCTTCATGCGCTCGGCCATTATGAAAAGAGGGAAATATTATTTTGCGCCCAATTCAATAAGATTTGCAAACCATCTCGTACCGAGATTTTAGGTTCCCACCCCAATTCAATTTGAGCTTTTCGTATATCAGAAACATAGATTTTTTGGTCACCCGGACGCCAATCGCCCCACACAACTGGAATCTCTTTATTCAACATCTCCTCCAAAATTGGCGAAAACTCTTTCCACACTGAAATCATTTTTTCCGAACCGCCGCCAATATTGTAAATACGACCAGCAGCAGTGTCTATATTTTCGATACAGGCATCATACACATCCAATAAATCACTTACGAATAATACATCTCTTACCTGTTTTCCGTTTCCATATATTGAAATTTGTTTTCCTGTTAAAACCGCTATGATAAACCAGGCCAACCAGCCTTGATCCTCAACTCCGAATTGACGTGGCCCATAAATGCAACTCTGACGCAGAACCACTGTTGGTAAACCGTATATCCGCTGATAGTCTCGCACGTATTGGTCACCACTGCCTTTTGAGCACCCATAAGGCGAATGAAAGTCTAGTGGAAACTCTTCGGAAATTCCATGGGGATAATCCAGGTAATGGTAATTGGTCTCGGTCTCAATGACTTGAATATCCTCCATCCCACCATACACTTTATTGGTTGAAGCATACAATACAATCGGGTTTTGGGAGGAATTTCTGGCTGCTTCAAGCACATTCAAGGTCCCCTGGGCATTGATCTCAAAATCTTCCTGCGGATTTATCACTGAAGTCGTGACCGCCACCTGCCCAGCCAGGTGAACCACCACATCCTTTCCAGCAACCGCTTTGTTGATTGCTTCTTGATCACGAATATCAGCCTCAATTAATTGAAAGGAATTTTTTTTAAGAGATTCTAACCAGCTTAAATTAAAAGTTGAACCAGGTCGGGAGAGATTATCATAAATACTGACATCTTCTCCTCTCTCAATTAATCGTGCTACATAATTAGAGCCAATAAAACCAGCCCCACCTGTTATTAAATATTTTTTAGTCATGGGTCTCTCCGCTCATTTGCTTATCTTTCAACTGATCTTTGAACCTGTCTAATTGTGAAAAAAGATTTTTGAATGAATATCCATCGCGACTGATTGCATATAACCCCAACACGCCAATAAGCGCAAACTGAGAAATATGCATTGTTAATGCAAAAACCAATGCCATTGATTCATTGATATTAAATAACTTTAACCCAGCCACAATAGATGATTCGTAAATACCCAATCCGGCAGGTGCAGATGGGATGGCAATCCCCAAGGCTAAGGTTGTATTTGCAAATGCCCCCCACCACCATTCCGAAGTCCCGGTAAGAATAAATAGGAATAAAGAGAATTGGACGAAACTTATCAACCAGGATCCTAGAACCCCAAGAAAACCAATTGCAAATTGTTTGGGATTCTTGAGTGATTTGAAACCAGACAATAATGAGAGCAAAAAAGGAATAATTATTTTAGACACCAGGTTACTTTTTTTACCCATTTTTTGTAAGAAATTTTCAAATGACGTGGAATTTTGAACGACTAAAAATAGAAAAATAAGACCAATAACCATAATCCCTAAAATCAACCAGGCAGTTGTTTTAACCCAAGACATTCCTACAACAAAGGGCAGCATGATCAATAGGAAAAAAGCCAGAATGATCAAGTCGAAAACCCGCTCTATAAAAATTGAGGAAAGAATTTCACCCGGGTTGACTTTCAGTGATGCTCCCATAAAAACAGCACGGCTAATTTCACCCAGCCGGAAAGGAAAAATGTTATTTATGAAATAACCCAGACATAATTTCCAGAATGTATCCATATAAGTCGGGCGAAAAGCAAGCAAAGCCCTCCACCCAAGTGTTCTGATCAGTAAAAATAATAATGTAAATATGGCTGAAAAGAAGTAATACCAAAAAGGAATATTTTTTAAGAGTTCAAACGCCTGATCAATTGGCACTAATTTGACCAGCGCATAAACGGCGATGAAACTCAACAAAAAACCAGGAACCCACCGACCAATACTTTTCAGATTATAAGCAGGTTGCGCTCGTTCTGATTTCAATCACCCTCCAAACGCAATACAGCCATGAAGGCATCTTGAGGGATTTCAACATTTCCCACCATCTTCATGCGCCGTTTCCCACGTTTTTGTTTTTCCAACAATTTCTTTTTTCGGGATATATCACCACCGTAACATTTGGCCAAAACGTCTTTTCTTAATGCCTTTACATTTGCACGGGAAATGATTCTTCCGCTGGCGGAGGCTTGAATAGCAACATCAAAGAGTTGTCTGGGGATCAATTCTTTTAATTTAGTGACCAAAGCTTGCCCTTTATGATATGCATCTTCCTTGTGTACAATTGCTGCTAATGCATCAACCGCTTCACCACCAACCAGGATTTCCAGTTTCACTAGATTTTCAGGCCGGTATTCAGCGAAGGAATAATCCATCGATGCATATCCTCTCGTTTTTGATTTGAGCTCATCAAAAAAATTAATGATTAATTCTGACAATGGAATTTCAAAAGATAATTGAACCCGATTGGAAGCAGGATATTCCTGATCTTTGTAAATTCCCCTTCGTTTTCTCACCATATCCATGACAGTTCCATAATAATCTGTCGGAGTTATGACTTGTAAGTTCATCCATGGTTCCAAAATCTCTATGATGTCACCTTCCTCCGGGAGCATGGCGGGTGAATCGATAAATAATTTTTGTTCATCTTTCATGATAACCTGGTATTCCACTGATGGGGCTGTTACCACAATATCCAGGTCGTATTCTCTTTCTAAACGTTCCTGAATGATTTCCATATGGAAAAGTCCCAGGAAACCGCACCGAAATCCAAAATTTAAGGCCTGAGAAGTCTCGGGAACAAATTCCAACGCTGCATCATTTAATTGCAACTTTTCTATGGAATCCCTCAAATCTGGGTAGTCTTCGCCATCCACTGGATAAATGCCGGCAAAAACCATCGGTTTGGGATGACGGTAGCCTGGTAAAGGAATTGTTGCCGGGTTTTTAGCTAGAGTGATTGTATCCCCTACCCGACATTCAGATACAGTTTTTAGTCCTGTAGCAATGTATCCGACATCTCCATCGGATAAATCAGAAACACTTCTCATGTCGGGGGCAAACACGCCAATTTCCACCGGTCTCAAATCAAGTCCATTCGACATAATCCGGATGACATCCGTATTTGTCATTTTCCCCTCAAAGATCCGCAAGTAGGCAACCACCCCTTTGTAAGAGTCATAATGGGAATCAAAAATGAGTGCCCGCATTGGCGCATCAGGATCACCCACCGGAGGTGGAACATTTTTTACAATACTTTCCAGAACTGCGCCTACATTGATACCGGATTTAGCAGAAATCTTGATTATTCCTTCGGGGTCAACACCCAGAAGGTTTGAAATTTCCTGAACCACTTCATCCGGTCGGGCAGAAGGCAAATCAATTTTATTAACCACCGGCACAATCGTCAAATCTGACTCCAGTGCCAGATATAAATTGGCTAGAGTCTGAGCTTCAATTCCTTGCGAAGCATCAACGATCAATAATGCGCCTTCACACGCTAATAAAGCCCGACTGACTTCATAATTAAAATCCACATGTCCCGGGGTATCAATTAAGTTCAATTCATAAGTTTTTTGATCTTCGGCTGTATATTTCATGCGCACAGCCGATGCTTTGATCGTAACACCTTTCTCACGCTCCAGATCCATACTATCCAAAACCTGTTCTTTCATATCACGATCAGATATTGTTTTGGTCAATTGGAGCATGCGATCAGCAAGTGTCGACTTACCATGATCAATATGAGCGATTATACAAAAATTGCGAATTAATTCATTTTCCATAGGCGAAAGAAGTATACCGCAAATTGAATTTATTCTGCTAATTTAAGCTACTCTACATCCGGAATGATTGAATTAATTGCCTCTTCAATTTGTCCTCCAGAATCTACTTCCCCAATCGACAAATATGCCAAAAATTCAATATTCCCTTTGGGTCCGATAAGTGGTGAAGTCATGAGATCTTCAAAATGAAAGCCATTATTGGAAGCAAATTCTAGCGTGTCAAAAAGAATTTTTCGATGAATGTTCGTATTCCTGATCACGCCCGCTCCTTTGGCGGCGTCTTTTCTTCCAGCTTCAAATTGAGGTTTAATCAACATAATAATTTTGCTGTCTTTATGCAACCAGGTTTTCACAACCGGTAGCAATACTTTCAGCGAAATAAAAGAGGCATCGATCGTCACAAAATCAATTTCATCTGGAAATAATTTTACATTCCGGGCATTGGTTCGTTCCATCACAACCACGCGGGGATCATTCCTCAACTTCCAGTGTAAAATTCCAAAACCCACATCGATTGCATATACTTTCTTAGCACCATATTGTAGTAAGCAATCAGTAAATCCACCGGTGGACGAGCCTACATCTACACAAATTTTTCCACTTAAGTCCGTGAAACCAAAGCCTACCAAAGCACCTTCTAATTTTTCACCGCCTCTGGAGACAAATTTAGGGCCTTTTATGATCTCGACAAATGCCTGGGTGTCGATTTGTTGAGATGGTTTTAATACAATTTCTCCATCAACCTTCACTTCTCCCGCCATGACCAATCTTTGAGCCAGGCTGCGTGAGTCGACCATTTTGTGTTCGAATAAATAAACATCCACTCGTACTTTTGTCATCGTTTAGATTTTACCTTACCTTCATTACTAATTTCAGGCTTAAATCTTACTCAATTCTTTTTTATATTTTTCCAGTTATGATAATATTGTTACATGCTCAAATCGATCCTTAAAGAAATGCGCATTTATCAATGGATCAAGAATACATTTGTTCTCATTCCATTGGTTTTTGATCGCCAATTATTCTTAATTGAGCCGCTTACCAGGACAATCATTGGATTTTTCTTATTTTGTTTGGTTTCCTCCAGTGTCTACCTGATCAACGACATTCTGGATGTTGAAGCTGACCGTAAACATCCAAAAAAGAAAGCCCGTCCGATAGCTTCAGGAGATTTACCCATTCCAATTGCAATTGGTTCAGCTGTTTTTCTGATATTAGTTTCAATTACCGGTGCTTATTTTCTCTCCAAACCTTTTTTGTTCATATTAATTGTATATTTCCTGATCAATTTAGCTTATTCAATGCGGCTGAAACATGTTCCTTTATTAGACGTAATTATTATCGCTGCTGGTTTTGTACTCAGAGTAGCAGCGGGAGTATCCATTATTCAGGTGGAGAGATTTTCTCCCTGGCTATACGTTGTTACAACTGTACTGGCACTATTCTTTGGTCTTGGAAAAAGACGGGGAGAACTGGCTACCGTTCAGCAAAATAATAATGAGCAAAGAAAAGTTCTTGATGGTTACACAATCCCTCTGTTAGATCAATTAATTACGATTATTTCTGCAACGACGATTATTTCCTACAGTCTGTATACATTTTCAGCACCGAATTTACCCGACAACCATGCCATGATGTTGACAATCCCATTTGCTATCTATGGCATTTTCAGATATCTTTATTTAATTCAGGTAAAAAAGGAAGGTGGTGCACCGGACGAGTTGGTTTTATCCGATCGCCCACTACAAATCACCTTTTTACTATTTGCAGCTTCGGTAGTGATAATTTTTTATCTATTTTAATTATGCCTGCTACAATTTCAACTGCCCCTGGAAAAACAATTCTTTTTGGTGAACATGCTGTGGTATATGGTCAACCAGCCATCGCAGTGCCAATCAATGAAAGACAAGCCAAAGTAAAAATATTTCCCTCGATCGGGTCCCCAACCGGTGATGTCCAATTTATCGCCCCTCAGGTTGAATTTGATAAAAATTACAATGAGATGGATATACATCATCCCTTAAGGATCGCTGTGGATGAAGTGAAGAAATATCTGAATATCTCAGACTATCCTGCCTGCAAAGTACATATGAGTTCTACCATTTCAATCTCCGCAGGTTTAGGTTCCAGCGCTGCGATTTCTGTTGCATTGATCAAAGGGTTGTTTAATTTTGTTGGCTATCAACCCTCCCAAAAAGAGATATCCGACCTGGCTTACCTGGTCGAAATTGAATTTCATGGGACACCTTCAGGTATCGATAACACGGTGATTGCATTCAATCGCCCTGTTTATTATCAAAAAAACAAAGAATTTGAATTTATTATTCCAGGTGGTGAATTCACTATCATCATCGCTGATAGCGGCGTTAAAGGAAATACAAAGGAGGCGGTCTCTGCGGTGAGAGAACGCTGGAGAAACAACCCGAATCAATTTGAAGATTACTTTAAAAATATCGGGGAAATTGTCATCAACGCAAAAGCAGCCCTCGAAACTGGCAATCAAGCACATTTAGGCAAGCTTATGATTGCTAATCAGGACCTCTTGAGAAAAATTGGTGTCTCCCATCCATCGCTGGAGAACCTAATAGAAATCGCTCAGAACAATGGAGGGCAAGGAGCAAAACTCTGTGGAGGTGGTCTGGGCGGAAATATTATCATTTTGACAGATAAAAATAAAGCGGAAACGCTCTCAGAAGTTTTACTAAAAAATGGTGCATCTCAGGCAATTATTATGACCTTAACGAAAGATAAGTACGTATGAAAGACTTAATTATGATCAAATGGGGCGGATCACTGATCACAGAAAAAGATAAGCCATTCACCCCCCGCCTTGAGATCATTCAATCTTTAGCAAAACAAATTAAAAGAATTACCGAAATTAAACCAGATTTAAAAATCATCCTCGGCCACGGTTCCGGATCTTTTGGTCATGCCGTAGCCTCTACTTATCAAACCCGCAAAGGTGTGAAAACACAGGAGGAATGGCTGGGTTTCTCACGTGTCTGGCATGCAGCCCGAAATTTAAATGAGATTGTCACCCAATCACTTCATGAACAGAACATCCCCAGTATAACTTTCTCGCCGATGTCTTTCATTTCATCAACCAATGGGAAAGGCACCCAATTTTTTCAATTTCCATTTGAAAAAGCGATAACTTCTCAAATCCTGCCTGTCGTTCATGGGGATGTATTATTCGATCATATATTAGGTGGTACGATTTTATCCACGGAAGATATCTTCTCATATTTATCCCTTTTTTATCAACCACAAAAAATTCTCCTGGCTGGAATTGAAGATTTTATCTGGGCGGATTTTCCTGAAAAAAAGGTTCCGATTAAAACCATAACCCCCAGGAACTTCAACCAAATTAAAAATCAAATCCGTGGATCCTCAAGTGTCGATGTAACCGGGGGAATGCTTGAAAAGGTAAAACTAATGTTGGATCTTGTAAAGCGATCCCCGGGTACAAAAATCAGTATTTTTTCAGGATTATCACCAGATAGTTTAATCCATGAGGTGTTCGATAATCCGACTGGAACTATTATAGAAATGGAGTAAAAGATGACGATAAATTCAATGAGCGTATTGGAAAAAAATGAAGATAAATATTTAGCCCCTTACGGGTGTAAAAGCAAATATTCGAAAGGCAGATTATATCCTGATAGTGAACCTGCGTACCGGACACGATTTCAAAGAGATCGTGACCGGATTATCCACACATCTGCCTTTCGAAGGTTGGAATATAAAACCCAGGTTTTCATCAACTACGAAGGTGACCACTACCGAACCAGGTTAACCCACACTTTGGAAGTCACCCAGATTGGTCGTTCGATTGCCCGTGCGCTCGGCGCGAACGAAGATCTTGTGGAAGCAATTTGTCTGGCTCATGACCTGGGACACCCCCCTTTTGGACATTCCGGCGAAATGACCCTCAATCGCTTGCTGGTAGATCAAGGTGGTTTTGACCACAATAAACAATCTTTTCGGGTGGTGACCAAGCTGGAAAAACGCTATCCTGATTTTCCAGGTTTAAATCTTTCCTGGGAGGTTTTGGAAGGAATGGTAAAGCACGAGTCCGAATATGATGTATCAGATGCAAAAGATTTCAACCCCGAGTTACGAGGCAACATTGAAACGCAAATCGCAAATGTAGCCGATGAATTAGCTTACACAGCTCATGATCTGGATGATGGATTAAGGTCCAGAATGATTTATCCTGAAATGCTTGCTGGCATCGAATTATGGGAGATTTTGTGTGCCAATGTGAATTGGTCGGGCGGAGAATTAGATGATTTAACTCGCCATTCAATGATTCGTCAGTTAATTGGGATGGAAATTGATGATGTTTTGAATCACAGTGATTCCCTTCTAAAAAACCACTCTATCCGATCGGTTGAAGAAGTTCAACGGATGCCTTTCAACATCATTGGTTTCAGTGAAGGGATGCTCAGAAGAAATCGGGCTTTGAAGGATTTTCTATTTAATAATTTATATCGACATTACCGGGTACAAAGAATGTCATTCAAAGCTGGGCAAATATTATCTGAATTATTTAAAACATACATGCTGGAACCAAGCGTTTTACCAAACCACATTCAAGATCGCCTGGAAAAGAATGTTCCGGAAAGAGTTGTTTGCGATTACATCGCTGGTATGACAGACCGTTTTGCAATCGAAGAGCACCAAAAGCTATTTGATCCAACCTTATTACCGTGATAAAATTCACCCTCCTCAAATTTGAGGAGGACAATTTTGAAAAAACAAACAAGCAGACCAGGAAGGTATCTATGGCAGAAACATCATATTTAACGGCAGATGGCCTCGAGAAATTAAAAAAAGAACTTGTGCATTTAAAAACAACAATGCGGGATGATCTTTCCAAGAGATTGCGTGCGGCCATTCAAATGGGAGATCTTTCTGAAAACGCAGATTATATCCAAGCGAAAGAAGAACAAGGATTTTTGGAAGGCAGGATTCTGGAATTAGAAAGTCTCTTGAGCAATGTGAAAGTGATTGAAGAAAAAAACCGCCGCGATGGGAAAGTTGATATTGGATCAATTGTAAGTGTACAGGAATCGACCTATCCTGTGGAAACATATTATCTTGTTGGACCAAAAGAAGCAGACCCATCCAATGGGAGAATCTCTTACCAGTCTCCCATAGGAAAAGCATTGCTCAACCATCAATTAGGTGATGAAGTGACAATCGAAACCCCCGGAGGCAGGCTAAAATTAAAAATTATCAAAATTGAGTAATATCTCCATAGGTGAACGCTGTTAGGAGTTTTTTGGCGAGAGCAGTCTTACATAAAAACCAGTTCGCTACATAACCTGGTGGTTCAAAATAGAGAAAAAAAAACCGGAGGATACCACAAATATCTCCGGTTTTTTTAATTTAATTAGTTTATTTTGGCCAAATAGCCAGTTCCAGAGTCAAACGATCGAAGAAACTATTTTCGGGTAATGCGCCTTGACCATAATTCATATCAACCACCCGGGCTTCAAGTATTAATGTGGCAGTTTCTAAAATAACTTTTCCACCTGGTTCTAACAAAATTGGTTCGCCTTTAGAAGCCAGCCTGTTTGCAATCGCTGCATCGTCATAAGCATGTTGGCTCATCAAAACTTTTGTCACAGTTTGAATGTCATTTTTATCAAACAACCAGACTTCAAAAGCGGTGATTTTCTTTGGTTCGCCTACACCAATGGTTTCTGAAATTCCAACACCACACTCACCCAGGAATTCACCGGTGGGAGAATCAATACTGAAAGAATCATCAAATAAATCGTCACCGGTTACATACGTACTCATAAATTGAGTGATCGGAACATCCTGGTCTGGAGTGGAATATTCAGCTGGTATGCCCTGGTAAGTGCCCATTTCTGATACTGGAACCTCAGGAGCAGATCTATCCGGGATACCACCAGTACCGTTTCGTTTACGAATAAAGAATATGTAGATCAATGCACCACCAATTAATAAGGTGATAAAGCATAAGACTCCCACCAGGACAAAAGGATTAAATTTGGATTTCTTATCCTCTACTTTTTCATCCACATCAACAGGTTTTGCTTCTCCATCCGTCTCTGTGACGACGTCCGGTGTCTGAATCTCTGCCGCGGGTTGTTCCTGCTCTGGCAAAGCAACCTGGGCTAATCCCAGCGCAGTTCGGAATTGATCAATGTCGGTAATGGTTAATCCACAGTCGCCAGGCATTAATCTGGATAACTTCTCTTCGCTAACAGATCCTAATCCTTCTAGGCGTCCTTTTGCTTGTATGGCATCACCGGTTTTCATAAATGAATGAACAACCATACAGAAATAATCATCCTGCAAATCTGCCCTCAGGTATGAAGGATCAGCATCAGTCCATTTGACCGGCATTAATCCCCAACCTAAAATTGGCAGCCCAATAATCAAACCAATGAGAAAACCTATTCCTGCCGCTATCAATGGTCTCTTTAAGTATTCTTGGAATTTATCCATTTTTCTGCTCCTGGTGATTTGACATAATTTTGAATTATTACATTTTGATTTTAGAACAAAGCGTCTAAAAATGCAACAATTCAATCACATTTATCTAGTTGCAGATTTTATGCCAGATCTTCCTTTTCTCCAGTCAGAATATCGGATTGCAAAAAAGTTTCCTCACATTTCAGGCATTGAAGGTCGCGCTTGTTCAAAACCACCAATGTTCCTTGACAATTCGGACAGGATTCTGCTACAGGCTGTTTCCAGGAAGTAAATTGACATTCAGGATAATTCGAACATCCATAGAAAATGCGCCCTTTTCTGGTTCTCCGAATAACAACTTCACCGGTAGAGCAATCAGGGCATTTTACGCCAATTTTTTCTAAAATCGGTTCAGTATACCGACAGGTTGGAAAATTACTACAGCTAATAAATTTACCAAATCTACCAAATCGAATAACCAATTCATGACCACATTTTGGACAATCTCTGCCAATTTTTTCTAATTCTGTTTTCGTTTCTGGCATTTCCTCTTTTGCCCGATTTAAATGGACGGAAAAATCCTTATAAAAATCTCTGATCACTGAATTCCATACCTTTTCACCAGAAGCGACCTGATCCAGGGCTGTTTCCATGGAAGCAGTAAATCCTGTGTCAACAACTTCGTTAAAATGCGCAACCAGCAAATCATTTACAGTCATACCAGTTTCAGTGGGAAATAATCGTTTCTTTTCTCGTTCAACATACCCCCGTTCTTGTATCGTTGAAAGAATCGGTGCATATGTCGAAGGTCGTCCAATCCCGTATTCTTCCAATAATTGAACCAAAGAAGCTTCTGTAAACCGTGGGGGTGGCGCTGTAAAATGTTGCTCAGGAATTAAACGAACAAGCTCCTGCTTTTGACCATCCTCTAAATTGGAGGGTAACAATACAACGGAGTCATTCCCATTTAATTTGTCTTCATCTTTTGCTTCTTCATAGACGACCAGAAAGCCTGAAAAACGCAAAGTCGATCCGGACGCACGAAATTCATATTGGTTTTCTTTTCCATCCGCCTGAATTTCGACGGAAACTGTATCGTAAATAGCTGCTTCCATTTGAGAAGCCACGAATCGCTTCCAAATTAGTTGATAAAGTTTATACTGATCACCTTTTAAATATTTCTTAATTTCTTCTGGAGATCGCAAAACAGAAGTTGGCCTGATCGCTTCATGAGCTTCCTGAGCTTTGACAGCTCTGGTTTTATGTTGGGGTAAAGTGGCAGGTAGAAAAGATTTTCCAAATTTTGAAATAATATAATTGCGGACTTCTTTTTGAGCTATTTCAGAGATATTTGTCGAATCGGTGCGCATATAGGTGATCAAACCTGTTGCACCACCTTCGCCCATATCCAAACCTTCATAGAGTTGTTGAGCTAAAGCCATCGTACGCCGGGCTGTAAATCCCAGCCGGCGTGATGCTTCCTGTTGCAGAGAACTGGTAATAAAGGGTGCAGGAGCTTTCCGTTTTCTTTCACCTTTTTTTACTTTTGTGATCCAATAATTGGCATGTTCAAGATCGCCCAAAAAGCTGTGAGCCTTCTCTTTGTCATTTAACGTGGGTTCTTCGCCATTAATCCGGAATAATTTAGCAATGTAAGTTTTTTTCGATTGTTCTGGCTTGAGTTCAACCTCAATTGTCCAGTATTCTTCCTGGATGAAATCTTCGATCTCTCTCTCACGCTCAACAATTAATCGCAACGCAACAGATTGGACCCGACCCGCAGATAAACGGCTGCGAACCTTCTGCCACAATAATGGGCTTAAGTTATAACCAACCAATCGGTCGAGTATTCTGCGGGCTTGTTGGGCATTCACAAGGTCCATATTGATCGTTCTAGGATGACCGAAAGCTTCTTCAATTGCGGGTTTTGTGATTTCATGAAAGACGACCCGATATGTTCGATTTTCATCTATTTCAGCTGATTCCATTAAATGCCAGGCAATCGCTTCTCCTTCCCGGTCAGGATCAGTTGCCAGATAAATCTGCTCAGCTGTTTTCGCAAGTTGTTTCAATTCTTTTACAATCGGTCTTTTCTCATTTGGTACCCGATATTTAGGAGTAAACTGATTTTCAACATCCACTGCTAATTCAGACCGCAACAAATCACGAACATGTCCAACAGAAGCTTTCACTATATAATCTTTACCTAAAAATCGTTGAACGGTCTTGGCTTTCGCGGGAGATTCAACGATCACAAGCTTTCCATTTAATTTTGGTTGTTTTTTAACTACCGGAGGGGGCGTTAAATGTTTATGTTCCTCAGTATTTCCAGTTCTATAGAGAGTCGTACCACAAACAGAACAAACTCCTTTTGTTACCGGCGCACCAATTTTGTTATATGTTGCTTCCGTGTTTTTGATTTCACGTTTTGTTCTGCATTTTACACAATAAGCTTCCAAAACAATTCCTCCTACAAATAATCTTCCAAACCGTTTTCGGTCAAGTATTTTACGACATTTTTAATTTCTTGGGATTTTTTGCGATCACATATCAAAATGGTGTTATCACATTCGACAATCACCAGGTTTTCAATACCCATGGTCACAATCATATGTTTGTCTGATTGCGAATAGACTAAAGTATTCCTCGTTTCAAACCCATGATGGCTTAACGCTAAGTTTACATTTCCATTTTGATCGGATTCCATCACATCGAATAATGATTCCCAACTGCCAACATCGAACCACCCGAGATCGGCTCCTGGTATAACAATAACGTTCAATGCGTGTTCCATAATTCCATAATCAATCGTTTCTGGAATTATTTTCTCCCATAGAATCGGTAACATTTTTTCAAAACTTCCTTCATCAAGTGAATTTTTAATCGCCTCAAGAATCTGATTTAACTCCGGCATTTGTCTTTTGAATTCTTGCAAAATTGCATCCACATGCCACAGAAACATACCGGAGTTCCAATCATAAACACCCGACGAAAACATAAGTTTTGCTTTTTCCTCATCAGGTTTTTCAATAAATTGTTTCACTTTGAATGCCCAGCGATCCTCAAACTGATTAACTGGGTCGCCTTTATGGATGTATCCATAACCGGTCGCCGGGAATGTCGGATGAATTCCCAATGTGATCAAATATTTTTCTTTGGCAGCTTGATAACCGGATTTCAATATGTTTAGAAACTCGGGAATATTTCGAATAAAATGGTCAGCGGTTAAA
Source organism: Anaerolineaceae bacterium (assembly GCA_034003505.1). Lineage (GTDB taxonomy): Bacteria > Chloroflexota > Anaerolineae > Anaerolineales > Anaerolineaceae > UBA6170. The sequence goes on along the minus strand of JAVEYK010000004.1, from coordinate 76,800 downwards.
ATTACCAGGATTGCTTCAGGATCCAGTTGCTTGATGTATGTTGCTGCATAACCTACTACGGAGGCAGTTCCCTTGGGAAATGGTTCTATCAGGAAATTTCTCCTGGGAATCTGTGGGGTTTGTAATGACAATGGTTCAGCTTGTTCAGCAACAGTGACAACAAAAATTCGATCGGGAGAAAACAATCCTTCCAGACGGTTAACGGAGATTTGGAAGAGAGTCTCTTCACCAAATATCTTTACCATCTGTTTGGGCGTTTTCCTTGTGGATAATGGCCAAAGCCTGGTTCCACCACCGCCAGCCATAATGACAGCATAAAAATGTTCATAATTTTCCATCATGAATAATAATCCCCTCTTTCTTCTCTGATGACTACGTATTTCATCCCACCCACCTGTTTGGTCAAACCTTTCAATTCCAGCATAGCCAGGTAAGAACTTACTTGTGAGATGGGTAATTCGGATAAATTGGTGATCTCATCGACATGTAAAGGTTCATTCGATAAAACCCGCAGTATTTTTTCTTCAAACAGGTCAATCGGATATTCTTTTCTAAACGTTTTTCTTTCCTGAATCAGTTCAACTTGAATATCCTGTAAGACCTCTCGAATATCCAATAATGGTTTTGCACCTTGTTGGATTAATTTATTTGTGCCTTTACTCTGAACATTGTAGATACTTCCAGGGACGGCATAAACATTCCTTCCCTGACTGGCAGCAAAATCAGCGGTGATCAAAGCTCCGCTTGTTTGCCCTGCTTCCACCACAATCGTAGCTCGGGATAATCCAGAAATAATCCGGTTTCTAGGCGGAAAATTGTTTGCTTCAGGAGCTGTCCCGGGAGGGTAATCACTGATCACTGCCCCGGCTTTGGAAATATCTTCCGCCAATTTTTTGTGTTCTGCCGGGTAAATTCGGTCTACTCCACTGCCCAGCACCGCAATCGTCCTTCCACCAGCTTCCAGAGCGCTCTTATGGGCAATACCGTCAACACCCCGCGCTAATCCGCTCACAATCGTAATTTTGTGGTCAGCCATCACCCGGGAGAATTCTTCGGTAATTTGTTTTCCATAATGGGTTACTTTTCTGGTGCCCACAATAGCAACTGCCCACTCATCCTCCAAGGATAATTCTCCTTTTAAATAGATAACTGGTGGTGGTTGATCGATTTCCTTCAAATACCGGGGATATTCTGGATCTTCTTTGATTAAGATTTTTATACCAGCAGATTGAATCCGCTTTACATATTGATTAAGATCTAAATCTTTGCGAATTTGTAACACACGTTCACAAATTTTTTCAGATAATCCGGTTTCCTTTAATGCGGAAAGTGGTGCGTTCCAGGCAATTTCAAGATCACCGAAGTAATCTTCCAACGCCTGCAACCTGACAGCACCGATCCCCTTGATTAAGCTAAATCCAACCCAATAGTTTCTTGGATCCATACTTAATCCTGGTTATAGTATTCCAATGGTTTTACAACCATGATTTTATTTTCAATATCAATTTTTTCAATTAAATTTAATAATGCAGGAAACAAGGTTTCTTTTCTATCTTCGCCAATAATGACATAGACGTCATTCGCCCCTGTTTCAAGTATTTCCGTCAGGACACCGATTTTTGACCCATCGACAGCCATTACAGAACACCCAATGAGTTGATGATGGTAATACTCTCCCTCAGGAAGCTCAGGAAGTTCATTCGTTTCAACAAACACAAAATCGCTTTTAAATTTTTCGACTTGATCAATGTGGTTGTATTCATCAAATTGAATAAAGAACCCCTTGGAATGTTCTTTGATCGAACGAATGTGCACTGGTATATATTCCTCCCCAACAAACACCTTTTTGCCCTTCTTTATTCGTTCAGGAAAATCGGTCAAGATATAAAAGGATATTTCCCCATCCAGTCCATGCGCTTTACCAAGACGTCCAATAGCCAAATAGACAGGCTCGCTTTGTGTGAGCGAGCCTGTGCCATTCATATCAGGTTCAGACAGCCCCCGATGTTTTTTTTTCATCGAGGTTCCACCACATCCAATGAGGCTTGTTTCCCCTCACGGGCGGCTGCTACACGCAATAATACGCGCATTGAATTTGCTACACGCCCCCCTTTTCCAATGACGCGCCCCATGTCTTCTTTGGCTACCATTAACTCCACACGAGTTTTGTTCCCACCTCGATCGCATTTTACTTCAACCTGGGAGGGATCATCTACCAATGAACGAGCTATAAATTCAATTAATTCTTTCACGGCTAATTCCTTTCTTAAAGCAAGTTTTTTGACTACGCTTAATAAGTGATGAAAATTAAGCCGGATTCGTTTTCTGGTTAGATGTGTGTTTCGTGTAAATCTTTTCCGCTTCTTCTTTTAATACATCCATCGACTCACCTTTCTTAAAACGGTCGAATCTCTCCAGAAGACCTACTTGCTTAAATATCTGTTCAACTGAGTCACTGGGCTGAGCGCCTTTGCCCATCCAATCAAATACACGCTCTTCCTGGACGCTGATTGTTGAAGGCTCTGTCCTGGGATTATAAAAACCTAAAACTTCTAGAAATTTCCCGTCCCGTGGACTTTCTTTATCAGCTGCAATAATACGGTAGGTTGGTTGACCTTTTAATCCTTGTCTTCGTAATCGAATCCTTACCATCGATTTTTTCTCCTGTTTTTTAATAAATTTTATTTTTGATCATCGGATGTCAATCTGATTCTGAGAGGAAACGTTGAAGGGACGTTTAAAGAATCATGTTGATCATCAGACTAACCGAATAAACGTGGTAATCCCCGCCCTCCGGATTTTTGAAAAGTTTTCATCAATTTCTTTATATCACGATATTGCTTAATTAAGCGATTTACATCTTGTACTTGAGTGCCAGATCCAGAAGCAATTCTTCGTCTGCGTGACGCATTAAGTATATCCGGAAATCGTCTTTCTTGTGAAGTCATCGAATTTATAATAGCTTCCGTCTGTTTTAATTGGTTTTCTGCGTCTTTTGGATTCACTGACCTGGCCATTTGCCCCATGTTACCTGGCATCATTTCTAATATTTGAGAGATGGACCCCATTTTCTTGATTTGTTTGAGTTGTTGCAGAAAATCTTCCAAAGAAAATTCTCCGCTGATCATTTTCTGAGCCTGGGATTGGGCTTCTTTTTGGTCAAAAGCCATTTCCGCTTTTTCGATCAACCCAATTACATCTCCCATACCCAAAATTCGGGAAGCAAGACGACCTGGATCATAAACTTCCATGGCGTCAATACCTTCCCCGGTGCTGAGGAACTTGATCGGAACACCGGTAACACTACGAATCGAAATCGCAGCTCCACCCCTGGCATCACCATCAATTTTCGTTAATACCAACCCAGTGATCGAAACTGTATCCCGAAAACCTTCAGCAACATGTAAAGCTTCCTGACCAATCATTGAGTCGACGACCAGTAATATTTCGACAGTTTTTACCCTCGATTGGATTGCACGAAGCTCATCCATTAAATCCTGATCTAACTGTGAGCGTCCAGCGGTGTCGATAATGACAACTGTGTACCCGCCTTTACGGGCAAAATCATACGCATGAAAAGATACTTCCGGTGGTTTCTTACCATCTTCGGAGAAAACTGGTACATCGATCCGTTCACCCAGGGTCTGCAATTGTTTTATGGCAGCAGGACGATATGGGTCAGCAGCAACCATTAAAACTCGTTCGCCTTGTGATCTGAGTTTCTTGGCTAATTTAGCTGAGGCAGTGGTCTTACCAGATCCCTGCAAGCCAACCATCATGATTACATAAGGTTTTTCTCCGCTCAAATTGATTTTTGATGGTTCACCTAATGTCTTAATTAACTCTTCGTTGACAATTTTTATAACTTGCTGCCCGGGGTTCAGCGCTTTGGACACTTCCGACCCAATGGCCCTTTCACGAACCTGGGCTACAAACTTTTTTGCAACGCTAAAATGGACGTCTGCTTCCAATAACGCCAGTCGCACCTCTCGCATTACATTATCAACATCACCCTCGGAGAGTTTTCCTCTCCGGCGTAATTCTTTAAATATCCCGTCCAGTCTTCCAGTTAAATTCTCAAACATAAATTATCTTCAATATTACTTAACATTTAATAGCGAGCAAAATTTTAGCTTGTTCAACAATTTTGGTCAAGGAATTCTAACACAGGTGTTTTCCCAGGGTAAAATACAAATCAATTTAGGAAGTTTTTTTTATGAAATAGTAGATAACCTGCTAAATAACGCATCTTTTCATAATGATGTGTGTTATCTTGATAGGTAAGACGATATACTGTAGCACACAAAAAATTATTAGAAAAATTGGAGAGTAGAATGGCACAAGTAGCAATTGTCACAGACAGTACAGCTTATATTCCCCAGGAATGGGCGTCGGAATTTAAACTGCAGATAGCACCTTTACAGGTTATTTGGGGGGAAGAACAATTTCGTGATGGAGTGGATATTCAACCACTTGAATTTTATGAAAAATTACAAACCGCTGAAGTAATGCCATCCACCTCTCAAGCCACGCCCGGCGCTTTGAAAGAAATCTACAAAGAATTAACAAACCAGGGCTTTGATATTTTCTCTATTCACATCTCTTCCAAATTATCTGGCACCATTGATTCAGCTGAACAGGCAAAAGCCATGTTGGAGATTGATAATATTGAAATCTTTGATTCAGAAACAACAGGCATGGCTTTAGGATTTCAAGTATTGGCCGTCGCTCGTGCGGCTGCGAACGGAGCATCACTAAAAGATGTTGTCAAAATTGCGAAAAAAGCACGCGAAAATACAGGTGTTTTATTTGCAGTCAACACACTTGAATTTTTACATCGCGGAGGTCGTATCGGCGGAGGTGCGGCATTCCTTGGCACCATGTTGAAATTGAAACCGATTCTCGAAGTGCGTGAAGGAAAAATTGAAGCAGCGGGAAAAGTTCGCACGATGAATAAGGCTGTTGACAAAGTCATTGAAATTATGAAATCACAGATTGGTAATCGAACACCCATCCGAATTGCCATCCAGCATGCCAATGCCTTACCAGAAGCGAAAATTCTTCTCGATAAGGTTCTGAAGTCATTGCCTGAAGAAGATGTCGTTGAGGCAGCAATTGCCGATGTCAGCCCGGTCATTGGGACTCATACAGGCCCTGGTGTGGTCGGGATTGCCTATATGGCTGGTATGTAATAAAA